>NZ_JAGGOF010000114.1 GCF_018614775.1 Pseudomonas fluorescens
CCACTTCCTGGGACACGATCTGGAGTTTTTCTACACTTGGCGAAGTTCGGCGCGCTCCGCAGCCTGCGTATATTGATAAACGAGTAGAAGAAGACAAAGATTCGAGAACACAATCGCGTACCCCTCATCTCGGGCACCTGACGCAATCGAGCCGTAGCTCCCCTCTCAGCGCCTTTGCGGATGCTCAATTCGGGTTGTCCAAAACCAAAAGGTGTAGCTTAGCCACCGAATTAGGGATGCGGCAGAAACTGCTTGTATCGGGACACCTTTACGTAGGCAGGTGCGGCATTGAATGAGCCGGAGGTCACTCATGTGGGAACCGGCCGGTATGGCGGAAGAGGCTATGCCCATGTGTTGGGTAGCTTGATCGGCCCGTATGACAGATTTCGAAAGATTAGTGTACGCTACTCATCTTTAGGTTAGCTGGCCATCTGCCATGGATTTGGTATCTAGATTTTCCTATCACTTTCTCCCTTCCATAACCAAACGAAGCGAACCGAGTATCTCGTCTTGCCCTGACGCTATGGATCGGCGTGTCTCGAGTCCATTCGTACATAAGGCACTTAGAGATTCATTGTAATTACTTCCCTTGGGGGAGCCGGCTATGGCGCTCAGACTAAGCATTCTCAAAGCTGACCACGGAGATTGTTTCCTTGTCTCACATAGAGAAGGAAATAAAAGCTATAACCTGCTTATAGATGGCGGAACGGCCAGCACATTTCGAAGGCAAACAGGTGCACCCGGCCCTCTAAAGCTAGCACTCGATTCCTTAAAGAGCGACGGACAACAAATTGACTTGGCTATACTAACCCATATAGATAGTGATCATATTGGAGGGTTGAAGCGAGGTTTCGAGACAAAAGGATATCTGAGCAGCATCACTAAAAAATTTTGGTACAACTCATCCAAACTGATTACAGACTACGTAGGGGTAGCAGAAATCCCAGAAAATTTTGTTTACCTCAGGGATATCTCGAACCCAGAAACAAGTTTTAGGCAAGCCCACAGCCTAGAAATATTATTAGATAAGATAGGCTGTTGGCATAAAGATTTGAAAATGGCCGGACAAAAAACTCAGGAAGGCCCGTTTAGTCTGACGATATTGTCTCCTCGAGAAGAGGACATTATCAAGCTAGCGCAAGCATGGCCTAAAGAGCTTATCAGCCCATTAACGGCCGGCCGGTCACGTGACTTTAGCCTTTCGTTTTCAGAATTGCTCAAAAACGACGTATTTGTAGGGGATCAGACTTTACCGAATCGAAGCTCTATCTCCTTTCTTCTCGAAACCGGTTGCGTAAAATGCCTATTTCTCGCGGACGCTCCGGATGACGTCGTTGTGCAAACTCTTAAAGAGCTCGGATACACGGCTAGCAATAGACTAAAAGTAGACTTAGTCAAGGTGTCACACCACGGCAGTCAGTTTAATACAAGCCCAGACTTTTTAAGTTTGATAGAGCCTACCAGCTTCTTATTTTCAACAAACGGCCGTAGCCATAACCACCCCGATAGAATAACGATAGCCAGAATATTGCACGAACACCCAAACGCAAAATTATATTTTAACTACGAAGAAACAATTAGACTCACCTTTAGCAACACGGAACTTACTCAACACTCACAGAAAATATCATCAATCCAATACCTGGATTTATGCACGTGACTATTATACAAGAAACTACAGCAATACAGCATGCTCAACGCTCCGCCGTCAAAGTAAATAACGGAAGCGGTGTGTTGGTAAGTGCGTTATCCGATAAAATCGCTTATGTTCTGACAGCACGTCATGTTGTCCCCCAAAAAAAGGCGACCGTGGAGGACTACGAGGGCAACCGACTTAAAGTAATTGACTGTATCAATTACCCTCGCCGCGGCGTTAATCGAGATATTGATTGTGCAATCGTAATAGTCGAAGCTTCCTCGGATCTAAACTACGCCCGCTTAGCATCATCCAAGATTGAGGACGGCTCCTCATGCTGGATGATAGGCTATCCGGAAAGCAGGCGTGAAAAACAAGATAACGCTAGTAGATTAAAGGTACAGGACGGAAATATAGCTTTCGCTGAGAGTCACACATTTGTAATGAACGCGACCAACAGCCCTTCGAAGACGTTTCTTAACGGGTTCTCAGGATCTGGCGTGTTCGTCCAGTCGGGAGGTATCTGCGAGCTTGTAGGGATAGAGACAAGGGTGGATGAGGACCCTATAGAATACGAAGAGCATTTAGGCCGCGTCAGATGCTATCGCAATAACCATTACGTAGAGCTGGCAGCTTTTTACAGTCTACCGAGATTAGCTCCAGATTACTTAACTTGCTTCTCTCGACTAAAAGATCTTATTTTTGAGCTAGACTTCGTGGATGAGGCAAATATCGAAGGGATACTGACTCTCCTTTTTGAAGCCGCAGATAAGTTGATAGCAAACGGACTGCCTAAACCCTTCGAACTAATTGAAAGCTATGGACAAAGCCTGCTCATACCCAACTCCGACCCCAATTATCTGGTGAATAAAAATCTGTGGGTTTCACTCCTAGAATTTTACATAATCTGCGGTTTAATTGATCATACACCTATGATCGACTCGAATTATCTTAAGACTCTAGAGAGAACAAGAAGATTTCTGTATGAAGGATCAGACACTGCTTGGCTAAAAAAACTCCAAGAGATACTTTATTTCGCCAAAGACAATCTAGATGCTAATAGCGTCATTGTAATCGGGTCGCCAGAAACCAATCCGCGGCTAACGCCTAACAATATCCAACTTGAATCAATTATAACAAATATTTCTAGCCCCGACATATTCTCATCGGAGATGAGAATCGACACAACAACTACTTCCCACCTTAGAAGCCTCGTCATACATCATTTAAAAGCTATCCACGGCGCCTGCATGCTTGACAATGAATTTGTCTACAAAGACAAGTCAAAGAGCGACTTATTGACATTATTTCGAGGACAATATGGCCAATTTATTAAGCGCTGATCTTGAGCTTAGTGTTTTACAGGAAGAGTTTCCAGACTTTCAATTTGCGGCATACACCTCATCTGACCATTCTCTCATTTGCTTCGCTTGCCATACGCCGACAGCTCAAGCGATTGTCGATAACTGGCGTCAAATGCAGAGCGTGATTGCAGGAATCTTCCAAACCACCAATCCCCGCGCAAAATGGAATTTTTATTTGGCTTTTTTCTGCCTAGAAAAAGTTCAAACTCGTCAGAACTACGAAATACAAAACGATAAATTCTGCTGTAGAAAAATGATATTTGACAGCTATAAATATTTCTTCGATAGAGAAAAAATCTTAGAAGATCTAAGTTGCGAACTTCTAGGAAAAAATTTAAAACTTGTAGAAAGAAGCACTCCGAAAGAATACACTTGCGAAATACTTACATTCATTCGCGATACACCAATAAGCCATAATTACAATGACAAAATAAGGCGCCAAGAAATAATAAAACAACTTATGGACCGGATAACCGAATGAAAATAAAAAAAGTATCAATTCAAGCTTTTAGGGCTTACAACGACATTAAAGATGGGACATTTGATTTTTCTCTAGAAGACGGCGAGCCTTCGAATTTTGTTGTCTTATATGCACCTAACGGGTTCGGCAAAAGCTCCTTCTATGATGCCGTAGAATGGGCATTCACTAAAAGCATCGCTCGTTATGTAAGAGCCACCAACCGAACAAACAATACACTGACTGCGGACAATAGTAAGACACCGAATACTCCACAATTTATTTTACGAAATCATGAGGCGCCCTCCACCGTCAAAACCTCTGTTCATGTCAGGACTACGCACGGAGACTTCAAGCGTAATTTGTCTGCTACCGCGGAGGGCACGAGAGATTTCTCATTCCAGGGTAAAGTCGCAAAAGGTAGGGAGGCTTTTAGAGACATCTTCTTATCTCAAGATGGCATTGATGCGTTTATAAGAGAAACCAAGCCTACTGAGCGTTACGAGCGTTTCATGGATAGTTTCTGCTCAGACGCCGAAAGCATCCGCAAGAAACTTTATGCACTGAAGGCAGAAAACAATCAAACAGTACTCGAACTCAAGGAGCGAATTGAGCGACTCACTATTGCTCTAAGCGAGCCCGTAGATCTTCAGCCATTCGAGCAATTCAATTTAACTGCAGAGTCTCTTGGGAACGTGGGTTCCAAACTAAAGCTACAAAAAGATAACTTTAGTTCAGCATCTGAAGCGAATTTGCGTTTCATAATCGCGGACACAAAGTCGACACTTCAAGGAAATATAGATAGTGAAAGCAAGACCCTTGAAATCCTGAACCAGCTTCATCAACTATCACTACCTGCTCAGCAAGCAGAGGAGCAAATTGCAAAAATAGCTCCGGAATTCACCAGATTATCATCCGCCGTTACCACCAGCCGAAAACATAAGGACATAAGTTCACAACTTGAAGCAGATAAAACCTCATTACAAAACAAAAAAAATGAATTAAACGAACTAACTCAAGTTCTGGAGAAATTGGAACACTATCATAAAACCAAGCGACTGATTTTGGACTATGAGACTGCACTGACCGATCTTAAGGTAAAAGTTACGAGTGAATCGGTAGTCCTAGATGCTTCACTGAAATCCGTTCAAAACCTCTCGGAAACTATCCTTAAAGCTGATCAGAGCTTAAATGGCTGGAAAGTATACGGGGAGGAAGTGCCTAGCAGCTTTATCGTCATTACTACGGAGTCGGAAAAGGTCAAACAAGTAGATTCGGAAATTGGACAGCTAGAGCCTCACCTTGCTGCACAGAACCTTGCCTGCTCGGTTTTGAAGGATAAGCAGGGGAAGCTTAATTCTTTGAGGCTTGATCGCCATAATGTTGTCTCCAGCGTTGCAGGGTTGATCACAATTGATGAAGATATCGTCCTTCGTATTGCTTTGGCCAACCGTACCATTGATTTACTCGACGCGAGTTTGCGCGATAACGCTATAGCTTCGGAGAAAGCTCAGGAACAATCCGGTATATTAGAACAATTAGTAGCGCTGGGGCATGCTTTTCTCACCGATCACAAAACATCCAATTGCCCATTGTGTAGTAAAGAACATCCCAGTCACGAAGAACTCTTAAATAAAATAGCAAACAACGAAGCTATTTCCTCCTTACAACGGCAACTTCAACAACAATCGACAGAATTTAGCGCTCAGCGAGACATGGCATTGGGCGAAGCTGGTGGATTAGTGAGTTTGGTTAAGTCGAAGATTGATTTTGAGTTATTTGAAACTCAACGATCTTTGGCAGAACATCAGGATTCAGCTGCAAGCATAAACGCTACCATTACTCAATTACGTTCAGATCAAGAAAATTCTCGACAACGCTTACTCTCTGCCCAAGACCACACGTTACATATGAGCAATGAGGCGCTGTCCGAACATATAAAATCCCAGATCAAGATATGGGAAGATTCGAAAGCACTTCATCAGCAAGGTCTACTTCAGCAGAAGGAAATTCACAATCGTTCGAGCGCACAAATACTTCAACTAAAAGAGCAAGAAGCCAATTTAATAACTAGTATCAATCAATTAAAAATCGACACCCTGTACTGTCAGGTACTCGCCTATATTGAGAAGCTTGACTGGTTGCAAAATGCAAACATTAATGAACTGTTTTCCCAACGCAACGAAGAACTTAGTACTTCGATAAATCAAATTATTGAACGCACAAATAAAGCCGCAACTGAAATTGCTACATTGCAGCAAACGATGCACCAACTCGGCACATGGCTTCAGGATGCATTAATAGAGCAAAACTATAGCGCTTTACATGCAGAGCGAACAGCTCTGCAGAATCTGGTACAAAATTTCAAAAACGCGTTTACCGTGGCACTTAATATCGAGAGCCCGAGCATTCTTGAAAACACACCAGGAATACTGTTAGAAAAAATAACAAACGCATCATCTAATCGTCAGCTTTTGGAAAGCAAACTGCGCACATGTGAAACGCTTCAGAGTCAACTAGGTGCCCTTATCCCTTACGTCGAGCGCGTAGCACTTGAGAAGGAACTAGCACCGCTTGAAACGCTACGATTGAAGCACGAACTAGTTCATCAGCAACTTGACTCGGAGATGCAAAATGTCATTCAACACCTTGAATCCAGAATATCTGAATTCTTCTATGATAAACTAATCAATGAAATATACAAAAAAATCGATCCGCACCCGACATTCAAAACAGTAGAATTCATTCCAACATTTGACCAAAATGAAAAACCAAGCCTCCACATATTAGTCGTAGATGAAAACAATAACCGCATCCCACCCACCTTGTATTTTAGCGCCGCGCAACTAAACATTTTGAGTCTGAGTATATTTTTGGCTAAAGCGCTGCATGCTAGCTACAACAACCTTGCACTAGATGCCGTTTTTATTGATGATCCTATTCATTCCATGGACTCAATAAATGTGCTATCGACCATTGACCTCCTTAGAAATATAAGCCAACAATTTAACAAACAGATTATAATATCTACCCATGACGAGAATTTTTTTAGACTATTGCAAAAAAAAATATCCCCCGGAATTTTTGGATCTAAATTTTTAAAGCTCGAATCATTTGGGGTTGTTACGACTGAAACAATAAGCTCCTAGCCTGACAACATAACCTATTGCCTGGACATACTCTTTTTACGAGTAGTTCAGGCGAATTCCTAAGCTGTTCATTTCGTTAACTCAGCGAGCTAAACTCTGGGGATAGTTTTAGAGGTAGTAAAAGTCAAAGCTGGATATTTTCACCTTAAGAATCAGTTTGGTAGAAGTTTATTCGACTCCTAGTGCCGACTACGCTCTCCGGCTTACCACTGGGCACGAGGACGTTGCCTTGTGTGGAACACCCCAAGGATTTGAAGACGATCACCGAGTACTCGATAGGGAATGAGGTAGGACCAATTGGGAACTGCCCATTCGCGCGTGTTCTTTACTCGACCTTCACGGCCCATGGCTGGGAATTGGGCCAACCGCTCCACGCTGGCAAAGATTGCATCGGAAAAGTCATCGGCAGCCTTGGGGTTTTCAAGGGCTATGTAACTGGCTTCGTCTTCCAGGTTTTTAAGGGCTTTTTCCAGCCACTCAACCCGCATCCCTGCTCCAGCGTCGAGAACGCATCGCGGCTACTTGATCATCGGAGGCGAACTTACCTTGATCGGCCTCCTTTACCGCCAGTTCGATCTGTGCAATCAACGCCTTCTCGTGCTCGATGTAGTCACGAAGAACGTCCATCGCTAAATAGCTCACGGTTTGGCCATTCGTCTTGGCCAGATCGGAGAGTGAGTTCGAAAGGTCTTCCGGCAGGTTCAGGGAAATCCCGGTCATGACAGCCTCGATAGTGAGCGTTTGTTGAGTATCTTACACCGGCAGGAGCCCGCTTAAATGAGCAGGTCGTCGCGAGATGCTTCGGGGCTTTGGAGCGAGCCTCGATCTGTCCGGCGTCATCTCATAACGCTGGCTGCTGGCTGCTGGCTGCGTAAATCTTGGATACATAATTTTAGATTCGCCAGCATCGCGCCACGATTGTCCCTACCCTGATCACTCGCTACTCTCGAACGGTCGCTGCAAATTCAGCGACCGGGCGTAGGAAACCCGAAATAATCAAGGCGCAGCAGATGCACCCCGCTTATTATCGCAGGCGCTTTTTTTTGCGCCTGCGATAATGCTTTATGGCGGCTGTGCGCGGGACACCTCCGGGTGTGCCGGGTGCCTTGATTCCCGGTTTTCCTACCCCGTGCATGGCCGCCACCCAATCCCGTAGGAAGGACGGTTGCGGCTCTCACAGTCAAGGAGCCAGACAATGTCAAATCCGCAAGATCTTAAAACCCCAGGCCTAACCCCCTTCTCCTTCCATTCCGACCGACCACTCTTTCGCGTCAACAGCGGCATCCCGATAAGCGAAGCCCTATCCCATGCCTCGGATTTGCTCCACGTTGCCAAGTTTTTGGCCGAGGACGCCGCGATGATTCGCAGCACGGATCGATATGCCTGGGCGTCGTGCTATTTGCAGGACATGAGCAAGGCCGTTATCGATGATGTAGTGAAGGTGCTGGAAGCGCCGGGGAGTTATTCCGCTTAGGAGCGAGGTAGTGCGACGCTGCTCGATGGGCGGGTAGCGTTGCGTCTAAAAGTTGAGCCCCTGAGGGTAAAGGAGGGCTGCTTCGCACCCCGGCGGGAGCAAGCTCCCTCGCCACGGGGGGTTGCGGTGCATTCAGTTAATTTTTCTTCCGCCCATATCGCACCAGCGTTCCCACTCCCCCGATGCCCCAGAGAGAGTGGTTTTGCCCGTGGAGTCTGCGGCCAATTGCCGGCCGATACGGGCTCACCGGTGCTGAAGAGCAGCCAATACATTTTTAGGATCGTTGTGGATAGCCCGCAATAATGCACGTGCTGGTCCTTCTGGCTCACGCCGACCTTGTTCCCAGTTTTGGAGGGTTCCCAGGGCTACATCTATCGCTTTCGCGAAGCGGGCTTGGGAAAGGCCGGTGGCTTGTCGAATCACTTTGACTTGCAAGGCGTCGACGTGGAATTCACGAGACGGTGGGCGCTCGCCACGCTCGATTTCGTCCATCTGGGTCATGCTTTCGACCAGACGGTTGAATAGATCTTTTTCCATCATTTCCACCCTCTGTTTAACTCGCTCAATATTTTCTTTTCACCGGCGGACAGATCATCCTTGATGCCTTTGCGATAAATCAGAATCAGGCGGATCTGGCAGGCCGCGCAAATGTGGTAGTAAATCACCCTAACTCCACCGCGCTTACCCTTCCCTTTCGCGGCCCACCGAATCTTCCTTAGCCCATTGGTCCCTTGGATTACGTCACCTGCCGTAAGGTGCTCGGCCAAGTACGCTTGAAATTCGCGGTAGGTCTCATCGCTCAGAAGCGCGTTCAGGTCTTCTGTGAAAATAGGGGACTCAATGAATATCATCCTGAAACATATCCGTCAATGGCGTATACCCTCGACCATAGCGGTCTCCCTTATGTTCACGCAACGCCGCCTCAGCCGTTTTGAGTTCTGATCGCCATCGACTACACGATCCGCTGAAAAAACTCACAGCTAATCTCCGGTGGTCCAGACGCGAGCGAAGAAGGGCGGCTTCGCACCCCAGCGGGAGCAAGCTCCCTCGCCACGGGGGGGTACGTATCGCTCATTTAATTTTCCTCCGCGCCGATACCCTCAAATAACAGCATCGCCGCCCTCAAGACGTCGCTGGCGCTCGTCTACACTTGCCCAGAAATCCCCGCTCCAGGAGCGTTAGCGATGAAGATCCGCACCAAGGTCATAGGTTCGGGGTTGGTCAGTCTTTCTTTTGCGTTGTTGCTCGGCGGTATCGGGCTGTGGGGTTATCACTCCATGACCGAGTCGCTGGCAGAGAACGAGACCAGTATTTCGGCCATGCGCAAGCACATGGAGGCGGACATGATGCACGACGCTATTCGCGCCGATGTGTTGGCCGCTTTGCTGGTGGCGCCTGGGGATACCCAGGGGGCCAAGGAGGTCCTGGAGGCGTTTGACGAGCATTCCCAGCGGATGCGCAAGGTGATTGCCGAGAATGGCGAGGCGAATTTGCCGGAGCCTATCGCCAAGGCCATTGCCGAGCTGAAACCACAAGCCGATACCTACCTTGATAAAGCCAAGCAGGTGATCGGCAAGGTGCTGGGTGGTGCCCAGGACATGCAAGCGTTGCGCACGGAATTCAACGCGGCGTTTTCGGCGCTGGAGGAGCGCAACGAGGCGGTGAGTGAACTCATTGAAAACCAGGCCCAGACCTCGCGCAGTCATCAGGATGACAGCATCCAGTCGTCGGGGCGCTGGTTGATCGTGACCTTGCTGGCTACGTGCGTGGCGCTGGCGTTGTTGTCGTGGAGTCTGCTCAAAGCGGTCCTGACACCGCTGAACAAGATCATCCTCAATACCCAGGCGATTTCCCAAGGGGATTTGCAGCGGTCCATGGGGGCTCAAAGCAAGGACGAGCTGGGCCAGCTGCAAGGCGTGATCGAGCAGATGCAAACCAACTTGCGGCAGATGATCGCCACGATCCGCAGCCAGAGCGACGAACTGCACGGCACTTCCCGGACCTTGGGCGATACGGCGCGGCAGATTGTTTCCAGCGCCGACCAGCAGGCGCAGAGCGCGACCAGCATGGCGGCGAGCATGGAGCAGATGATGGCGAACATCAGCCAGATCCACCAGCATGCCGACAGCGCGCGGACGATCTCGGCCCAGTCAGAACAATTGGCGAGCAGCGGCGGGCAGGTGATTCTGGGGGTGGTGGAAGGCATGAGCCGGATCGCCGAGGTGGTGAACCAGTCGTCCAGCAAGATCACAGCGTTGGACGCATCGTCCGAAGACATTCATTCCATCATCCAGGTGATCAAGAGCATCGCCGAGCAGACCAACTTGCTGGCGCTCAACGCCGCCATCGAGGCGGCTCGCGCTGGCGAGGCCGGTCGCGGCTTTGCGGTGGTGGCCGATGAGGTGCGCAACCTGGCGGCTCGCACCACCCAATCCACCCAGGAAATCACCGCGATGATCGAGCGCATCCAGTCGAGCGCCCGGGATGCGGTGGCGAACATGCAGGCGTGCGTCAGTCGCGTGGACGAGGGTGTGAACCTGGCCCAACAGGCAGGGGTGTCCATCAGCGAAATCCGCAGCGGCGCCCGGCATGCGGCGGAAGTAGTGGAGGAAATTTCCCAGACCATTGCCGAGCAATCGAAGGCCAGTGACGAACTGGCTCAGCGGGTGGAGTCCATTGCCGAACAATCCCGGGAAAATACCCGCTCGATTCACAACTTGACGCAAACGGCGGATCAATTGAACAACGCAGCGGGCTCGATGCAGTCTTCGGTGCAGCAGTTCAAGATCTGATCAGCAGAGCCGCCTTGTACTTTCGTGGCGAGGGAACTTGCTCCCGCGGGGCTGCGTAGCTGCTCCTCCCAGCAACATCGCGGATTATTGAAAATTATGGCTGAGCAATAATTATTGCCCAGCCATAATTCTCAATAAAAACCCGGTCTCACACCTGACTCACCTCAAACACAAACGAAATCTCGCGCTTCTGCGCGCTCCAGACATACCGAATGTGCTTGCCCTGTAGCGGAATCGACACGGCCGGCGGGCGAAATGCGGCGACGCATTCGTGGCCGGGCAGGCGCACGCTGTTGTAGAGCAGCCCCCAGGACAGACTCTCGCGCAGCTCCCGGGCGAACACTTGGGACGGCCCGTAGGCGGTAGGGTCCGGGTTGTGGAGGTGTGGGTAGTCATGGCGGATGTCATGTAGCGGTTTGACGACCTTGTTGACGTAGGTGCGCATGGTCAACTCCAGGTCCGGCTCGTTGGTAGCGCCAAGGAATCGCGCCTGGTGGAAGCAGGTCTCGGCGATCGCAGCTTCCTGGCTGCTGGCGGCGTAGTAGACGCCGAAAGTGCCGTCGCTGAAGCGGCTGCTCTTGCCAATGTGAGTGAAGGCCGCCATCACCGGGGAGGAGCCCGGCCCCGAAACACGGTCTTCGGGACGTACCCGGGACAGCACGCCGGCTTCTTCCACCAACCGGTCATTGGTCAGTGCCTCCAGGGCATAGGCGGTGGGCAGGTCCTCAGGATCAAGTACGTCTTCGAACAGCGTGATCGGCGGGAAGCAGCTGTTGACGATCCGATAGGCGCGCTTCCATTGCGGGTCCACCAGCGGTGGCGTCATCAGCCGCGTACTCCGTCGAGGTAACGCCGCACGTCGGCGATGTCCACCACCCGCCCGGCCAGCATGTAGGCCAGTGCCGACTGCCCATTGAACGGCGCCGCACTGTTGGGACTGCTGACCCACTGGTAGGCACGGTCACGGCTGTTGCTGAAGATGATGCTCAGCGCCTTATGGATGCCCATGAGGTAGGAAATGCGCTCCAGGGTGTCATGGGGCAACCGGACGTTGGGTAGCTGCTTGTACTTGTAGAACGTCGTGTTCCCGACCTTGCCCAGCAGCGTGCGCTGCTGCTCGACGCTGCAACCCCACAGTTCCATCAGATTGAAGAAAAACTTCAACGCGACTCGACCCGCGTCCGGGGAGTCCAATTGTTGCTGGGCGCTGAGGGTGATGGAGGAAGTCGCCATGGGGGTTGGCTCCTGGGTCGCTTGTGGTGGGTAGAGCATAGTACAGATAAGTACAATTACTCATATTTAATTCGTATATGAAATAATCGAGGTGCCGCCTTGCGCGTTATCTGAACAATTCCGCATGGCTGCCGAGGTCTACAAATGTCACCAGGCCTGGGCTCGAATGCGCATAGATCAATAGAAAGTCGCCGCCAATATGACACTCTCGAAACCCACCCCAGCGACCAGTCCAGGCGTGATCCAAATACTCAGCGGGTAGCGGCTCGCCTAAAACAGTAAAACCATTACCTGACGGACCTCGTTCATATGCCGCCGCCCAGCTCGCTTGTAACGCTCCCAGGACTTTTTGAATTCAGATGTATAAGCGCATTGCTTGGGTAGTTCAGCGCGTTTTTTCTTTTCTGTCGGTTTCGCCATCAGCCTTTCTCAGCATGTCGTCTATCGAGTCGAACCGTTGGCGAATGTCTCGCGCCTCTATCATGGCGCGGGCAGTTTTGTCCGAGGGCACTCGCACTTCGAATGGAAGTCCTTGCGTCTCGACCACCTGCCGCAAGAACAGACGCATAGCATCGCTAACGCTCAATCCACAGGCGTTCAAAACCTCAGTGGCCCGGGCTTTCAAGTCCTCGTCAATGCGGCAACGCACATCCGTGGTTTTCAGTAATGCACCCATGGGTAAACCTCATCGTTATTTTGTAGCTACATTGGCGCTACCTCGAAACCATTGTGGTGTGGCTTGTCGCAGGGGGTCAACAGCAAGGGGATCAATGGCCCGCATGACTCAGAACAACCGACGGATCTGCAGGCTCACTTGTCGCTGCATTTCATCCGGATTTTCCAAGGCTGGATATCGGAGCAATCAACCCGATCGATGGGAGCGCTCCTAAACGAATGCAGGACGTTTCGTCGCGCCAACGGCACACGGCCGTATTTATTGACTCCGATCACCATCAGCCGGGCAAAATGACGAAATCCTGCGTAAGCTTCTAGCCATTGCCTGGCATAGGCGCCCCTTACAAACCGCGACAACCGAGGCAAGGTGCATGATGATAGCCAGCAGGCACTGCCTGCCCCGGGCCGGGTGCACAACAATAGCGAGCCCACTTGAGCAGAGGGCATTACCTCATGGATAGCAGAACCCTACGCAACCTGATGCGCATCGTGCAGACCGGCTCGTTGTCGGCGGCGGCCGAGCATTCGTGCCTCACGGTGCAGGCCTTGGCGGCGCAGTTGAACAAAGTCGAGGAGCAATTTGGTTTCCGGTTGTTCCGGCGCTCGAACAAGGGCCTGACACTGACAAGCCAGGGCTCGGAACTGACCCCTTTCATGGATCAGGTGCTGGTGGCCACGCGGCAGTTGGAAGAGAAAGTCGCGGCGCTGAAAAAGCCGAGGCAGCGCACGCTGAAAGTGGCGTTGAACACCACGCTGCCGGCGGAATTCAACCGACGGATGATCGATCGATTGATCGCCGTGTTCCCCCAGTACCAGCTGGAGTTCAGTTACGCCGAGTCGATGGAGAACCTGAGCAAGCTCAAGAACGAAGATTTTGACCTGGCGATCCTGATCGGCGCCCAGCAGAACAGTTTCTCCGGCATCGCCATGCCCGATGTACACGTCCGGGTGGTGGGGGCCCATTGCGGCGACGAGGACGATTCCCTCGACTTGCTCGGCGACAAGTTTCAGGTACGTCCTGCGCAAGAATGTCCTTATTCCCACAGCTTCCTGCGCTTTCTCGATGCGGGCCTGGGCGATTACGGGACAGGCCAGCGAATGGTGTATTCCTGCAGCGAAACGCTGACGTTGTCCTTGATCTCTCAGCTTGATGGCCTGGGACTGGTTTCCCGCGAAGCGGCGCTGCGCAATGGCCTGGCGATTTTCCCGGACTTCGAGGATTTCCTCGAGGTCCGCCTGGCGGTGAACAATCCCGAGTTGTCCGGCCAGGCGCTGCACGACGTGGTCGACCTGACGCTACAGGAACGAACCGAGCGCGATGTACGCCGCCGTGCCCACCGCCACGCTGAGAAACAGGTTACGGCTGAAGTACGCACATAACAGCGTCGGAATCGCGGCATAGAATTCCGGGCGGTCGAGCTGTATCTGCTGATCCTTGACCAGTAATGGGGTGAGGCTGATGGCGGCGACGATCGCCACCGGCAGGTACTCCAGGGCACGGGCGACGAAGGGCGGCCAATGCTCGGTATTGACCTGCAACGGCAGTGCGCGGGGCAGGAAGGTCACGGCCATCATCAGCGCCACGACCAGGATCAGGAACGTTTGGTCAGGCATACGCCCACCCCGCAGCCAACGAACGTGGCAATGAAGACGTTGAACGGCGAGCTGCCCAGCAGGCTCAGCACGCCCATGCAGGCAACGGCGGCCAGGGCGGCGATCAGCTTGTTTCGGGTGTTGCACAGCGAAACCAGCACGTAGAGCATCATCGCGGTCAGGGCATAGTCGAGCTGATACTTGATCAGGTGCGCCGCGTATTGCGCGCACACCGCGCCTAACAAGCCGCCCAGTACCCAGGACGTATGGCAAAACAGGTTGAAGCCGATCAGGTAGCGCACGCTCACCGGCGCGCCGCTGCCGAGCTTGACGCTATGAAAGGCGAACGACTCGTCCGTCAGCCCCGCCGCGTAGCACCAGCGTTCGAAGCGGCTCAGCCCCAGCGCACGCAGGGCCTTGGCCATGTAGACCGACATCAGCATGTGCCGCGCATTGATCAGGAAGGTAGTGAGCACGATGGTGGTCAGCGACGCGCCGCTGGTAATCAACGCCAGCGCCGCAAATTGTGAAGCGCCGGCGTAGACGAACAGGCACATCGCCACCGGCAACCACAGCGGCAACCCGGCGTTGACCGCCATCAGACCGAACACAAACGAAACCGTAAAATAACCCGCCACCACCGGACTGGCTTCAGCAAAGGTACGCGAGGCGTGTGGTTCGACCACCAGCGGCTGGCTGGAAGTCTTGTTCATAAATCCCTCTCGAAGGTGATTTCACCCCGGGGCTCGCAGAAGCCCTGAGCAGTCCAGAAACGCTTGCCCGCCAGATTGGCATCGTCGACGAACAGGAACATGCGCAGCACGCCGACCCGTTTCATATCGGCCGATGCCGCTTCCACCAGGCGCTGCCCCAACCCTTTGGTGCGATGCCCAGGGCTGACCGCCAAATGATTGATGGTGCCACGGGTGCCAAGCATGCCGCCGATCACCGCGCCCACCACGTCGCCGGCCGCATCAACGGCCAGGTACGCCGTGGTGGTGTCCTGCAGCAATACACCACGCAAGAATCGGGCATCCTGCCATTCACAGAACGACACTTCGTCAAATCCGCGAAAGAACCGCTCCAGTCGTTCGGCATCCCTGACCAGGGCCCGGCGCAACAGAACCTGCTGCGTCGGGTCGTCCATGGGTTCAAGCCATTCAGCGAACAATGTCGAAAGCGGTCCCGGGCCGCGAGAAGGAAATCGCCAGGATTTGCCTGAAGGCCATTTCGTGACTGTGAACGTTACGGGCCGGGGTAACGTAATGGCGCATGTCCCGGTCAAGGAAGAACGTGGTGTCGAGGATGTCCTCGTAGGTAATCGCCGCCAATTGCTCTTCCTGGGCGGTGTACAAGCGGCTTTCCGCACCTGCCACATTATGACGGCCCCAGAAGTGCACGCCGCTGAACGGATAGCCGTCGCAGTGAATCCCTTCAGGGGTGATCTCCAGCTGCTTGCCCGGTTTGATCTCGATGCGGATCTGATGGATCTGGCATTGCCAGATTTCATCGTGCAGTTCCTGGGGCAGGACGTGCTTGTACACCTCGAAGTCCGTGTCGATCAGGCTGCGCATCACCGGCGAGTTGATGACCTCGTTGGAGAAGTCCTGGAAGTGCCGCTCCAATCCGCCGACGTAGCTGTTGTTGGCCTTGGACTGGACATAAGCACGGTGCTCGAGCTGCTTGAGCTCGCGGGTGGCGGGGTTGTATTCAAAGTCACTGTAGCGGCGAAAACGCATGCCTGACTCGGCCTGGCCGTAGTAACTGTCGGGCTCCATGTACTCCCAGCTTTTGGTCAGCCGGACAAAATCGCCGAAATGACCGTAGAGGTTGAAGTCACCACCGCGAACGTTGACGTATTTGTCACGTCTTAGCGCTTCGCCCACTTCCCTGTTCAGAACGATCATTTTTCTTAGGTCTCCGCTGCATTGAGCGGCCTAATCTAGTAGGTGCAGGAATTACGTCCATGAGAAATATTTTGAGGCATTTAAAGCCGTGCTTGAAGTGAGGCCTGAAGTGAAACCGGCAGGATTTTTTCACGGGAGAACAGTCGCTTTCAGACGTGTTTGCGGCGTAAAAACATCGAGTAGGAGGCGGCCTC
>NZ_JAGGOF010000115.1 GCF_018614775.1 Pseudomonas fluorescens
CCCACGCGGAGCGTGGGGACGTCTCATGAAGGCTGCCAGATCCCTTTGCCACTCAACCTTTCCCGATCATGGGCCACCGCGAAATCCTGCTTCGGCCCCTTCGGCACGATCCCATTGGGGTTGATGGTCTTGTGGCTGCCGTAGTAATGCCCCTGGATGTGGACGAAGTCCACGGTCTCGGCAATGCCCGGCCATTGGTACAATTCCCGCAGCCAGTTCGACAGGTTCGGATAATCGGCGATGCGCCGCAGGTTGCATTTGAAGTGGCCGAAATACACCGCATCGAAGCGGATGATCGTGGTGAACAGCCGGATGTCCGCCTCGGTCAGGTATTCACCGGCCAGGTAGCGCCGGGTGGCCAGCAGGGCTTCCAGGCGGTCCAGCTCGGCAAACAGTCCGTCGAAGGCTTCTTCGTACGCCGCTTGAGTGGTGGCGAACCCGGCGCGGTAGACTCCGTTGTTGACCAAGGGATAAATCTGCTCGTTCAGCCCGGCGATCTCGCTGCGCAAGTGTTGCGGGTACAAGTCCAGGTGATTACCGGCCAGGCCATCGAAGGCGCTGTTGAACATGCGGATGATTTCCGCCGATTCATTGTTGACGATGCGCTGCTGGTGTTTGTCCCACAGCACCGGCACGGTGACGCGACCGGTGTAGTTCGCGGTGTCGGCGGTATAGCGCTGGTGCAGGAAACTCAAGTCGTCCAGTTTGTCGCCGGTGGAACCATGGGCTTTGTCGAACGTCCAGCCGTTCTCAAGCATCAGGTAGCTGACCACTGAGACATCGATCAGGTCTTCCAGGCCTTTGAGCTTGCGGAAAATCAGCGTGCGGTGGGCCCAGGGGCAGGCCAGGGACACGTAGAGATGGTAGCGCCCGGCCTCAGCAGCAAACCCGCGCTCACCGCCAGGGCCGGCGCTGCCGTCGGCGGTGACCCAGTTCCGGCGTTGCGCCTGCTCGCGCTGGAAGGTGCCGTCCTTGCTTTCATACCACTGGTCCTGCCAGCGGCCTTTGACCAACAAACCCATCTGGATATCCTCGCTCAATAGTCATTGGAGGCGAGTCTATTCCGATAGGTTCGAACTAAAAGCGCAAAGGTTAGGCGTTAATGATCAGTTAAATCGAACGATCGCGGGCGTCCCAATATTGCTGGGCCTTGGCGAAGGCTTCTTCGCGGGCCAGGCCCAAGCCGCGAAGGGCCAGTGCCATGGTGGCGATCAGCGCCAGTTGCGGGTAGCTGTCTTCCACGTCACCGCGCCAAATGGCTTTCAGGTGCTCGGGGTCGAGGTTTTCCGGTTTGACATGGCGCTGCTCGGCCAGGCGCGGCCATGCTTCGTCCCAACTGACGCCTCCGGTGGTCCCGTAGAGGTGACTGTCGGCGTCCGGGTTGATCTCGATCTCGCCGCCGTCGCCCTTGATCACGATGGCGGTGTCACCCAGCAAGCCACTGGCGTCGCGGTGCACCGCCTGGTAGCCGGGATGGAAGATGCTTTGCAGCCCGCAGCGTGCGCCCAGCGGGTTGAGGATCCGTGCCAGGGAGTGGATCGGCGAGCGCAGCCCCAGGGTGTTACGCAGGTCGATCATCCGCTGCATGTGTGGCGCCCAGTCCACCAGCGGCAGGAAGGCCAGGCCGCCGTTGTCCAGCGCGCTGCCGACCTGTTGCCAGTCACGGCACAGCGGGATGTGCAGGAAACCGAGCAGTTGTTCGGTGTAGAGCCGGCCCGCCGTGTGCGCGCCACCGCCGTGCATGAAAATCCGCACGCCGTTTTGCCCCAGGCATTTGGCCGCCAGCAGGTACCACGGCAAATGCCGTTTCTTGCCGGCGTAGGTCGGCCAGTCGAGGTCGACCGTCAGCGCCGGGACGACCAGGCGCTCGCGCAGGGCTTCGGTGAAGCCGGCCATTTCCTCGGCGCTTTCTTCCTTGTGCCGCAACAGCATCAGGAAGGCGCCGAGCTGGGTGTCCTCGACCTTTTCATCCAGCACCAGACCCATGGCCTCGTGGGCTTCTTCGCGGGTCAGGTTGCGGGCGCCGCGCTTGCCTTTGCCTAGGATGCGCACGAACTGGGCGAATGGATGTTCGGCCGGGGTCTCAAGGGTCAGCGAAGGAAAGTCGGTCATAAGCAATTCGTCGGTTTGGGCAGGCCCGCCAGTTTGGCGGCGAGTTTGGCGGGAGTGCCTTTGAACAGTCGGTTCAGGTGCAGGCTGTTGCCTTTGTCAGCGCCCAGTTTCAGCGCGGTGTACTTGATCAGCGGGCGGGTCGCGGGGGAAAGCTGGAATTCGCGGTAGAAGCCCCGCAGCAATTCAAGGATCTCCCAATGCTCGGAGCTCAGCTCGAGTGCTTCGGCGGCCGCCAGGGCCGTGGCGACATCGGTGGACCAATCGTCGAGGTCGGCCAGGTAGCCGTCCTTGTCCAGCGCGATGGCGCGCTCGCCTACCGTCAGCGTATTCATAGCCAGGTATTGACCTTGTCATGCACGATCGACAGTTCGACGAAGGCCGGGTAGTCGATGGCTTCGGCCCAGTCTGGCGCTTGCAAGGCCCGGGCCTGGATGTCTTCGGCCAGTACGAACAGTTTCAGGCCGCTGCCGTGCAGGGTTTCAAACGGCACCGTGCCGGGTTGCAGGGCATACGTCGCGTCGCCGCACAGCAGCAGGGCGTCGTGCTCGCCGAGTATTCGCAGGCAACTGCTGAAGCGGTGATCGCCGAAGGGCGAATGGGACAATACATGCAAAGTCGACATCAGAGGGTGATCACCTGGTCGTAGCGGTCAATGAGCTGGGCGATGTGCGCCGCGCTCAGTACTTTTATCTCGCCCAGCGCCAGCGCATCGGTGGCGACGCCGCGTTCTTCGGCGCTGTCGGCGCAGACAAACAGGTCCTCGACGCCGAACATGGGCAATGCCTGCAGGTTCGCGCTCAGGTCCTTCTGCTGCACGGTTCTGGCGTTTTGCCCCGCCAGCAGCTGGAACACTCCGTCATCGAGAAACAGCAGGCCGATGGGCAGGTCGAAGGCGCCGCCGGCCAGCACGATGTCCAGCGCTTCCCGGGCACCGGGGCCCGACCAGGGCGCCTGGCGGCTGATCAACAGCAGTGACTTGGCCATCATGCGCCTCCAAAACAGATCAAGCGGTCGGCGTCCTGAATCGCATCGTGCAACTGGCCCAGACCGGACAGGGCCCAAGGCGCCTCGACGCTGGCCGCCGAACGCTGGTAGCGTTGGGCTTCTTCGTCATTCAGCGCGCCACGGCGCAGCGCCGCCGCGATGCACACCACGCCATCGAGTTGGTGGTCGCTGACGAACGTGCGCCATTGCCGGGGCAGGTCCTGTTCGTCCTGGGGCGTGACGACGCTGGACGAAGCGTTGTAGACGCCATCCTGATAGAAAAACAGCCGCACGATCTCATGCCCCCCGGCCAGCGCCGCCTGGGCAAATAGCAGGGCACGGCGCGAGGAGGGCGCATGGGCGGCAGAAAACAGGGCGATGGCAAACTTCATGACAGACCTGATCAGCGAAACTGCGGCCATGATAAAGCTTTATGGGCGATGGGGCGATTGGGATGCTGCATGCAGGGCAGCAGGGCATGCAGGGAATGCGGTGGGCCTGCTGTACTCCTGTGGGAGCAAGGCTTGCCCGCGATGGCGGCGGCACAGTCGACATGAACGGTGCCTGACACAACTGCATCGCGAGCAAGCTTTGCTCCCACAGGGGATTACTCAATCTTTCGAGTGGACGCTACTGCTTGAGCCCATGCAGCTCGCAATATTCCACCCAGTCCATCCCGGCCATTTCCGCCACTTCCTTGTGCACTTCCAGGCGCTGTGCCTGGTATTCCTCGGGCGAGGCGGCAGTCAGTTGCAAAGTCAGTTCCCAGGCGAACAGGCCTAGGCGCTCGGCCTCGGCTTCGAACGCTTCGTGCAAGCGTTCGGCGCGGTACTGCGCGGCTGTCTCGCCCTTGGCCTGGGCCAGCAGCGGGTTGAGGTGGTCCAGTTCGTGACGCAGTTCGGGGCGCTCATCGAGAAACTTTTCCAGGGCCCGTTCGTGTTGCTGTTCGGTTGCCGCCATGGTCACTCCTTGGGAGATGAAGACTGCTTCTTGCTGGCCTTGGCCGCAGCCGCCAGGCATTCGAGGGCGAATTGCTCGGTGTAGGTCATCTGGATCGGTGTGGTTTCGCCCTTGACGGTGCGTTCGCCGTCGAGGATGTAGCGAATCCGCTTGTCGGTGACGCCGATTCGCTTGGCGATCCACGAAGGTGTCTGGCCGATCTGGCTGATCAGTTTGTCGGCATATTCCGGGGTGGGCTTGTAGAACTCGGCGTTGGGGGTCATGGGGTGTTCCGCGTGGCTGGTGGCGATGGCGCGACAGATTGCGTGAATCGGTGCTCGCTGTCGCGGGTAAATTTCAATAAAGCAGCGCGATGGTTCGGGTCGGAATGCTAAAGTCGGTCTTTTTTTCGGTGAGAGAACGCAATGCGAATGTTGACGGTGGCCCTGGCGGCAATGGTGCTGGCCGGTTGTGCGGGTTCGGCGATGAACCAGGCCCGGACCCAGGCACCTTACAAGACCCTGACCTCGGACAAAACCGAACAGGTCGTGGCCCAGTGCGTGCAGTTTTCCTGGCAGGACGAAGCGGTGTTCGGCGTCGATGCCGCTGCTTACCTGCAACCCGGCGAAAAAGGTGGCCTGACCGTGTACACCCGCTCGGCCGAAGCGTTTGTCGATGTCCAAGCCGGTGCCAATGGCACCACGTTGAACTACTACGCCCAGCAGGACGACTTCGTCGCCAAGCGCCGGTTGGCGGCGTTGGCGACTTGTTTGTAGGACAGACCTGAGAGCTCTTGTGGGAGCGAGCCTGCTCGCGATAGCGGTATTACATTCAACATCGTAGTTGGCTGATACACCGCTATCGCGAGCAGGCTCGCTCCCACAGGGGATGAGGTTTTAGTTGGACATCTACAGGCGCTTCTGGAAGAAAAAGTGCTGATGGCCCGGCGGGTAATCATCGATCTGGCCGACTTCCGTAAAACCGTGTTTCCTGTAGAACTCCGGTGCCTGGAAATCGAAAGTGTCCAGCCAGATGCCCACGCAGTTTTTCTCCCGGGCCAGGTCTTCCGCCATCTGCATCAAGGTTGACCCGGTGCCTTGGCCTCGGGCCTGTTCCGGCACCACCAGCAACTCGATATACAACCAACGGAAAAACACCCGCCCGTAGAGCCCGCCGACCACTTCATCGCTCTGTTCGTCCCGTACCAGCCAGGCGACGAGTTCGGGTAGCGTGCCGCCGGTCCTGGCGCTGTTGTAGGCGCGTAGCGGCGCGAGAATGGCCTGGCGTTCTTCGTCGGTGGGGGCGTCCGTGCGTTCGATTCGTAGCGTCATTGGCAATGTCCTTATGCGGGAAATGATCTGCGCGAGACTATCGCAACAGGCACATTCGGCAAACCCGGCCATACTGCCTAGGTCCCAAAACAAGAAGAGACCTCACTCATGAAGTTCGAATACCTTGGCCGAACGATCCTTGCCACGTCCCTGACTGTCAGCTGTTTTTATGCGCAGGCCGCGTCCCAGGCGCCGGTGGCTGCCGAGAACGGCATGGTGGTCACCGCCCAGCACCTGGCAACCCATGTCGGCGTCGACGTGCTCAAGAGCGGTGGCAATGCGGTGGATGCTGCGGTGGCGGTGGGGTATGCCCTGGCGGTGGTCTACCCGGCGGCGGGCAACCTTGGCGGAGGCGGCTTCATGACCCTGCAACTGGCCGACGGCCGCAAGACCTTCCTGGACTTCCGCGAGAAAGCCCCCCTGGCCGCCACGGCCAACATGTACCTGGACAAGGACGGCAACGTCGTCCCCGACCTCAGTACCCGCGGGCACCTGGCGGTGGGCGTGCCTGGCACCGTGTCCGGCATGGAGCTGGCCTTGCAGAAGTACGGCAGCAAGCCCCGGGCCGAACTGATCGCCCCGGCCATCCAGTTTGCCGAGGAAGGTTTCACCCTGGAACAGGGGGATGTCGACTTGCTGGAAACCGCCACCGACGTGTTCAAGAAAGACATGCGCGACTCCGGCGCGATTTTCCTGCACAACGGCGAGCCGATGCAGGTTGGCCAGAAACTGGTGCAAAAAGACCTCGCCAAGACCTTGCGGGAGATTTCCGCGAAAGGTGCCGATGGCTTCTATAAAGGCTGGGTCGCCGATGCGCTGGTCACCTCCAGCCAGGCCAACAAAGGCATCATCACCCAGGCCGACCTGGACAAATACAAGACCCGCGAATTGGCCCCGGTGGAATGCGACTACCGCGGCTACCACATCATCTCGGCGCCGCCGCCCAGTTCCGGTGGGGTGGTGCTGTGCCAGATCATGAACATCCTCGACGGCTACCCGATGAAGGACCTGGGTTTCCATTCGGCCCAGGGCATGCACTATCAGATCGAAGCCATGCGCCACGCTTACGTGGACCGCAACAGCTACCTGGGTGACCCGGACTTCGTGAAGAACCCGGTCGACCATCTGCTGGACAAGAACTATGCCGCGAAACTCCGTGCCGCCATCGAGCCGCAAAAGGCCGGTGATTCGCAGAAGATCAAACCCGGCGTGGCGCCTCACGAAGGCAGCAACACCACCCATTACTCCATCGTCGACCAGTGGGGCAACGCCGTTTCCGTCACCTACACCCTCAACGACTGGTTCGGTGCCGGCGTGATGGCGAGCAAGACCGGGGTGACTCTCAACGATGAAATGGACGACTTCACCGCCAAGGTCGGCGTGCCGAACATGTATGGCCTGATGCAGGGCGAGGCCAATGCCATCGCACCGGGCAAGGCGCCGCTGTCGTCGATGAGCCCGACCATTGTCACCAAGGACGGCAAGACGGTGATGGTGGTGGGCACGCCAGGCGGCAGTCGCATCATCACGGCGACCTTGCTGACGATCCTCAATGTGATCGATTACGGCATGAACCTCCAGGAGGCGGTCGATGCACCGCGTTTCCATCAACAGTGGATGCCCGAGCAGACCAACCTGGAAACCTTCGCCGCCAGCCCGGATACGCAGAAGCTGTTGGAGAGCTGGGGCCACAAGTTTGCCGGCCCGCAGGACCCCAACCACATTGCCGCGATCCTGGTCGGCGCCCCGTCGTTGGGTGGCAAGCCGGTGGGCAAGAACCGCTTCTATGGCGCCAACGACCCACGCCGCAACACCGGGTTGTCGTTGGGTTATTGATCCCGTCAACGTTTGCAGAGGGAAGACATGAGCACCGCATTGCTGATCATCGATGTCCAAGAGGCACTGTGCGCTGGCGGAGAAGGATGTTTCGAGAGCCAGCGCCTCATTCGAACGATCAACGACCTCAGCGCCCGGGCCCGGGCGCTC
>NZ_JAGGOF010000116.1 GCF_018614775.1 Pseudomonas fluorescens
GCGAGCCTGCTCGCGATGGCAATCTCACTATCAATACAGAACCCATAAAAAAACCCGCACCTCTCACAAGGCACGGGTTCCTTCACAACAGCTACCGATCAACGCTCGAGCAGGATCCGCAGCATGCGGCGCAGCGGTTCAGCCGCGCCCCACAGCAACTGGTCGCCAACGGTGAAGGCACCGATGAACTGCGAGCCCATGTTCAGCTTGCGCAAACGACCCACCGGTACGTTCAGGGTGCCGGTGACCTTGGTCGGGCTCAGCTCCTGCATGCTGATGTCGCGGTTGTTCGGCACCAGCTTGACCCACGGGTTGTGCTGGCTGATCAGCCCTTCGATGTCGGCGATCGGTACATCTTTGTTCAACTTGATCGTCAGCGCCTGGCTGTGGCAGCGCATGGCGCCGATGCGCACGCAGATGCCGTCCACCGGGATCGGGCTCTTGAAACGACCGAGGATCTTGTTGGTTTCAGCCTGGGCCTTCCATTCTTCACGGCTCTGGCCGTTTGGCAGTTCCTTGTCGATCCACGGGATCAGGCTGCCGGCCAGCGGCACGCCGAAGTTCTCGGTCGGGTACGCATCGCTGCGCATCGCCTCGGCGACCTTGCGGTCGATGTCCAGGATCGCGCTGGCCGGGTTGGCCAGTTCATCGGCCACCGTGGCGTGGGTTGCGCCCATCTGCTTGATCAGCTCACGCATGTTCTGCGCGCCGGCGCCGGACGCCGCCTGGTAGGTCATGGCGCTCATCCACTCCACCAGACCGGCTTCGAACAGGCCGCCCAGGCCCATCAGCATCAGGCTGACGGTGCAGTTGCCGCCGATGTAGTTCCTGGTGCCCGCGTCCAGTTGCTGGTCGATGACCTTGCGGTTCACCGGGTCGAGGATGATCACCGCGTCGTCCTGCATGCGCAGGCTGGAAGCGGCGTCGATCCAGTAACCCTGCCAGCCGGCTTCACGCAGCTTGGGGAAGACTTCGCTGGTGTAGTCGCCGCCCTGGCAGGTCAGAATCACGTCGAGGGTCTTGAGCTCGTCGATGCTGTAGGCATCCTTGAGCGCACCGGTGTCCTTGCCCACGGACGGGCCCTGGCCACCGACATTGGAAGTGGTGAAGAACACCGGCTCAATGAGATCGAAATCCTGCTCTTCCAGCATTCGCTGCATGAGCACGGAACCGACCATGCCGCGCCAACCGATCAGACCTACACGTTTCATCGCAACTACACCTATACAAAAGTGGGCCACCGTCGAAGCGGTGGGCCCGAGAGATTACAGACTCCGCAGCGCGGCGACTACTGCGTCGCCCATTTGCTGCGTACCGACTTTGGTGCAACCGGCCGACCAGATGTCGCCCGTGCGCAAACCCTGGTCCAACACTACGCTGACGGCCTTTTCGATGGCATCGGCGGCGTCATTGAGGTTGAAGCTGTAGCGCAGCATCATCGACACCGACAAAATGGTCGCCAACGGGTTGGCGATCCCCTGCCCGGCGATGTCCGGAGCCGACCCGTGGCACGGCTCGTACATGCCCTTGTTGTTGGCATCCAGGGACGCCGACGGCAGCATGCCGATGGAGCCGGTGAGCATCGAGGCTTCGTCGGACAGGATATCGCCGAACATATTGTCGGTGACGATCACGTCGAATTGCTTAGGTGCCCGTACCAGTTGCATGGCCGCGTTGTCGACGTACATGTGGCTCAGTTCGACATCCGGGTAATCCTTGGCGACCTGCTCGACCACTTCACGCCACAGTTGGCTGGACGCCAGCACGTTGGCCTTGTCGACCGAGCACAGCTTCTTGCCACGCACGCGGGCCATGTCGAAACCGACCCGGGCGATGCGGCGGATTTCGCTTTCGCTGTACGGCAAGGTGTCATAGGCCTGGCGCTCGCCATTATCCAGCTCACGGGTGCCACGCGGGGCGCCGAAGTAGATACCACCGGTCAGTTCACGGACGATGAGGATGTCCAGGCCCGAGACGATTTCCGGCTTCAGGCTCGAGGCATCGGCCAGTTGCGGGTAGAGAATCGCCGGGCGCAGGTTGCCGAACAGGCCCAGTTGCGCACGGATTTTCAGCAGGCCGCGCTCGGGGCGGATATCGCGCTCGATCTTGTCCCATTTCGGACCACCCACGGCGCCCAGCAGCACAGCATCGGCGGCACGGGCGCGGTCCAGGGTTTCATCGGCCAGGGGCACGCCGTGCTTGTCGATGGCCGCGCCACCGATGACGTCGTGGCTGAGCTCGAAGCCCAGGCCGTACTTGTCGTTCGCCAGCGCCAGGACCTTGACCGCTTCTGCCATGATTTCCGGGCCAATACCGTCGCCTGGGAGAATCAGAATCTGCTTGCTCATGCTTTCCTCGTTTGCTCTATCGGTGCGTCCCAGGCTTCGTACCATTGGGTGCACCCGGAAAAATGCTATCGCTCGGCCCACAGCACCAGTACATCCGTACTGAACGAACCATCGGCCTCAATCTCGAAATATTCACGCACTTCATCGCCCATCGAGCGTTGCAGCGCCAGAATCGCCCCGCGCATCACCTCGGGGGTGCGCATGCGCTCGACCCAGGACTGGTATTCCAGCCGCAGGCGCTGACGCGCGATGCTGCGGGTGTAGAGCCCCGCCTCGCTGACGTGGCGCAACCACTCGGCGGCCGAATAGTCGCGTACGTGGCTGGTGTCGCGCAGCACTTCGATGCTTTGCAGGTAGGTGTCCAGCAACGGCGTGCCCGGCGACAGGATATCAATGAACGCCATCACCCCGCCCGGCTTGAGCACGCGGCGCACTTCGCGCAGCGCCAGGTTCAAGTCGCTCCAATGATGCGCCGAATAACGGCTGAACACGAAGTCGAACTCGGCATCGGCGAACGGCAGGCGCTCGGCGGCACCGCACACCGTGGTGACGTTGCCCAGGCCGCGATCCGCTGCCGCCGAGGCCACCACATCGAGCATCTGTTGCGACAGGTCATAGGCCACCACTTCACCGGCCAGGGGCGCCACGTGGAAACTTACATGCCCGGCGCCACAACCCAGGTCCAGCACACGGGCCCCTTCGTGACCGGCCAGCTCAGCCTTCAGCAGCGCAAACTCGGGTCCCTGGGCGTGCACGGCGCTGCTCAGATAGGCCGAGGCCTGTTCACCGAATTGTTTTTGTACAACCTGACTGTGGGCGCTGCTGGTCATGGGAACTTCCTTTTTGGGTTGTAGCTTGCCGTTGTCAGTGCCGCCGCCTTCGCGAGCAAGCCCTGCCTATCTCAATTTCAAATCAATCAAGCCTCGCGAAACAACCAAGGCTGGCTCGCCCGATGCTTGGCTTCAAACGCGGCAATCGCCTCGCCGTCCTGCAGAGTCAGGCCGATGTCATCCAGGCCATTGAGCAGACAATGCTTGCGGAACGCGTCGATCTCGAAACCCAGCACCTTGCCGCCGGGGCGGGTCACGGTCTGGGCCGCGAGGTCGATCTGCAACTGGTAGCCCGGGTTCGACTCGACCTGCTGGAACAGCTCATCCACTTCAGCGTCGCTCAGAATGATCGGCAGCAAGCCGTTCTTGAAGCTGTTGTTGAAGAAGATGTCGGCGTAGCTCGGCGCGATGATGCTGCGAAAACCGTACTCTTCAAGCGCCCATGGCGCGTGCTCGCGGCTCGAACCGCAGCCGAAGTTCTCCCGGGCCAACAACACGCTGGCGCCTTGGTAACGCTCGGCGTTGAGCACAAAATCCTTGTTCAACGGGCGCTTGGAGTTGTCCTGGTACGGCTGCCCCACATCCAGATAGCGCCACTCGTCGAACAGGTTCGGGCCAAAGCCGGTGCGCTTGATGGACTTCAAGAACTGCTTGGGAATGATCTGGTCGGTGTCGACGTTGGCACGGTCCAAAGGCGCGACAAGACCGGTGTGCTGGGTAAAAGCTTTCATGCTGCGCTCCTTCAGATCAATTCGCGGACGTCGATGAAACGACCGTTGACAGCCGCCGCCGCGGCCATGGCCGGGCTCACCAGGTGCGTACGACCACCCGCGCCTTGACGGCCTTCGAAGTTACGGTTGGAGGTGGAAGCGCAATGCTCACCCGACTCCAGGCGGTCCGGGTTCATCGCCAGGCACATCGAGCACCCAGGCTCGCGCCACTCGAAACCGGCCTCGAGGAACACCTTGTCCAGCCCTTCCGCTTCGGCCTGGGCCTTCACCAGGCCCGAGCCCGGTACCACGATGGCTTGCTTGATGGTCGAGGCGACCTTGCGGCCCTTGGCAATCACCGCCGCGGCGCGCAGGTCTTCGATCCGCGAGTTGGTGCAGGAGCCGATGAACACGCGGTCGAGCTGAATGTCGGTGATCGCCTGGTTGGCGCTCAAACCCATGTATTTCAAGGCGCGAACAATGGAGTCGCGCTTGACCAGGTCCATTTCCTTGGCCGGATCCGGGACATTCTGGTCCACCGCCAGGACCATCTCGGGCGACGTGCCCCAGCTGACTTGTGGCTTGATCTGGGTCGCGTCGAGCTCGATCACCGTGTCGAACACGGCGTCGGCGTCGGACACCAGGTCTTTCCAGGCCTCGACCGCCATGTCCCATTCGGCGCCTTTCGGGGCGAACGGACGACCCTTGACGTATTCCACGGTTTTTTCGTCGGCAGCGACCAGGCCGACACGGGCACCGGCTTCGATGGACATGTTGCAGATGGTCATGCGGCCTTCGACGGACAAGTCGCGAATCGCGCTGCCGGCGAACTCGATGGCATGGCCGTTACCGCCGGCGGTGCCGATCTTGCCGATCACGGCCAGGACGATGTCCTTGGCGGTCACGCCGAACGGCAACTGGCCTTCGACGCGCACCAGCATGTTCTTCATTTTCTTGGCGACCAGGCACTGGGTGGCGAGCACATGCTCGACCTCGGAAGTGCCGATGCCATGGGCCAGGGCGCCGAAAGCACCATGGGTCGAGGTGTGCGAATCGCCGCAGACCACGGTCATGCCGGGCAAGGTCGCGCCCTGCTCCGGGCCGATGACGTGGACGATACCCTGGCGCACGTCATTCATTTTGAATTCGACGATGCCGTATTCGTCACAGTTATCGTCGAGGGTCTGGACCTGCAAGCGCGAGACCTCGTCGGCAATGGCGGCGATACCGCCCTTGCGCTCCGGGGTGGTCGGTACGTTGTGGTCCGGGGTTGCGATATTGGCATCGATGCGCCAAGGCTTGCGCCCGGCCAGGCGCAGGCCTTCGAAGGCTTGCGGCGACGTCACTTCGTGGATGATGTGACGATCGATGTAGATCAGCGCCGAGCCATCGTCGCGCTGCTTGACCAAATGCGAATCCCAGAGCTTGTCGTAGAGCGTTTTGCCGGCCATCAGACGGTTCCTCATCAGCTTGTTTCTATGCCCTGGGTCTTGAGCGGATCTATAACCCCTTGGCTTGTGAGGCTGATCCTATGGGGTTACATTAAATAACTCAAATTCATATTTTTCATACTTTGCATAACCAATTGGAATTCAACCGAAACCACCATGGACCTCGCCAACCTTAACGCCTTCATAGCCATCGCCGAGACGGGCAGTTTCTCCGGCGCCGGGGAACGCCTGCACCTGACCCAGCCGGCCATCAGCAAGCGCATCGCCGGCCTCGAACAGCAGCTCAAGGTGCGCCTGTTCGACCGCCTTGGTCGTGAAGTCGGCCTGACCGAGGCCGGGCGCGCGCTGCTGCCACGGGCCTATCAGATCCTCAATGTGCTGGACGACACCCGTCGCGCCCTGACCAACCTGAGCGGCGAAGTGACCGGCCGGCTGACGCTCGCCACCAGCCATCACATTGGGCTGCATCGCCTGCCGCCGCTCCTGAGGGCGTTCACCCGACGTTACCCACAAGTGGCGCTGGATATTCAGTTCCTGGATTCGGAAGTGGCCTACGAAGAAATCCTCCATGGCCGGGCAGAACTGGCGGTCATCACCCTCGCGCCCGAGCCACACACGCTGGTACGTGCTACACCGGTGTGGGACGACCCGCTGGATTTCGTGGTGGCGCCGGAACATGCCCTGCTGGAGAACGGCGCGGTCAGTCTCGCCGACATTGCCTTGCACCCGGCCGTGTTCCCCGGCGGCAACACGTTCACCCATCACATCGTGCAACGGTTGTTCCAGGCTCAGGGCTTGATGCCCAACATCGCCATGAGCACGAATTATCTGGAAACCATAAAGATGATGGTCTCCATCGGCCTGGCCTGGAGCGTTCTGCCGCGCACAATGCTCGACGAACAGGTGTCGCGCATACCTTTGCCGGGCATTCAGCTCAGTCGCCAGCTAGGCTATATCGTGCACACCGAACGGACGCTGTCGAATGCTGCACGAGCCTTCATGGCCCTACTGGACGCACAAATCGATCTGCCAGGGACAACGGCATAAGTTGTGCTATTCCTGTAACGCTGCAACGCCTGCGCTAAATGCCAAACCTGCCCAAGGCCTGCTAGATAATGCCCAAATCTGCTGACCCGTTCCCGCCCCTGCCGCGCATCCAGGCGCTCGACCCGAAACGGGCCGAACAAAGCTGGGACAGCGCGCCACAGTTGCTCGCCGCACTGAACGGCGCGCGGCTGGGGGCCTGGTCGTGGGACATCGATACCGGCCAGATCAGCTGGTCCAGGGGCACCCAGGCACTGTTCGGCTTCGATCCGCGCCAGCCCATGCCGGCGGACGTGGACTACCTGGATCTGCTACTGCCTGAAGACCGCGCCAGGGCCGTCCGCGCCTTTCATGCCGCAGTGGCCGGCGCGCCACTGGAACAGGCCATGCACCACCGCATCGTCTGGCCTGACGGCAGCCTCCACTGGCTGGAGATCAACGGCAGCGTGCAGCCCGACAAACACGGTCGCCCGCGCATGATCGGGGTGATCCGCGAGATCACCCACCAGCGCGAACGCGAACAGGCCTTGCGCAGTTCGGAGAAGCGTTTCGCTACCCTGTTTCACCTGAGTCCGAACATGGTGTTGGTGACACGCCAGGAAGACGGGCTGATCATTGAAGCCAACCAGTATTTCGAGAGCCTGTTCGGCTGGCCGCTGCACGACATCATCGGCCGCACGACGCTGGAACTGGGCTTGTGGGTCGACCCCGGACAACGGGCAAAACTGGTGGAAGCCATCAACGCCAAAGGCGAACTGGCGAGCATGGAAGTGGAATTGCAGGCCAGTGATGGTCAGATCCACAACGGCCTTCTCAGTGCCCAGAGAGTCGAGCTGGAGGGCCAGCCGTACCTGCTGAGCACGTTTCTCGACACGACCGACCGCAAACTCGCCGAGTTGGCGCTCAAGGACAGCCAGGAACGTCTGGACCTGGCGCTCGACTCGGCACAGCTGGGTACCTGGGACTGGCACATTCCCAGCGGCATGCTCTATGGCTCCGCCCGGGCCGCGCAGTTGCATGGCCTGGAGCCCAAGCCGTTTCATGAGTCGTTCGATGCGTTTTTCGACGGGGTGCCCAATGAAGAGCGCAACAACATGCGCAACGCCTACCGCAGCTTGCGCGAAGGCCCGGCGGGTAACTATCAGCTGACCTACCGTGTGCAACTGCCCGATGGCACGTCCCGCTACCTGGAAAGCCGCGCCCGCCTCTACCGCAACGACGACGGCAGCCCCTTGCGCATGGCCGGTACCCTGCTGGACATCACCGACCAGGTCGAACGCGAACAGAGCCTCGCGGCCTCGGAAGAAAAATTCGCGACGTTGTTCCAGGTCAGCCCCGACCCGATTTGCGTCACGCATCAGGACAGCGGCCGGTTCCTCGAAATCAACTCCAGTTTCAGCCAGACCTTCGGCTGGAGCGCCAAGGACGTGATTGGCCTGAGCGCCGACGAAATTGGCCTCTGGGATGCCTCCGGCAGCAGCCTGCAACGGATCGAACGGGTGATCCGCGAACAGTCCCTGAGCAACGTCGCCATCGTCGTCCATCACAAAAACGGCCAACCGCTGACCTGCGTGATCTCCAGCCGGCAGATCAACGTCGGCAACCAGCCGTGCATTGTCACCACCCTGCGGGACATCACCCATCAGCAACGTTCCGAAGCGGCCCTCAAGGCCAGCGAAGAGAAATTCGCCAAGGCGTTCCACTCCAGCCCCGACGCCATCACCATCACCGAGCGCGAAAGCGGCCGCTACCTTGAGATCAACGACGGCTTCTGTCGCCTGACTGGCTATCGCGCCGACGAAGTGATTGGCCGTACAGTTTACGAAGTCGGCATCTGGGCCGAAGAAAAGCAACGCACAACGCTGCTGGCCGAGCTGCAGCTCAAGGGCCGCGTACTTCATCAGGAGATGCTCGGGCGCAACAAACGTGGGGAAATCCTCACGATGGAGGTCTCCGTCGAGCCCATTACACTCAACGAGACAGCCTGCCTGCTGCTGACCGCCCGGGACGTGAGCCTGTTGCGCAACGCCGAAGCCCAGATTCGTCACCTGGCCTATCACGACCCGCTGACCAACCTGCCCAACCGGGCCTTGCTGATGGACCGGTTGAGCCAGCAGATCGCGTTGCTCAAGCGCCATAGCCTGCGCGGCGCCCTGCTGTTTCTCGACCTGGACCATTTCAAGCACATCAACGATTCCCTTGGCCATCCGGTGGGCGACACCGTGCTGAAGATCATCACCGCGCGCCTGGAGGCCAGCGTGCGTATGGAAGACACCGTGGCGCGGCTGGGCGGCGACGAATTCGTCGTGTTGCTCAGCGGCCTGGAAGGCAGTCGCGCGGTCGTCAGCGAGCAAGTGCAAAAACTCGCCGATACCTTGCGCGAACTGCTTTCCGAGCCGATGTTCCTCGACGGCCAACGACTGCAAGTCACGCCAAGTATCGGCATGGCGCTGATTCCCGACCACGGCTCCACCCCTGCCGACCTGCTCAAGCGCGCCGACATCGCGCTGTACCGTGCCAAGGATTCGGGACGCAACACCTCGCAGATGTTCCACGCCACCATGCAAAAAGCCGCGAGCGAACGGTTGCGGATGGAAACCGACCTGCGCCAGGCCTTGGCCCGTGGTGAATTCAGCGTGCACTTCCAGCCTCAGGTCGATGCGCGCGACAACCGCATCGTCGGCGCCGAAGCCCTGGTTCGCTGGCATCACCCGGAATTGGGCGCCCAGTCACCCAACGAGTTCATCAAGGTGTTGGAGGACAGTGGCCTGATCCTGGAAGTCGGGAACTGGATCCTCGATGAAGCCTGTGACGGGTTCAAGCAACTGATCGCCAGGGGCAAGGTCGATCCGCGGCAGTTCAGCCTGTGCGTGAACATCAGCCCCCGGCAGTTCCGCCAGAGCGACTTTGTCGAGCGCATCGAAACCAGCCTCGCCGCCCATGGCCTGCCCTGCTCCATGCTGAAACTGGAGATCACCGAAGGCATTGTGATCCAGAACCTGGACGACACCATCGGCAAGATGCGCCGCCTGAAAAAGCTGGGGGTGAGCTTCGCCATGGACGACTTCGGCACCGGCTACTCGTCGCTGACCTACCTCAAGCGACTGCCGGTGGACACGCTGAAAATCGACCAGTCATTCGTGCGCGACGCCACCAGCGACCCCAACGACGCCGAAATCATCCGCGCTATCGTCGCCATGGCCCGTAGCCTGAACCTGGAAATGATTGCCGAAGGCGTAGAGACCCTGGAACAACTGCAATTCCTGCAGGGGCTTGAATGCCATTTGTATCAGGGCTACCTGCATAGCCGGCCATTGCCGCTGGAGGCGTTTGAGCGGTTGTTGCCCTAGAGGAGGATTACAACCCTCCTACCTGGGATCGTTCCCACGCTCCGCGTGGGAATGCAGCCCGGGATGCTCCGCGTCCCAGAGCCGAACGCGGAGCGTCCGTTGAGGCATTCCCACGCAGAGCGTGGGAACGATCCACAAATCATCCGCGCTATCGTCGCCATGGCCCGTGGGCTACCTGCATAGCCGGCCATTGGCGCTGGAGGCGTTTGAGCGGTTGTTGCCCTAGAGGAGGATTACAACCCTTCTACCTGGGATCGTTCCCACGCTCCGCGTGGGAATGCAGCCCGGGACGCTCCGCGTCCCAAAGCCGAACGCGGAGCGTCCGTTGAGGCATTCCCACGCGGAGCGTCAC
>NZ_JAGGOF010000117.1 GCF_018614775.1 Pseudomonas fluorescens
CATGTGGGTGAGTCATACCGGCAAAAGCGTTTTGCTTACTTTTGCGCTGTTCAAAAGTGAGCCGCCGTCGGGGCGGAACCCTAAGCAGCCGTTACCGCAGGAACGGATATGTACTCGGTCAGGCCGCCATTCGCGAGCAGGCTCGCTCCCACAGGGGCGAAGGCAGTGGTGTTCATTCCCACAAGGTATTGCCAAAGTGGGCGCAGTGCTGGCCGCCGGTGGGGCCAAACGCCTAGACTTCGCCAGTCTTCAGTTCAGGAACAGCCCGTGACTTCCATCTTCTGGTACGACTACGAAACCACCGGCATCAACCCGCGCTGTGACCGGCCCTTGCAGGTGGCGGGGATCCGTACCGATTTCGAGCTCAATGAAATCGACGCCCCAGTCAACCTGTATTGTCAGCCCAGCGATGACATCCTGCCTCATCCGGCTGCCTGTGCGATCACCGGGATTACCCCGGCGTGCCTGGCCGAAAAAGGCCTGAGCGAAGCCGATTTCATGACCCGCGTCCATGAACAACTGGCCGCGCCGGGTACCTGTGGCGCCGGTTACAACACCCTGCGCTTCGACGACGAGATGACCCGCTACAGCCTTTACCGGAATTTTTTCGACCCGTACGCCCGCGAATGGCAGGGCGGTAACAGCCGCTGGGACCTGATCGATCTGGTACGCGCCGCCTACGCGCTGCGCCCCGACGGCATTGTCTGGCCGCAGGAGGACGGCCGCGTCACCCTCAAGCTCGAGCGCCTGACCGCCGCCAATGGCATCGACCATGGCCAGGCCCACGACGCGCTATCGGACGTGCGCGCAACCATCGCCCTGGCTCGACTGATCCGGCAGAAACAGCCGCGGCTCTACGACTGGCTGTTCCAACTGCGCAGCAAACAGAAAGTGATGGACCAGATTCGCCTGTTGCAGCCGATGGTGCATATTTCCGGTCGGTTTTCGGCCGCGCGAAACTACATCGGTGTGGTTCTGCCGCTGGCCTGGCACCCGAAAAACCGCAACGCGTTGATTGTCTGCGACCTGCACCTGGACCCCCAGGGCTTGCTGGACCATGATGCCGAAGCGCTGCGTCAACGCCTGTACACCCGCCGAGAAGAATTGCTCGAAGGTGAGTTGCCGGTGCCCCTCAAGCTCATCCACATCAACAAATGCCCAGTGATCGCGCCGCTGTCGGTGTTGCGGGCCGAGGACCAGCAGCGGCTGCAACTGGATATGGCGGGCTACCAGCAGCGGGTGTTGCGACTCACTGATGCACAGCAGGTTTGGCAGGACAAACTTCAGGCTATTTACGGTCGCGAGGATTTCACCGCCGCCGACGATCCCGAGCAACAGTTATACGCAGGCTTCATCGGTGATCGCGACCGACGCTTGTGTGAACAAGTCCGTCTGGCGGACCCGATGCAATTGGCGCAAGAGCGCTGGCCTTTCGACGATGAGCGTTTGCCGGAACTATTGTTCCGTTATCGCGCCCGCAACTTTCCGGACACATTGAACCCTGAAGAGCAGCAACGCTGGAGACTTTTTTGCCAACAACGCCTGTCAGCCTCGGAATGCGGTGCGCCTAATACCCTGGAAAGTTTCGATGCGGCAATGGCCGAGTGGCTGGCCTTGTCGACCCCATTGCAGCAAGAAGTACTCAGGCAATGGCAGGAGTACAGCCAGCAATTGCGTAAACGTTTAAGCCTCGCCGGCCCATGAAATAAGAAACGACAGGCATAAAAAAACGCCAGCAATGCTGGCGTTTTTTTGTTCGCAAAGAACGGCGCGAACCGATGAGGCTTAACCCAGCAGGGTTGCCCAGCCTTCAACCACGTCGCCGCCCCACTTGGCTTTCCACTCTTTCAGCGTCTTGTGGTTGCCACCTTTGGTTTCGATGACTTCGCCGTTGTGCGGGTTTTTGTATTGCTTAACTTTGCGAGCGCGTTTGGTGCCGGTAGTTTTTACCGCGCCGCCACGTGGGGCCTTGCTCGACTTGGCTTCCGGATCCAGCAGGGCAGTGATGTCGCGCAGGGACTTGGAGTATTCGCCCATCAGCGTGCGCAGTTTGCCTTCGAATTCCAGCTCGGTTTGCAGTTTGTCGTCTTGGGACAGGTTTTTCAGGCGAGCTTGCAGTTCTTTGATGGCTTCTTCAGTGGCGCGGTATTCATTGATCAGGGACATGTGGACTACCTTATGTAGGACGCGGGTGACAAGGACACAGTGCGGCAATAGTAATCAGACAGTTTCATCAAGTAAACATTAAACCGGTGTTTTATTTAATTAATTAGTGCTGCGCCACAAAAACGCTATTGCAGTTAAATACTGTCGCCATGACTTCACATCGGTTCACATTTATAGCGCTGTGTGCGCAGGCCACGCCCGGGCCCGGTCCCGGAGGTGGCGTGGAACACGCGCGCGTAATCGATACTGCAGTTTTGCTGCGCAATGGCTAGAATAGCCGCCTTTGCGAAGTTCTGGAGTTCCCCTAATGCGCACTTTTCGGCTGGTGATTGCTTGCCCGGACCGCGTCGGTATCGTTGCTAAGGTCAGTAACTTTCTGGCGTCCCATAACGGCTGGATCACCGAAGCAAGCCATCACTCGGACAACCAGAGCGGCTGGTTTTTCATGCGTCACGAGATTCGTGCCGACTCGCTGCCCTTTGGCATCGAAGCGTTTCGCGAGGCCTTCGCGCCGATTGCCGAAGAATTCTCGATGGACTGGCGCATCACCGACACCGCGCAGAAAAAACGCGTGGTGCTGATGGCCAGTCGCGAGTCTCACTGCCTGGCGGACTTGTTGCACCGCTGGCACAGCGATGAGCTCGATTGCGATATCGCCTGCGTGATTTCCAACCACGACGACTTGCGCAGCATGGTCGAATGGCACGGCATCCCGTACTACCACGTACCGGTCAACCCGCAAGACAAAGAGCCGGCGTTCGCCGAGGTCTCGCGCCTGGTCAAGCAGCACGATGCCGAGGTGGTGGTGCTGGCCCGCTACATGCAGATCCTGCCACCGGCGCTGTGCAGCGAGTACGCCCATAAGGTCATCAACATCCACCACAGCTTCCTGCCGTCGTTCGTCGGTGCCAAGCCGTACCACCAGGCCTCGATGCGCGGCGTGAAGCTGATCGGCGCCACCTGCCACTACGTCACCGAAGAGCTGGACGCCGGCCCGATCATCGAGCAGGACGTGGTGCGCGTCAGCCACAGCGACAGCATCGAAGACATGGTGCGTTTCGGCCGTGACGTGGAGAAGATGGTATTGGCGCGGGGCCTGCGTTATCACCTGGAAGACCGGGTGCTGGTGCGTGGCAACAAGACCGTGGTGTTCTGATTCAAGGCAAGTTACCTGCGGGTAACCCCAAACCTGTGGGAGCAAGGTTTGCTCGCGATTGGGCAAGTCTGTCGACGAAGGTGTTGGCTGGTCCGCCGCTATCGCGAGCAAGCTTTGCTCCCACAGATTTTGCTGGCATTACGGACCAGCAAGGCGCTTTTCTCAGGCGGCACGCCATGACCGATCCACTGGACAAAGCCACCTCCAAGGCACCGGCCATCCTGGGTGAGGGTTGCCTGAGCCGCTACGATCCCGAAGCACTGGGCCCGGAAGACGGCACGGAGTTTCCCGACGCCGCCGAACTGTGGAAACAGACCCACCCCGAAGACATCCCCAATCCGCTGGAGGACGCGGTCACGCCTGGCGAAGGCTGATCAGCTTCTTGAGCAACGGCCGTCCGACCATCAGGAAGAACACCGGCCCACCGGCCACCAGGTAGAAGTAATACGTCACCGCCCGCCAGATCAGAATCGCCGCCGCCGCCGTGGATTTGCCCACCATGGGCGCCAGCAACGCCGCCGAGGTCAACTCTGCCGCTCCGGCACCGCCCGGCAACAGGCTGAATTGCCCTGCGCTCAAGGACAGCATCTGGATCAGGAAACTCCAGGCCCACTGCAAGTCTGCGCCCAACCCTTGCAACGCCAGGTACAACACGCTGTAGCGCAGCGCCCAGTGCAGGCAGGTCAGGCCGAACACCTGGAATAACGTCTGTCGTGGCAATTTCAAGGTGTCGGTGAACGCCGCCAGAAAGTGCAGGATCTTGCGCCCCCAGCGGCGACGGGTGCTGGTCTTCACCCGCAAATGCCGTAGCAGACGCGCGCCCAGCAGAATCAGCTTTCGGTGGTAGCGCGCCACCAGTACGCAGCCCAACAGCCCGCCAAGCATGGAGATCGCACTCAGGGCCAGCATCCACTCCATGCGCTGGCTGAGGTTCTGGAACAGCGCGTAGAACAGAATGCCCACCAAGGCGCAGAGAAAGAACAGCAGGTCGCTCAATTGGTCCATGGCAAACACTGCGCTGCTGTGGGCCGGGCGCACGCCATGGCGCGCCAGCAGGGCCATCAGCGTCAGCGGTCCGCCGCTGCCGCCGGGTGTCGCGCACATGGCGAACTCGGTGGACATCACCACGCCCAGGCTTTTCAGTCCGCCGAGGCGCCCACGGTGCTGACCCAGCAGCAAGCGCAGGCGCACCGAGTTCAAGACCCAGCACAGCACAATCATGCCGAGCATTGTCAGTAGCAATGACGACGGAAAGCGCTGCACCCGCGCCCACATGTCCGAGCCGCCCACCCACAATGGAATCAGCAACGCCATGAGCAGCGCAGTCGCTAACCAGATCAGCCGCTTCATGCCGCGCTGCTGACCCGCAGGCCCTGGGTCGCCAGCCAATCGACCTTGGTCATCGGCACGCGCCCGTCATTGAGCAGGCGTTCTAGGGTTCGCAGCCAATAGTCCCGGGAAAACCGGTGGCGCATGTCCACCGGGTGCAGGCCCAGGCGAATCACCGGCGCTTGGCGCCAGCGCTGTTCCCGGCGGTCGCTGAGGACTTTCGACATGCCACGCCGCCAGGCGCTGCGGGCGCTCCAGACCAGCCCCGGGGCGTCAATGGGGGTGAAATCCGGGAGGCGATAAAGGTGCTGGGTATCGCTGGTGTAGCTCAGTGGCAACTGGCGCAAGGCCTGGCGCGTGCCTTCGCTCATCAGCCAGGCCGGGGCGACGAAGCCTTGCAGCGGCCACTGGTAACGCTCGAAGGTTTCGATGCCGGCGCGCAGGCGGGTCAGGGCGTGCGCTTCGGACAGGCTGTAGAACTCGCCTTCGTGGGTGTAGATCCGGCGCATGAACCAATCCTTGGGGTGGCGCGCCGCGTGGCCGTCGTCGCAATGGTAATAACCATGCAACACCAGTTCGTCGCCACGCTCGACCCGCCGGTCGAGCAAGCGCCGAAAATCGGGATGGTCCTGCAGGGCATTGCGGTGGTGGAAGTCGGGCACCACCAGCCAGGTCATCGGCACGTTCCCGAGGGCGTCGACGGCTTCAACGAAGGGCTGGTAGTCGGGCCAGGTCTGCGGTGCCACGTCGTGCAGCACCAGTAACACGCTGGGCGGGTGATTCATCGGCACGGCCCTCGCTTCAACCATTGGCCAGCAACGGCATCTGTGCGCCAAGCACGGCGTAGTAGTGCCCCAGCAAGCTGTGGACCACCGAATCCCAGGCGTAATGCCGCTCTACATGCCGACGCGCCAGTGCACCACGGCGCTGGCAGCCCTCGGAAAACAGCTGCCGCACGGCGTTGGCCATGGCCTGTGGGTTATTGGGCGTACACAACAAGCCGCAATCCTCATGGACGATTTCGGTGAAGGCTCCGGCGGCCACCGCCACCACGGGAATGCCGCTGGCCATCGCTTCGAGGATCACCAGGCCGAAGGTTTCCTGGTCCCCGGCATGGAGCAGCGCATCGGCGCTGGCCATGAGCCGGGCGACTTGCGGCGCCGGGCAGAATTCATCCACCACCGTGACGTTGTCCGGCACCGCCGCCGGCATCGATGAACCCACCAGCAGCAGATGGTAGCGCTCGCCCAGGCGTTTCATGCACTTGAGCAGCACCGGCAGGTTCTTTTCCTTGGAACCGCGTCCGGCGAAAATCAGCAGTCGCGTGTCTTCGGCAATTCCCAGTTCGGCGCGCAACTCCGGGTCGCGAGCAGCGGGGTTGAAGGTTTGCAGGTCCACGCCCAGCGGTTGCACGTAGACGTTGCTGACCCCCAGCCCGGTCAGTTTGTCGGCCATGACCTGGCTGGGCGCCAGGACCCGATCGAAGTTGCCGTACAACTTGCTGACATAGGCCTCGATGTTGGGGGTAAACCAGTTGCCCATGCGGTTGCTCACCAAAAGTGGCAGGTCGGAGTGATAGAAGCCGATGACGGGCACGTCGAGTTGTCGCCGGGCATCCAGGGCGGCCCAGGCGGTGAGGTAGGGATCACCGACTTCAATCAGGTCCGGTTGCAGATCATGCAGGACATTGCGCCAGGGCGCCAAACGCAGCGGAAAGCGATAGCCCTTGCCGAACGGCAGGGCTGGAGCGGGCACCTTGTAGACCCCATCGTGCTCGCTCAAATGCGCGCCGGGAATCAACAAACTGTGGCGAATACCGGGCCGATCGCCCAGGCGCCGGTGCTTGGCATCCAGGTAAGTGCGCACGCCTCCGCTGGCAGGGGCGTAGAACATGGTGATGTCCGCTATATGCACGATGAATATCCCTCCGGTCTGTGTTCTCCTTTTGTTGACCTTTATGAGGAAGGGATGTTCGGTTGGGTTGCGGTTGGGGCGGGTGTCAGTTGGGTTTTGCTGTGTTTGACAGGTCCCCATCGCGAGCAGGCTCGCTCCCACAGAGGACGGAATGCGGTCTACTGTGGGAGCGAGCCTGCTCGCGATGGGGCCAGCCCAGGCGCTACTAGATCCGGAAACTGCCCACCAGCTGTTTGAGCCGCGCCGCCTGCCGCTCCAGGTCGGCACAGGCACGCAAGGTCGATTGCAGGTTTTCCACGCCTTCCTGGTTCAGGGTGTTGATCTCGGTGATGTCGACGTTGATCGATTCCACCACGGCGGTCTGTTCTTCCGTGGCGGTGGCCACCGACTGGTTCATGCCGTCGATTTCACCGATGCGCTGGGTCACGCTGTTCAAGCGTTCGCCGGCGAGGTTGGCGATTTCCACGCTTTCCTGGCTGTGGCGCTGGCTGTCGTTCATGGTGGTGACCGAATCCCGGGCACCGACCTGCAGTTCCTCGATCATGGTTTGCACTTGTTGCGCCGACTCCTGGGTGCGGTGGGCCAGGTTGCGCACTTCATCGGCCACCACGGCGAACCCGCGCCCGGCCTCACCGGCCCGGGCCGCCTCGATCGCGGCGTTGAGGGCCAGCAGGTTGGTTTGCTGGGAGATGCTGGTAATCACCTCGAGGATCTGGCCGATATTCACCGTTTTGCTGTTCAGCGTTTCAACGTTGCTGCTTGAAGTGCTCAGCAGGTCGGACAAGCGGTTCATCGCGGCGATGCTGCGGTTGACCACCTGCTGGCCATCTTCGGCCAGGCCGCGGGCGTCGCTGGCCTGATGGGAAGCCTGGGCGGCGTTGCGGGCGATCTCCTGGGCCGCGGCGCCCAACTGGTTGATGGCCGCGGCAACGCTGTTGGTGCGGCTCGATTGCTCGTCGGAATTGACCATCGACGAGTTCGACGCACTCACCACCCGCAGGGCAACTTCGTTGACATGCTCGGTGGCCGAGGAAACTTCGCGGATCGAGCCATGGATCCGCTCGACGAAACGGTTGAACGCGGTGCCCAGGATGCCGAATTCGTCCTGGTTCTGGATCGTCAGGCGCTTGGTCAGGTCGCCTTCACCGTCGGCAATGTCTTCCATGGCCCGGGTCATGACATGCAACGGCTGGATCAGCAGGCGGATCAGCATGCTCAGCAGGGCGATGATGATAACCACCGCAACAATGGTCGCCACGACCGCCGAGGTCCGGAAATCGCTGAGCATTGCGTAGGCTTTGTCCTTGTCCACCGACAGACCGATGTACCAATTTACCGAGGGCAGGCCTTTGATGCGGGTGAAGGTGACGATGCGCGTATGGCCGTCCACTTCGACTTCAGTGATCTGGTCACTGATTTTCGGGGTGTTTTTCGGATAGGCCTCGGCCAGGTTCTTCATGACCAGGGCTTTGTCCGGGTGTACCAGGATCTTGCCGTCGGCGCTGACCAGGTAGGCATAGCCCATGCCGTCGAAGTCGAGGGTCTTGAGGTTATCCACGACAGCTTGCAGGCTCAGGTCGCCGCCCACCACGCCGACGCTTTGCGTGGCGTTTTTCGAAGCGCTGGCGATGGAAATGATCAGCGCGCCAGTGGCGGCGTCGATGTAAGGTTCGGTCAGGGTTGAAGTGCTGCTGTTCTGCGCGCCTGTGTACCAGGGGCGCACTCGCGGATCGAAGCCGTCGGGCATTTTTGCGTCGGGCCGGATGATGAAGCTGCCTTTGGCATCCCCCAGGTAGGAAGCCATGAATGTGGAGGTCAGGGCTTTCTGCTCCAGCAGGCGGGTGACGCTGGCCGGGTCCGGTGTGACGGCGATGTTCTGGGCCAGGTTCTCGATAAGCAGAATGCGCCCGGTGAGCCACGTCTGGATATTGCTTGCGGTGACATCGCCCATCTCGTGCAGGTAGTTGTCGAGGTCGTCGCGGATGGCGTTGCGTTGCAGGTAATCGTTGTACAGCGTGAAGGATGCGAAGGCAGCAATCACAACAAGGGCAGCCGCCAGCAGAATCTTGTGGCTGAATCGCAGGTTTTTATTCATGGCTCGGGGTTCCGCTAAAGTCTTATTGTTATGCGCGTGCTTTTATAAGCGCGCAAAATGGCGCCGTATTGAAAAAAAGCTGATATTTCCTTCTCTCCTTGGGGAATTATCCGACCTTGTTTTCAGTTAGGTCTGTCGCTTTATGTATCGGCCAAGCGAAATCTTAGATTAACCGCAGGTGACGAAATGCCGGATTCATTAGAACTTGTGATCGGGGCCGACCTCGCCGGTCAGCCCGTCGCCCAGGCCATGCGCCTGGCAAACCGCCACGGACTGGTGGCGGGCGCCACCGGGACCGGCAAGACCGTCACCCTGCAGCGCCTGGCCGAAGCGTTCAGCGATGCCGGCGTGGCGGTGTTCGCCGCAGACATCAAGGGTGACCTGTGCGGCCTCGGTGCCGCCGGCAACCCGCAGGGCAAGGTCGCCGAGCGCATCGCCGGCATGCCCTGGCTCGGCCACACGGCCCAGGCTTATCCGGTGACCTTGTGGGACATCCACGGTCAATCCGGTCATCCGTTACGCACGACGTTGAGTGAAATGGGCCCGTTGCTGATCGGCAGCCTGTTGGAGCTGACCGACAGCCAGCAATCGGCACTCTACGCCGCGTTCAAGGTCGCCGACCGCGAAGGCCTGTTGCTGCTCGATCTCAAGGACCTGAAGGCGTTGCTCAATCACCTCCGGGATCACCCCGAGTTGCTGGGGGACGACGTGGCCCTGATGACCACCGGCTCCAGCCAGGCCTTGCTACGGCGCCTGTCCAGCCTGGAGCAGCAGGGCGCGGACGCGTTGTTCGGCGAACCGGCCTTGCAGCTCGAAGACATCCTGCAACCGGCCAGTGATGGCCGTGGCCGCATCCACCTGCTGGACGCCAGCCGCCTGGTCCATGAGGCGCCGAAGGTCTACGCGACGTTCCTGCTGTGGCTGTTGGCGGAACTGTTCGAGCAGTTGCCCGAGCGCGGTGACGCGGATAAACCGTTGCTGGCGCTGTTCTTCGATGAGGCACACCTGTTGTTTGCCGGCACGCCCAAGGCCCTGCAGGAACGGTTGGAGCAAGTGGTGCGGTTGATCCGTTCCAAGGGGGTCGGGGTGTATTTCGTGACCCAATCGCCGGGCGACTTGCCGGACGATGTGCTCGCGCAGTTGGGCTTGCGCATCCAGCATGGCTTGCGGGCGTTCACCGCGAAGGAACAGAAATCCCTGCGGGCGGTGGCGGAGGGTTTCCGACCCAACCCACAGTTCGATGCGTTGGCGGTGCTGACCGAACTGGGCATTGGTGAAGCCCTGGTGGGCACCTTGCAGGAAAAGGGCACGCCGGAAATGGTCCAGCGCGTGCTGGTGGCGCCACCGCAGTCGCGTATCGGGCCACTGAGCGAGGCCGAACGCGCCGAATTGATCGCCCGTTCGCCGCTGCAAGGGCGCTACGACAAGCCCATTGATCGCGAGTCGGCCTATGAAGTGCTGATGGGGCGCAAAGGTTTGCAACCGGAGACGGAGGTGGCACCGGGCAAACCGGCAGCCGAAGAGCCAAGCTTTGCCGACAAGGCAGGGGAGTTTCTCGGCACGGCAGCCGGCCAGGCGCTCAAATCGGTGATGCGCCAGGCGGCCAATCAACTGGGCCGACAGCTGGTGCGCGGGTTGATGGGGTCGTTACTGGGAGGCAGCAAGCGCCGATAACTTGAACCGAGTCGCCCCCATCGCGAGCAGGCTCGCTCCCACAATGGAATGCATTCCAACTGTGGGAGCGAGCCTGAACT
>NZ_JAGGOF010000118.1 GCF_018614775.1 Pseudomonas fluorescens
CGACTGGACCCTGGGCGCCAATCTCGGCTACTTCATCGGCAAGGAAGACGGCAGCGCCCTGGCCGGCGATCTCGATAACAAAACCGCGTTCGCCATGCTCTCGGCCAAATACGGTGGCAACACCTTCTACGTCGGTTTGCAGAAAGTCGGCGGCGACGATGCCTGGATGCGCGTCAACGGGACCAGCGGCGGCACCCTGGCGAACGACAGCTACAACTCCAGCTACGACAACGCCAAGGAAAAATCCTGGCAGTTGCGCCATGACTTCAACTTCGCCGCCGTCGGCGTGCCGGGCCTGACCCTGATGAACCGCTACATCAGCGGCGACAACGTGCACACCGCCACCGTCGACGACGGCAAGGAATGGGGCCGCGAAACCGAACTGGCCTACACCGTGCAGAGCGGCGCGCTGAAAAGCCTCAACGTGAAATGGCGCAACGCATCCATTCGTCGGGACTACAGCACCAACGAATTCGATGAGAACCGCGTCTTCATCAGCTATCCGATCAGCTTGTTGTAAGGCGACTGCGGTGGGCCTGCTGGATCAGGTGGCGACTGGGCTGTCGTCATCGCGAGCAGGCTCGCTCCCACAAGGGTTGGTGGTGAATGCACAGACCAGGCTGATGAACATCACTGTGGGAGCGAGCCTGCTCGCGATGACGGCGGCACATTCACCCTGGTTGCAGGCTGACCGAGCGCTATCGCGAGCAAGCTCGCTCCCACAGGATGGGTGGTGGGCACAAGATCGGTGGAGGAGCAAGCTGCGTCGCCACGACAAAGGCCCTATGAACCTATAACAACTGACACCTCTCACTGTTTGCTCAGGTAATTTCATGACTACGACACAGATCCGCCATCCTCTCAATCGCCTGCTGTTGACCGGTGCCGCCGGTGGCCTCGGCAAGGTCCTGCGCGAACGCCTGAAACCTTTCGCCCGCCACATTCGCCTGTCGGACATTGCCAACATGGCCCCGGCCATCGATGAAAGCGAAGAAGTGGTGCCGTGCGACCTGTCCGACAAGCAAGCCGTGCATCAATTGGTGGAAGGCGTCGATGCCATTCTGCATTTCGGCGGTGTCTCGGTTGAACGTCCGTTTGAGGAAATCCTCGGTGCCAACATCAGCGGCGTGTTCCACATTTATGAAGCGGCCCGCAAACACGGGGTCAAGCGAGTGATTTTCGCCAGCTCCAACCATGTCATCGGTTTCTATAAGCAGGACGAAGCCCTCGACGCCCTCTCCCCTCGTCGTCCGGATGGCTACTACGGCCTGTCCAAGTCCTACGGCGAAGACGTGGCGAGTTTCTACTTTGATCGCTACGGCATCGAGACCGTGAGCATCCGCATCGGCTCGTCGTTCAGCGAACCCCAGAACCGCCGGATGATGAGCACCTGGCTGAGCTTCGACGACCTGACCCACCTGATCGAGTGCTCGCTCTACGCCCCGAACGTCGGCCACACCGTGGTGTACGGCGTGTCCGCCAACCGCGACGTGTGGTGGGACAACCGCCACGCCACGCACCTGGGCTATCAGCCCAAGGACAGTTCGGAAATCTACCGCGCCAAGGTCGAAGCGCAGCCGATGCCGGCCCCCGATGACCCGGCCATGGTTTACCAGGGTGGCGCCTTCGTCGCGGCCGGGCCGTTCGACGATTGATCCGCCTGTACCCATGGGATACGAACACAAAGGAATCACCATGCAAGCCGAACTCATTGTCGATGCACGCAACGCCGTTGGAGAAAGCCCGGTGTGGGTGCCTGAGGAAAACGCCCTGTACTGGGTAGACATTCCAAGCGGTGGCCTGCAGTGCTGGAACGCCGGGACCGGTCAGCTCATGGGTTGGCAAGCACCGGAGATGCTCGCCTGCATCGCCCGCCACCAGGACGGTGGCTGGGTGGCGGGCATGGAGAGCGGGTTCTTCCGCCTGCACCCCAATGATGACGGCAGCCTGGACAGCGAGCTGTGCGCCAGCGTCGAGCACAGCCGCGCCGATATGCGCCTCAACGATGGTCGCTGCGACCGCCAGGGACGCTTCTGGGCCGGCAGCATGGTGCTGAACATGGGCGCCAACGCCGATGTGGGCCGGATGTATCGCCATGAGGCCGGGCAACGCAGCCCGGTCGAGGCGCAACTGAGCGGTTTCATCGTGCCCAACGGCCTGGGTTTCAGCCCGGACGGGCGGACGATGTACCTCTCTGATTCCCACCCGTTGGTGCAGCAGGTCTGGGCCTTCGATTACGACATCGACAGCGGCACGCCCTCCAACCGGCGGCTCTTCGTCGACATGCTGCCGCTGGCCGGGCGCCCGGACGGCGCGGCGGTGGACGCCGAGGGTTGCTACTGGATCTGTGCCAACGATGCCGGCCTGATCCATCGCTTCACCCCGGACGGCCGACTGGACCGTTCGTTGGCCGTACCGGTGAAGAAACCGACGATGTGCGCTTTTGGCGGCAGCCGTCTGGACACCCTGTTCGTGACCTCGATCCGCCCCGGTGACGACACCGACCCTCAGTCACTGGCCGGGGGCGTGTTCGCCCTCAACCCGGGGGTCAAGGGCCTCGCTGAACCCGCGTTTGGAGGGCTCAAACACGCCGCAAACTGACCTGCATTGCCGCTTCACCGGATGAGCACATAACAACAACAAGACTGGAGATAGACCATGAACTTCAAACGTACCCTTCTGATCGCAGCGCTTCCCCTGGCGTTCCTGGCCCAAGCGGCGCACGCCCTGGAAATCAAGTTCGCCGACATCCACCCGGCGGGCTACCCGACCGTGGTCGCCGAGGAAAACATGGGCAAGGCCCTGACCAAGGACACCAACGGCGAGCTGACCTTCAAGTACTTCCCGGGCGGCGTGCTGGGTTCGGAAAAAGAAGTCGTCGAACAGGCCCAGGTCGGTGCCATCCAGATGACCCGCGTCAGCCTCGGCATCGTCGGCCCGGTGGTGCCGGACGTGAACGTGTTCAACATGCCGTTCATCTTCCGTGACACACAGCACATGCGTAATGTCATCGACGGCCCTGTCGGCGACGAGATCCTCGACCGGATCACCAACTCCGAATTCGGCCTGGTGGCCCTGGCCTGGATGGACGGCGGCACGCGCAACCTCTACACCAAGAAACCGGTGCGCAAGCTTGAAGACCTCAAGGGCATGAAGATTCGCGTGCAGGGCAACCCGATGTTCATCGAGACCATCAACGCCATGGGCGGCAACGGTATCGCCATGGACACCGGCGAGATCTTCAGCGCCCTGCAGACCGGCGTGATCGACGGCGCGGAAAACAACCCGCCGACCATGCTCGAGCACAACCACTACCAGAACGCCAAGTTCTACAGCCTGACCGGTCACCTGATCCTGCCCGAGCCGATCGTGATGTCGAAAATCACCTGGGAAAAACTCACCCCGACCCAACAGGATCTGGTGAAGAAAGCCGCCAAGGCCGCCCAGCTGGATGAACGCGCACTGTGGGACAAGAAGTCCGCCGCCAGTGAAGAAAAACTCAAGGCCGCCGGCGTCGAGTTCATCACCGTCGACAAAAAACCCTTCTATGACGCCACCGCACCCGTGCGGGCCAAGTACGGCGCGCCGTATGCCGACCTGATCAAGAAAATCGAAGCCGTCCAGTAACACCCTCGACCTGTACTCATGACAAGGCCCGGCGCGCCTGATGCCCAAGGCGCGCCCGGTTTACGGTGAAACCCGATGAAGAATCTGCTGCTGCGTATCAACGATAGGATCTACATGACGTGCATCTGGGTCGCCGGCCTTTCCGTCCTGGCGGTGGCCCTGATGATCCCCTGGGGTGTATTCGCCCGCTACATACTGGGCACTGGTTCGAGCTGGCCGGAACCCACCGCGATTCTGCTCATGATCGTGTTCACGTTTATCGGGGCCGCCGCCAGCTATCGCTCCGGCTCCCACATGGCCGTGGACATGCTGACCAACCGTTTACCGCCGCATCTGAAAAGCGCGGCCTCGGTCGTCGCGCAATTGCTGATGGCTGCGATCTGCATCTTCATGACCATCTGGGGCGCCAAGCTGTGCATGTCGACCTGGAACCAGTTCATGAGCGCCCTGCCGACCTTGCGGGTGGGCATCACGTATATGCCAATCCCGATTGGTGGGTTCCTGACGTTGATTTTTGTCCTGGAAAAACTCTTTTTAGGCGATCAGAGCCAGCGTCGGGTCGTGCAGTTCGACTTGGTTGAAGAAAGCGAAGGTGCCGTTTAATGGACGCTCTGATTCTGTTGGGCAGTTTTGTGGTACTGATCCTGATCGGCATGCCGGTCGCCTATGCCTTGGGCGCTGCCGCCCTTATCGGTGCGTGGTGGATCGACATCCCGTTCCAGGCGGTGATGATCCAGGTAGCGGGCGGGGTGAATAAGTTCTCGTTGCTGGCCATCCCGTTCTTCGTGCTGGCGGGCGCAATCATGGCCGAAGGTGGCATGTCCCGCCGGCTCGTCGCCTTCGCCAGTGTACTGGTGGGTTTCGTGCGCGGTGGACTGTCGCTGGTCAACCTCATGGCTTCAAGTTTCTTTGGCGCGATCTCGGGTTCCTCGGTCGCCGATACCGCCTCGGTCGGCTCGGTACTGATCCCGGAAATGGAACGCCGTGGATACCCGCGGGAGTTCGCCACCGCTGTCACTGTCAGTGGCTCGGTACAAGCGCTGCTGACTCCACCCAGCCATAACGCGGTGCTGTATTCCCTCGCGGCTGGCGGCACCGTATCGATCGGTTCGCTGTTCATGGCCGGCATCGTGCCAGGCGTCATGATGAACGCCTGCCTGATGGTGCTGTGCCTGATCTTCGCGAAAAAGCGCAACTACCCCAAGGGTGAAGTCATTCCGCTCAAGCAGGCGTTGAAAATCTGCAAGGAAGCCATGTGGGGCATGATGACGATGTTCATCATCCTCGGCGGTATCCTGTCGGGTATTTTTACCGCCACCGAATCGGCCGCCATCGCCGTGGTGTGGGCCTTCTTCGTGACGATGTGCATCTATCGCGACTACAAATGGAGCGAGCTGCCGAAGCTGATGCACCGTACGGTCCGCACCATTTCCATCGTGATGATCCTGATCGGCTTCGCCGCCAGCTTCGGCTACATCATGACGCTGATGCAGATTCCGGCGAAGATCACCACGATGTTCCTGACCCTGTCGGACAACCGCTACGTGATCCTGATGTGCATCAACGTGATGCTGCTGCTGTTGGGCACGGTGATGGACATGGCGCCGCTGATCCTGATCCTGACGCCGATCCTGATGCCGGTGATCATGGGCATTGGCGTGGACCCGGTGCAGTTTGGCATGATCATGCTGGTGAACCTGGGGATCGGCCTGATTACACCGCCGGTGGGCGCAGTACTGTTCGTCGGCGCCGCCATTGGCAAGGTCAGCATCGAAAGTACCGTCAAGGCCCTGCTGCCGTTCTACGGCATGCTGTTCCTGGTGCTGCTGGCCGTGACCTATATCCCCGCGATTTCGCTGTGGTTGCCGCATCTGGTGTTGTAACCCGCAAACGGCAACATCCAATTGTGGCGAGGGGATAAATCCCCTCGCCACAATTGCATTCGCGCTCGGACTTTTTCCAAACAGACAAGACCACCATGACACCACCGCTCCTGCACCTCGAAGACGAACTCACCCGCCTCACCCTGGCCCCGCACCTGGGCGCCAGCCTCGTTGACTGGACGTTACTCGGCAATGGCGCCCCGCTGCTACGCCCGTCCGCCCCCCACGCCGTGGAAAACCGCCAGCCTGGCAAGCTCGGTTGTTTCCCGTTGATTCCATGGTCGAACCGGATCGCCCAGGGCGGTTTCGATGGCCCGTCGGGCTGGCTGGCCCTGGAAGCCAACAGCGCCAACGATCCGTTTCCGATCCATGGCAGCGCCTGGCAGCAAGCGTGGCAGGTGATCGAACACAGCGCTCAGGAAGCTTTACTGCAACTCGACAGCCGCTACCCCTTCGCCTACTGCGCCAGCCTGCGGATTCGCCTGAGCGGCGGCCAGTTGCAAATCGCCCTGCACGTCACCCACCTGGCCGAACAGCCGGCGTGGCACGGCTTGGGCCTGCACCCCTATTTTCCGCGCACCGCCAGCACGCGCCTGCAAACCCGCGCCAGCGAAGTGTGGCTGTGCGACAGCGCCAAACTGCCAACGGCGCTCACGGACGTGCCGGCGGAATGGGATTTCCAGCAGCCTCGATTGCTCCCGGATACCTTGGTCGACAATGGCTTCGGTGGTTGGGACGGGCACTGCCTGATCCAGCAGCCGGACCTGGGTTACGAGCTGGAATGCCGGGCCAGCGGCAGCGATTATTTCCTGTTGTACTGCCCGGTCGGCCTGGACTTCTTCTGCATCGAACCGGTCAGCCACCCGGTCAATGCCCACCACCTGCCGGGGCGACCTGGGTTGCGTTTACTGGAGCAAGGCCAGTCGGTGGCGTTGGGGTTTTCGATGCAGTGCACACCACGTTGATCCCCGTGGCGAGGGAGCTTGCTCCCACAATGGAGTTCCACAGCAGGGTTCCACAGCCCGGGTCGTTACGCCCGCACCACCATGTACACCGCCACCACCAGGCACACCCCGGCAAACCCCACCTGCAACACCCGGGCCGGGACCCTGGCGGCCAAGCGCCGTCCCAGCAGCATTCCGATAATGCTCGCCAGGATGAACGCGCCGCCCACCCGGTCGATGCTGACCCCTGCATGCAACGCGCCTACCACGCCGATCAGCGAGATCAAGCTGATGACCATCAGCGACGTGGCGACGATCCCGCGCATCTGCACGTCGGTCAGCTGCTTGAACGCCGGCACGATCAGGAAGCCGCCGCCCACCCCTAGCAAACCGGACACCACGCCCGTCACTGCGCCGAGTGCCGCCAACGTAGCGCTGCAGCGGGCGGTCCAGGCCAGGCGTCCGGTCTGGCGGTCGAGCAGGCAATTTTTCTGGCCCCAACTGGCGGCACCGTGGTCGCTTGGCCCCGGTTGCGCGGTTTCCCGGCGCAACATGCGGACCGCCACCAGCACCATCAACAGGCTGAACAGGATCATCAGAATTCTTTCCGAAAGCTGATGGGCGAAGTAGACACCCAGCGGCGAAAACACCGCGCCCAGCAACGCAATCAGCAACGCCGCGCGATAGCGCACCAGGCCATGGCGCAAGCCGTCGATGGCGCCCACCGCCGCCGCGCTGCCCACGGCGAACAACGCCACCGGCGCGGCCTGGGTCATGGTCAAGCCCAGCCCGAGCACCAACGCCGGAACCGCAAGAATACCGCCGCCGGCGCCCGTCAGACCCAACACCAGGCCCATGACCACGCCAAAAAAACCTGCCAGTAACATAAGTCTCTCTCACGCCGCGCACACCTGTTGGCAGGTGCGATCGCATTTGCAGGACGCCGTGGCCCTCATTAAGCTGCGGACCATATGTTGTAAACCTTACGTGTTGCAACCGGTTCTTCTTCACCAGGTTCGCTGCCATGCCCGCGCAGATCCAAGGCTTTCTCGACCCCGCTTCCAAGACCTATACGTACGTGGTGTATGAACACGACGGCGGGCAATGCGCGGTGGTCGACCCGGTGCTCGACTACGACCCGGCTTCGGGGCGCAGCGCGACGACACAGGCTGATCGCATCATTGCGTTCGTCGCCGAACACCAATTGACCGTGCAGTGGCTGCTGGAAACCCACGCCCACGCCGATCACCTGTCAGCCGCGCCCTATCTGCGCCGGGTGCTGGGCGGCAAGATCGCCATCGGCCAATCCATCGACCAGGTCCAGCGGGTCTTCAAGGCCCTGTTCAACCTCGAACCGCACTTTGCCGTGGACGGCTCGCAGTTCGACCACCTGTTCGCCGCCGACGAGTCCTTTTCCATCGGCAACCTCAAGGCCACGGCGCTGCATGTGCCCGGCCATACCCCGGCGGACATGGCCTACCTGATCGACGGCGACGTGATCCTGGTGGGTGACACGCTGTTCATGCCCGATGTCGGCACCGCCCGCTGCGACTTCCCCGGCGGCAATGCGCACCAGCTCTACGCTTCGATCCGCAAGCTGCTGGCCTTCCCCGCCGGTGTGCGGCTCTATGTCTGCCACGACTATCCGCCGGATCATCGCGAGCCCCAGTGCATGAGCACCGTGGGCGAACAGCGCCAGCACAACATCCACATCCACGACGGCATCGACACAGCCACGTTCGTCGCCATGCGTACCCAGCGCGACGGAACGCTGGGCATGCCGACGCTGCTATTGCCGGCGATCCAGGTGAATGTGCGGGCGGGTAACCTGCCGCCGGCTGAGGACAATGGGGTGAGTTACCTCAAGATTCCGGTCAATCAGCTTTGAAGAAACCTGTAGGAAAAACCTGTGGGAGCGAGCCTGCTCGCGATAGCGTCGACACATCCAACATCAGTGCAAGCTGAACCACCGATATCGCGAGCAGGCTCGCTCCCACAACGGATTGTGGTTGCTAGCGCTTGATCAGCTCCCCAGCGTCAACCCATTGGCCGGCAGCGGCAACGCCGTCTTGTAACGCACCTGCTTGAGGGCAAAGCTCGAACGGATGTTCGCCACCCCCGGGACCTTGGTCAGGAAGTCCATCATGAACCGCTCCAACGACTGGATGGTCGGCACCAACACGCGGATCAGATAGTCCGGATCCCCTGCCATCAGGTAGCACTCCATCACCTCCGGCCGGTCGGAGATCGCCTCTTCGAAATGCTGCAGCGCCTCTTCCACCTGCTTCTCCAGGCTGACGTGGATGAACACATTGACGTGCAGCCCCAGCAGGTCGGCGTCCAGCAGGGTGACCTGCTCGCGGATCACCCCCAGCTCTTCCATGGCCCGCACCCGGTTGAAGCACGGGGTCGGCGACAGGTTCACCGAGCGGGCCAGATCGGCGTTGGTGATGCGGGCGTTTTCCTGAAGGCTGTTGAGAATGCCGATGTCGGTGCGATCCAATTTGCGCATGAGACAAATAATCCTGTTTTTTATCGTTGTGCAGATTTTTTATCTGCAAATGATCTGAACAGCAAGCCAACAGAGAAAAATATTCTTCTTCGCCGAGCCTATGATTGTTGTAGGACAATTTCCCCTTACCCAGGGGAATTGTCAGCTAGCGCGCCCACTACAAGAAATTCACAAGATCGAGCGTAGAAAGCCATGAACCCAGCGTACGAACCGCTACGCCTGCACGTTCCCGAACCCTCGGGCCGTCCCGGCTGCAAGACCGACTTCTCCTATCTGCACCTGAGCGACGCCGGTACGGTGCGCAAACCGCCTGTCGACGTCGAACCGTCCGACACCACCGACCTGGCCCGCAGCCTGATCCGCGTGCTCGATGACCAAGGCAACGCCTTGGGCGAATGGGCCGCGGACATCCCGGTCGAGATCCTGCGCAAGGGCATGCGCGCCATGCTCAAGACGCGGATCTACGACAACCGCATGGTGGTCGCCCAGCGCCAGAAAAAAATGTCGTTCTACATGCAGAGCCTCGGCGAAGAGGCCATCGGCAGCGCCCAGGCTTTGGCGTTGAATATCGACGACATGTGCTTTCCCACCTACCGCCAGCAAAGCATCCTGATGGCCCGCGACGTGCCGCTGGTCGGCCTGATCTGCCAACTGCTGTCCAACGAGCGCGATCCGCTCAAGGGCCGGCAATTGCCGATCATGTACTCGGTCAAGGACGCCGGTTTCTTTACCATTTCCGGCAACCTGGCCACCCAGTTCATCCAGGGCGTGGGCTGGGGCATGGCCTCGGCTATCAAGGGCGATACCAAGATCGCCTCGGCCTGGATCGGCGACGGCGCCACCGCCGAATCGGACTTCCACACCGCCCTCACCTTTGCCCACGTCTACCGCGCGCCGGTGATCCTCAACGTGGTCAACAACCAGTGGGCAATCTCTACCTTCCAGGCCATTGCCGGTGGTGAAGCCACCACCTTCGCCGGACGCGGCGTCGGCTGCGGCATCGCTTCGCTGCGGGTCGATGGCAACGATTTCATGGCGGTCTACGCCGCCTCGCGCTGGGCCGCCGAACGCGCCCGCCGCAACCTCGGCCCGGCCCTGATCGAATGGGTCACCTACCGCGCCGGCCCGCACTCCACCTCCGACGATCCGTCCAAGTACCGCCCCGCCGACGACTGGAGCCACTTCCCGCTGGGCGATCCGATCGCCCGCCTCAAGCAGCACATGATCCGCATCGGCCAGTGGTCGGAAGAGGAACACGCTGCTGTCAGCGCCGAACTGGAAGCCGAGATCATCGCCGCCCAGAAAGAAGCCGAGCAGTACGGCACCCTCGCCGGTGGCCAGGTGCCGAGCGCCGCGACGATGTTCGAAGACGTCTACAAAGAGATGCCGGAGCACTTGAAGCGCCAGCGTCAGCAGTTGGGGATCTGACATGAACGATCACAACACCACTATTGCGCTGGATACCGCCATGACCACTACCACCATGACCATGATCCAGGCCCTGCGCTCGGCCATGGACGTGATGCTCGAACGCGACGACAACGTCGTGGTGTTCGGCCAGGACGTGGGCTATTTCGGCGGTGTGTTCCGCTGCACCGAAGGCCTGCAGAACAAGTACGGCACCTCGCGAGTGTTCGACGCGCCGATTTCCGAAAGCGGCATTGTCGGCGTGGCGGTGGGCATGGGCGCCTACGGCTTGCGGCCCGTGGCTGAGATCCAGTTCGCCGATTACGTCTACCCGGCCTCGGACCAGATCATTTCCGAAGCGGCGCGCCTGCGTTATCGCTCGGCCGGTGAGTTCACCGCGCCGATGACCCTGCGCATGCCTTGCGGCGGTGGCATTTATGGCGGCCAGACCCACAGCCAGAGCATCGAGGCGATGTTCACCCAGGTCTGTGGCCTGCGCACCGTGATGCCGTCCAACCCCTACGACGCCAAGGGCCTGCTGATCGCTTCCATCGAAAACGATGACCCGGTGATCTTCCTCGAACCCAAGCGCCTGTATAACGGCCCGTTCGACGGGCACCACGACCGCCCGGTAACGCCGTGGTCGAAACACCCCTCGGCCCAGGTCCCGGACGGCTACTACACCGTACCGCTGGACGTGGCCGCCATCACCCGTCCGGGCAAGGACGTGACCGTTCTCACCTACGGCACCACGGTCTACGTGTCCCAGGTGGCCGCCGAGGAAAGCGGCGTCGATGCCGAAGTCATCGACCTGCGCAGCCTGTGGCCGCTGGACCTGGAGACCATCGTCAAGTCGGTGAAAAAGACCGGCCGCTGCGTGATCGTCCACGAAGCCACCCGCACCTGCGGTTTCGGCGCCGAGCTGGTGTCGCTGGTGCAAGAGCATTGCTTCCACCACCTGGAAGCGCCCATCGAACGCGTCACCGGTTGGGACACCCCCTACCCGCACGCGCAGGAGTGGGCGTATTTCCCAGGGCCGTCCCGTGTGGGCGCGGCGTTGAAACGGGTCATGGAGGTCTGAATGGGCACGCACGTTATCAAGATGCCGGACATTGGCGAAGGCATCGCTGAAGTTGAACTGTCGGTGTGGCACGTCAAGGTCGGCGACCTGGTGGTTGAAGACCAGGTATTGGCCGATGTCATGACCGACAAGGCCATGGTGGACATCCCATCGCCGGTGCACGGCCGCGTCATCGCCCTGGGCGGCGAGCCCGGTGAAGTCATGGCGGTGGGCAGCGAGCTGATCCGCATTGAAGTGGAAGGCGCGGGCAACCTCAAGGAGTCGGCCCAGCCGGCGGCTGTTGCGACGGCGGTGACGCCGGCACCGAAGCCTGAGCCCGTGGCAGCGCCCCGACCGGTGGCGGAAAAACCGGCCGCCACCTCGCGTCCAGCGCCTCAAGCGCCGGTGGCCCGCGATCCCGACGAACGCCCCCTGGCCTCCCCGGTCGTGCGTAAGCACGCGTTGGACCTGGGCATTCAATTGCGCCTGGTCCAGGGCAGCGGCCCCGCCGGCCGGGTCCTGCACGAAGACCTGGACGCTTACCTGGCCCAAGGTCCGTCGACCCCGGCCAAGGGCGGTTCAGGCTATGCCGAACGCCACGACGAGCAGCAGATCCCAGTGATCGGCATGCGCCGCAAGATTGCCCAGCGCATGCAGGAAGCCACCCAGCGCGCCGCCCATTTCAGCTACGTCGAGGAAATCGACGTCACGGCCCTGGAAGAGCTACGGGTTCACTTGAACGAAAAACACGGCGCCACTCGCGGCAAGCTGACCTTGTTGCCGTTCCTGGTGCGGGCGATGGTCGTGGCCCTGCGCGACTTCCCGCAAATGAACGCCCGCTACGACGACGAAGCCCAGGTCATCCACCGCTGCGGCGCGGTGCATGTCGGCGTGGCCACCCAGAGCGACGTCGGCCTGATGGTCCCGGTGGTGCGTCACGCCGAAGCCCGCAGCCTGTGGGACAGCGCGGCGGAAATCAGCCGGCTCGCCAACGCTGCGCGCAACGGCAAGGCCAGTCGTGATGAACTGTCAGGCTCGACCATCACCCTGACCAGCCTTGGCGCCCTGGGCGGCATCGTCAGCACACCGGTGCTGAACCTGCCGGAAGTGGCCATCGTCGGGGTGAACAAAATCGTCGAACGGCCCGTGGTGATCAAAGGCCAGATCGTGGTCCGCAAGATGATGAACCTCTCCAGCTCCTTCGATCACCGGGTGGTCGATGGCATGGACGCGGCGCAATTCATCCAGGCCCTGCGCGGCTTGCTCGAACAACCGGCCACCTTGTTCGTCGACTAATTGGGAGCAGGCATGCAACAGACTCTGAACACCACGCTGCTGATCATCGGCGGCGGCCCCGGCGGCTACGTGGCGGCGATTCGCGCCGGTCAATTGGGCATTCCGACCCTCCTGGTGGAAGGCCAGGCGCTGGGCGGAACCTGCCTGAACATCGGCTGCATTCCGTCCAAGGCGTTGATCCATGTGGCCGAGCAATTCCACCAGACGCGGCACCACAGCCAGGGCTCGGCCCTGGGCATCACGGTGGCGGCGCCGAGCCTGGACATCGGCAAGAGCGTGGAATGGAAGGACGGCATCGTCGATCGCCTGACCACCGGCGTTGCGGCGCTACTGAAGAAGCACAAGGTCCAGGTCATTCACGGCTGGGCCAAGGTCATCGACGGCAAGACCGTGGAAGTCGGCGACACCCGCATCCAGTGCGAGCACCTGCTGCTGGCCACCGGTTCGAAAAGCGTCAACCTGCCGATGCTGCCGATTGGCGGACCGATCATTTCGTCGACCGAAGCCCTCGCCCCGACCTCGGTGCCCAAGCATCTGGTGGTGGTCGGCGGTGGCTACATCGGCCTGGAACTGGGGATTGCCTACCGCAAGCTCGGCGCCGAGGTCAGCGTGGTCGAAGCCCAGGAGCGGATCCTGCCGGCCTACGACGGCGAACTGACGCAACCGGTGCACGAGGCGCTCAAGCAGTTGGGCGTGAAGCTGTACCTCAAGCACAGCGTCGAGGGCTTCGATGCCCAGGCCAGCACCTTGCAAGTGCGCGATCCCGCGGGCGACACCTTGAACCTGGACACTGACCGGGTCCTGGTGGCGGTCGGTCGCAAGCCCAACACCCAGGGCTGGAACCTGGAAGCGTTGAATCTGGCGATGAACGGCTCGGCGGTCAAGATCGACAGTCGCTGCCAGACCAGCATGCGTAATGTCTGGGCCATCGGTGACCTGAGCGGCGAGCCCATGCTCGCCCACCGGGCCATGGCCCAGGGCGAAATGGTCGCCGAGTTGATTGCTGGCCAATCCCGGGAATTCAACCCCACGGCCATCGCTGCGGTGTGCTTCACCGACCCGGAACTGGTGGTGGTGGGCAAGACGCCGGACGACGCCAAGGCGGCCGGGCTGGATTGCATCGTGTCCAGCTTCCCGTTCGCCGCCAATGGCCGGGCCATGACCCTGGAATCGAAAAGCGGTTTCGTGCGGGTCGTGGCGCGCCGGGACAATCACCTGATCGTCGGTTGGCAAGCGGTGGGGGTCGGTGTCTCGGAGCTGTCCACCGCGTTCGGCCAATCCCTGGAAATGGGCGCGCGGCTGGAAGACATCGCCGGCACCATCCACGCCCACCCGACGCTGGGTGAGGCGGTGCAGGAAGCAGCGCTGCGAGCGTTGGGGCATGCGTTGCATATATAGCGCATCAGGATCGTTCCCACGCTCCGCGTGGGAATGCAGCCAGGGACGCTCCGCGTCCCAAAGCCGAACGCGGAGCGTCCGTTGAGGTATTCCCACGCGGAGCGTGGGAACAATCATACGGGTGAGGCTGCGAAACACCCCCGGAATGAAGTATTGTTGTCCCCATCCAAAAAACGTCAGAAGCCTTGAACCGTTTCGACGGCTGTCAAGAAATAGAGGGTGTCATGGGTAACGAGAGCATCAATTGGGACAAACTGGGCTTTGACTACATCAAGACCGACAAGCGCTACCTGTCGCACTGGCGCGATGGTGCCTGGGACACCGGCACCCTGACCGACGACAACGTGCTGCACATCAGCGAGGGCTCCACCGCCCTGCACTATGGCCAGCAATGCTTCGAAGGCCTGAAGGCCTATCGCTGCAAGGACGGTTCGATCAACCTGTTCCGCCCGGACCAGAACGCCGCCCGCATGCAACGCAGCTGTGCCCGCCTGCTGATGCCGCACGTCGACACCGAGCAGTTCATCGACGCCTGCAAACAAGTGGTCCGCGCCAACGAGCGCTTCATCCCGCCCTACGGCACCGGCGGCGCGCTGTACCTGCGCCCGTTCGTGATCGGCGTGGGCGACAACATCGGCGTGCGCACTGCACCCGAGTTCATCTTCTCGATCTTCTGCATCCCGGTCGGCGCCTACTTCAAGGGCGGCCTGACCCCGCACAACTTCCTGATCTCCAGCTTCGACCGCGCCGCGCCACAAGGCACCGGTGCCGCCAAGGTCGGTGGCAACTATGCCGCCAGCCTGATGCCGGGCTCACAGGCCAAGAAGGCCAGCTTCGCCGATTGCATCTACCTTGATCCGCTGACCCACACCAAAATCGAGGAAGTCGGTTCGGCGAACTTCTTCGGCATCACCCACGACAACAAATTCGTCACCCCCAACTCCCCGTCGGTCCTGCCAGGCATCACCCGCCTGTCGCTGATCGAACTGGCCAAATCGCGCCTGGGCCTGGAAGTGATCGAAGGCGACGTGCTGATCGACCAGCTGTCGGACTTCAAGGAAGCCGGCGCCTGCGGGACCGCCGCAGTGATCACACCGATCGGTGGCATCCACTACAAGGACAAGCTGCACGTCTTCCACAGCGAAACCGAAGTCGGCCCGATCACCCAGAAGCTCTACAAAGAGCTGACCGGTGTACAGACCGGCGAAGTGGAAGCGCCGGCGGGTTGGATCGTCAAGGTCTGACCCGAACTCACCCAGGGCTCGTTCCCACGCAGAGCGT
>NZ_JAGGOF010000011.1:0-5007 GCF_018614775.1 Pseudomonas fluorescens
CAGAGCGTGGGAATGATCAGGGCCCTAGCGGTTCTGGCGTTGTTGTAACAACAAATTGCTAAAGCCACTGCCAGCCAATTGTTTCTGCGCCTTGGTCAGCTCCTCGCGGTTGCTGTACGGGCCCACCAGCACCCGGTACCAGGTTTCGTCCTTCACGGTTCCGGACTCCACCGACACCGACTGGCCCAGCAGAATGATCTGCGCGCGGACCTTGTCGGCGTCGGCTTCCTTGCGGAACGAGCCGGCTTGCAGGAAAAACTTCGTTACCGGCGCGGCTTTCTGCACTGGCGGGGCCGGTGGTGGTGTGATGCCGGCCAGGGCTGCCTGGGCCCGAGCGGTGTCGATTTTTGCCGCTTCGGCCGGGGTCACCGGCGTGGTCGGCACTTGCGGCGTCGGCAGGGTTTTCTCCGGCACGGCATCGGGTGGCACGATGACTTCCGATTCCGGCAGCAGGGTGTAGAAGTCGTATTTGGGCTTCACTGGCTGCGTCGGGCTCGGCGGGGTCTTGTTGGCCTCGGCGATGCGCGTGGCTTTCTGCTGCTCTTGCCGGACGCGCTTGACGTCATCGCCCTGGCCCGGCTCCAGCTTCATCAGGAACACAATGAACGCGCCGACGCTCAGGCCGATGGCCATCCACAACCAGCCCGGAATCGGCTTCTTGGCCGGGGCCTGGTAACGACTGGCGCCGCGTTTGGGTGCAGGTTTTTTCTTGGCGGCCAACTTACATGCGCTCCAGGGTTTCCAGGCCCAGCAGTTCCAGGCCCTGCTTGAGCGTGCGGCCGGTCAGCGCGGCGAGGCGCAGGCGGCTCTGCATTTGCTCGGGGGTCTCGGCGTTGAGGATCGGGCAGTTCTCGTAGAAGCTGGAGAACAGCCCGGCCACATCGTACAGGTAAGCGCACAGCGTGTGGGGCGTGCCTTTGTCGGCGACGTTGTTCAGCACTTCGCCGAACTGTGCCAGCTTCGCCGCCAGTTCCTGTTCGTGAGGGGCTTGCAGCACGATCCGACCGTCCACTTCATCGAAGCTTTTGCCGAGCTTGCGGAACACCCCTGCCACGCGGGTGTACGCGTACAGCAAGTAAGGCGCGGTGTTGCCTTCGAAATTGAGCATCAGGTCGAAGTTGAAGCTGTAGTCGCTGGTGCGGTGCTTGGACAGGTCGGCGTACTTCACCGCGTCGATGCCCACGACCTTGGCGATCTTGCGCAATTCGTCTTCGGCCAGCTCCGGGTTCTTGCCCTTGACCAGCGTGTAGGCGCGGTCCTGGGCTTCGGTCAGCAGGTCGATCAGCTTCACCGTGCCGCCGTCACGGGTCTTGAACGGGCGGCCATCGGCGCCGTTCATGGTACCGAAGCCCATGTGCTCCATCTCCATCGGATGGGTCACGAAACCGGCCTGGCGGGCCACTTCGAAGACTTGCTGGAAGTGCAGGGCCTGACGCTGGTCGACGAAATACAGGACCCGATCGGCCTTGAGCACGCCGTTGCGATAGCGCACGGCCGCCAGGTCGGTGGTGGCGTAGAGGTAGCCGCCGTCGGCCTTGACGATGATCACCGGCAGTGGTTCGTCATCGGCGGTCTTGAACTGGTCGAGGAACACGCACTGGGCGCCGTTGCTTTCCACCAGCATGCCCTTGGCCCTGAGGTCGTTGACCACATTGATCAGGTCGTCGTTGTAGGCGCTTTCGCCCATCACGTCGGCCATGGTCAGTTTGACGTTCAACAACTCGTAGATTTTCTGACAGTGGGACAGCGAGATGTCCTTGAACTTGATCCACAGCGCCAGGCACTCGGGTTCGCCAGCCTGCAACTTGACCACCAGGCCACGGGCGCGATCGGCGAATTCCGGCGACTCGTCGAAGCGTTGCTTGGCGGCGCGGTAGAAGTTCTCCAGGTCCGACAGCTCATCGCTGGTGACCGGGTTTTCCTGCAGGTAGGCCATCAGCATGCCGAACTGAGTGCCCCAGTCGCCGACGTGGTTCTGGCGGATCACCGTGTCGCCGAGAAACTCCAGGACCCGGGCCACGCCGTCGCCGATGATGGTCGAGCGCAAGTGGCCGACGTGCATTTCCTTGGCAAGGTTGGGGGCCGACAGGTCGACCACGGTGCGCTGCAACGGGCCGGCCTTGCGCGCGCCGATGCGGGCGTCGGCCAGGGCCGCGTCCAGGCGCGCGGCCAGGGCCTGGGTGTTCTGGAAGAAGTTGATGAACCCGGGGCCGGCGATGTCGGCCTTGCTGACGTTTTCATCAGCCGGCAGCGCGGCGATGATTTTTTCCGCCAGGTCCCGCGGTTTCATGCCGGCCGGTTTGGCGAGCATCATCGCGATGTTGCTGGCGAAGTCACCGTGGGTCTTGTCGCGGGTGTTTTCGACCTGAATCGCCGGCGACAGGCCTTCTGGCAGCACACCTTCAGTGACGAGTTGGGCGATGGCTTGCTGGATGAGCTGGCGAATGGTGTCTTTCATGGTCTTCTCGTTCAACCGCAGGCGCGGCGGCGCTGTGAGGCGCGGGTGGAAAAACTGGGCATTATCCGTGGCGCAGAGGTGATTGCCAACTGTAGCGGGTCGGTTGGGGAGTTTGTGCTTGTTTTCCAGGGGACCTGATTCTTGTGGTCATACCCGGATCCCTTTGTGGGAGCGGGCTTGCTCGCGAAGGCGGCGGTACCGCTACATCACCGAAACAGACTCACCGCTTTCGCGAGCAAGCCCGCTCCCACAGGGTAAGGTGGATCAATACAAATCCACCGGATCCACGTCCAGCGACCAGCGCACCGCCCGCCCGCTGGGCATCTGCTCCAGCACCAGCAACCAGGCGCTCAGCAGCCGATGCAGGGGCGCCCGGGCATTGGCCTGCAATAAAAGCTGCGCCCGATAACGTCCGGCCCGCCGTTCCATCGGGGCGGGCACCGGACCGAGCAGTTCGATGCCGGTGAGGTTCTGCTCGGCCAGCAAGCGCTCTGCCTCGCTGCAGGCTTCGTCGAGGAAGCTTTCAGCCTGTCCGGACTTGTGGGCTTCGGCGCGCAAAAGGGCCAGGTGCGCGAAGGGCGGCAGGCCGGCGCTGCGCCGTTCGCTCAAGGCCTGTTCGGCGAAGGCGAAATAGCCTTGCTCGGTCAGTTGGATCAGCAGCGGATGGTCCGCCAGGTGGGTCTGGATAATCACTTTGCCCGGTTCCTCGGCGCGCCCGGCGCGGCCGGCGACCTGGACGATCAGCTGCGCCATGCGCTCACTGGCGCGGAAGTCGCCGGAGAACAGCCCGCCATCGGCGTCGAGGATCGACACCAGGGTGACCCGCGGGAAGTGATGTCCCTTGGCGAGCATCTGCGTGCCCACCAGGATGCACGGCTGGCCCTTCTGGATCGTGGCGAACAGCTGGTTCATCGCATCCTTGCGCGACGTGCTGTCCCGATCCACCCGCAGCACCGGGTAATCGGGGAACAGGATACCCAGGCGCTCTTCGGCGCGTTCAGTACCGGCGCCAACCGGGCGCAAGTCCACCCTGCCGCATTGTGGGCAGTGCCGGGGCACTCGTTCGCAGTGGCCGCAATGATGGCAGCGCAGTTCGCCAGAGCGCTGGTGGACGGTCATCCGCGCGTCGCAGCGCTCGCAGCCGGACATCCAGCCGCAGTCGTGGCACAGCAGGGTCGGCGCGAACCCGCGACGGTTGAGGAATACCAGCACTTGCTGTCCAGCGGCCAGGGTCTGGCCGATGGCTTGCTGCATGGGTCCGGAAATGCCGCTGTCCAGCGGGCGGCTTTTCACGTCCAGGCGCAGGAAGCGCGGCTGCTTGGCGCCGCCGGCCCGTTCGGTCAGGCGCAGCAGGCCGTAGCGGCCAGTGTAGGCGTTGTGCAGGCTTTCCAGGGACGGCGTCGCGGAACCGAGCACGATGGGGATGTTTTCCTGGCGGGCGCGCACCAGCGCCAGGTCGCGGGCGTGATAACGCAGGCCTTCCTGCTGTTTATAGGAACCGTCGTGTTCTTCGTCGATGATGATCAGGCCGGGATTTTTCATCGGCGTGAACAGGGCCGAACGGGTGCCGATGATGATGTCGGCCTCGCCGTCCCGCGCGGCGAGCCACGCCTCCAGGCGTTCGCGGTCGTTGACCGCCGAGTGCACCAGGGCGATCCGGGCGTTGAAGCGCTGCTCGAAGCGCGCCAGGGTTTGCGGGCCGAGGTTGATTTCCGGAATCAGCACCAGGGCTTGCTTGCCGGCCTCCAGGGTCTCGCGGATCAGTTGCAGGTAGACCTCGGTCTTGCCGCTGCCGGTAACGCCTGCCAGCAGAAACGCATGATAACTGTCGAAACCGGCGCGAATCGCTTCGCAGGCGGCCCGTTGTTCGGCGTTGAGCGGCAACTCCGGCTGGGCCAGCCAATGTTCATGACGCACGCCGGGTGCATGCCGGCGAATCTCCACCTGGACCAGGTCCTTGGCCAGCAACAGGTCGAGGCTGTCCTTGCTGAGCATCAGTTTGCTCAGCAACTGATGGGCCACGCCGTGGGGGTGCTGGGCCAGGGTCGCCAAGGCTTCGCGCTGGCGCGGGGCGCGGGCGATGCGCGGATCATCCATGGATGCGCCCGGCGCCACCGACCAGAACCGCTCCTGGCGCGCCTCGGCCAGCTCGCCCTGGCGCAGCAGCACCGGCAACGCCCAGCTCAAGGTGTCGCCAAGGCTGTGCTGGTAATACTGCGCGGTCCACAGGCACAGCTTGAACAGCGACGCGGGCAGTGGCGGCGTGGCATCGAGCAGGGCCAAGGCCGGTTTGAGCTTATCGGCCGGCACCTCGCTGTGGTCGGCGACCTCCACCAGGATCCCGATCATTTCCCGTCGACCAAACGGCACCCGCAGGCGCATGCCCGGCTGCAACTGGGCACGCAGGACCCCGGCCGGCGCGCGGTAGTCGAACAAGCGGCGCAGGGGCGAAGGCAGGGCAAGGCGCAGGATGGCGTCGGGCACGCGGGAGGATCTCGATAGACGGACAGTTTCGCAAGAGCTGAGCACGATCCAATGTGGGAGCGAGC
>NZ_JAGGOF010000011.1:5071-78388 GCF_018614775.1 Pseudomonas fluorescens
GCGAGCCTAGCAGACGGTTGGTATAAGCGACAGCTTGCGTGATCGGCGATGTCTGGTAGAATCCGCGGCCTAATTACGTGCGGTATTCAACAATAGTGTTGGGTGGCGGCACGCTAGCCTGAGGAAAGACCATGAAAACCGATATCCATCCGGCGTACCCGGAAATTGCCGTGACTTGCAGCTGCGGCAACAAGTTCGAAACTCGTTCGACCTACGGCAAAGCCCTGTCGATCGACGTTTGCAACGAATGCCACCCGTTCTACACCGGTAAGCAGAAGACTCTGGATACCGGCGGCCGCGTTCAGAAGTTCGCCGATCGTTTCGGTGCTTTCGGCAAAGTGGCTCCAAAGGCCTGAGGCTGATCGCTTTGGAAAGTCGTTCCGGCTTCTCCAGACTGATGAAAAAGGCGTCCCTTGCGGGCGCCTTTTTTGTGTCTGCGATTTGGCTCGGGCACGCCCAGGCTTTCTGTCCGGCACCTGCGGGCCTCGCCCCGGCAACGGTCCAGCGGGTGGTGGATGGCGATACCCTGCGTCTGGCCGATGGTCGCAGTGTGCGCATGATCGGCCTCAATAGCCCGGAGTTGGGGCGGCAGGGCCGTTCGGACGAGCCTTTCGCCGTCGCTGCCAGGCGGCGGCTCGAAGCGTTGGTAGCCGCCAGCGACGGGCGCGTGGGTTTGCTGCTCGGCAAGGAGGGTGAAGACCGCTACGGCCGTACGCTGGCCCATGTCTACGGTGCCGATGGTCAGAGCCTCGAGGCGCAGTTGCTCGCCGAGGGCCTGGGTTTTTACGTGGCGGTTGCACCCAATGTGGACTTGGTGGCCTGCCAGCGGGCTGCCGAACGTCAGGCGCGTGAGGCGGGCCTGGGACTGTGGAAGCGCTCGCCGGTGCTCAGCGCGCAACAGATCCAGGCCTCTGGCTTCGCGGTGGTGAGCGGGCGGGTAAGCGACGTCAGGCGCAATCGCGGCGGTGTCTGGGTCGAGTTGCCGGGCTCGGTTGTGCTGCGGGTTGCACCCAATCTGGTGGGCTATTTCGACCTGCCTGCCCTTGAGCGCCTCAAGGGCAGGCAGGTCGAGGCGCGTGGTTGGGTCGTTGATCGTTCACGACGCGGCGGGCTTGAGCCAGGACAGGCGCGTTGGTTGCTGCCGCTGACTGATCCGGCCATGTTGAGCGCAGTCCCTCAATAAAAAATTGTAGACATTTTTGTGTCTGATTGTATGCATGTAGCCCTTGTGGTTCGCGGCTCTTGGCCCAAAGTCTTAGAGTAGGGCGCTTGACAGCGGTGACCGGTCAGTCTTGTGGGGACTTTACGAGGCGCGTATCCTCGGCGGTCCGTCTGTCCAACACAGTAAAAAGCGGAATGCCCACATGTCTGATCTGAAAACTGCCGCTCTCGAATATCACGCTCATCCTCGTCCAGGGAAGCTGAGTGTCGAGCTCACCAAGGCCACCGCTACTGCCCGCGATCTGTCGCTGGCCTACAGCCCCGGCGTAGCCGAACCAGTGCGCGAAATCGCTCGCGACCCTGAGCTGGCCTACAGATACACCGGCAAGGGCAACCTGGTTGCAGTCATTTCCGATGGCACCGCGATCCTCGGCCTGGGTGACCTGGGCCCACTGGCTTCCAAGCCGGTCATGGAAGGCAAGGGCGTGCTGTTCAAGCGCTTCGCCGGTATCGACGTGTTCGACATCGAAGTCGACTCCGAGAGCCCGCAAGCCTTCATCGACACCGTCAAGCGCATCTCCATCACCTTCGGCGGCATCAACCTGGAAGACATCAAGGCGCCTGAGTGCTTCGAGATCGAGCGCGCCCTGATCGAACAGTGCGACATCCCGGTATTCCACGATGACCAGCACGGTACCGCCATCGTGACCGCGGCCGGCATGATCAACGCCCTGGAAATTGCCGGCAAGACCCTGCCGGAAGCCAAGATCGTCTGCCTGGGCGCTGGCGCCGCAGCCATCTCCTGCATGAAGTTGCTGGTGAGCATGGGTGCGAAGATCGAAAACATCTTCATGATCGACCGTACCGGCGTGATCCACTCCGGCCGCAGCGATCTGAACCAGTACAAGGCGGTGTTCGCCCACGCGACTGAAAAGCGCACCCTGGCTGACGCACTGGACGGTGCCGACGTATTCGTCGGTCTGTCGGGCCCGAACCTGCTGAGCCCGGAAAACCTGCTGCGCATGGCGCCGAACCCGATCGTGTTCGCCTGCTCGAACCCGGACCCGGAAATCTCCCCGGAACTGGCTCACGCCACCCGCAACGACGTGATCATGGCCACCGGCCGTTCGGACTACCCGAACCAGGTCAACAACGTGCTGGGCTTCCCGTTCATCTTCCGTGGTGCCCTGGACGTTCGCGCCAAGCGCATCAACGAAGAAATGAAAGTCGCGGCGGCCAACGCCCTGCGCGAACTGGCCAAGCTGCCGGTACCCCAGGAAGTGTGCGACGCCTACGGTGGCATCAAGCTGGAATTCGGTCGTGAGTACATCATTCCGAAACCCATGGATGCCCGCCTGATCACCCTGATCTCCGACGCCGTGGCCAAGGCTGCGATCGAGACCGGCGTGGCAACCCTGCCGTATCCGAAGAACTACCCGCTCAAGAGCGTGGATGACGTGTTCAACGGCTAAGCCGTTGTAGCGCTTCAACGAAAAACCCCGGCTCCTGTGAGTCGGGGTTTTTTATTGATCGTTCCCACGCTCTGATCGTTCCCACGCAGAGCGTGGGAACGATCAATTCCTGTGCGCGGCAAAGACCTCATGTGGGAGCGAGCCTGCTCGCGATGGCGTCGGGTCAGCCTGCGCATCAGAACAAATCGATCGGCGCCGCTTCATCCGCCGGCAGCGGGCTGCCCGGTGCGACGCCATTACCCAGTTCGTTGGCCGACGGCGGCGTGTCTTCGCTCTTGAACAGCTCGAAGTAGGCGCCTGGGGTGCCTGGGGTGGCCGCGCGGCCGCTGACCGGGTCGACGCGCAGGCTGAGGATGCCTTCGGGTTCCGGTTGGGTGTGGGGCGGTTTGTCCTTGAGGGCGGCGCCCATGTAGCTCATCCAGATCGGCAGGGCCACGGTGCCACCGAACTCGCGACGACCCAGGCTTTCAGGCTGGTCGAAACCGGTCCAGACGGTGGTCACGTAATCGGCGTTATAACCGGAGAACCAGGCGTCCTTGGATTCGTTGGTGGTGCCGGTCTTGCCTGCCAGGTCAGTTCGGCCCAAGGCGAGGGCCCGACGGCCGGTGCCGAGCTTGATCACGTCTTCCAGCATGCTGTTGAGAATGTAGGTGGTACGCCCGTCGACAATGCGCTCGGCGATGGCTGGCGCTTGCGGCACCCCTGGCGCTGTCGTGGCTTCACCCGGCGTTGCATTGACCGTGAACGTCTCGGTGGACGGTGCGGCGAGGCCATCGCTGGCCTGCTCGCCGGTGGGCACGCGCGGCGGGTTGGCAACGAACAGCGTCTCGCCGTTGCGGCTTTCGATCTTGTCGATGATGTACGGCGTGATCTTGTAGCCGCCGTTGGCGAATGTGCTCCAGCCCGTGGCGATTTCCATCGGTGTCAGGGTCGCGGTGCCCAAGGCCAGGGACAGGTTGCGCGGCAGGTCCTGCTTGTTGAAGCCGAACTTGCTGATGTAGTCAATGGTGCGGTCCACGCCCAGCGCCTGGAGCAGTCGGATCGACACCAGGTTGCGGGATTTGTACAGGGCTTCGCGCAAGCGGATCGGGCCGAGGAACGTGTTGGTATCGTTCTTCGGTCGCCAGACCTTGTCGAGGTACTCATCGACAAACACGATCGGCGCATCGTTCACCAGGCTGGCAGCGGTGTAGCCGTTATCCAGTGCAGCGCTGTAGACGAATGGCTTGAAGCTCGATCCCGGTTGGCGCTTGGCCTGCAACGCGCGGTTGTAATTGCTTTGCTCGAATGCGAAGCCACCCACCAACGAACGAATGGCACCGTTCTGCGGGTCGAGGGACACCAGCGCACCCTGGGCGGCCGGGATCTGGCTGAACTTGAGGACGTTGTCCGCCTGGCGCTGCACGCGGATCAGGTCGCCGACCTGGGCAACGTCCGACGGCTGGCGTGGGTTGGCGCCCATGCTGTTGGTGTTGAGGAACGGGCGGGCCCATTTCATGCTGTCCCAGCCCACATGCTCTTCCTGCTCGCCGTTGCGGGTCAGCACCTTGAGGCCGTCCTTGTCCACCGACGTGACGATCGCTGGCTCCAGGCCGCTGATGGTGCGTTGCTTGGTCAGTTCCAGGGCCCAGGCTTCCCGGGTCTTGCCAGGCAGGCGCGATTCAGGTCCGCGGTAGCCGTGACGCTGATCGTAGGTCATCAGGCCTTCCTGCACTGCGGTGTTGGCCATTTCCTGCAGGTTGCTCGGCACCGTCGTAGTGACGCGGAAACCTTCGGTGTAGGCGCCGCTGCCATAACGGCCGACCATCTCGGCGCGGGCCATCTCGGCGATGTACGGGGCGTTCACCTCGGGGGTCGGCACGTGGTAGCTGGCGTTCAACGGCTCGTTGATCGCGGCGGTGTAGTCGGCTTCGCTGATTTTGCCGAGCTTGTACATGCGCCCCAGGATCCAGTCGCGCCGCTCCTTGCTGCGAGCCGGGTTGGCCAGCGGGTTGAAGCGCGATGGCGCCTTGGGCAGGCCGGCGATCATCGCCATCTGCGCCAGGCTCACGTCGCGGATCGACTTGCCGTAGTACACCTGCGCCGCAGCCTCGATGCCATAGGCGCGGTTACCCAGGTAAATCTTGTTCACGTACAGCTCGAGGATTTCGTCCTTGGTCAACTGCCGCTCGATCTGCAGGGCCAGGAGGATCTCGGTGGTCTTGCGCGAGAAACTGCGCTCGCTGGTCAGGAAAAAGTTCTTCGCCACCTGCATGGTGATGGTGCTGCCGCCGGACTGGATGTGCCCGCTCTTGACCAGCTGGCTGGCGGCACGCATCAGGCTGCCAGGATCGACGCCATAGTGGTTGGCGAAATTATCGTCCTCAGCACTTAGTAACGCATTGATGAAGTTGGGGGGAATGTCGGCGAAACGGATCGGTGTGCGGCGCATTTCGCCAAATTCGGCGATCAATTTGTTGTCGCTGCTGTACACCCGCAAAGGAATCTGCAACTGAATACTTCTCAGAGCCTCCACGGACGGCAATCCCGGACTAAGGTAAAGAAACGCACCGCTCAGACCCAGGAGCAGTCCGCAGAAGACGGCGATGACGGACCATCCGAAAAATTTCAGCAGACGAATCAAGGCTTTTGGATATCCAGGCAAAGAATGAAAAAGGCGCCAGGTGCAGGGAAGGACCCCGTGCTTGCAACAAAGCGAAAAAAAACGCTGGGCATTATAAGCATTTTTTTTCGCCAGGAATGCCATCCGGACGTCCGTCGGGCCGGAGTGATTGAACGCAACGCATATGAGAGAGTCCGTAACTCACGGATAGTCATAGGGAATTGGTAGTGCTACGACTCTTCAATAAAAAAACCCATGCGCTTCTGGGGATCGACATCAGTTCGACTTCGGTGAAGCTGCTTGAGTTGAGCCGCCAGGGGGACCGGTACCGCGTGGAGTCCTACGCGGTCGAACCGTTGCCGGCCAACGCCGTCGTCGAGAAGAACATCGCCGAGCTAGAAGGGGTGGGTCAGGCCTTGTCGCGGGTGCTGGTCAAGGCCAGGACGTCCTTGCGCAACGTGGCCGTGGCCGTGGCCGGTTCGGCGGTGATCACCAAGACCATCGAGATGGATGCCGGGCTATCCGACGACGACATGGAAAACCAGCTCAAGGTCGAGGCTGATCAATACATTCCCTACCCGCTGGATGAGGTGGCCATCGACTTCGAGGTCCAGGGGGTGTCGCCGCGCAGCGATGAGCGGGTCGAGGTGTTGCTGGCGGCCTGCCGCAAGGAAAACGTCGAGGTGCGCGAGGCCGCACTGGCCCTGGCCGGGCTGACCGCCCGGGTGGTCGATGTGGAAGCCTATGCGCTGGAGCGCGCCTTCGGCCTGCTCGCCACGCAACTGGCCGCTTCCCAGGAGCGGCTGACCGTCGCGGTCGTCGATATCGGCGCCACCATGACCACCCTCAGCGTACTGCACAACGGACGCATCATTTATACCCGCGAACAGTTGTTCGGCGGTCGCCAGCTCACCGAGGAAATCCAGCGTCGCTATGGCCTGACGCCCGAGCAGGCCGGTCTGGCAAAGAAGCAGGGCGGCCTGCCCGACGATTATGTCAGCGAGGTGTTGCAACCGTTTCGCGAGGCGCTGGTGCAGCAGGTGTCGCGGTCGCTGCAGTTCTTCTTCGCTTCGGGCCAGTACAACGCGGTGGACCACATTCTGTTGGCCGGCGGCACGGCCTCGGTCACGGGGCTGGACCGGCTGATCGAACAGCGCCTGGGCACGCCGACCCAGGTGGCCAATCCGTTTACCAACATGGCCCTGAGCAGCAAGGTCAATGCCGGTGCCCTGGCCAGTGACGCGCCGGCGTTGATGATCGCCTGTGGGCTGGCCCTCAGGAGTTTCGACTGATGGCGCGTATCAACCTTCTACCCTGGCGCGAGGAGCTGCGCGAAGAGCGGCGCAAGCGCTTTTTCCTGGCATTGGTGGGTGCGTTTGTCGGCGCGGTGGGCGTGACGCTTATTGCCGTGCAGTACCTCAACAGTGCCATCGACCATCAGGTGGCTCGCAACAGCCATCTCTCAGAGCAGATTGCCGTGCTGGACGAGCGCATCAAGCAGATCAGCGAACTCAAGGCCCGTCGCCAGCAATTGCTGGCGCGCATGCGCATCATCCAGAATTTGCAGGGGAATCGGCCAGTCAGCGGGCGTATCTTCGATCAGTTGACCAGGACCCTGCCAGACGGGGTGTACTTCACCGAAGTGAAGATGGAGGAGGGGACGCTTTCCATCAAGGGGGCCGCCGAGTCGAACCACCGGGTCTCGGACCTGATGCGTAACCTGGACTCATCGGACCTGTTCGATACCCCGAGCCTGACGGAGGTCAAGGCCACCACGGCTGGTCAGCTCGACCAGGCCAACGTATTCCAGCTTACGGTTCGCCAGTCCCGTCCGGCCGATGCGGAGGATGCCCAATGAGGCCTGGGGAATGGCTCGGCGCGCTGCGCAAGGTGGACTTCCGTGACCTGGATACCAACAACGTCGGTTCCTGGCCGGCACCGATCAAATGGTTGGCCGGCATACTGCTGGTGGTCCTGGTGCTGGGGCTGGGCTACAACTTTGCCTTGAGCGACCTGGAGGCCCGGTTGCAGCAGGTGCGCGAGGAAGAAGACACCCTCAAGGCGCAGTTCGCGGGCAAGGCCCACATGGCGGCGAACCTGGAGCGCTACACCGAGCAGATGAAGCAGATGGAAACGTCGTTCGGTGTGCTGCTGCGGCAGTTGCCCAGCGATACCGAAGTGCCGGGCCTGCTGGAGGATATCACCCGCACGGGCCTGGGCAGCGGTCTGGAGTTCGAGGAAATCAAACTGCTGCCGGAAGTCACCCAGCCGTTCTACATCGAGTTGCCGATCCAGATCACGGTGACCGGCGGCTACCATGACCTGGCGACGTTCGTCAGCGGCGTGGCTGGTCTGCCCCGGATCGTCACGCTGCACGATTTCGAGATCGCGCCAATGGGGCCCGAGACGGGGACCAGGCTGCGCATGAGCATCCAGGCCAAGACCTACCGCTACAACGAGCAGGAGGCACAGCCATGAGCCCGGCGTGTCGCATTTGCCTGCTGGCAGGCCTGCTGGTGTTGGCGGGTTGCAACAACGACAACGGCTTCAGCGACCTCGACGCCTACATGAACGAAGTGCGCCTGCGTCCGCCTGGCACGATCGAGCCGACGCCGACGTTCAAGCCTCCGGAAACGTTCACTTACAGCGCCGCCAACCTGCGCAGCCCGTTCTCCCGGCAGGTCCGGGTGGATCAGGCTGGTCGGCAGCAGGGCGCGCGCAATGTCCGGCCCGACCCCAACCGGGTCAAGCAATACCTGGAAGGCTTCAACATCGAGCAGTTTGAAATGGTCGGCACTATCTCCAACGCCAGTGGTTCCTTTGCGCTCCTGCGTGGCGCAGGCGGGGTACATCGACTCAAGATCGGTGACTACCTGGGCCGCAACGACGGGCGGATCATCGGTATCAACGCCACTCAGGTCGATGTGGTCGAAATCGTTCCCGATGGCGAGGGCGCCTGGCTGGAGCGACCACGGACCATTCCTTTGAAAGAGCACTCAATAGTGGAAGCCCAACAATGAACAGGATTCTTTCAGCCTTCGGCATTTCGCTATGGATAGCGCTGTTATCGCCGATGGTTCATGGGGCTGGCCTGAAGACACTGGACGTTGCTGCCCTCCCCGGCAACCGCGTCGAGCTCAAGCTGTCTTTCGACGGTCCGCCGCCGACGCCCCGGGGCTACACCACCGAACAACCGGCGCGGATTGCGCTGGATCTGCCCGGCGTGACCAACCAATTGGCGAGCAAGAACCACGACCTGGGCGGTGGTAACGCTCGCAGCGCCACCGTGGTCGAGGCGGGGGATCGCACCCGGCTGATCATCGGCCTCACCCAGCTGGCACCGTATAACACCCGGATCGAGGGCAATAACCTGTTCGTCGTGGTGGGCAAGGGCGCAGCGCCCTCGACCCCGGCGGCAGTGAACCCGGCGCCGCGCCCGGCGGTTGCCAGCGCTGCGCCTGCAAGACCCAAGGCGCCGGTGGGCAAGGCCATCCGTGGCGTCGATTTCCAGCGCGGGACCCAGGGCGAGGGTAATGTCGTGATCGACCTGTCGGACCCTGCCATCGCCCCGGATATCCAGGAGCGTGAAGGCAAGATCATCCTCAATTTTGCCAGGACCCAGTTGCCCGAACCGCTGCGGGTACGCCTGGATGTGAAGGATTTCGCCACCCCGGTGCAGTTCGTCAACGCCAGCGCGGGCGACGACCGTGCGACGATCAGCATCGAACCCAGCGGCACTTTCGACTACTCGACCTACCAGACCGATAACAAGCTCACGGTCAGCGTCCGGCCAATGACCGTCGAGGACTTGCAAAAACGCAACTCCGACCGCGCCGCCTACAGCGGTGAAAAGCTCTCGCTCAACTTCCAGGACATCGAAGTTCGCTCGGTCCTGCAATTGATTGCCGATTTCACCAACCTGAACCTGGTGGCGAGCGACACGGTGCAGGGCGGCATCACCTTGCGGTTGCAGAATGTGCCGTGGGACCAGGCCTTGGACCTGGTGTTGAAGACCAAGGGACTGGATAAGCGCAAGGTCGGTAACGTGCTGTTGGTGGCGCCGGCCGATGAGATTGCGGCGCGCGAGCGCCAGGAGCTGGAATCGCAGAAGCAGATTGCCGACCTTGCGCCGCTGCGTCGCGAGCTGTTGCAGGTCAACTATGCGAAAGCTGCAGACATCGCCAAGCTGTTCCAGTCGGTGACCAGCGCCGAGGCGAAAGCGGATGAGCGCGGTTCGATCACGGTCGATGAGCGCACCAACAACATCATTGCCTACCAGACCCAGGACCGGCTCGATGAACTGCGCCGGATCGTCGCGCAGCTGGACATTCCCGTGCGCCAGGTGATGATCGAGGCGCGGATCGTCGAGGCCAACGTCGACTACGACAAAAGCCTGGGCGTTCGTTGGGGCGGCTCGGTACAGAACAAGGGCAACTGGAACTCCTCCGGGGTCACCTCCGGTTCCTCCACGACCATCGGCACGCCGGGGAGCACCGGCACCAACCAGCCGTTCGTCGACATGGGCGCGTCAGGCAATACTTCCGGGATCGGCATTGCGTTCATCACCGATAACGTACTGCTGGACCTGGAATTGACCGCCATGGAGAAAACCGGCAACGGAGAAATCGTCTCCCAGCCCAAGGTGGTGACGTCCGACAAGGAGACGGCAAAGATCCTCAAGGGCACGGAGATCCCCTACCAGGAGGCCAGTTCCAGTGGCGCCACCTCGGTGTCGTTCAAGGAGGCCTCGCTGTCGCTGGAGGTGACCCCGCAGATCACGCCGGACAATCGCATCATCATGGAGGTCAAGGTCACCAAGGATGAGCCTGATTACCTGAACAAGGTCCAGGAGGTGCCGCCGATCAAGAAAAACGAAGTCAATGCCAAGGTACTGGTCAACGACGGCGAGACCATTGTGATTGGCGGTGTTTTCTCAAATACTCAGAGCAAGGTTGTAGATAAGGTGCCATTTCTTGGCGATGTGCCGTATCTTGGCCGCCTTTTCCGGCGTGATGTGGTTTCGGAGAAAAAATCCGAGCTACTGGTGTTCCTCACTCCGCGTATCATGAACAACCAGGCGATTGCTGTGAGTCGTTGATTCTGTGCGAAATTTGATTCTTGTAGGACCGATGGGGGCTGGCAAAAGCACCATCGGCCGTTTGCTGGCCAAAGAGCTGCGCCTGCCATTCAAAGATTCCGACAAGGAAATTGAATTGCGCACGGGCGCCAATATCCCGTGGATATTCGATAAGGAAGGCGAGCCGGGCTTTCGTGACCGTGAGCAGGCGATGATCGCCGAGCTGTGCGCGTTCGAAGGGGTGGTGCTGGCGACCGGTGGTGGCGCGGTGATGCGCGAAGCCAATCGTCGGGCGTTGCATGCTGGCGGACGGGTGGTCTACCTGCACGCCTCTGTCGAACAGCAGGTCGGTCGCACAGCCCGCGACCGCAATCGGCCTTTGTTGCGCACCGCCGATCCGGCCAAGACCCTGCGCGACCTGCTGGCGCTGCGTGACCCGCTGTACCGGGAAATTGCCGACCTGGTGGTGGAAACCGATGAGCGGCCGCCGCGGATGGTGGTACTGGACATCCTTGAGCGTCTGCAGCAATTACCTCCCCGTTAATGCGCTTCTCGAAATGCGCTATCCTCGACGTCCCGTCGTGGCCCGCTTGGGGCGTGGCGGATGGCCATCGGATGGCGTCAGAGCACCGTGGACTTTCGTTAATTGCAGGCCGGACGCCTGATTCCATCTTCACTGTGGGGACACATGCAGACACTTAAGGTCGACCTGGGCGAGCGCAGCTACCCGATTCACATTGGCGAAGGCTTGCTGGACCAGCCGGAACTGCTGGTGCCGCATATTGCCGGGCGCCAAGTGGCGATCATCTCCAACGCGACCGTCGCGCCTCTGTATCTGGAACGCCTGGCCCGCACCCTGTCGGCCTTCTCGGTCATTTCCGTGGTGCTGCCCGACGGTGAAGCATTCAAGAATTGGGAAACCCTGCAACTTATCTTCGACGGCCTGCTGACCGCCCGGCATGATCGCCGCACCACGGTCGTGGCCCTGGGCGGCGGGGTGATCGGCGACATGGCCGGCTTTGCCGCTGCCTGCTACCAGCGCGGCGTCGACTTCATCCAGATCCCCACCACGCTGCTCTCCCAGGTTGACTCGTCGGTGGGTGGCAAGACCGGCATCAACCATCCGCTGGGCAAGAACATGGTCGGCGCGTTCTATCAGCCCAACGTGGTGCTGATCGACACTGCCACCCTCAATACCCTCCCGGCCCGCGAGCTGTCTGCGGGGTTGGCGGAAGTCATCAAGTACGGGTTGATCTGCGACGAGCCGTTCCTGGGGTGGCTTGAAGAGAACGTCGAGCGCCTGCGAGCGCTGGATCAAACGGCCCTGACCTACGCCATCGAGCGGTCCTGCGCGGCCAAGGCTGCCGTGGTCGGTGCCGATGAGCGTGAGTCCGGGGTACGCGCCACACTCAACCTGGGGCACACGTTCGGCCACGCCATCGAGACCCACATGGGCTATGGTGTCTGGCTGCATGGCGAGGCAGTTGCGGCGGGCACGGTCATGGCCCTGGAGATGTCCGCACGCCTGGGCTGGATCAGCGAGCAGGAGCGCGATCGCGGCATTCGCCTGTTCCAGCGCGCCGGGCTGCCGGTGGTCCCGCCCGAGGAAATGACCGAGGCGGACTTCCTCGAACACATGGCAATCGATAAAAAAGTGATCGACGGTCGTCTGCGTCTGGTGCTGCTGCGCCGCATGGGCGAAGCGGTGGTGACCGACGATTATCCGAAAGAGGTTCTACAGGCCACGCTGGGAGCGGACTACCGCGCCCTGGCTCAGCTTAAAGGTTGATGAGATTCCGATGACTAGTTTGCATGCCGACGAGGCTTTCCTCGGCCATTTCCAATTGAGCCATGACCCTTTTGCGCCACGGGTACCGGGCTTCAAGTTCTTCCCAGCCCAGCGCAAGCCAGTGTTGGGCCAGTTGCATCACCTGGCGCGCTACAGCCAGTTGCTGCTGGTGGTCACCGGTCCCCAGGGCAGCGGCAAGACGTTGCTGCGCCAGGCCCTGGTGGCCAGCACCAACAAACAGTCCGTGCAAAGCGTGGTGGTGTCGGCTCGCGGCGCCGGCGACGCCGCTGGTGTGTTGCGCCAGGTAGCCGAGGCGCTGAATGTCGCCCAGGCGGAAATCGGTGCGATTCTCGGCCAGATCGTGCAGCTGGCATTGACCGGGCAGGAAGTCTATCTGCTGGTGGACGACGCCGAGCAGCTCGACGGATCGGCCCTCGAAGCCCTGATGGCCTTGGCGGCCGGCGCGCCGGAAGGCCGCCCTCATGTGTTCCTGTTCGGCGAGTCGTCGCTGATTGCCGATCTGGACCAGTTGAGCCTTGAGGAAGAGCGCTTCCACGTCATCGAGCTGGCGCCCTACACCGAGGAAGAAACCCGTGAATACCTGGCCCAGCGTCTTGAGGGTGCAGGCCGGGGTATCGAACTTTTTACCGCCGATCAGATCTCTGAGATTCACCAAAGCGCCGACGGTTGGCCTGGCAACATCAACCAGGTGGCCCGCGATGCTCTGATCGAAGTCATGATTGCCAGCCGCTCAGCGGTGAAGCGTCCAAGTATGGGGTTCAACATGCCGAAGAAACACGTATTGGCGATTTCCGCCGTGGTCGTGGTCGCGGTCGCCGCCGCCTGGCTGATGCCGGGTCGCAACAAGGCACCCACCACGGGCACGCCTGCCAACGAACAGGCACAACTGCCCCTCGGCCAGGGCACTCCGAAGCCTAACGGTGGGGCGCCGGCGGTGGAATTCGCCGGTAATACCCAGCCGATGCCGCTGCCGCTGGTCGGCCAGTCGCAACCGGTCATGCGCGGTCCCCTGGCCGAAGCCGCCGGTGGCATCACCGAGGGTGACGACGGTGCAGCGCCGCCGGTCGACGACAGCAGCGATACGCCGCCGACTGTGACCACCACCGCCCCACCTGCGGGCGTACCGGCCGGTCCAGCCCCGACCCCCGCGCCGGCCGCCAAGCCGACCCCGGCACCGACCCAGGTGGCTACCGCCAAACCCGCACCGGCTCCAGCCCCGGCCGCCAAGCCGGCGGCGCCTGCTGTTCCGGCGGCCAAGCCTGCTGCGCCGGCCAAGGCCGCGGGCGGTAACTGGTATGCCGGTCAGGCACCGGGCAACTACGTGGTGCAGATCCTCGGCACCAGCTCGGAAGCCACCGCGCAAAACTTCGTCAAGGAGCAGGGCGGCGAGTACCGCTATTTCAAGAAAGTGCTCAACGGCAAGCCGCTGTATGTCATTACCTATGGCAGCTTTGCCAGCCGTGATGCCGCCGTATCCGCCATCAAGGCCTTGCCAGCGAAGGTCCAGGCTGGTAAACCTTGGCCTCGCACTGTCGCCAGCGTCCAACAGGAACTGGCAGCAACTCGCTGAAGATTCGGCGGCCTTACCCAGGCCGCCTCTCCCGGCAACCTCAAAATTTCCACAAGACGAGCGACCTTTCAGGCCGCGCGCCTTGTGGTGTCTGCGTCACAGTAGCGTTTGAGTCGTAGCGGTCGAACCCAAAAAAGTTTTGACTAGCACAGCATATAGCTTTAAACCTTTCACAAATGCGACATGGATTTGCGACAGTTCGTCGTCAAATTTGTGAGGCTCTGTGTCGGTGTGTACAATGACCTCCCTTTTGCCCCCGCAAAGCTGGCGTACGTTCAGCGCGGCGTGCAACTGGTTGAATTGAAAAGAAATTTGCCTCAACTAGAGGCAGCCTGGTGAGAAAGTGTCTATGAAAGCAGGTCTGTACCAACCAGATGAATTCAAGGATAACTGCGGTTTCGGCCTGATAGCCCATATGCAGGGCGAGCCCAGCCATACCCTGTTGCAAACGGCCATTGAGGCCCTGACCTGCATGACCCACCGCGGTGGGATCAACGCCGACGGCAAGACCGGTGACGGCTGCGGCTTGCTGATTCAAAAGCCTGACGAGTTCCTGCGTGCCATTGCCCAGGAAACGTTTGGCGTAACGCTGCCCAAGCAGTACGCCGTGGGCATGGTGTTCTTCAATCAGGACCCGGTGAAGGCGCAGGCGGCTCGCGAGAACATGAACCGCGAGATCCTGGCCGCTGGCCTGCAACTGGTCGGCTGGCGCAAAGTGCCGATCGACACCAGTGTCCTCGGCCGCCTGGCCCTCGAACGCCTGCCGCAGATCGAACAGGTGTTCATCGCCGGTGATGGCCTGAGCGACCAGGACATGTCGATCAAGCTGTTCAGCTCCCGTCGTCGTTCGTCCGTGGCCAATGCCTTTGATCCCGATCACTACATCTGCAGCTTTTCCCACAAGACCATCATTTATAAAGGCCTGATGATGCCGGCGGACCTGACCGCCTTCTATCCGGACCTGAGTGACGAGCGCCTGAAAACCGCGATCTGCGTGTTCCACCAGCGCTTCTCCACCAACACCCTGCCGAAATGGCCGCTGGCCCAGCCCTTCCGCTTCCTCGCCCACAACGGCGAGATCAACACCATCACCGGCAACCGCAACTGGGCCCTGGCCCGTCGCACCAAGTTCGCCAACGACCTGATGCCGGACCTCGAAGAGCTCGGCCCGTTGGTCAATCGCGTCGGGTCCGACTCGTCCAGCATGGACAACATGCTGGAACTGATGGTGACCGGTGGCATCGATCTGTTCCGCGGCGTGCGCATGCTCGTTCCGCCGGCGTGGCAGAACGTCGAGACCATGGACCCGGACCTGCGGGCCTTCTACGAATACAACTCCATGCACATGGAACCGTGGGACGGCCCGGCCGGCATCGTCATGACCGACGGTCGCTACGCCGTGTGCCTGCTGGACCGTAACGGTCTGCGCCCGGCGCGCTGGGTCACCACCACCAACGGTTTCATCACCCTGGCGTCGGAAATCGGCGTCTGGAACTACCAGCCCGAAGACGTTATCGCCAAGGGTCGCGTGGGCCCGGGCCAGATCTTCGCCGTGGACACCGAAACCGGCCAGATCCTCGACACCGACGCCATCGACAACCGTCTGAAGTCCCGTCATCCGTACAAGCAATGGCTGCGCAAGAATGCCCTGCGCATCCAGGCGACCATGGAAGACAACGACCACGGTTCGGCTTTCTACGACGTCGACCAGCTCAAGCAGTACATGAAGATGTATCAGGTGACGTTCGAAGAACGTGACCAGGTGCTGCGTCCGCTGGGCGAGCAGGGCTACGAAGCGGTCGGCTCCATGGGTGACGACACGCCGATGGCCGTGCTGTCGCAGCGTGTGCGCACGCCGTACGACTATTTCCGCCAGCAGTTCGCCCAGGTCACCAACCCGCCGATCGACCCGCTGCGCGAAGCGATCGTGATGTCGTTGGAAATCTGCCTGGGCGCCGAGCGCAACATCTTCCAGGAATCGCCGGAGCACGCTTCGCGGGTGATCCTCAGCTCGCCGGTCATTTCCCCGGCCAAGTGGCGCTCGCTGACCAACCTCGACCGTCCGGGCTTCGAACGCCAGGTCATCGACCTGAACTACGACGAAAGCGTCGGCCTCGAAGCGGCGATCCGCAACGTCGCCGACCAGGCTGAAGAAGCCGCACGCGCCGGGCGTACCCAGATCGTGCTCAGCGACCGTCACATCGCCCCGGGCAAGTTGCCGATCCACGCCTCGCTGGCGACTGGCGCGGTGCATCATCGCCTGACCGAAAAAGGCCTGCGCTGCGACTCCAACATCCTGGTGGAAACCGCCACCGCTCGCGACCCGCATCACTTTGCGGTGCTGATCGGTTTCGGTGCCTCGGCGGTGTATCCGTTCCTGGCCTACGAAGTGTTGGGTGACCTGATCCGCACCGGTGAAGTGCTGGGCGACCTCTATGAGGTGTTCAAGAACTACCGCAAGGGCATCACCAAGGGCCTGCTCAAGATCCTCTCGAAGATGGGCATCTCGACCATTGCCTCGTACCGTGGTGCGCAACTGTTCGAGGCCATCGGCCTGTCCGAAGAAGTCTGCGAACTGAGCTTCCGTGGCGTGCCGAGCCGCATCAAGGGGGCGCGCTTCGTCGACATCGAAGCCGAACAGAAAGCCCTCGCGGCCGAAGCCTGGAGCCCGCGCAAGCCGATCCAGCAAGGCGGCCTGCTGAAGTTCGTCCACGGCGGCGAATACCACGCCTACAACCCGGACGTGGTCAACACCTTGCAAGCGGCCGTGCAGCAGGGCGACTACAGCAAGTTCAAGGAATACACCGCGCTGGTGGACAACCGTCCGGTGTCGATGATCCGCGACCTGCTCAAGGTCAAGACCCTCGATACGCCGCTGGACATCAGCGAAGTGGAACCGCTGGAATCGGTGCTCAAGCGCTTCGATTCGGCCGGTATTTCCCTTGGTGCCTTGTCCCCGGAAGCCCACGAAGCCCTGGCCGAAGCCATGAACCGCCTGGGTGCGCGTTCCAACTCCGGCGAAGGCGGCGAAGACCCGGCGCGCTACGGCACCCTCAAGAGTTCGAAAATCAAGCAGGTCGCCACCGGCCGCTTCGGTGTGACGCCGGAATACCTGGTCAACGCTGAAGTGCTGCAGATCAAGGTGGCCCAGGGCGCCAAGCCTGGCGAAGGCGGCCAGTTGCCCGGCGGCAAGGTCAACGGCCTGATCGCCAAGCTGCGCTACGCGGTGCCTGGCGTGACCCTGATCTCGCCGCCGCCGCACCACGACATCTACTCGATCGAAGATTTGTCGCAACTGATCTTCGACCTCAAGCAGGTGAACCCGCAGGCGTTGGTCTCGGTGAAACTGGTGGCGGAAGCCGGCGTCGGTACCATCGCCGCCGGTGTGGCCAAGGCCTACGCCGACCTGATCACCATCTCCGGCTACGACGGCGGCACCGGTGCATCGCCGCTGACCTCGATCAAGTACGCCGGCGCGCCGTGGGAACTGGGCCTGGCGGAAACCCACCAGACCCTGCGCGGCAACGACCTGCGCGGCAAGGTCCGGGTGCAGACCGACGGTGGCCTGAAAACCGGCCTGGACGTGATCAAGGCAGCGATCCTCGGCGCCGAGAGCTTCGGCTTCGGCACCGCACCGATGATTGCCCTGGGCTGCAAGTACCTGCGCATCTGTCACCTGAACAACTGCGCCACCGGCGTGGCGACCCAGAACGACAAACTGCGCAAGGATCACTACATCGGCACCGTCGACATGGTGGTGAATTTCTTCACCTACGTGGCCGAAGAAACCCGTGAGTGGCTGGCGAAACTGGGCGTGCGTTCCCTTGAAGAGCTGATCGGTCGTACCGACCTGCTGGAAGTGATCGAAGGCCAGACCGCCAAGCAGCGCCACCTGGACCTGACCCCGTTGCTGGGCAGCGACCTGATTCCGGCGGACAAGCCACAGTTCTGCCAGGTCGAGCGCAACCCGCCGTTCGACAAGGGTGAGCTGGCCGAGAAAATGGTCGACATGGCCGCCTCGGCAATCAACGACCTGAGCGGCGCCGAGTTCGCCCTGGGCATCTGCAACTGCGACCGCTCCATCGGCGCGCGGATCTCTGGCGAAATCGCCCGCAGGCACGGCAACCAGGGCATGGCCAAGGCACCGGTGACCTTCCGTTTCAAGGGCACCGCGGGCCAGAGCTTCGGCGTCTGGAACGCCGGTGGCCTGAACATGTACCTGGAAGGCGACGCCAACGACTACGTGGGCAAGGGCATGACCGGCGGCAAGCTGGTCATCGTGCCGCCCAAGGGCAGCGTCTACAAGACCCAGGACAGTGCCATCATCGGCAACACCTGCCTGTACGGCGCCACCGGCGGGAAATTGTTTGCTGCCGGCACCGCGGGTGAGCGTTTCGCGGTGCGTAACTCCGGTGCCCACACCGTGGTGGAAGGCACCGGCGATCACTGCTGCGAGTACATGACCGGTGGTTTTGTTTGCGTGTTGGGCAAGACCGGTTACAACTTCGGCTCTGGCATGACCGGTGGTTTCGCCTACGTGCTCGACCAGGACAACACCTTCGTTGACCGGGTCAACCACGAACTGGTGGAAATCCAGCGGATCAGCGGCGAGGCGATGGAAGCCTACCGCAGCCATCTGCAACGCGTACTGGATGAGTACGTCGAGGAAACCGACAGCGAGTGGGGTCGTGAACTCGCCGAAAACCTCGATGACTACGTGCGCCGCTTCTGGCTGGTCAAGCCCAAGGCTGCCAACCTGAAGTCGTTGCTTTCCAGCACCCGTGCCAACCCGCAGTGATATGCGCCTGAAGAGTTTGATGAGGTTTTAACAATGGCTGAACGTCTGAATAACGACTTCCAGTTCATCGATGTCGGGCGCAAGGATCCGAAGAAGAAACTGTTGCGTCAACGCAAGAAAGAGTTCGTCGAGATCTACGAACCCTTCAAACCCCAGCAGTCGGCCGACCAGGCCCACCGCTGCCTGGGTTGTGGTAACCCGTACTGCGAATGGAAGTGCCCGGTGCACAACTTCATTCCCAACTGGCTGAAGCTGGTGGCCGAGGGCAACATCCTCCAGGCCGCCGAGCTGTCGCACCAGACCAATACCTTGCCGGAAGTCTGCGGCCGGGTGTGCCCGCAGGACCGCCTGTGCGAGGGTGCCTGCACCCTCAACGACGGTTTTGGCGCGGTGACCATCGGTTCGGTGGAGAAATACATCACCGACACCGCGTTCGCCATGGGCTGGCGCCCGGACATGTCCAAGGTCAAGCCGACCGGCAAGCGGGTGGCTATCATCGGTGCCGGCCCGGCCGGCCTGGGCTGTGCCGACGTGCTGGTGCGCGGTGGCGTGACTCCGGTGGTGTTCGACAAGAACCCGGAAATCGGTGGCCTGCTGACCTTCGGCATCCCTGAGTTCAAGCTGGAAAAGACCGTCCTGAGCAATCGCCGCGAAGTCTTCACCGGCATGGGCATCGAGTTCCGCCTGAACACCGAGGTGGGCAAGGACGTGACCATGGAGCAACTGCTCGAAGAGTACGATGCGGTATTCATGGGCATGGGCACCTATACCTACATGAAGGGCGGCTTTGCCGGCGAGGACCTGCCGGGTGTCTACGACGCACTGGATTTCCTGATTGCCAACGTCAACCGCAACCTGGGCTTTGAAAAGTCGCCGGAAGATTTCGTCGACATGAAAGGCAAGAAGGTCGTGGTGCTCGGTGGTGGTGACACGGCGATGGACTGCAACCGCACCTCGATCCGCCAGGGCGCCAAGTCGGTGACCTGTGCCTACCGTCGTGACGAAGCGAACATGCCCGGCTCGCGCAAAGAGGTGAAGAACGCCAAGGAAGAAGGCGTGAAATTCCTCTACAACCGCCAGCCGATTGCCATTGTCGGTGAAGACAAGGTCGAAGGCGTGAAGGTGGTCGAGACCCGTCTCGGCGAGCCGGATGCCCGTGGCCGACGCAGCCCCGAGCCGATCCCGGGCTCCGAAGAAATCATCCCGGCCGACGCCGTGGTGATCGCGTTCGGTTTCCGCCCAAGCCCGGCGCCATGGTTCGAACAGTTCAGCATCCAGACCGACAGCCAGGGCCGCGTCGTGGCACCGGAACAAGGCCAGTACAAGCACCAGACCAGCAACCCGAAGATCTTCGCCGGTGGTGACATGGTCCGTGGTTCCGACCTGGTGGTGACGGCGATCTTCGAAGGCCGCAATGCGGCTGAAGGGATCCTGGATTATCTGGGGGTCTAAAGATCTCAGCTACAAGCTACAAGCTACAAGCTACAAGCTACAAGGTTGAAGCACTCTTGCTTTTAACTTGCGGCTTGTAGCTTGCCGCTTGCCGCTGTCTTTTGAGACCATGCCCGCACTTTTTTTCCGGATGCCGACATGACTGCCCTGAAGAACGACCGTTTCCTTCGCGCCCTGCTCAAGCAACCCGTAGACGTCACCCCGGTGTGGATGATGCGTCAGGCCGGTCGCTACCTGCCGGAGTACCGCGCCAGTCGTGCCAAGGCCGGCGACTTCATGAGCCTGTGCATGAACCCCGAGTTCGCCTGCGAAGTGACCCTGCAACCGCTGGATCGCTACCCGCAGCTGGACGCGGCCATCCTGTTCTCCGACATCCTCACCATCCCCGACGCCATGGGCCAGGGCCTGTACTTCGAGACCGGCGAAGGCCCGCGTTTCAAGAAGGTCGTCAGCACCCTGGCCGACATCGAAGCCCTGCCGATTCCCGATCCGCAGAAAGACCTGGGCTACGTCATGGACGCGGTCAGCACCATTCGCCGTGAACTGAACGGCCGCGTGCCGCTGATCGGTTTCTCCGGCAGCCCATGGACCCTGGCCACCTACATGGTCGAAGGCGGTTCGTCGAAGGACTTCCGCAAGACCAAGGCGATGCTTTACGACAACCCGCAAGCCATGCACCTGTTGCTGGACAAGCTGGCCCAGTCGGTGACGTCCTACCTCAACGGCCAGATCCTGGCCGGTGCGCAAGCGGTGCAGATCTTTGATACCTGGGGCGGCAACCTGTCGGCGGCGGCGTACCAGGAGTTTTCCCTGGCCTACATGCGCAAGATCGTCAGCGGCCTGATCCGCGAGCATGAAGGGCGCAAGGTCCCGGTGATCCTGTTCACCAAGAATGGCGGCCTTTGGCTGGAAAGCATCGCCGACGCCGGTGCCGACGCCCTTGGCCTGGACTGGACCTGCGACATCGGCAACGCCCGCGAGCGTGTCGGTCACAAGGTCGCCCTGCAAGGCAACATGGACCCGACCGTGCTCTACGCCAAGCCTGAAGCCATTCGCGCCGAGGTCGGACGCATCCTCGCCAGCTACGGCAGCGGCAGCGGCCACGTATTCAACCTCGGCCATGGCATTACCCCGGAAGTCGACCCGGAACACGCCGGTGCTTTCCTGCGGGCGGTGCACGAGCTGTCGGCGCAATATCACCCCTAATTGACGCGCCGTTGGCCCAGCCTGTCCGGACCCGTGTCGGACAGGCTTTTTAATGTCCGCGTTTTACCCGTCTTACAACAAACCAATCCGTTGTTTTATCTGACGTATCTGTTTGCTGGTGGTTGATAGCTATTTCCGTTCGTAAGAGATTTCTCTCGTTATGTAAGAGGAAATAGATTCAGAGATCATTCCTTCCGACTTGAGAGATTTGCCCTACATAGCGAGGTTTCAATTTTCTATAAGGTTCGGCGCTTGTGAGGTACGGCGCAGAACAATCCGGCGTGCCTTTCAGGATGACGGTAATCCGTCTTTTGAATCTCGATGACTTGTCTGGAACTTATATGAAAAACAACTTCAACAAGCGCAGTGCATTAACCGGATGTGCTTCGTCATTGGTTCTCCTGTCGGCCATGGCGGCGTCCCAGGGTGTAATCGCCCACGGCTTCCTTGAGGTGCCGCCTTCGCGCGCACTGCTGTGCCAAAGAGGCGAAAACATCAACTGCGGTGGCGCTCAGTACGAGCCCCACAGCACCGGGGAAACGTTCAAGGGCTTCCCGAATGGAACGGGCGGCGCCCCGCTGCAAGGCCCCATCGACGGCAAGATCGCCAGCGGCGGTAGTTCGCTGTTTTCCGCCCTGGATGCACAGTCGGCTTCGCGCTGGCAACTGACTGAAATCAGGGACCGCAATATCGCTTTTCAATGGAAATACGATGCCCCGCATCTGACGACCAAGCACGAGTATTTCATTACCCGCGACGGCTGGAACCCGAACGAGCCGCTCAAGCGCGCCTCGTTCGACAGCGCACCGTTCTGCACGATCGACGGCGGGCATCAGGTTCCGGTCGGCGGGGCCAAGCACAACTGTGTGATTCCCGACAGCAAATCGGGTCACCACGTCATCCTGGCGGTCTGGACAGTGGGCGACACCGACAACGCGTTCTACAACCCGGCGGATGTGAACATCCTCGCCGAGGCCGCGTTGCCGGGCGGCTGGTCGCCGGTGGGCAGCATCGCGTCGTCCACCTCGCTGCTGGCGGGTGACAAGGTCAAGGCTCGGGCATTCTCCGCAACCGGTGAAAACGCCGAATACAGCGTAGAGATCAGCATCGCCAACGCCGAGGAAGGCAAGCCTGAGAACTGGTCGTTCAAACTGGCCGAAGCCATCAACCAGGCCTTCCCTCTGATTCGTGCCGGTATCCGCGACGAGGAAGGCAATATCACCCCGGTCCGGGGCACCAACAAGCTGTACGCCCAGAACGAAAGCGGCGTGACCCGTTATGAAGTGCAATTGGACATGCAGGAAGACGCCGCCGCCAGCATGGCAATCGCTTCCTTGCAACCGGAGTACGTGCTCGACAAAGGTCGGGTCAGCATGGCCTTCGCGGCGCAGACCAACCGCCGGATGAACCTCGAAGCCACGTTGTTCGACGAGAACAACAAGCAGGTGGGCGTCGTCAGCCAGGCCGTAGGTGAAGGCAGTACCGGGTTGAGCATCGACGTCCGCAGCGCGCCGGGTGCGCATACCCTGACGTTGGTCGGGACCACCGAAGACGGCCGGACCACTCGCCAGGACACCCAGCGTGTCACCCTTACCGGTGAAGGCGCGGGCATCGAGTACGACTTCGTCTTCCCTGAAGGCCTCAGCGGCTACGCCGCCGGTACGAAAGTGCTGCAGCCGAAAACCGACGAAGTCTTCGAATGCAAGCCGTTCCCGGCGTCCGGCTACTGCAAGCAGTACTCCCCGACGGCCAACGGCTTTGAGCCGGGTGTCGGTGCCTCCTGGCAAAGCGCCTGGGACAAGCTGTAAGTCCTGACAGGCATGGCCCAGGGCAGTCCGAGCGGGTTGCCCGGGGCCTTCAAGTGAGAACGCGGTGATGCATTCCAATTACTACTCCGGACGGCGGGTGCTGCTGCATTGGCTGTCGGCCGTGATCATTTTATGGGCGTTGGCGTCGGGCTTTTATGTGGCGTACTACCCGGTGTCAGCCGCCACCGAGCACTGGGTCGGCTCGCTCAATGTGTCGCTGACCACGCTATTCATTCCGGTGTTTGCCTGGCGGCTCTGGCTGTTCGTCAGCGAGCTTGGAGCCGGCGAGCCGGTGACCAACCGGCTGGCCCTGGCCGTACACGCATTGATCTACCTGTGCATCGGCGTGGTGCTGGTGACCGGGGTCCTGATGATGAAAAGCCCCATCAGTATCTTCGGATTCATTGAGATTCCCCGACCACTGGACGACCCCGCGCTTATCGGATTGGCGAGCGCGGTCCACACCCTGTCTTGCGCGGTGCTTTCGATGCTCGTTGCGCTGCATCTGTGCGCGGTGGCCTGGCATGAGTGTTCCGGGCGCCGGGTGGTTCGGCGAATGTCATTCGCAAAGCGCGCCGACGCGATGATTCAGCGGGGGCAACGGTGAGATTTTCCGCCGGTTTCGGGGCCCGATTGCCGAAGGCATTGCTGCTGCTCGTGCCGCTGCTGTACGGGGGGTTCCTGGTGGAGCAGGAACGGCGTTTTCGCCAGGGCCTGGGCCGTGATGTGCCGGTGGTCGCTGACCCGCCGGTGGCTGCGGCTCGCGGCCTGCCCAACGTACAAGCCGTGGCGACCGTACTCGGCCTGGCGCCTGACGGAGCCCACGCACCCAGCACGGAACCGATGACCTTGCAGGCCAGTTTTGTCGCTGACCAAGGCTTGTCCCGGGCATTGCTGGCGGACGCCGCCGGCCCGCGCATCTACCAAGTGGGTGAACGCCTGCCCGGCGGCAGCGTGTTGCGTCGGGTCGAGCCCAGTCATGTGACGTTGTGGCGCAACGGGCGCGAAGAGCGCCTGGCCCTGCAACAAGCGGCCAAGCCCTTGCTGCGTCAAGTCGGTCTCGAAAACGGGCGTCAGGCAGCGCTCTCTTCCCCGCAATACCTACGCCCGGTGGCCGGGCAATCAGAGTGATCCAATTCATGAACAGCTTTATCCGCGGCCCCGTATCGCGCGTCCTGCTTTGCCTTGCCGTGTGTTGCCCGCTGGCGCTTCCCGGTGCGCTGCGGGCCGAGGAACCCCACTGGCAACTGGCGATGAACAACGCCGAACTGCGTGACGTGGTCGAGGAGTTCTCTGCGATCCTGGGCAAGACCGTGGTGCTCGACCCCAGGGTGTCCGGGCGCATTACCGTCATGTCCCGTCAGGCCCTGGACCGCGAAGGCGTGCGCCGGTTGTTCTATTCGGTACTCGATGCACACAACTTCACCGTGATCGACGAAGGCGAGCGGATCCTGATCACCCCGGTCACCGACGCCAAAACGCGGGCCGGCCTCAGCGACGCAAACAGCACAACGCCGTCGCAATTCGTCACCCGGGTGCTCGACCTGCAGTCGAGCATCGCTGCCGACATTGCCGGGCTGGTCCGGCCCCTGGTGTCGGCCAATGGTTACGTCGGGCCTTCGGTGTCGTCCAACGCCCTGGTGGTGACCGACACGGCGGCCAACGTCCAGCGCATCGCCGGGGTGGTGCAGCAGTTGGACTCCGGGCGAAACCGCACTCATGTGGTGGTGCCCTTGCGTCATGCCCAGGCCGGGGACATTGCGCCGGTCATGGAGGCTGCCGCCGGCAAGCGCGAAGGGGATACTGCAGGCCTGGTGATCGCCGACGCCCGTAGCAATCGCCTGGTGATCATCGGCGCACCGGCGGTGCGCCAACGCCTGGTCGACCTGGCCCGCACCCTCGATGTGCCGCCGGCCGCCTCCCAGGGCAATGCACGGGTCATCCGCCTGCGCCACAGCGATGCCAAGCAACTGGCCGAGGTGCTGGAAGCGGTCGGCCAGGACAGGAAAACCACCCCGGCCCTGGCCGGCCAGCGGGACAGTGCCGCCACCGGCGCGTTCATGATCAAGGCCGACGAGAGCCAGAATGCGCTGGTGCTGATCGCCGAGCCGGCCCAGGTGCGCACCGTCGAAAACATTGTCCGGGAGCTGGACCAGCCCCGGGCCCAGGTGCTTATCCACGCGGCCATCGTCGAAATTTCCGGGGACATCGCCGAGGCGCTGGGGGTGCAGTGGGGGCTCAACAGTGGCAGCGCCACAGGGTTCATCAATTTTCCCGGAACCGATGTCCCGATCATCGGTGGGCTGAAGTCCGATGCGCTGAAAAAAATGCCGGAAGGCGCCGTGTTGCAGTTGGGCGGCGATCGCTTCAGCGCCCTGGTGTCGGCGCTGGCGAGCAATACCCGCAGCAACCTGCTGTCCACGCCCAGCCTGCTGACCCTGGATAACCAGGAGGCGGAAATCATCGTCGGCCAGAACGTCCCGTTCAAGACCGGTTCCTACACCACCAGCGGCAACGGCGCCGACAACCCGTTCACCACCGTGGAGCGCAAGGACGTCGGCATCAGCCTCAAGGTCAAGCCTTACATCAATGAAGGCTCGACCCTGCGCCTTGAGGTCCAGCAGGAAGTCTCGGACATCGCGCCGTCGGTTTCCGGCGTCGACTCTTCGGACCTGATCACCAACAAACGTGCCCTGAAGAGCACGATCCTGGCGGACGACGGCGAGATCATCGTGATCGGCGGGCTGATTCGTGACAGCGTGCGCACCCAGGAAAGCGGGGTGCCGCTGTTGCGCAGCATTCCCTACCTGGGCGCACTGTTTCGCTGGAGCCGCGAGACCCAGACCAAAAGCAACCTGATGGTGTTCCTGCGTCCCACCATCGTGCGCAGCAACGAAGACCTGGCCGATGTCAGCCGGCAGCGCTACGACGCGCTACGGGACCTGAGCAAGCCCGGCTCGCGAAAAAACAATTCGCTGTTGCTGCCCCGGGACGCTCGCGAGTTGTTCGAGCCGTCCGCGCAAGTGCCGGAGACGGACCTGCGCCCGGGTGACTTGTGAGCGCGTCGCAGACCGTCTTGCCCTTTGGGTTCGCCAGGCGCTTCGGCGTGCTGCTGGAGGGCGCGGGGCCGATCTTGAGCCTGGTGATGCGCCGCGATGCGCCGCTGACCGCGATCGCGGAGGTACGGCGCCTGTGTGGTCGGGAATTGTCGATTGAGGTGGTGGAACCGGCACCGTTCGCGGCGCGCCTGGCCAGTGTCTATCGCCAGGGCCAGAGCGCTGCCGAGCAGGTCGCCCAGGGCCTGGACGAGGAACTGGACCTGCTCAGCCTGGCCGATCAGGTGCCGCAGACCACTGACCTGCTGGAACAGCAGGGCGACGCGCCGATCATCCGGCTGATCAACGCCCTGCTCAGCGAGGCGGTCCGTGAACACGCATCCGACGTGCACCTGGAAACCTTCGAGCAGTACCTGTCGGTGCGCATGCGCATCGACGGCCAGTTGCAGGAAATGTTGCGTCCGCGTCGGGAGCTGGCGAACCTGCTGGTGTCGCGGATCAAGGTCATGGCCCGCCTGGACATCGCCGAGAAGCGCGTGCCCCAGGATGGGCGAATCGCCTTGCGCCTGGCCGGGCACGAAGTCGATGTGCGGGTCTCGACCCTGCCATCGGCCCACGGTGAGCGCGTAGTGTTGCGCTTGCTCGACAAGCAGGCCGGGCGCCTGGATTTGCAGCGCCTGGGCCTGCCCGACGATACCCTGGCCGGCCTGCGCCAGCTGCTCGGCAAACCCCACGGTATCGTGTTGGTCACCGGGCCCACCGGTTCAGGCAAAACCACCAGCCTGTACGCGGCGTTGAGCAGCCTCAACGACCAGAGCCGCAACATCCTCACCGTCGAGGATCCGATCGAATATCACCTGCCGGGCATCGGGCAGATGCCGGTCAATCCGAAGGTCGACATGACCTTTGCCCGTGGCCTGCGGGCGATCTTGCGCCAGGACCCGGACGTGGTGATGGTCGGCGAAATACGTGACCGCGAGACTGCCGAAATAGCGGTCCAGGCGTCCCTGACCGGGCACCTGGTGCTCTCGACCCTGCACACCAACAGCGCCGTCGGTGCGGTCACCCGACTGGTGGACATGGGGGTGGACGCCTACCTGCTGGCGTCGTCCCTGGCCGGCATCGTTGCCCAACGGCTGCTGCGCCGGCTCTGCCCGTCCTGCAAGACGCCTTATGTCGCTGACGCCGCCACCTGCCGGCGCCTGGGGCTGCAGGTCGATGCCGCGCCACGGTTGTTCAAGGCCCGGGGTTGCGATCAATGCCAGAAAGGTTATCGCGGGCGTTTCGGCATCTATGAGCTGGTCGCGGTCAGCCCCGCGTTGTCCCAGCTGATTCATCAGGGGGCCACCGAGCAGGCGTTGGCCGGTGAGGCGCGCAACACCTCTCGCAGCTTGTTTCAGGACGGACGCCAACGGGTGCTGGACGGCCTGACCAGCGTTGATGAACTGCTGCGCATCACTCAGGAGCATTAACACGATGCCGACCTTCGACTATCGGGCCGAAGATGCCCAGGGCCGGCGCTGCAAGGGCCGGGTGGAAGCCGACAGCGCCCGTCAGGCCCGCCAGTTGTTGCGCGAACGCGGTTTGCTGCCTTGGGAACTGCATGAAGGCGGGACCCCGCGCACGTTGAGAACCAGCTATGGCGCAGGTCGGTTGAGCCCGGCCGAGCTGGCCTTGCTGACGCTGCAACTGTCCACGCTGATCCAGGCCGGCCTGCCCCTGGAAGAGTCGTTGGCGGCGGTGGCGCAACAGAGCCAGAAGCGCCGCGTCATCCAGTTGTTGTCGGCGGTGCGCAGCCGGGTGCTGGAAGGGCATGCGCTGGCGACGGCCCTGCGGGCATTTCCCCAGGCGTTTCCCGAACTGTTCTGCGCCACGGTGGCGGCGGGCGAACAATCCGGTCACCTGGGCCAGGTGTTGGAGCAATTGGCGGCCTACACCCAGGCGCGCCAGGCGTCGCGCCAGCGTATTCAACTGGCGTTGGTGTACCCGCTGATCCTGCTGCTGGCCTGCGTTGCGATTGTCGCGTTCCTGTTGGGCTACGTGGTGCCGGACGTGGTGAAGATTTTCATCGACAGCGGCCAACCGTTGCCTTGGCTGACCCAGGCACTGATCGCCGTGAGCGACGGCTTGCGCCGCCACGGCGTGCTGATGCTCACGGCGTTGGCCGGACTGCTCGGGCTGTGGCGTTGGAGCCTGCGCCGAGCCGCGTGGCGCCTGCGCTGGCATCGCTTGTTACTTCGGCTGCCGCTGTTGGGCGAGGTGTTGCGGGCCATGGAAGCGGCCCGATTTGCCAGCACCCTGGCGATCCTGAGCAAAAGTGCAGTGCCGCTGGTAGAGGCCCTGCACATCGCCGCGCAAGTGATCGGCAACCTGCCGATTCGCGCCCGCATGGCCGACGTCGCCCGCTCGGTGCGCGAGGGCGGGACCCTGACCCGCGGCCTGGAGCAAGGCGGTGATATCCCACCGCTGATGCTGCACATGATCGCCAGCGGCGAGCGCGCCGGCGAACTCGACAGCATGCTCGCCCGCGCCGCCGAGCAACAGGAGGCCAGCCTCGCAGCGCGCATTGCCCTGGTGGTGGGCCTTTTCGAACCGGCCATGCTGGTGCTGATGGGCGGCGTCGTGCTGCTGATTGTCATGGCCATCCTCCTGCCTATCTTGAGCCTCAACCAATTGGTGAACTGACCCATGAACCCTCGAAACAACCGACCTGCACCTCTTCAACGCGGCTTTACCCTGATCGAAATCATGGTGGTGGTGGTCATCATCGGCGTCTTGGGCGCTATCGTGGTGCCGCAGTTCATGAGCCGCCCGGACCAAGCCAAGGCCACGGCCGCCCGCACCGACATCCAGGCCATTGCCACGGCGCTGGAAATGTACCGACTCGACAACGTTCACTACCCTTCGACCCAGCAAGGCCTGGAGGCGCTGAGCAAGCGTCCGACCGGTACGCCCTCGGCGAGAAACTGGAACCCACAGGGGTACCTGAAGAGCCCGCCGGTCGACCCCTGGGGCACGCCCTACCAGTATCTCAATCCTGGCCTCCGATCAATCGATGGCAGTTATGACCTGTACTCGTTGGGCGCCGATGGCGCGCCAGGTGGCGATGGAATGGCAGCTGATATCGGCAATTGGGCTGAGTGAGCATGGGTCGTCGTTGCCGCGGTTTTACCCTGCTGGAACTGATGGTGGTCATCGTCCTGATCGGGATGGTCGCCGGCATGGTCAGTTTCGCCATCGGCCCGAGCCCGACCCGCGAGGCCCGCCAGAACGCCCGGGACTTCATCGCGGTGGTGCAACAGCTGCGCGAACGGGCGGTGCTGGACGGCCAGGAATTCGCGCTGCGCATACACCCGCGCGGTTATCAGGCCTTGCGGCTCGATGCCCAGGGCTGGACAGCCGTATCGGCGTTGCAGCGGTTGCCGGACAACCTGACGCTTGGCCTGGAGCAGGACGGCCATGCGGCGACCCTCGATGACACGCAAGGCGTACCGCAATTGCTGATGCTCAGCAGTGATGAGATCAGCCCGTTCAGGTTGTTCATCCGGGCTGCCGGCCAGCACCTTGTGCAGGTGTCCAGTGATGGCCTGACGGAGCCGACGATCGATGAGTAATGCTCGCCGCCTGGCCGCTGGTTGCCAAGGGTTCACGCTGCTGGAAGTCATGGTCGCCCTGGCGATTTTTGCGACGGTGGCGGCGGCGGTGCTCTCGGCCAGCCAATTCGTGCTCAAGCAGAGTGCCGGGCTGGAGGAACGTCTGTTCGGCGCCTGGCTGGCGGACAATCAAATGAGCGAACTGCGTCTGCAACCGGCTCCGGCGCCAGGGCACCTGCGGCTGCCCCAGCGCCTGGATCGCCGCGACTGGACGCTGCAACAGCGCATCGCCCCAGCCCGTGACCCGCGCCTGCTCCAGGTCGAGATCCAGGTCAGCCGGACCGGTAACCCGGCGGTCGTGTACCGCACCACCGGATGGATCCGCCAGCGTGATGAATAGACAGTCGGGCTTCACCCTGTTGGAGCTGGTCATCGCCATCGCCATTTTTGCCTTGCTCGGCCTCGCCAGTTGGCGCCTGTTCGACGGCGTCGTGCGCACACAGCAAGGAGCCGGCCATCACGAGCGGGAAATCAGGGCCTTGCAGCGTGCCATAGGGATGATCGAACGCGATGCCTGGCAGGCCGTCATCGGTTCAATCGTGCTCGCCCCGGCAGGCCTGCAGTTGCAGCGCAGCCATTGGCGCAATCCATTGGACCAGCCGCGCAGCGAGCGACAGGCGGTGAGTTATCGACTCGACGGGGCAGCGTTGTGGCGCGACAGTCGCGGTGAAGGAACAACCCTCGTGCAGCAGCAGAAACTGCTGGATGGGGTGCACAGTTTGAGTTGGCGGGTGTTCGACCCACAGCGCGGTTGGCGCAGTGAAACTGCCGGCGACCCCACGCCGCTGGCGCTGGAGTTGCAGCTGTCGGTGGGGCGTTTTGAGCAGGTCCGTCGCGTGCTGCTGTTGCCAGGAGCGTTGCCATGAATCGGCAACGGGGCGTGGCGCTGATCAGCGTGCTGCTGGTCTTGAGCCTGGCACTGCTGCTGATCGGCGGCCTGCTGCGCAGTCATCGGCTGTTATTGCACAGCAGCGCGCAGCAGTTGCAACAGGTGCAGTTGCGTCAATTGGGGCTGGCCGGTGAAGCCTGGGCGCAAGCGGTGCTGGAAGGCAGCGCGATAGCGCCGTCCGGGCCGGTTGACCTGAGTCAGGACTGGGCCCGGTCCGCACCTGCGTTGACGCTGGATGACGCCGAGCTGCACATCGATATCGAGGATTTGTCCGCGCGCCTGAACCTTACCGCGCTGCTGGCCCAGGGGCAGGTCGATCAAGTTACCCTCGGTCGATGGGCACGATTGCTTGCCCTGTTGGATCTACCGGCGTTCTCGTTACCCCAGGTCGGGGTGGTGCAGGAGTTGAGTCAACTGCGCCTGTTGCCCGGCCTCGACGGCCCGACATTGCTCCGCCTGGAACCTTGGGTGGTGTTATTGCCCAAGGAGGCCCGGTTGAACATCAACACCGCGCCTGCGCTATTGCTGATGACCCTGGATGGCATGGAGGCCGGACCTGCCCAGGCCGTGGTCAACCAGCGCCGGGAAACGCCCTACGCCAGCGTGCAGGCGTTTACCGGTGACCCATTGGTGGCCGGATTGGGCCTTAGCAGCCATGGGTTGGGCACGACCAGCCGCTGGTTCCGCATCACCGTGAGCGTAACGCGCGCGGGCAGCCGTCTGCACCTGGCCTCGGACATCGAGCGCGATGCCGCTACCGGACGCTGGACTGTGCGTCAGCGTCGTTTCCTTCCCCTCAGCCCCAGCGAGCTCCCTTGATGAAAACCTGGCTTTACCTGACAGCCGAGGGCCTGGGCGTGCCTTGCGCCAGTTGGCCCTGCTGTGTGTGGTCGCCGACCGGCGAGCGTCGCTATCTGCCCTTGCACGAAGCGGCTCGCGAATTGAACGGACATGTCGTCGACGTGCTGTTGCCGATGGAAATATGCAGCTGGGTGCGCAGCGATCCATGGCCGTCGCGACGCCAGCCGCGCCCCCAGGCGTTGGCATTTGCCATCGAAGAACAATTGAGTGAGAACCTTGAAACCTTGCACATCGCCGTGGGCGCGCGGGACCGTCAGCAGCGTTATCCGCTGCTGGTGACTCAGCGAGCGCGGTTCCAGGCGCTGCTGGCGCTGCTCGACGCACAGGGCATCGAGGTGGGTGCGGTGCATGTCGATGCCGACCTGCTGGCCGGTGACCAGGCATTTGGCGTGCGCTGGTTTGGCCGCTGGCTGTTGGGCGGGGCGCTGGCGGCGCGGGTGTCGTTGTCGGTCCAGGCCCTGGCAGCGCTCAAACCGGACCTGCCCGAGGACATTCATTGGCTGGACGAAGCGCGTGATCGTCCGGGCATCGATGAATGGTTGCTGGGCACCGGCGGCCATCCCATCGATCTGTTGCAGGGCGAATTTCGTCGCCGCCGCCAGCGGCTGCCATGGCGCGGCGCGGCGGCTGCGCTGCTCGGCGTGTGCGTGCTGAGCTGGGCGTTCAGCGAAGCGCGCGTACGCTTTCTGGAAAGCCAGACACGGCATCTGTACACCCAGAACGAGCAGCGCTTCAGGTCGCTGTATCCCGGACAAAGCCGCATCGTCGACCTGGCGGCGCAGTTCCAGGCCATGCAGGGCCGCAGCGGCCAAAGCCAGGACACACAGGTCGCTCGCCTGGTCCATCTGACGGAGCAGGTCATCGGCGCCAGCAACGTCGAGGCGCAACGTATCGACTTTCGCGAAGGCGAGGGCTGGAAGATCCAGCTGACCGCCAACAGCTTTGTCGAACTTGAACAACTGCGTGAGCGCGGCCGGCAAATCGGACTGCCCCTGACCCTGGGCAGCGCCAGCAAACAAGACAATCGGGTGCGGGCCATCCTGACGCTGGAGAACGGTTGATGAACCTCAAGGGATGGCTGAGGCTGAAGCAGGCCTGGGAAGGACTATCGCGCCGTGAGCAGGGGCTGCTGCTGGGGCTTGCCGGGGTGATGCTGGTGTTCGTGGGCTACACCTCGATCTGGCAACCCACGCGGCAACGGCTCGAAGTCGCCGAGCGACACTATCGCCAACAGGTTGAATTGAACGTGCGGATCCAGCGCGCCGAGCCGGGCCGGGATACAAGCAGCGCCGCTCGACCCCTTTCGGTGCGAGTCAACGACAGCGCAACGGCGGCGGGGTTGGACATCGTCGAGATGGAAGTCGATGGCAATTCGTTGCGAGTCACCGTCACGGGCGATGCCAACCCGTTGCTCCAGTGGCTGGATCAACACGAGCGGGCCGGCGCGGTGTTGCAAGCGCTGACCCTGGAAGCGCGGGACGGGTTGTTGGAGGCGCGGGTAGTATTGCGCCAATGAAGGGCCGTACATGGAACCTGTGGGAGCAAGGCTTGCCCACGATGAAGGTGATGAGGTCTCGATCGCTCCCACGCAGAGCGTGGAAACGATCGATGGGGTTGCTCCTGACAATCGCGGCCTAAACCGGCAGGTTCCCAGGCAGCACCGGCAACTTCGCCAGTTTCACCGCCACCCCCAGTGCCACCAGCAACAACGCGCCGATGAACAGGCCGATGCCGTTCCAGCCGCCCAGGTGCCACGCCACGCCGCCCGCCGTGCCTGCCACACTCGATCCAGCGTAATAGCTGAACAGATAAAGCGACGATGCCTGGCCCTTGGCAGTGAGGGCGCGGCGGCCGATCCAACTGCTGGCGACCGAGTGGGCGCCGAAGAAGCCGAAGGTGAACACCAGCATGCCCGGGATCACCAGCACCAGCGGCGTGGCCATGGTCAGGGCGAGGCCGGCGAGCATCAGCGCAATGGTGGCCCAGAGCATCCTGCGCCGCCCGAGCTTGTCCGCCAGCGCGCCGACTTTTGCCGAACTGTAGATGCCCGACAGGTACACCACCGACAGCAGTCCGACAACGGCCTGATCCAGATGATAGGGCTCGGCCAGCAGGCGGTAGCCGATGTAGTTGAACAAGGTCACGAACGCGCCCATCAGGACGAAGGCTTCAAGAAACAACAGCGGCAAGCCGGCATCGCGAAAGTGCAGGGTGAAGCCGTCCAGCAAGTTGCGCGGGTTCAGCGAGCGTGGCCGGAAGTTGCGCGACTCGGGCAGGATCCGCCAGAACACCGCTGCCGCGATCAGGGCCAGGCCACCAATGACCAGCATTGCGGTGTGCCAGCTGACAAAGTCGATCAGCACGCCGGTGATCAGGCGTCCGCACATGCCACCGATGGCGTTGCCGGCTATGTACAGGCCCATCGCCAGGCCGATGTGCTTGGGATGAATCTCTTCGCTCAGGTACGTCATGGCGACCGCCGCCAACCCGCTCAACGACAGCCCCACCAGGGCGCGCAAGAACAGCACGCCGTGCCAGGTTGGCATCATTGCACTGGCCACCGTGCACAGGGCAGCGGCGAACAGTGCCGCGACCATCACCGGCTTGCGGCCGATGCGGTCGGAAATCGGCCCGGTGATCAGCAGGCCGATGGCGAGCAGGCCGGTTGCCACCGACAGGATCAGGCTGCTCTGCGCCGCGTTGACGGAAAACTCCCTGGACAACAGCGGCATCATCGGCTGCACGCAATACAGCAGGGCGAACGTCGCAAAGCCGCCGCAGAACAACGCCAGTACCGTACGCATGAACATCGGCGTGCCTTTCTCGATGTACACGTCCTTCAGTTGGGCGACGGCATCATCCTGTAGGCGGGGTGGGATTTCATGGGCCAGTGGTGCGACAGCAGTTTTCACGATGGACCTCGCAAGGGCACGATCAGGCAGGCAGTGAAAAAAAGCATATAGCCGGCTAATGTTTCTATCCAATATATTGTTCGACCTGTTTAAGACGTTCTACGACTTATTGGATTGCCCCATGGAATTGCGTCACCTGCGTTACTTCATCGCCGTTGCCGAAGAACTGCACTTCGGCCGCGCCGCGCTGGCCCTGGGCATCTCCCAGCCACCCTTGAGCCAGCAGATCCAGGCGCTGGAGCAGGAGATCGGCGCGCGCTTGTTCGAGCGCACCAATCGTCGGGTCGAGTTAAGTCAAGCCGGGCGGCTGTTCCTCGACGAGGCACGGCGGGTGCTGGCTCAGGTCGACAAGGCCGCTGACGTGGCCCGCCGTGCGCAGTTGGGCGAACTGGGCGAGCTGAAGATCGGGTTCACCTCCTCGGCGCCGTTCAACTCGACGATTCCCCAGGCGATTTTCACCTTCCGCCAGCGGTTCCCCGCCGTGCACCTGAACCTGCGGGAAATGAGCAGCACCCAGGTGGCCGACGCGCTGATGGAAGGTGCAATCGAGGTGGGCATCATGCGCCCACTGCCGCTGCCCGAGTCCCTGCGCGAGATCGAGCTCAGCCGCGAACCGCTGGTGGCCGTGCTCAGCGCCAAGCACCCGCTGGCCCAAGGCAGTGAAGAGGGCCTGTACCTCTCGGCGCTGGCCCAGGAACCGTTCGTGTTCTTTCCCCGCAGCTACGGCAGCGGTCTCTACGCACAACTGCTGAGCCTGGCCCGCGACGCCGGCTTCAGCCCGCACTTCGCCCAGGAAGCCGGCGAAGCCATGACCATCATTGGCCTGGTAGCAGCGGGACTCGGCGTCTCGGTACTGCCAGCGTCCTACCAACGCATGCGCATCGACGGCGTCGTCTACCGCCCCTTGCTCGACCCGGCGGCGGTGTCAGCGGTGTGGCTGGTGCAACGCAAAGACCAGCGCTCGCCGCTGGCGGGGGCGTTTGTGGCGTTGTTGACGGGTGAGTTGGGATCCTGAGCGGATATTTTTGAAAAACAAACCTTCCCATTTTTCGCCGGGGCCAGCGATCGGTGAGTCCTTAGAGAGAAGCGCCAAAGGCTAATGCCAGTCATTGAAGCGTGAACCCGTGGGAGCAAAGGTTGTTCGCGATTGGGAGCCCTTCGACAACGCAATTGACGCGTCTGCCGCTATCGCGAGCAAGCTTTGCTCCCACAGGCTTTGTGTCGTTTGATCCTTGACTGACTGGCATTAGCCGAAAGGCGCCTTTTTTTACGCCAGAATCTGCGACTGTAATCGTCGCCCGACTACGTCCAGCAAATCGCAGCCTTCGCGCAATGACACTACCAGCACGCGCGCCAGTTCACTGTAAGGGCCCTCTTCAAATGCCAGGCTCTCAAGCAGTTGGGTCGCCACGCGCACGCGGTCTGCCGCCGTTTCATGCAGTACGTCCAGTGGCGCTTGGGTGTCGATCAATAACGAAGCAGTAATGCAATCAATGCCGGTGGTGGGGATGTACCTGTCCATAACAAAAATACCTCCATGACCTGGGAAATGGTGCGGCTTATCGTTGGTTGGATGAAGAAACTCCAGGCACCTCCTGAGGAGGATCCAGATCATCGAGCGCCCGATTCACCAGTAACTCGCACAACACGGTGAGTTGCTGCATAGCCAGCGCGACGTTCCGGCGCGGACCGTCCAACTGGTCGGCGAGGTCGCTAGCCATCACGCTCAGTGAGGCGAGGTTCTCACTGGCGTGACAGAGGAGGGCTTCGGTGTCGACGTTCGCGACGACGGTGAACACGTTACTGACTGGGTCGGGGCGCTCTGGTTCATGCGAGCGCCCAGTGGCGAGGGGGGCGGAGAGATTGATTGTATCGATGGATATCGGGGACTCAGCGACTTCTGGGATGACTTTTTTCATTTCTGCAGCTCCTTGCAAGGTTCAAGAAAACGTCAGACTCATTGGTTAATCGAGATTGTTTGGCATCCATGCATGAACCGACGGTCCAGATTTATTACCAGAAATTTTTAACTAATTAATCAAAAAAATTAACATCTGTGTAAAGAAATGATTCTTGTCTGGCTATTGAGAGTGCCCTCTGATTAGAGCTGTTGAGCTGGAAGGCCGGTTGTTGCGCTGTTGTACACATTTATCTGAAGGATAATTTTCTAAAGCTCGTAGGAAAATTCCCTTACGCGCGGACAAGCGCGGTGACGTGAAAATGATTTGAGGTTCGGAAACGATTTTTGCATTGTGGTTTTCTCTCCAAGACAGGATGTGTAGGATGCCAGTCCAGAAAAAATCACCTCATAGCCAGCTCGCCAAGGAGGTTGGTCTGAAGCTATAAGGAAATGGTGAAGCGTTCATGTATAGAAAAGACAAAGCAGAGAAATTAAAAAATAATATTAAATATCTAATAAAGAGTCGTGGTGAAACGCGCCTTTCGTTGTGCAATGCAAGCGGTCTGACTAGAACGACCATCTACAATATTCTCGAAGGACGGGTGGTCAATGTTCAGCAATCCACAGTTCGCAAAATATCCGACTTCTTTGGCGTTTCCTATCAAGAAATAGAAACCGTTGATTTTGAAGCGAGAGAAGTAATTGAAAGCAGCATATCTCTGCATGGAAACATGAACCCGGCGGCTGTTCCCGTGATAAAGGAAAGCATGCTGGCGCAGAGTCTCGACAGAAGAATAGGCGAGTTGGTCGTCTCGCACCCTTTGACCTACTATTTTGGCTCAGCCCGAAATCTGATCGCGGTACTTTTGGAGAATGATATCGCCGGGAAGAATGAGGCGGGTGACTTGTTGATTATTGATAAAGGTTTGGGTCGCAGTGTTGGTGAGAACCTGGTCTGTGACAGAGCAACTAAAAAATTATCTATTGTGCGCGCTTCGGATTGTACGTTGGACGGGTTCTATGTTGTCGGGCGTGTGATTGAGGAGAGGTTCAATGGCTAGCAACGCGGGGACTGAAATTTTCAAGTATAAGCTTCTGGGCTATGAGAATGGCAAAAGCCTTGCCGTTATAATGGTGATTGCCACTGGGCGGGTAATTAAGATAAGGCTTGATGAGTTGCTGAAAAGCAAATTGATCGATGATTTAAGTAAGGCGGAAATAAAAGATATCTACAGAAAATTTTATTCGGGAGGGACTACCGTAACTGCCTATGAAGTCAAGGATCGTCATGAGCGATCCTGGTTAACCTATGTTGCCTTGAATCTAGTGTTGTTTGCGCTTTATATTTTCACTAATGTATCGGCCGCTAAACTTGTTTATATAGAACGCTTTGATGTGGTTGTAACTCCAGGCGTGTTTCTATATCCGTTAACTTTTTTGGTGGTAGATGTATTGAATGAGTCCTACGGGCTCAGGCTGGCCCGTAAGGCAATTTTTTTCGCTTTTGTAAGCAATACGTTCATTTTGATTTTACTAAGCATAACCGGATGGCTCCCCGGGCTGCCTGGCTGGAAACTTGAAGGAGCCTACGGCGAGGTAATTGCCCACGTGTCTTCAGCGTTGGCCGCATCGTCCCTTTCATTTCTTGTTTCTGAATATGTCAATTCATATCTGTTGTGCAAGATAAAAAACCTAACCAGTTCAAGGTTTTTATTTTTGAGAGTGTTTTTCAGCACGTTTTTTGCGGTAATCCTCGATAGTTTCATTTTCTGCTTCATCGCATTTTACGGCGCGATGAAGAACGAAGACATTCTTGGCATCGTGTATGTTCAGATAGTGATCAAGATGGGCTTTGCTTTTTTTAACGTGCTGCCTGCTTATGGTGCCCGGGCGTTGTTCAGACGTTATGTTGTGGGAACCCAAGCTGCTTGACATCAGTGTGATGGGCTATCCTGATAACCCATCACTTCCCAAAAAAATTACAATTCAAGTTTGTTTTTTAAACTGCGCATGACCATTTCTCCATTCTTCAAGAACTGCTCCAAGCCATTTGCACGAAGGCTGCAAGCATCACAACTGCGACATCCATGCCCCTTGATTCCGTTGTAGCAGGTCAACGTCTCTTGGTGGACCAGCTCCAGTTGGTTGTGATAGTCGGCCAGCGCCCAGGTTTCCGCCTTGGTCAGCCACATAAGAGGCGTTTCAATGCGGATTTTATAGTCCATGCCGAGCTCAATGGCGCCATTTAAAGCCTTGATGAATTCGTCACGGCAGTCTGGATACCCGGAAAAGTCCGTTTCGCAAACACCTGTGATGACGGTCTGGGCGCCTACCTGATAAGCATAAATAGAGGCCAGCGTTAAAAATAGAATATTGCGTCCGGGAACGAAAGTGCTGGGTAATCCGTTAACGGTACTCTCGGCCAGCGGAACAGGAATGTTGTCACGGGTTAAGCTGCTAATGGCCAATTCATTGAGCAGTGATGCATCTATAACCTTGTGGGCTGTTACGCCAAGTTTTTTACAAAGCTGGCGCGCCACATCGATTTCTGCGCGATGGCGCTGACCATAGTCAAACGTAACGCAGTGGATTTCGTCATATCTTGTTAGGGCATGTATCAGGCAGGTTGTCGAGTCTTGACCGCCGCTGAAAACGACGACTGCTTTTTTGGTCATTTCATTCATTGGGTTGTCCCGATAGAGTTGAAGGCCTGACCCTAGCTCGAAGATTCAGTTTTTTCCTGTGGGAATTTTCTGAATTTGATTTGCATCAATCGTAGGGTTGATTGGATCTGAATGACGTCAGGCCATGGCCTTCCATGCAGTGGTAATAAAAGCAGTCGGGCCCGCGATATCAAACAAGCTTCACTCAGGAAACCACTCAACCTGTGGCGAGGGAGCTTGCTCCCGCTTGAGTGCGTAGCACTCACAAAAATGGGGCCGCTACGCAGCCCAGCGGGAGCAAGCTCCCTCGCCACAATTCAAGTGAACAGCATTACGTTGTAGGGCGCCCTTTTTTCTCAGCCCTCCCAGACCGTCGCAGGTCCATTGACGTGGTAATCATAAAAACCCTGGAGTATCCAGGTATCGCCCTTGCGCTCAAACGCGGCGCGCCATGCGCTTCGGCCACTGCCCGGGGCCAGTTGGGCCAGGTCGTACCAGTAATATCGGTTGATTCGCTTGGTCGTTACCCTGCCGGCGCGAATGTCCTCCATGATTTCCGTTACTTTGGTTCGGGCCGCCTTCGGGAAGTTATCGTAGGACATCTGCGTTTCGGCCAATGTGCTCGCGCTGACCGTAAACTTGTCCGGCGTCGGTAAGGGGGCGGGTAGAACCGAGGCCGTGTCGGGAGGCTGGCTCCCTGTCACTTTATGGGTCTGTGCCTGGGTCACGATGTCGATATCGAAGGGTTCGTAGTTAGCGAGCGTACGCGTGAAATCAGTAATGTCTTCGCCGGTGAGCAACATGACATTCCGTTGTGTCTGGCCTTTGTTGGCGATGACATAGGGGACTCGATGATTCCTTATTTCAGTCAGTAAGCCAGGCTTGTGCCGACGCTGTTTCTCTTCCCGCAGGGCAGCAATCAGCTCGTTATAGTATTCGTCCGAGGCCATGTACTTTTGCCGGGCGGCCTTTGCTGTTGGCTCGTCTCCCGGAAACAACGCATGGGCCTTGGCCGTCAGCTTGTCTTCCACGGCATTCAACATGTCCCGGGTATCTTTCGCTATCCTGGCCATGGCAGCCTTCTTTCTCCCTTCTTTCGAAGTGAAAGCCATGAAGACGGCACCGGTAATGTTGTCCGTTATGATCGTCGTGTTGACCTGAATGCGGTCTTCGGTAAAGAACAGGCTCTTATGCGCCAGTATCGTGTCGTATATTTTTATTTTCTGGGTTTCGCTCAAATCGACGTTGAACACATTGGCTTCGATGTCCTTGCTGCTGAGGATGACGATGCTCCACGTGTTCATCTTGTCCAGTAGCTGTTCAAGGAAGGCTTTGCGTCTGGGCGCGTTACCCCGCTCTTGAGTCATGTCGCGTACTTGTGAGCGGTAGGCGTTCAGGTCGGGCGCACCTATGTCGGCCATGCTTTCTTGCAGGATGCGTTCGGCCAGTGCTTCGGGCATGGATTGGAAGATGGCCTTCGCGGTGTCGACGGCTTCAAGGGAGGGATAGCGATTCATCACCAGCACCCCTTCCACCAGCGCATTGCAGGTTCTTTGTCGTGGGGTTTCCGGGGGGCGCCCGAACAGGCTCTGGAGCGCACCGCCGCCCCGTAGCCAGGGACGCTCTTCAACACGCCAGCCATCATTTTCCCAGGTGACTGTTCGCTGGTTCGAGCGATTGTCCGGTGCGTAAATGATCTGCTCGCCTGCCTGGACCGCAGTCTTGTAATAGCCCTTGCCAAGCGTCAGATAGCCCTGCCCGGCGGCATCGCGGTAGCGGTGGCGCCCTTCGGCGATCAATCCATGTCCGCTGAACCCTTTGAGCCGATAGGGCTCCAACTGCGGGTCCGGCATGTGGGGCAGGGACGACAGCGCCGGCGGGGCCTGGCGCCGCCGGCGTCCCGCGCGGGCCATGATCAAGTCCTGCCCGGCCTCGGCCAGAACCTCCCCCAGCCCGCCAATAAAGTCAGCGGTCCACTGACGGACGCTGCCGCCCTCGTCATCGATCGCCGCCACTGCGGCACCGCCCGCCATGGTCGGCAGGATCGCCCGGCCCAGCAGGCCGCCGAGCCGACCCACGGGGAACATCGACATGGCGCCCGTCAGCAGCATGACGGCGTTGCGGCGCCCCTCCCGCGCGGACGCGCTGTCGCGCTCGGCATTGGTCACCGTGAGCATTTCTGCCGTTTTGATCGCGTGGGCTATCTGGGTTTCGTGCAGCACCTTGAACAGGTTCGCCTCAACCAGGGGCGAAGCGATTTTCCTGGCGAAATCATTCTGTGCCCGGTCCTTCGTCAAGGCGAAGACCGACTGCGTGATTGCCCTGATCTTCTGCTCCATCGTCAGCTTTTCCGAAAGCGGCACCAGGCTGGCGAGCTGCTCGGCCTGTTCCAGCAATGGCAGGTGCGAAATGAGCCAGCGGGTCATCTCGGGTGTGGCGGTCAGCGTCTGCACCAGGGTGGCTTCCAACGTACGGCTGCTGGTCGCGTCCACGTCCCTGAACACCTTGCCGTCCGGTGCTCCCGGTGTGTACAGGGTCAGCGAGGGGCGGCTCGCCAGCGTCGTGACCCCAAAAGCCAACACTTCTTTCAACACGCTATCGCCCCAGCGCAACTGACGGACCCCAACCTCGTACCCACCGACCTTGCCGCGGCCTGCCGCCGCCGGGTTGTCCAACGCCGCCAGCACCAGTTTCAGTCCGATGTTGTCGCGGTCATGCCGCAGATCGCCCGAGAGGTGGGCCGCCCACAGCTGGGCGCGCATCTGTTGCTTTTTCAGGGCCATCCACGGCGCCTGTGTTTGGTGGGCTACTCGTTGCAGTTCGTTCGGCAGCCGGGCGCCGATATTCGCCCTTTCGATGACTTCCACGATCTGCGCAAAGCTCAATGGCCCCACTATGGCGGGTTGAGGGGCGTTGCGTTCATCCCGCGTCAGGTTGGACATGGCCCATTCCGTCAGGGAGCGACGGTCATCGATGACGCCTCGGACATCACCCATGGAAATCCCGGACCCAAACGGTGATCCGCCCGTGGGGGCGTGCGGATCGGTCACCTGTTTCCTGATGCTCAGTGACACATCTTCAGGGTCTACCGGCGGGTATTTCTCGCGGATCAAACCGGCCAACAGGCTGCGGGTCCGGGCATGAAGGGCGGTAGGGGTGGCCAGTGTCACCGGGTCTGGCGCAGGGGCGCTTTCTGCCAGCGTTCGCTGGAATGTCCGGGTCGCCTGCCACCACGCCAGACGGTCGCCACCGGTGACGTCGGGGTTGTTGTGCAGCCAGTCGTCGAGCTTTTTCAGGCTCAGCCGCAGCTCGCGTTCATCCATGGCGGTGGCCAGGTCCAGCCGATCCTTCAGGTCCGCCGCCGCGTCCATCCTGCTCACCCACGTGTCGATCTGCGTTGCTTCTGCAGGGCCGTCGAGCAGCGCACGGGTCACGGCGCTTTTTTGCGTCGCCCGTAGTTCAGCGACCAGGCGGACAAGGAAGTTCTCGGTTATCGGCGCGGTGTCGATCTCATCCCCGGGATCGCCGTCTTCCCTCAGGCTCGCCTTGAGCGCCGCCAGGTCCTCGTAGAGATGCAGCGGTTCGCCCGGGCGGTACAGCACCGCGGCGCCTGATTCGCTGGCTCGGTCATGCCGGGTCACGACCACGGCACCGGGTATTGGCACGCTCATGGCCCATCCTTGCGGAATCAGGCTCAGGCTTTGGACGCCGGGCCGCTGGTACTCCGTCAGCCGGGCCCGAGCCGCCGCGTCCGGTGCCGCCAGGGCGCGCTCGGTCAGCGCTTTGTGCATCAGTGGGCTCAGCGTTCCGTCCAGCGCATGGAGATCCGCCTGGGTCTTGAGTTGTGTCGCCAGTTCATCAACCAACCAGGCGCTGACGCTTCGGCCCTGGCTGAAATCGGCGGGTTGCTCCCAGAAGTCATCGAGTGCCTGGGTCAGCAGGTGTTGGTAGGCATCCAGCGAGACGCTTTCGGGGAAAGCCCTGCCGGGCCCGTCATCCAGGTGCTGCTCCAGCACCTTCGAGGCGCGTGGAACGGCGTCATTGAGACGGATCATGTGCTGCTGCGAGGTACTCAGCAGATTTATCAGCGCCGCGCTTGGGTCTGTAGGATCATCGGCTTGCAGGGGGGTGTTATCCAACATGTGCTCTTCCAGGGAAAACGTTCGGAAGACCAAGCTATTGAAGTCGGTAGCGGGGAGGGTGGTAGATAGATACCGCACGCGGCGGTGTCAGGCCGGGTAAGCAAGGCCCCCGGGCACAGCCCCCTGTGGGAGCGAGCCTGCTCGCGATCGCGGTGGACCTGCTGCATCTTTGTCGACTGACATGTCGCCATCGCGAGCAGGCTCGCTCCCACAGTGGATCTTCAGTGAGCCCGGAACCTGCATCCGGCACAGGTCCCTTGCGGGAGCGGGCTTGCTCGCGATCGCGGTGGACCTGCTGCATCTTTGTCGACTGACATGTCGCCATCGCGAGCAGGCTCGCTCCCACAGTGGATCTTCAGTGAGCCCGGAACCCGTGTCCGGCACAGATCCCTTGTGGGAGCGACCCTGCTCGCGATCGCGGTGTGTCAGGTGACATCGATATCGAAGGCTTACTGCACCTTCGCCAGATCGCCTTTCAACGCAACCCCGGCCATGATCGCGCCGGCATGGCATTCGTAGGTCGTCGGGTCTTTGCGTTCATTGCTCTTGTAGAAGCTGACGATGTTGGTCACGGCATTGGCGCCGGCGTTCTTGGCCGCCTGGTGCAGGCTGATGAGCGCCGATTGCAAGACCCATTCGCAGGCCACTTCGTCGGACTTGTTGAAGGCGTTGGTCTTCTTGTTGGTCACCGCGCCGGGGCTGATCACGGTGACGTTGCCGGCCGGTTTGTTGCCCGCCAGGTAGAACTTCACGCTGCCATCGATCTTGCCGGTGCGGATGGCTTCGGCGACGACTTTGTCGAACGGCAGGAACAGCGCGGTATCACGGGCCTGGCTGATGGTCGGCAGGGTGCTGAGCAACAGGGCGGCGGTAACGGCGATTTTCTTCAACGACATCGGGGTCTCCTTGACGAGGGTAACGGGCATTTGGAACCGGTTCAGCGCCAGCGGCGGAAGATCAACGAGGTGTTGACCCCACCGAAGGCGAAGTTGTTGTTCATCACGTATTCGTGGCTCATCGGCCGGAATTCGTTACGCAAGTAATCGAGCTTGCCGCACTGGGGGTCCACCTCGTCGAGGTTGCAGGTGTGCACGTAGAGGTCGCGGTTCAGCATTTCGATGCTGAACCAGGATTCCAGCGCGCCGCAGGCCCCCAGGGTGTGGCCGAGAAAGCTTTTCTGCGAGCTGATGGGCATGTGCTCACCAAACAGGCTGCTGGTGGCCAGGGTCTCGGCGATGTCGCCCTGTTCGGTCGCGGTGCCGTGACCGTTGACGTAGCCAATGGCGCCTGGCGTAAGGCCGGCGTCTTCCAGGGCCAGCTCCATCGCCCGGCGCATGGTGCTCAGTTCGGGACGGGTGGCGTGCTGGCCGTCGGCGTTGCTGCCGAAGCCGACGATCTCGGCATGGATCCGCGCGCCACGGGCCAGGGCATGTTCCAGTTCTTCGAGGACCAGCATGCCGGCGCCTTCACCGATCACCAGGCCATCGCGTCCCTTGTCATAGGGCCGCGGGCTGGTTTGCGGCGCGTCGTTTTTCAGGCTGGTGGCGTAGAGCGCGTCGAAGACCATCGCTTCGGTCGGGCACAGTTCTTCGGCACCGCCGGCAAGCATCAGCGGCAGGCGACCGAACTTGATCGCCTCGTAGGCGTAGCCGATGCCATGGCTGCCACTGGTGCAGGCACTGGAGGTGGGAATCAGGCGTCCGGTCAGGCCGAAGAAGATGCTGATATTGGCTGCAGTGGTGTGGGGCATCATCCGCACATAGGAGTTGGCATTCAAACCTTCGGCCACGCTGTTGAGCAGCATGTTGCCGAACGCCTTGATCTCGTCGGTACTGCCGGTGGACGAACCGCAGGACACGCCCATGCGGCCGTCCTTGATCGACGCGTCGCCCAACAGGCCCGCATCGGCCAGGGCCTGTTCCGCCGCGCCCACCGCCAGGCGCGAGACCCGACCCATGCTGCGCAGTTGCTTGCGCGTCCAGTGGGCCGGGACCTTGAAGTCGTCGATGGGCCCGGCCAGGCGGGTGTTCAGTTCGGTGAAACGGTCCCACTCATCCATGCGCCGGATGCCGCTGCGGTTGGCGGCGAAGTTGCCGGCGATGGTCTCCCAATCGCTGCCCAGGGAGGTGATGCCGGCCATGCCGGTGACGACGACGCGCTTCATCAGCACAGGCCTCCGTTGACGGCCAGGACCTGCCGGGTGATGTAGCCGGCTTCGGCGGACATCAGGAAGTTCACCGCGCCAGCCACTTCTTGCGGGGTGCCCATGCGCTGGGCGGGGATCATTTTCATCAGTTCTTCCACGGGTACGTTTTCATCGAGCATGGCGGTGTCGATCAGCCCTGGCGCGACGCAATTGACGGTGATCTTGCGCTTGCCCAGCTCGATTGCCAACGCCTTGGCCGCGCCAATCAAACCGGCCTTGGAGGCGCTGTAGTTGACCTGGCCACGATTGCCGATCAACCCGGAAACCGAAGTTATACAGACGATCCGTCCGGCGGCGCGACGACGGATCATGGGCATCATCACCGGGTGCAGCACGTTATAGAAACCGTCGAGGTTGGTGCGCATCACCGTGTCCCAGTCGTCCTCGCTCAGGGCCGGGAACGCGCCGTCGCGGGTCAGCCCGGCGTTGAGTACCACGCCGTAGTACGCGCCATGGGTCTCGACGTCGGCCTCGAGGATGGCTTTGCAGGCGGCGCGGTCGGAGACGTCGAATTGCAAGACGCGGGCCTGGCGGCCCAACGCCTGGATTTCGGCCTGGACGGCTTCGGCTTCGGCGCGGCCGCTGCGGCAATGCAGCACGATGTCATGCCCGGCCTGGGCCAGGCGCAGGGCGATGGCGCGGCCGATGCCACGGCTGGAGCCGGTGACCAGTACGAATTCAGTCATGGCGGGGTTCCTGTTGCGGACGGTTCATGAAGGTAATGGGCGGGCTGGGGTGGACGGAATACATTGAGCCGGGCGGTGGCATGGATGCCGGGCGCGCGGATGTGGCATTCGAACACGCCCATGCCGTTGTCGTCTTCCAGGGAGCGCAGGCCGTGGACGGTCAGTTCGGTGCCGGCTGGAAAGCAGTCGACGTTGCATTCGAACTTGCGGGTGCCGAGCAAGAAGCCCAGTTCCACGGCATCGCCCCGTTGGCGCGCATGGCAACCGGCAAACGCCGCGACACTCTGGGCCATCAGCTCGATGCCGACCCAGGCCGGCAGTGCGCCGTCGTCGCGACTGAACAGGCCGCCGGGCCTGACGGTGGTGTGGGTGTGGATCTGCTCGTCATCGAAAGCGACGATCCGGTCGATCAGGATCATGTCGCCGGCATGGGGCAGCAGTTCGGCGAGCGGCCAGTCAATCATGGGGCGTCTCCGATAATCAGGCTGACGTTGTTGCCACCGAAGGCGAATGAGTTGCTCATCAGGCGACGGGGCGCGGTCGGGTTCAGGCGGCTATTGGCATCGGTCCAGTCCAGCGCCGGCAAACCGGGATCGGCCTGGCCGTCCCAGACATGCGGCGGCAAGGCCTGGGCGGCGTTTTCGGCGCTCAGGGCCAACCAGCAGAACGCTGCTTCCAGTGCCCCGGCAGCGCCAAGGGTATGGCCGGTCATGGGTTTGGTGGACGAGCAAGGCACGCCCGCCGGAAACAGCCCGGCCACGGCCTGGCTTTCCATGGCGTCATTGTGTTGCGTGGCGGTGCCGTGCAGGTTCAGGTAGTCGATCTGGCTGGCATCGAGGCCGGCACCCCGCAGGGCTTTCTCCATGGCCTGCCGGGCCCCGCGACCGCTGGGCTCAGGGGCGGAAATATGATGCGCATCGGAACTGGCGCCGTCACCCAGCAGGGCAATCGGCGTTCCGTCGCCGGGCGTCTTGCTCATCAGGAACAACACCGCCGCTTCGCCAATGTTGATGCCGTTGCGATTCACCGAAAACGGGTTGCAACGTTCGCTCGACACCGCTTCCAGCGCGGAAAAACCGTTGAGGGTCAACTTGCACAGACTGTCCACCCCACCGCAGATCACCGCATCGCACAGCCCCAGGTCCAGCAGGCGCCGGGCGCTCATCAAGGCGCGGGCGCTGGAGGTGCAGGCAGTGGAAATCACGTAGGACGGGCCGCTCAGGCCGAGCCAGTCGGAAAGAAAATTGGCCGGCGCGCTGAGCTCCTGTTGCTGATAGTCATAACCCTCGGGGAAGCGTTGTTCGCGCAAGTAATGGGCGATGCCTTGACTGGCTTCGTCGATGCCCGAGGTGCTGGTGCCCAGGACGATGCCGATGCGCGCGCGGCCATAGGCCTCGATGGCCCGGTCGATGTCGGGGCGGATCTGCAAGCCGGCTTCCAGCAGCAACTGATTGTTGCGGCTGCTTTGCGCGACCAGGGCCGGCGGGATGGCCGCGAGCTCACCCGGCACCGAGGCGATCGGCAGGGCGCGTTCGGCCACCCAGCCAGCCTCGGCCCGCATGCCCGAGCAGTCGCCGGCAAACAGGTTGCGCGCTACGGTGTGCTTGTCGCGGCCCAGGGCGCAGATCACTCCGAGGGCATTCAGATAGGCGGTCATGGGGCGCTCTCGGTCAACGGCGTGATGCGGTAGTGCGGGCCTTGGGGCAGGCTCAGGTCAAAATCCAGCGGGCGCTTGTAGCGCACCTGCCAGCGCGAATCCAGGGTCCGCTGCGCTGCCTGTTGCCGGGCGCTGGGGTAGTTGCCGGAAAGTTCGGCGTCGGGGGTCAAGGCGAACAAAAGCGCGGCGAACAGCTCGCGGGCTTCGGCGTTGGGCGGCAGCAGGCCGTCGGCTTGCCACTGCCCGTCGATCAGGCGTTGGCGGGCCACGGGAATGCCCAGTGGGTCCATCATCGACCAGCGCAAACCGGCGCCTTCGCGCTGGATCACCAGCAGCCAGTCCAGGCGCTGGCCGGCCAGTTGCCGCTCGATGTGCAACTGCATCGGCAAGGCCAGGGTTGGCGTGTGCGCGGGCAGTGGCGCATGACTGGCGCAAGCGCCGAGCAGCAACAGGCAGCCGAGCAACAGGCCGTTGCGCAGCGCACCGCGGATCATTCGGCAGCCCCAGCGATGGGTTTGCGGGCCACCACGTTGACCAGGGTTTCCTCGCGCTCGCCGAACGGCTTGGGACGGCGCAGGCCGAAGCGTTCCAGCAGGCCGAAATCCTTGGCGCGGCTCCACCACAGGTACGGATAGGACACGTTGCGAGCCTCGAACTGGAAACCCTGATTGCGGATCATCCCCAGGTATTGCGCGGCGCTTTTCTGCACGTGCATGGGATGACGGAACAGCCAGCGGATCACCCAGGTGTCGATATAGGCTTCGGTGGATTCGGCAAACATCAGGTAGCCGCCGGGCTTGAGCACGCGATAGAACTCGGCGAGGGCTTTGTCCTGCTCCACCAGGTGATGGAAGGTCTGGTGGCAGAACAGCAGGTCGACGCTGGCGTCCGGCACCGCCAGCTTCGCGCAGTCGCTGCCGATCAGTTCCACGGCCAGGCCCTGGCGTGCGGCTTCCTCGCCACTGAGTGCCAGGCTATGGGGGTCGGCGTCGACGCCGATCAGCCGTTGCGGCGTGAACGCCTGGCGCAGGTACTGGAACGACTTGCCCTGGCCGCAGCCGGCGTCGAGCAAAACCGGGTTGGCCGGCAGCGGGCTGCTGAACAGGCCGCGCAGGTCGTTGATCGCCACCCGCAACACATGGTGCTGCCAGGTATGGCTGCGCAGGAACCAGAAACCGAAGCGGGTTTCTTCGACGTAGTTGTCGCTCAGGTAACTCATGACTGTTGACTCGGCGCAGGGCTCGCGCAGATTTCCGACAGCATGCGCAGGCGGCGCTTGGGCTCGCTGACAAACGGGTTACGCTCATCCCAGGCATAACCGGCGAGGATCGAGCTGATCATGCGGCGGATGTCGTTCGAGCCTTCGGTGTAGAAAATCACGTCCTGGAAGGTGCCGGCGTACCAACCCTCGACGTAGCAGCGGAAGGTATCGACGCCGCGCTTGAGCGGCTCGGCGAATTCGCTTTGCCAATCCACCGGTTCGCCTTGCAACTGGCGGTGCAGCACGGCGGCGGCCATGCTCGCCGAGCGCATGGCGATGGTCACCCCGGACGAGAACACCGGGTCGAGGAATTCCGCCGCGTTGCCCAGCAGGGCGAAGCCAGGGCCGTGCAGGGTTTTGACATTGGCCGAATAGCCGCCGATGGTCCGCGCCGGGGTGTCCCACACGGCATTGCGCAACACGCCGGCCAGGCCAGGGGTTTCGTCGATGAAACCGCGCAGGCAGGCATCGAGGTCGTCGGTGCGGACGGCGAAATGTTCCGCAGCGGCGACCACGCCCACCGAGCAGCGCCCGCCGCTGAATGGAATGGTCCAGAACCACACGTCGCGCTTGCTCGGATGGGTGGTGATCAGGATCTTTTCCCGGTCGAACGTCGGCGCGTCGATGCGATCCTCGATGTGGGTGAACACCGCCTGGCGCACCGGGAAATTCGACGGTGCTTCAAGGTCCAGCAGGCGCGGCAGGACCCGACCATAACCACTGGCGTCGAGGACGAAATCGGCCTCGACCCGGTATTCGCTGCCGTCTTCGCGCTGCACGTCCAGCCGGGGCTTGGCGAGGCTGAAATCGGCGCGGGTGATGGCTTGTCCATAGCGGATCTCCACACCTTGCAGCGCGGCCTGGTCGGCCAGCAACTTGTCGAAGTCGGCGCGTTGCACCTGGAAGGTCGTGGGCTTGCCGTGGCTGAACGTATCGCCGAAATCGAACGCGCTGTAGCGCTCGCCCCAGGAGAACGCCGCGCCGTTCTTGCGCTGGAACCCGGCGGCATTCACCGCGTCGAGCATGCCGGCTTCTTCAACGAAGTCCAGGCAATGGGACAGCAGGCTCTCGCCGATGGAGAACCGTGGGAAGTGCTGGCGCTCGATGACCAGCACGTCGTGGCCCTTGCGCTTGAGCAAGGCGCTGGCGATAGCGCCGGAAGGACCGGCGCCGATGATGACGACCTGTCGACGTTCCATTTCAACTGTTGGCACGGGGGCTCCTGGCCGGGGCGGCAATCGAGGGTATACGGTGGAAACCGGCCATGGCCGGCAACAAGGTTGCGATCAGCCCCATCAACATCAGCGTGAAGTACAACGCCGGGCTGATGAGCTGTTGTTGCAAGAGCAGGTTGAGGAACACGATTTCACTCAAGCCGCGGATGTTCAGCAAGACACTTTCACGCCAGCGACTGGCGCCGGTGAATGATGGCCCGGCCCAACCCAGCCCGAGCCAATTGCCCAGCAGTTTGCTGGCCATCGGCAACAGCAGTAATGCCGTCAGCTGCACGCCGTCGAGGCTGTTCAGGGCGCTGTGGACGTTGATCTGGACGATGCCGAACGTGAGGATCAGCGGGATCGCCAGGTAGGTCTGCAAGCCTTGCATCCAGGTGGCGCTGAGCGGCAACACCAACGGCACCTTGAGCGCGGCCATGCACAGCAGGTAGCCGATGCCGACGATCAGGGCGTTGAGCCGATAGTGCTCGGCCAGCACCAGCAGGGCGAAGAACATGCCGCTGTGCAGCAATGGCTGGCGCAGGCCAATCAGACGCAACAGCAGCGGCACACAGGCGCCGGCCAGGGGCAGCAACAGGCTGCCCAGGTGCAGGCTGCCCTGGGCCAGGCCGAACAGGCTCCAGCAGGCCAGGTCGATCAGGATCGCCGTTTGCACCAGGCGTCGGGTGGCGGCGGGCGGGTAGTCGATGTGGCGCAGGTACAGGTACAACACCGGGATGGCGGTGATTGCAAACAGCAGCCCCACGGCCAGGGAGCTGATCCAGGGCTGGGGCGGCAGCAGCCAGAACGCGGTCGCCAGGCCGCAGGCAAACGGCACGCCGAAGCTTGGCAGGGCGATCTTCACGCTCTGGCGATCCAGGCGCAGGTCGATCACGTCGCTGAGAATGTGCCCCAGCAACAAGGCGAACGCGAGGCTGTAGAGGTTTTTCAACCACAGCGGCGAGACCAGTTGCGCCCCGCTGAGCTGCCAGCCTGGCTCGATCCAGACATACATCAGCAGCGGCAGGCCCAACGTTGCCAGCAGCAATTGGCTGACAATCGGAATCAAGCCGAAGCGCCGGCCGATGAACGTCGCGGCGGCGAACAGCCCCAAGGCCATGAGCCAGAACACCAGGATCGTCATCGGGCAGGCTCCGCTACGGCTTGCCCGTGGGCCTGATGTCCGGCCCATGGCGCCAGCAGGAAGCTGAAGGCCAGCCCCAGGCTCACCGCCAGGCCGAAGTTACTCACCGCCGGGGTGCTGGACAGCGCCAGCAGGCCGAACGACAACCATGTGGTGACCGCGGCCAACAGCGTACCCAACAGGCTCACGGCGGCGCCGCCGATCTGCTCGCGCATCAGGATCGCGTAATCGACACCGATGGCGGTCACCAGCAACAGGCCGAACAGGCTGAACAATGTCAGCGGCTGCCCGAGCCAGCCGAGGCTCGCCAGGCTGCACAACGCGGCCAGCAGCGGCAGGGCAACGATACGCAAGGCCGCGCCGACCCCGAACGGCCAGATCAATACCAGCACGATCAGCACGCACGAGGCCAGTTTCAACTCGGCGGCGCTGATCTGCGTGGCGGCGAACACTTGGTTGAGGTCTCCCAGGCGATCCACCAACTGCACGCCGGGCAAGTCCACGGCCTGCACCCGCAGCAGCGCAGCGTCGTTCAAGCCTTGCAGGCTGACCATGGCGGCCACGCCCTGAGCGGTCGGGCCGAGCCAGAGCGTGCGGTACGGCTCGGCCAATGGGCCGGTCAGCGCGGTATCGATGTCTTCCGCCGGCAGGGCCTGCAATTGCGCCAGCTCGGCTTGCAGGGCGACGTCCGGTACGCCCAGGTCCAGCAGCGGCTGCCAGAACGCCGGCAGCCGGGCCAGGGCCTCACGGACTTTCTGCTGTTCAGCCGGCGGGCTGACCAGTTGGTTCAGTGACAGGTAACCCTGGAGTTTTTCCAGGCCGATCAATTGGTCCAGCCGTCCGTTGAGAGCGGTCTGGCGCTCAAGTAACTGTGACTGATTGTCGGCGCGGATCAGGAAGAACTGGCTGGTGGGTTGGAAACCGGTGATGCGAGCGATATCGCGGGCCTCGTCGGTCAAGTGCTGGGGCGTGCCGATCCACTGGCGGATGTCGTTTTTCGTGGTCAGGTGCCAGAGGCCGCCGGCGCAGAAGGTCAGCAGCAGCACCAGCAGCACCGGCGTGCGCACCCGCGCCAGCAACTTTTCGCGGGCCTTGAGCAGGTGTTCGCACAGTCGCAGCGGCCACTGGGCCGGGCGCAGGTCGGCGCCCTTGAGCAGCGCTGGCAGCAGGCAGACCGCTGTCAGGTAGGCACCCAGCAGCCCGGCGGCGGAAAATATCGCGATCTGGGTCAGGGCCGGGAACGGTGTCCAGGCCAGGGCCAGGTAGCCGATGCAGCTGGTCGCCAGGCTCAGGCTCAACCCCGGCAAGGTCAGGCGCAACGCTGGCCAGCTGCGCCAGGGCTTGAGGCTCCAGCTCTTGGAGAGGTAGTGCAACGGGTAATCCACCGCCACCCCGATCAGGCTGGAGCCCAATACCAGGGTCATGACGTGCATGTGCCCGAACAGCGCCACGCACACCACCGCGCCAAACAGCATGCCCACCAGTACCGGCACGAACGCCAGCCACACCCGCAGGCGCCGGAAGGCCAGCAACAGCAGCAACAGAATGCCCACCGTCGCGCCACCGCCGACCCAGGTGATTTCCCGCGAGGCTTGCTGCTGGCCGCTGGCGGCGTACAGCAGGCCGCTGGCCGCCAGCAGTTGCCCTTGGGCCTGGCTGGCCTGGTCACGGCTGTGTTGCAGCAGGTCGGCCACGCGCAGCGGCAGGTTCATGTCGAAGGCGTTGCCCAGGGTGCGAGCCCGGAGCATCACCCAGCTTTTGCCATCGGCATCGGCGATTAACGCGCCGCTGCCCACGTCCAGTTGTATCGCGCCGCGCTGGGGCTGGCTGTTCTGAATGCGTCCGGTCAGGCCCAGCCAATCGTCCTGGCTGGGCACCAGGCTGAAGCCGCTGAACGGGTCGAACAGCGCCTGCACCCGTTGCTGGATGAAGGCTTGGGGTTGCTCGATCAGTTGCTGCCGGTCCGCCGCCGAAAGCATCGCCAGCCGCCCGTTGAGCAGCTGGGTGCGCAGTGCCGGCAAGTCGGCCTGCAATGTCCATTGGACCTTGTCGAACAGCCCGCTGGCCTGCCATTGCTCACCCAGGGTTTGCGCCAGGGCGATGGCGTGCTGGCGGTCGGCGTGGCCGACCAGCACCAGCACCTCGCGATTCAGCGGTTCCTGCATGCGTTGCTCGGCGACGAGCTCCAGAGCATCGGGCGACGTGCCCGGCACCAGTTCCATCAGATTGGCCGACAGTGGCGCGCCATGGCGCCATTGCCAGCCGGCAAGCGCCAGCACCGCCAGCAGCAGGATCAGGAACAGCCTTGGAAGCCTGCGTTCACTCGGCAAAATCATGTTGCTCCGCTTCGCTCAAAGGTTGCGCGCGGGTAGCGTCCTGCATGCGCAGCACCGTGCTGTCGCCCTGGGTTTCCAACAGTTCGATGCGTTGCACCAGGTCGCCGCCGTCGATGTTGATCTGGTTGAACACCTGTTTGAGCAGCACCGAGCGCGGGGTCAAGGTGAGCTTCCATTGCTGCGGTTCGCCCGACAGGCTCAACTCGAAATCCCGTAGCAAACCGCTGCTGTCACCCTGCAATACCGCCAGGAACAAGCGATTCTGTTCGGCGCCGGCACTCTTGTTCGGCAGCATTTGCCAGGTGTTGCCGTCCCGCCGGGCGATGCCTTGGGCGGTGATGCGATAGTCCTGCTTCAGCGGGGATTGCAAAAGCCACAGCAGCCCTTGGTCTTTCGCCAGGACGAAACGACCCTGGCTGACCAGCGGCTGGGGCAGGGCGCGCAGGTGTTTTTCCTGGATGAACTGACCGTGGATCACCTCCGGGCGGGCCAGTTGTTCGCTCAACTGCTGCAAATCGAAGGCTTGGGCCAACGGGGCCAGACAGCACAGCAACAGCCAGGTACATAAGCGCTTCATGGCAGCCTCCTTTCGACGGCATCGACGAAGACCCGCGGCGAGGCCAGCAGCATTTCGCGACTGGCGATGTCCACCGCCACTTGCACCGAGCTGGCCCGGGTCAGGCGTTCACCGGTGTTCGCGTCACTGATCAGGTAGTTGATCTTCAAGCGGTTTTCCCACTCCACCAGGCTGGCACGCACGGTCAGGGTCTGGCCGAACACGGCGCTGCGCACGTAGCGCAGTTGCAGGTCGATCACTGGCCAGGCATGGCCGGACTCGAGCATGTCGTTGTAGTTGTGGCCGAGCTGATCGAGCAAGGCGCAGCGGGCCACTTCCAGGTATTTGACGTAATGGCCGTGCCAGACCACGTTCATCGAGTCGACGTCGAAAAATGGCACCACGATCTGCGTCTCTGCGTGCAACACGCCCTGACTACGCATGCAGCCTCCAGTGTTGCTCGGCGATGCGTTGCAGGCACAGGCGCAATTCGGCTTCGAGGGCGCGGTCTTCGATGACCGGCGGGAAGTCCTTGGCCAGTTGCGCGTGCATGGTCGCCAGGGCCGGCGGCAGCGGTCGCGCGTCTTCGGCACGGCTGCGCAACCACACGCCCTGGTTGGCTGCCAGCAGCGTCGCGGCGGCCACTTGTTCGGTCAGTTCCAGTACACGGATCGCGTCCCGGGCGGCGATGGTGCCCATGCTCACCTTGTCCTGGTTGTGGCACTCGGTGGAGCGCGAGAACACGCTGGCCGGCATGGTGTTCTTCAAGGCTTCGGCCGTCCAGGCGCTGGTGCCGATCTGCACGGCCTTGAAGCCATGGTTGAGCATCGCCCGCTCGGCGCTGGCGCCGGACAGGTTGCTCGGCAGGCCGTGGTTGTAGCGCTCGTCCACCAACAGCGCGAGTTGCCGGTCGAGCAAGTCGGCGACGTTGGCCACCAGGTTCTTCAGGCTGTCCATGGCGAAGGCGATGTGCCCGCCGTAGAAATGCCCGCCGTGCAACACCCGCTCGGCCTCGGCGTCGATGATCGGGTTGTCGTTGGCGCTGTTGAGCTCGGTTTCGATGAAGGCGCGCAGCCAGTTCAGGCTGTCGGCCAGCACGCCGAGCACATGGGGGGCGCAGCGCAGGGAGTAGCGGTCTTGCAGGCGATGCAGCGGCGCGGTCGGCGCGTCGATCGCCAGGTCCTTGCGCAGCCACGCGGCCACCTGCATCTGCCCCGGGTGTGGCTTGGCGGCGAACAGGCGCTCGTCGAAGTGCTCGGGATTGCCTTGCAGGGCGACGACGTTCAGCGCGGTGATGCGGGTTGCCAATTGCAGCAGGTAGTCGGCCCGGGCGAACGCCAGGCAGGCCAGGCCGGTCATCACCGCGGTGCCGTTCATCAGCGCCAGGGCTTCCTTGGGCCGCAGCACCAGTGGGGTCCAGCCCAGCTCGCGGTGCACATCGGCGGCCAGCCGACGTTCGCCATGGAACATCACCTCCCGTTCCCCGGAGAGCGTCGCGGCCACATAGGACAGCGGCGTCAGGTCGCCGCTGGCGCCCACCGAACCCTCTTCCGGAATCAACGGCAGAATGTCGTGTTCGAGAAAGGCCTGGAGACGTTCGAGCAGTTCGACCCGCACCCCGGACACGCCGTGGCACAGCGACTGCAAACGCGCGGCCAGCACCGCGCGGGTGGCCTGGGCGTCCAGCAGCTTGCCCAGGCCGCAGCCGTGGAATGTATACAGGTGACGCGGCAGGGCCTCGACGTGGTGCAGCGGCACGGCCACCACGCAGGAATCGCCGTAGCCGGTGGTCACGCCGTAGATCACGCCTTCCTTGTCCAGCAAGGAGTCGAGGAACTGCGCGCCCTTGGCGATGCGCTGGCGGAACGCCGGGTCATCCTGCAACTGCGTCGGCGTCTGACGGTTGGCCAGGGCCAGCACATGCTCGATGCGCAAGGGACGTTCGCCAAAGATTACCGGCTCAAGAGTGGGCATCGTCATCGGTCTTCCAGAAAGGGTAAAAGTTGAACCACTGTTGCGGGCCCTGGAGGCAGAACTGCGCCAGGCGCTCGGCGTAGCGGCCGGCCCAGTGGGCGATCACTTGCTCGCGTTCGGTGCGCTTCCACACCACGGCGTCGGCGAAGGGCTCGAGGGTGACGCGATAGCGCCCCTCGTGCTTGAGGCACATCAGCAGGTTGACCGGGCATTTCAGCAGGCCGGCCAACAGCCACGGGCCCTGGGGGAAGGCGGCCGGGTGGCCCATGAAATCCACGGTTACGCTGCGGCCGCCGTGCAGCGGTACGCGGTCGCCGGCAATCGCCAGCCACTCACCGCGTTCCAGGCGCTCGCTCAGTTGCAGCATCACGGCCGGGTCCAGCTCGCTGACTTGGATCAGGCGCAAGTGCGTGGCGCCGGCTTCGCCGAGAAGGCGATTGAATTGTTCGGCGTGCTTGGTGTGCACCAGCACGTTCATGGTGACTTTCTCGCCCAGCTCGGCCAGGGCCCGGCACATTTCCAGGTTGCCCAGGTGGGCGCCCACCAGCATCTGCCCACGGCTGTCGCGCAGATGATTACGCAGCCGCGCGGTGTCGACGATCTCGATCTGTTCGATGCTCAGCTTGCCGTTCCAGACGTCGAGCTTGTCGAGCAGCGAGTCGGCAAACGCCATGAACTGCCCGAACACCCGCCGATGGGTAGGAAGCAGCTCGGGGCGGGCGCTCCACTCGGCCAGGCGCTGCTGGTATTGCCACGCGGCCTGGCGGGCGCTGCGACCGAACACGAAGAAGTACAGGACGATGCCGTACAGCACCGGGCTCAGCAGGCGCCGGCCCAGGACCTTGGCGGCGAAGGCCGTGAGTTTCATCAGCCAGAAACTGCCGCGCTCCTGGCGGTCGGCCCAGTGCTGCTTGTCTGCCTGAAGGCTCATGCCCGCCACCGTCGCCAGAGAATCAAAGGGAAACGCACCAGCATGCCGAAGAACAGCCGGGTGTGCATGCTGGAAATCAGCACGTTGTCGTGGAACAGGCGAAAGTGCGACACGCCGTCCTGGGGGTAATGCACGCGGGTGTGCAGCCAGCGCATCGGTTGATTGCGCCAGGCCAGGCGCACCAGGATGTCCGAATCGAAATCCATGCGCTTGCCGATATTCGCCGAACCGATCAGCGCCAGGGTCGGCGGCAAGGGGTAGACCCGGAAGCCGCACATGGAATCGCGGATCTGCAGGGACAGGCTGTTGATCCAGACCATCACGTGGGTCAGGTAGCGCGCGTAGAGGCGACCTTTCGGCACGCTGGCGTCGTAGTGCGGATAGCCGCAGATCACCGCGTCGGGGTGAGCGCGGGATTGTTCGATGAAGGCTTTCACGTCACCGAGGTCGTGCTGCCCGTCGGCATCCACCTGCAAGGCGTGGCTGAAGCCCAGGCGCGACGCCTCCCGCAGGCCGGTCATCACCGCGCCGCCCTTGCCCTGGTTGACGGCCAGCCGGACCAGGTGCACCCGTTCATTCTCGGCCAGCTGTTCCAGCACCGCCGCGCAGGCCGGGCTGCTGGCGTCGTCCACCAGGACGCACGGCAGGTCATTGGCGAGCAATGCCCGGACCACCGCCGAGATGGCGGTTTCGTGGTTGTAGACCGGGATGACAGCGCAGGGGTTATGCATGCTGTGTGTCCTGCGCAAATCCCTTGTGGCGATACTTGGGTTAGTCATCAGCCATCCCCAACACAATCCGCCCACTGGAACACGCCGCCGTATCGTTGCGGTAGGCGAAGTACAGTTTGCCGCGCTCGCGATCGAAGCGCAGGTGCAGTTGGAGTTCATCGCCGGGGCGTACCAGTTGCTGGAACTTCAGCACTTCCATGCCGACGAACCGGGGCGGCAGGTCCAGCAGTTGACGACCGAGGCTCATGGCCCAGTCGACCTGCACCACCCCCGGCAGGACCGGCGCGCTGGGGAAGTGGCCGCTGAAATAGGCCAGGTCTGGCGGCACGACCAGTTGCAGGCTCCACTCGCCGTCGGTTTCGAGCTGCGCCAGGAGTTCCGGGGCTTTTGGCCGCGGCGCTATCAGCAGCGCTTCAACCTCGGCCTGGGGCAGCTTGCCCTGGGCGTTGAGCGGCAACTGCCGCAGCCAGCGCCAGCGCCGTGGCAGGGCCAGGGTTTCGCAATGCTCGCCCAAGTGGCGGCGCAGGCCCTCGGTCACGGCGCGTCGGCCCTGGTTGCGCAGGGCGAGCAGGCCGGGTTCGCTCAACACCAGCAGCGCGCCGAGCGAGGCACGATTTTCCTGCACTACCCCCAGCCGCGCTTCGCTGACCCAGTCATGGGCCATCAGCGCCTGTTCGAGCATCGGCAGGGAAATGCGTTTTTCTTCGAGCTTGACGATCCGGTCCAGCCGCCCAAGCAGCTCGAAGCGCCCGTCCTCGTCAATCCGCGCCGCGTCGGCCGTGTGCTCCACGTGCCCAGCCGGCAAATAGGGCGAGGTGATCAGCAAAGCGCCGTCACTGTCCTGGCTCAGTTCGACGTCAGCGAAGGGTTGCCACAAGCCGCCGCCCTGGCGCCAGGCGATGCCGCCGGTTTCCGAGCTGCCGAATATCTCCGTTGGCCATTGCCCCAGGCGCTGCTGCAAGCTTTGCGCGGCCTCGGCCGGGAGCGCGCCGCCGGAAGAAAACACCCGGCGTACGCTGCTCAGGGCCGTCCAGTCGAGGTTGTCGCCCATGCGCTTGAGCAACGCCGGGCTGGCGACCCAGGCGAACGCCGAGTGCTCGCGGCTGGCGCGTTGCAGGTCTTCCGGGAACGCCAGTTGCCGACGCACGAACGTACGCCCGGCGCACAGCGGCCACAGCACGCGGAACAGCAGGCCATAGATATGCTGGGCGGCAACGCTGCCGATCACGCAGGCCGGGCCAAGGTCGGCGCCCCACAATTGCTCCAGGGCCCGGACCTCGTTGCTCAACTGTCGCAGGGTTTTCTCGATGCGCTTGGGCTCGCCGCTGGAGCCGGAGGTGCACAGGCTCAGCCAGCAGCGGTCGAGGTCCAGTTCGGCGGCGTCCATCTGGGCCTGTTGCACGTCGCGGGGATGAGGGTCGCCGGGCTGGTCGGTCAGCCACAGGTCCACCTCTGCCGCCCAGCGCTGGCGTGTCTGCGCTTGCAGGTCGGCGGGCAGCAGCACGCGCACGCCGGCGCGCCAGGCGCCGAGCAGGGCAATGGCGAGGTCAGCGGCGTCTTCCAGGTGCACGGCCACGTGCCGCACGCCCCGGGCCTGCAGGCCGGCGGCCAGGCGCAGCGCGGCATCTTGCAGTTGCGCGTGGTTCAGCGCCGGATCGAGCGCAACGGCACGCTCCGGCTGAGCCTCGAGCAGCATCTGCTCAAGTGTTATCCAATTCATGGGCGGCCTCTTACCCGTTGTCGTATGAGCCATTCAATGGCAAACAGCAGCCCCATCAATCCGTAGGAAATCAGGCCGGTGTACAACATCCACCAGCTCAACGGCGCCCAGAGGGTCAGGGCGGCGGCGAGCAAACCGTTACACAGGAAAAACCAGCACCAGGCCCAGGTGACCTGGCGCGTATACACCACTGCCCTGGCCGGCAACTGCGGCTCGCTCAGGCGGGCCAGGCGCTCGATCACCGGTGGGCCGTATTTCAGGCTCAGGGCGAACAGCCCGAGCATGAACGCGCTGATCAGCACCGGATACCAGCGCAGCAGGGCCGGGCTGTCGAACAGTGCGAGCAACACACAAAATACAATCGCCGTGGCCGCCATCCAGCGGCTTGCGGGGTCACCTTTGCCAAGCATCGCCCGGGCCAGCCACAGGCTCCCCAGCAGCAGCCCGAACTGCCACGGGGCGAAGTGCTCCATGCCGAAATACACCGCAAAAGGGTACAGCAGGCCCGCCAGCAGCAGGCCGAGGCCAATCAGCCGGGTCATGCGACCGGTTGGACCAGTCGATAGACCGCCTCGACCACGTCGTTGACGGTGCGCACCGACTTGAATTCCTCGGCGGCGATTTTCTTGCCGGTCTGGCGCTTGATGTGATCGATCAGGTCGACCGCGTCGATGCTGTCGATTTCCAGGTCCTGATACAGGTTCGATTCCAGCGTCACACGCTCGGGGTCCAGCTCGAAAAGCTCGACCAGAGCATCGCGCAGGGTGTTGAAAATATCGTCACGAGTTTGCATGGTCCGGTCTCAGGGGCGTTTTGCAGTGACGAAGGCCGCAAGGCTTGCCACATTGCTGAAATGGTTACGGGTGTCCTTGGCGTCGGCGTCGATCTTGATGCCGTACTGTTTCTGGATCGCCAGGCCAAGCTCCAGGGCATCCACCGAGTCCAGGCCCAGGCCTTCGCCGAACAGGGTCTGGTGGTCGCCGATGTCGTCGATGCCGATGTCTTCCAGGCCGAGGGCGTCGATGATCAGCTGTTTGATGTCACGGTGCAGATCGCTCATCTTCGGCGAGCTCCTTGATGAAATAGTGATGCAGAAAATCGTTGAGCCTTCGCGAAGCCTGGGGCGGCGGGCCGAGCGCGGCAAACGCCTGTGGGTCTATATCGGCCCCAACCTGAAAACTGAAGTGCACGCGGCGCTCGGGAATGCGATACCAGGGTTCGGCCTTGGTCAGGGTGGTGGGGCTGACCTTGATGGTCACGGGCGTGAGGATTTTCGCACCCCGCAGCGCAATGGCGGCCGCGCCCCGATGAAACGCCGGCGCCTGGCCTGGCTGGGTGCGCGTGCCTTCGGGAAAGACGATCAGGGTCTGGCCTGCCTGCAGGGCATCGCTGGCGGCATCGAGCATGTCCATGCTGCCGTCATTGCTGATGTATTGGGTCGAGCGCAATGGGCCCCGGGTGAAAGGGTTGTCCCACAGGCTTTGCTTGACCACGCAGTTGGTGTCGCGCACCAGCCCGATCAGGAACACCACGTCGATCAGCGACGGGTGGTTGGCGATGATCATCTGCCCGGGCCGGCCGAGTCTTTCGGCGCCGTCGATCTGGTAGGTGAGCACGCCGGTGCGGGCCATGAAACGGATAAAGAACCAGAACAGCCGCCCCACCGTGCGACGGGCCCTTTGCCGATGGGCCTGGGCATCGCCGGGCAGGCAGGCCAGCAAGGGGAATACCAGCACACGCAGGCACAGCCCGCCCAGCCCGAACAGGGCGAAGCTGGCGGCGGTCGCGAGCAGGCGCCAGTAATAGGCGTCGCGTGGTTTACCGGTCACCGGTTGCGTTGCCAGGTCCATAGACGGTTCTTCCAGGCATGTTGGCAAGTGGTTTGGTTGTTCAGCAGGGTACGTAACAGATCCAGGGCATGGGGCCAGTCGCTGCCCGGCGGTTGGCCGGTCGGTGCGCACAGGTCCAGTTGCCAGTCGTCGCCCGGGGTCAGCAGCAGGGCCAGTGCGTAGGGAAACGGCACATCGTCGACCCACGGCGCATAGACCTGCGGCGGCTGTTCTTCGGTGATCACCAGCAGCACCGCCGGCGCCCCTTCGTTCAGCAGTGCGGCGGCTTCCAGCACGCCGTGTTCCAGCCCGTCGCCGGTGGCGGCCAGGGCGGTCATTTCGCTGGTTTCGCCGCGCATGATCGACCACAGCCCGATCACGGCGTTGTGCACCGACAGGCTGAACTGGGTCGGCGACAACGGCTGGTCGGCCGCCAGGTCCTTGAGGATCTCGAACGTGCGTGGGGTTTCGCCGTGACGGGAAATAAAGACCAACGGCAGGTCCGGCCGATCCTCGGCCAGCGGCCAACCGACACTGAAAGCCATCCGCGCCAGGCGGCTGAGGCGCCGGCGCTGCATGGCGGGCAGGAACGATACATCCGGGGCGGCATCGCTGGCGGCCAGCACGACCGGCTGTCGGCTCCATGCCTGCCAATCGTCCACGCTTTCGAGCCCAGGGGCCCATGCGCGCCATTGGGCGATGTTGAAGTTGATCAAAAATTCACTCCACCCCTGCGGGCTTTTATTGTCACGGTCAGCGATGTGAACCGCGTTCAACCCTGCATGGTCTTGCGACCCAAGTGGCGCGCATTATCCCGGTGCGGTTGGCTTGTAGCAAATGCTGGTTACATTTTGCTCAGCAAAATGTACGGGTTGGTCCACCAAATGTGAGGCACCACCCATTGTCGCGATCAGAGCGAACCTGTCTGTCGGTGCTTTCCGTCATTTTCCGGGCGTATTGACGTCGCGTTGTTGGAAAAAGCCACTGATGCTGTAGTCCTTCTACGTAGAAGGTAGCGAAGCAGTGTCGCGGCCTACTACACTCGGGAATCTTTGATACACGGAGGTCTTGTCATGCGGCGTGTGGTGTTCAATCAGAAAGGGGGCGTGGGCAAGTCCAGCATCGCCTGCAATCTGGCGGCGGTCAGCGCCAGCGAGGGCTATCGCACGCTGTTGGTGGACCTGGACGCCCAGGCCAACTCCACTCAATACCTGACCGGCCTGACGGGCGACGACATACCGATGGGCATCGCCGATTTCTTCAAGCAGACCTTGTCGTCCGGGCCGTTCTCGAAAAAGAACAAGGTGGATATCTACGAGACCCCCTTCGAGAACCTGCACGTCATCACTGCCACCTCGGAGCTTACGGATCTGCAGCCCAAGCTTGAGGCGAAACACAAGATCAATAAGCTGCGCAAATTGCTCGAAGAGTTGGAAGAGGATTACGACCGTATTTACCTGGACACGCCGCCAGCCCTGAATTTCTACGCGGTTTCGGCGTTGATCGCGGCTGATCGGGTGTTGATTCCTTTCGACTGCGACAGCTTTTCCCGTCAGGCACTGTATGGCCTGCTGGCGGAGATCGAGGAGCTCAAGGAGGACCACAACGAAGGCCTGGAAGTCGAAGGTATCGTGGTCAACCAGTTCCAGGCCCGCGCCAGCCTGCCGCAGCAGATTCTCGACGAGCTGATTGCCGAGGGCCTGCCGGTACTGCCGGTGTACCTGAGCAGCTCGGTGCGCATGCGCGAATCCCACCAGGCCAGCCTGCCGCTGATCCACCTGGACCCACGGCACAAGCTGACCCAGCAGTTCGTGGAGTTGCATGGGATGCTCGAAGGCGCTTGATTGCCGGTCCACACAAAGCCAAGTGTGGGAGCAAGCCTGCTCGCGATGACGGCGGCACATCCAACATAAAGGTTGTTTGTCAGTCCGCTATCGCGAGCAGGCTCGCTCCCACATTGGAGTGGTCAAACCCCCTGGCTACGCAACCAGCCCATCAACTGCACCAAAGGCAGCGCCCCGCTCTGACGCGCAACCTCCCGCCCCTCCTTGAACAGGATCAGGCTGGGAATCGAGCGAATCCCCAATTGTGCTGACAGCTGCTGATTAGCCTCGCTGTCGAGCTTGGCGAGCCGGCATTTGCCCGTCAGTTGCGCAGCGGCCTGTTCGAACACCGGTGCAAAAGACTTGCACGGCCCGCACCAGTCGGCCCACACATCCACCAACAACGGCAGATCGCCTTTGATCTGGCTGGTGTAGTCGCCTTGCTTGAGTTCGAACGGCTTGCCCAGCAGCACCGGGGCCTTGCAGCGGCCGCACTTGGGCTGGTCGCCGAGGCGTTCGGCGGGTATGCGGTTGAGCCCGTTGCAGTGGGGGCAGGGGATCAGCATTGAATCGGTCTCCAGGCAAAATCATCGGCACAGGTCGAACACTATATCGAAAACACTGCAAAAACCTGTGGGAGCGAGCCTGCTCGCGATTGCGGTCTACCGGTCAATGTTGCATCGACTGTCAGACTGCTATCGCGAGCAGGCTCGCTCCCACAGGGGGTTTGGCGTTGCGGCTTTATTTAGCGTTCGTCAGCGTGTTGTAGCTGGTCATCAGGTTGCGATAGTCCGGGATGTGGTTGGAGAACAATGTCGCCAGACCTTCCACGTCGTTGCGCCAGTCGCGGTGCAGTTCACAGGCCAGGCCGAACCAGGTCATCAACTGGGCGCCCGAGGAGGACATGCGATCCCAGGCCGATTGACGGGTCAGTTCATTGAACGTGCCGGATGCATCGGTGACCACGAACACATCGAAGCCTTCGGCCAGGGCCGACAGCGCCGGGAAGGCCACGCAGACTTCAGTGACGACGCCTGCAATGATCAGTTGCTTCTTGCCGGTGGCCTTGATCGCCTTGACGAAATCTTCGTTGTCCCAGGCGTTGATCTGGCCAGGGCGGGCGATGTACGGCGCGTCCGGGAACAGGGTCTTGAGCTCGGGCATCAGCGGGCCGTTGGGGCCGGTTTCGAAGCTGGTGGTGAGGATGGTTGGCAGCTGGAAGTATTTTGCCAGGTCGGCCAGGGCCAGCACGTTGTTCTTGAAACGGTCCGGGTCGATGTCGCGTACCAGCGACAGCAGCCCGGCCTGGTGGTCTACCAGCAGAACGGCGGCGTTGTCTTTGTCCAGGCGGTTGTAGGAAGTGGTCATGGCGTAGTCCTCGTCAGTTTGGGTGCCGATCAGTTCGGCGTAAGTGATTTGAATGTTTGTTCCTAAGCGATGGACATAGATTAAAACCGGCACCTTTGATGCGCTAGACTGCGAAAATCCGCCTTAGCGTTCTATTTGGAGAACGATCATCGAAGACCTCAATACGCTGTACTACTTCACCCAAGTGGTGGAGCACGGCGGTTTCGCCGCCGCCGGTCGTGCCCTGGACATGCCCAAGTCCAAGCTCAGCCGGCGTATCGCCCAGTTGGAAGAGCGGCTGGGGGTGCGGCTGATCCACCGCACCAGCCGCCACTGCACGCTGACGGAGATCGGCCAGGCCTATTACCAGCGTTGTCTGGCGATGCGGGTCGAGGCCGAGAGCGCGGCTGAAGTGATCGAGCGCAACCGTTCCGAACCCCAGGGGCTGGTGCGCATCAGTTGCCCGACGGCACTGCTCAACAGCTGGGTCGGGCCGATGCTGACCCGCTACATGCTCAAGTACCCGCGAGTGGAATTGTTCATCGAAAGCACCAACCGTCGGGTTGACCTGATCCATGAAGGCTTCGATATCGCCTTGCGGGTGCGCTTCCCGCCGCTGGAAAACACCGACATGGTCATGAAGGTGCTGAGCAACAGCACGCAATGCCTGGTGGGCAGCCCCGATTACCTGCAGCGCTTGTCGTCACCGGTCTCCCCGGCGGACCTCAACGGCTTGCCGAGCGTGCATTGGGGCTCTGCGCAGCGCGAGTACCAGTGGGAGCTGTTCGGCCCGGACGGCGCCCGCGCGTTGATCCGCCATGCGCCGCGCATGGTCACCGACGACCTGCTGGCCCTGCGTCACGCCGTACTGGCCGGCATCGGCATCGCTCACCTGCCCAGCGTGGTGGTGCGCGAGGACCTGGCGGCGGGACGGCTGGTGGAACTGGTACCGGGCTGGACGCCCAAATGCGGGATCGTCCATGCGATCTTCGCCTCACGGCGCGGGTTGCTGCCGTCGGTGCGCACGCTGATCGATTTCCTGGCTGAGGAGTTCAGCCACAGTGACATGGCCTAGCGCTGAAGCGACGAGTTGTGGATGTTTTTGTGGGAGCCGAGCTTGCTCGCGATGAACGATAACGCGGTCTCCTGATAAATCGGGGCGTCTTCATCGCGAGCAAGCTCGGCTCCCACAGGGATTTCGCTGATTTCTTCTGGGGGCTGCCAGGTATCGACGGTGCCATTCATCAGGTGCACTGCACCGACGGCGCGTCTGGCCCTCAAAAATATGACTCACCTGTCGTATTCCGGAGGCCCCATGAGCAATCCTCAAGACCCAACCCTCTCCACAACGCTGAACAGCCCCAACGACGACGGCTTTGTGCTCGGCACCGCCGGCCGCGACGAAGACCCGAACGCCGCTCCAGCCTACGCCACCGACGATCGCCACGAACGGGATGAATTGACCCCCGAAGACGCCGCCGGCATGCCCGGTTATCCCGAGAAAAAACCTCAGGAAAAACCGGCTGACGAAGACAAAGGCCCCGAGGCAGAACCAGGCATCGAAACGCCTGAGCAGGGGAACGATAAGGTGGGGTAAGGGTCATACCTGGCCGAGCGCTCAAGGTCTCGGTAGAAACCTTTATCTGACGATTCGCTGTGGGAGCAAAGCTTGCTCGCGACACAGGCGCCTCGGTTCCTGGTGCCACCGAGGTGTCGCGGGCAAGCCTTGCTCTCACAGGTTTGCTTTCACGGCCTTGCGCTGGCAGATAAGTTCTCGGGGCATTCTGCATCACGACGAGCAACTGATCTCCAGATGCTTGCCCCATTCCGGTGGGCGTTGCGCGTAGCTGTCCATGCCCGGTTGTTCTTCGAACGGTTTGCTCAGTACGGTGTGCAGGCGGCGGACTTCGTCGTAGTCGCCGGACTCGGCGGCGTCGATGGCTTTTTGCGCCAGGTAGTTGCGCAGTACATACAGCGGGTTCACCGCGTGCATGCGGGCCTGGCGCTGGGGTTGATCGACGGGCCCATCGCGGCGGACGCGAGCCACGTACAGCTCGCCCCAGGCGTCGAAGCCGTTGAGGTCGACGAAGTCATCGCGCAGGTGGGCGATGGCCTGTTCGGGGGCCTGCTCACCCAATCGGCGAAAGAACAGGCTGTAGTCGACGCCGCTGTTCTGCATCAGTTGCAGCAGGCGCTCCACCAGTTTCTGGTCATCCTCTTCGGCGCTGGTCAGGCCGAGGCGGCGGCGCATCAGGTCCAGGTAGTGGGCCTGGTACAGCGGCAGGTACAGGCCGAGGGTTTCGCGCAGGGCTTCGACGCTGATGAACGGCGTCAGGGCTTGGGCCAGGGCGCTGAGGTTCCATTGGCCAATTGGTACCTGGTTGCTGAAGGAATAGCGGCCCTGGTCATCGGAATGGTTGCAGATGAAGTTGGCGTCGAAGTCGTCGAGGAAGGCGAACGGCCCGAAGTCGAAGGTGATGCCCAGGATCGACATGTTGTCGGTGTTCATCACGCCGTGACAGAAACCGTAGGCCTGCCATTTGGCAATCAGCTCGGCGTTGCGCTCGACGATTTCGCGGAACATCGCCAGGTACGGCTCCGGCTGCTCGCGGCACTCGGCAAAATGCAGGTTCAACACATGCTCGGCGAGGGCCGCTTGCAGTTCGGGCTTCTTGGTGTAGTAGAAATACTCGAAGTGCCCGAAGCGCACGTGGCTGGGCGCCAGGCGCAGCACCATGGCGGCGCGCTCCTGCTTTTCGCGCCAGACCGGGGTGTCCGAACCGATCACGCACAAGGCGCGGGTGGTGGGGATGCCCAGGGCGTGCAGGGCTTCGGAAGCAAGGAATTCGCGGATCGAGGAGCGCAGCACCGCGCGCCCGTCGCCCATCCGTGAAAACGGCGTCTGGCCAGCGCCCTTGAGGTGCAGGTCCCAATGTTCGCCGGCCTCGTTGTACACCTCGCCCAGCAGCAACCCGCGGCCATCGCCCAATTGCGGGTTGTAATGACCGAACTGGTGCCCCGAATACACCATGGCCCGAGGTTCGGTTTCGGCCCATAGCTTGTGTCCGCCGAACAGCTCGGCGAACAGCGGGGCCTGGGCTTCGGCCGGGTCCAGGTCGAGCAACGCCATGGCGGACGGACTGGCGACCACCAGCCTCGGGTTGTCGATGGGCTCGGGCAGCACATGGGCCGAGAAACCGTCGCCCAGGCGGGCGAAGCGGTTATCGAAGGTCAAGCTTTCCAGCGTTTTCATGGCCGTCTCCGGCGCGATGCCCCGGGGCATCCCGCGATCAGTCGAGTGTCTGTTGCGGTGGCTCTGGTACCGGTTTGATGCTGGCAGCGGTCGATGGCGCGGGCGCGAGGGTCTTGCTGTCGGACTCGACGGGCACCAGTTTGTATTCCTGGCCCTGGAGGTTCTTCAGGTAGACCTCCATCTGCCGGAACGAAATGTTGATGTGTTCTTTCTTGAACTCACGGTTGATGAAACGGTTGATCTCGTCCAGCACCGGGTTACGGTCACCGAGGTCGCGCACGTGCATGCGCAACTCGTGGTCCAGGGTGCTTTCACCGAAGTTCAGGAAGTACACGATCGGTTCCGGTTCCTTCAATACTCGGGGGTTGTCGCGAGCGGCCTTGAGCAGCAGCTCGCGCACCCGGTCCAGGTCCGAGCCGTAGTCCACGCCCAGTTTCAGGGTGACCCGGGTGACGGTGTCGGTCAGCGACCAGTTGATCAGTTGCCCGGTGATGAAGGTCTTGTTCGGGACGATGATGTCCTTGCGGTCGAAGTCGGTGATGGTGGTCGCACGAATGCGGATCTTGCTGACCGTGCCCGACAGGTTGCCGATGGTGATGGTGTCGCCGATGCGCACCGGGCGCTCGAACAGGATCATGATCCCCGAGATGAAGTTGGCGAAGATTTCCTGCATGCCGAAGCCCAGGCCCACCGACAGCGCGGCCACCAGCCATTGCAGTTTGTCCCAGCTCACGCCAAGGGTGGACAGGGTGGTGACGAAGCCGACGCCGGCGATCACATAGGACAGCAGTGTAGTGGTGGCATAGGCGCTGCCCTGGGCCAGGTTCAGCTTCGACAGCACCAACACTTCCAGCAGGCCTGGCAGGTTGCGCGCCAGGGCAAAGGTGATGCCGATGATGATCAGCGCGCCGAGCATGTCGCCGATACTGATGGGCACCATGCTCATGTTGGCGCCGGTGCCGCTGGTGTATTCGTAGAGGGTGATGTTGTCCAGGTACGAGAATACGCTGATCAGGTCCGACCAGACCCAGTACAGCGCGGCGATGAAGCCGCCCAGCAGGGCCAGGCGGATCAGGCGCAGGGACTGTTCATTGACTTTCTCGATGTCCAGCGTCGGCTCCTCGACCACCGCCTCGCCGTCGCCGGCCTCCTTGGCGGCCTGACGCTTGGCCAGGGCACGCTGGTACGCCAGGCGCCGCGCCGCCACCGACAGGCCACGCACGAACGTGGCCTCGATCACCAGCCAGAACATCAGCAGGTACAACGTGTTGATCAGCCGGTCGCTGAGTTTCAGCGCGGTGTAGTAGTAGCCGAAGCATACGGCCACGAACAGCGCGATCGGCAGCGCGGTAAACATCACCCCGACGGCCTTGCGAAACAACGAGGCGTTCTGGTGTGTCGGGCTGCTCAGCAACAGGCGACTGAGCAGCCACGCCATCAGGGCATAGCAGGTCAGTACCACCGGCATGCCGAGCACGTCGTCGGCCAAGGCCGCAGGTTGCAGCTCGGCCACCGCCACCACGGCCACCAGCGCCAACACCACCAGCCCGAGACGGCGAACCCAGCCCTGGAGGAATTGGACCTGGGGTTTTTCCCAGCGGAAATGCAACTCGGCCACGCCGCCCGGCGCCAGCACCCGGTAGGCGGTGTAGAACACCAGCCAGGCCTGGCCGATCTGCAACAGCGCCGCGCCGAGATTGGCGTTCTGCCCGCGGGCGTCGATCTGCAGGGCGTAGCCGCACAGCGCCAACGCCAGGGCCACCGGCATCGCCAGTAGAATATTGATCAGGATGGCCTGGGGGGTGTGCAGTTGGCTGTCGCGCTTGAAGTGGCCGACGTCTTGGTGAACTTTGTTCAGGCGCGCATACAGGCTCTTGCGCCGCCACAGCAGCGCGCCAATCAGCAATGCCAGAGGCAGGAACAGCAGGGGGCGTTGGGTCAGGCCATCGGCCAGTTCGCTGAGGCTCGAAGCCCAGGGCAGCGAGTCGACCTGTTTCTCCAGGCGCACCGGCACGGCCCGCATCCACTCCAAGTCCAGCGGCTTGTTGCTGGGGATCCAGAACATCTGCTCTTCGAGGGTGTCTCGCAAGCTTTGGGCGGTGCTCAGCAGCTGCTTCTGGTTGAGCTGCAAGGTGATGGATTCGTTGAGCACCGCGCTCAACTCACGGTTCAGCCGTTCCAGCAGGTCGACGCGGGTCAGAGCCAGGTCCAGCAGGGTCTTGCGCAGTTGCGGCGTGACCTGCTCCGAAGGCTGTGATGCCAGCAGGTTGTCCACATAGGCGCCGGGATTGTTCAGCGCTTCACGCTGTTGACTGACCTCGAACTGATACAGGCGGATATCGGCGATCTGGTCGGCCAGGTTCTGGTCCAGCTTCAGGCGTGGCAGGGTCTGGCGCTGCTTGTAGAGAATCTTCGAGAGCAGCAGGCTGCCCTTGAGTACGCTGATCTGCTCGTCCAGGGCCGCGTCAGTCTGGGTGACGCTGTCCAGCAACTGCTTGGTCTGCAAATTCTGCTGGGTGACTTCATTGAGGCGGTCGGTGCTTTTGAGCAGGTAGTCGGAGAGCTTCAGGTTGGCCGCGCTTTCGGTCGCCAGCAGGCTGCTGCTACCGGCCTTCTGGGCCTCGATGGATTGCTGGGTCACCGTCTCCTGGGATTGGGCCAGGCGCTTCTGGTTGATCAGGTTTTGCAGGTCCTGGATTTCCTGCTCCATGCGGGCGATCTTTTCCACCAGCAAGTCGTGCTGACCGTTGCCCAGGTCTTGCAACTGGCTGTTGCCGGCCAGTTCCTGGCGGCGCAGCGGAATCAATGCATTGAGTGCAGCCAGCTCGGCGTTGAGCTGGTCGCGCTGTTCGCCGCTCAGGGTTTTACCGGCGTCCCGGCCGGCCTTGAGGAGGGTGTTGATCTGCTGGATGCGGGTCTGGCTGCTGGAAATTTCCGCCTGGGCGCGCTCAGGGCGGGTCTGGGCGGTGATGACCAGGCTGTTGGCGTCGGCCAGGGCTTTTTGCAGGTCACCCTGCTGGGTGGAGCGCTCTGCGAGCATCTGCTCAAGCTGGGGAACCGGCAGGTTGGCGTAGCGCTGCGCCACCGGCACCACGTTGGTGCCTTTGAGCCGCGCCAGCTCGCGCTGGTTCTCAATGTTCTGTTTCGGCGCGTTGGCCAATTGCTGCTTGAGGGCATGCAACTTCTGCTCGTAGTCAGCCTGGTTGCTCAATTGGGTCAGCGTCCCTTGCAGTACGGCTTGCAGGGCTTTCTGGTCGGCCTCCGGTAGCTTGCGGTCAGCAATCTTGTCCAGGCTGGCCTGTACCGAATCACTGGTGGGGACTTCGGCGGCGTGCAGCGTGCAGATGGAGAGACTCAGGCCCAGCAGGGCGATGGCAAAAAAGGAGCGCAGGGTAGGCATAGTGACCGGTCGAGCAAATGAGAGTGGGAGCAGTTTAGAGGAACAAGCCGGGACCTGGGCGACTTCCTTCGGGGAATCTGACGCCCACTTTGCCGATCTTGTTCCCGTCCATGGCCGCGACGGTCCACAGGGTATTGTTCCAGTCCACCTGGTCGCCAACGACCGGCGCGCCCCCCACTTTCTGGGCAATGAAGCGACCCAGGGACATGTCCGGATCGATGCCATCGAGCTTCAGCCCGTACAGCGCCGCAACCGCAGCCAGCTGGGCGTCTCCTTCAAGTACGAAGTCGCCGAAAAAGCGCAGGTCCAGGCCGCGTTGCGGTGCCTGGCTGAACAGTTTTCCGAGGGCTGGCAAGTCGTGTTCATGGCCGATGACACACAGCAGATCATCGACTTCCAGCACCGTACTACCCGACGGATGGAGCAGTTGCTGGCCGCGAAACAGCGCGGCGATGCGCGTGCCGTCGGGCATTTTCAGGTCCCGCAGGGGCGAGCCGATGCACCATTTTTCCTTGCCCAGGCGATAGATGAACAGCTCCCACTCGCTGGTGACATGGACTTCCAGCGCCGCCCGGGAAATTGGCAGCGGCTCGGGCGGGACGGTGACATGCAGCAACTTGGCGACCCACGGCAGGCTGGTGCCCTGCACCAACAGCGACACCAGCACGATGAAGAACGCCAGGTTGAAATAAAGCTGGGCGTGGGGCAGGCCGGCCATCAGCGGGAACACCGCCAGGATGATCGGCACCGCACCGCGCAGGCCGACCCAGGAAATGAAGGCCTTCTCGCGCCCATGGAACGCCTTGAATGGCAGCAGGCCGACCATCACCGACAGCGGTCGCGCGAACAGGATCATCCACAACGCCAGGCCCAGGGCGGGCAGGGCAATCGGCAGCAGGTCGTGGGGCGTGACCAGCAGTCCCAGCACCAGGAACATGCCGATCTGCGCCAGCCAGGCCATGCCATCGAGCATGTGCAGGATGCCGTGGCGGCTGCGCACCGGGCGGTTACCCAGCACCAGGCCGCACAGGTACACCGCCAGGAAACCACTGCCGTGCAGGGCGTTGGTCAGGGCGAACACGGCCAGGCCACCGCTGATTACCAGGATCGGGTAGAGGCCGTTGGCCAGGTTGATACGGTTGACCAACTGCAACATCAACCAGCCACCGCCGAGGCCAAGCGCCGCGCCAATACCGAACTCGCGCACCAGGTGCCCGAGCAGGCTCCAATGCAGGCCGGTTTCGCCGCTGGCGAGCATGCCGATCAGGGTGACGGTCAGGAACACCGCCATGGGATCGTTGCTGCCAGACTCGATTTCGAGGGTGGCGCTGACCCGCTCGTTCAGGCCCTTGCCGCCCAGCAGCGAGAACACCGCCGCGGCGTCGGTCGAGCCGACGATGGCGCCGATCAGCAAGCCCTGGATCAGGTTCAGGTTGAACAACCACGCCGCTGCCAGGCCGGTCAGCCCGGTGGTGATCAGCACCCCCACCGTTGCCAGCGACAGCGCCGGCCACAGCGCCACGCGAAAGCTCGACACCCGCGTGCGCAAACCACCGTCCAGCAGGATGACCGCCAGGGCGAGGTTGCCGACCAGATAGGCCGTTGCGTAATTGTCGAAAAGGATACCGGCGCCGTCGACACCAGCTGCCATGCCCACGGCCAGGATGATCACCAGGATCGGGATCCCCAGGCGCGACGAAAGCGAACTGACCAGAATGCTCGCACTCACCAGCAACGCGCCGATCAAGAACAGGCTGTTGATGGTCGTCGCAGTCAAAGGCAGTACTCCGGGAAAGCATGAGGGCGGGCACAGACTGACCATGCAGTCTGCGTGCCAGCGATTCTAACCTGTTGAAATGTGATGCTGTCAAAAAAGCTTTTGGACTTTCAGAGCCATGATCGTTCCCACGCTCTGCGTGGGAACGCAGCCGGAAACGCTGTGCGTCACAAAGACCGAACGCGGAGCGTTCGTTGAGGCATTCCCACGCAGAGCGTGGGAACGATCCCAGGTAGGAGGGTTGTAATCCTCCTCTAGGGCAACAACCGCTCAAACGCCTCCAGCGGCAATGGCCGGCTATGCAGGTAGCCCTGATACAAATGGCATTCAAGCCCCTGCAGGAATTGCAGTTGTTCCAGGGTCTCTACGCCTTCGGCAATCATTTCCAGGTTCAGGCTACGGGCCATGGCGACGATAGCGCGGATGATTTCGGCGTCGTT
>NZ_JAGGOF010000119.1 GCF_018614775.1 Pseudomonas fluorescens
CCGAGAAGATCGAACCGTCGATAGAGCCAAACAACATCGCCCTATCCACTACTTCCGGACTTCGATGAACTGAAGCCCTACCCCTTCGAAACCTACTTAACTCGTTGAAACTCAAGGAGTTTTCCGTTTCGACTGCGCCGGAAGTGGGGCGAATTATAGACGTCTGGAATTTGCCGTCAACCTTTAATTCAATTTTTCTATTCATACGCAGCGCCGCCCCTAAATTCGCGCTGTATATAGACGAAATCACTTCGAATGCGCAATATACTGCTCAAACCCGCTTCCCTGCCTTATACCCGGACGATATTTCGCAATGACTCCCTCACCTCGCAGCTTGGCATCCACCCTGTTCCCGGTTGCCCTGCTATTGATAGCCATGGCCTCCATCCAGTCTGGCGCCTCCCTTGCCAAAAGCATGTTCCCGGTCGTGGGCGCCCAAGGAACCACAACGCTACGGCTCATTTTCGCCAGCATCATCATGCTTATATTGCTACGCCCATGGCGCGCCAGACTCACCGCCCAATCCCTGCGTACCGTGATCGTCTATGGGATGGCACTGGGTGGCATGAACTTCCTCTTCTATATGTCCGTTCGCACGGTGCCGCTGGGAATCGCCGTAGCACTGGAGTTTACCGGCCCGCTGGCCGTGGCCATCTATGCCTCGCGCCGGGCAATCGATTTTCTCTGGATCGCCCTGGCGGTGATTGGCCTGCTTCTGCTGATACCGACAGGTGCCCCCGGTGCCGGTATCGATCTGACCGGCGCCTGCTATGCGTTGGGGGCGGGTGTCTGCTGGGCGCTGTACATCTTGTTTGGCCAAAAAGCTGGCGCGGACCATGGCGTGCAAACCGCGGCACTCGGCGTTGTAATCGCTGCCCTGTTCGTTGCCCCGATCGGCATCGTCCACGCAGGTGCTGCGCTGCTGACACCGAGCCTGATACCAGTCGCCATTGGCGTCGCCATATTATCCACAGCCCTGCCCTACACCCTGGAAATGGTCGCGATGACCCGCATGCCGGCGCGTACCTTCGGTACCCTGATGAGTATCGAACCCGCAATCGCCGCCATGTCCGGATTTATCTTCCTCCAGGAGTTCCTGTCCCTGGCCCAATGGGCCGCCATAGCCTGCATCATCCTTGCATCGGTCGGTGCAACATTGACCATGGACAACACAGCGACACCCGCCATCGCGGCAGATTGAAGCAGGTTTTAACGAAGGTCTGGTATTTGCCGCGCATTTAGGCCATGTTTAGGCCCGTAACCCAATGGCAGACATGGATTTTTCATACAGGACGTCATGAACGCTTCAAGCGCAAGCGAACGCAGCCGTACGTAGACATAAGATCCATGACGGCGTAAAGGACGGGAATGAAACGAATTTTGATATTGATCGCCGTACTGGCTATTGCTGGCTGCGCAGCGACAACGAAAACTGAAGTCAAACGCGGTAAAAAAGGCCTGCATATCAATTGCTCAGGCCTTTCCTCTTCCTGGGACCAGTGCGCCGCCAGCGCCGCCAACTCCTGCGCGCCCAAGAGTTACAAGGTCATTGCCAAGTCCGGCGACGCCGTGGAGGAACCGGGCGACTATCCGTTCGGGCTCAACCCCGCCGGCTATACCAGCCGCAGCATGATCGTGATCTGCAAATAGGCCTCAATCGAGCCCGGCCATTCGACAAGTGATCTCGTCATGGCTGGACTTGAGAATATCCCGCTGGATTCCAGGCTCCGCCATCATCCGCGCAATCACCAGCGCTCCTACGCATTGAGACAGGATGGCCCAGGCCAGGGCGTCACTCCCCAATACCTGCGCCCAGCTTTCATGCAAACGACAGATCCATGTTTGCGCCGCTTCCCTCACCTGTATATCCGATCGCGCGATCTCGGCGCCCAGCACCGGCAATGCACAACCCGCTTCGGGTTGTTCGACATGGCTCATGCTCAGGTAGTGCTTGAGACAGCGCTTCAATTTCGCGCGGTCCATGGCGCCTTCGCCACTCAGTCGATCCAGGCTTTGGGCCAACTCCCGCTCGACGATGGCCTTGAACAACTCATCCTTGGAGGAGAAGTGACTGTAGAACGCCCCGCCGCTCAACCCGATCGCTTTCATCAGGCCATCGACGCCGACCGTTGAGAATCCCAACGTCTTGGCGGAGACAGCGCTGCTGGCGAGCAGCTTCTCCCGGGTTTCCATCTTGTGATTGGCTGAATAACGCATGGTCCTGCCCCTGATTGCTTACCTTGACGCTCGCCGGATCTTAGCATAACGTTCGTTTAGCTAACGATCGTTTACCAATGAGGCGAATCATGAATAACAAGAAAGTCGTGCTGGTGGTGGGTGCGGGCGATGCCACGGGCGGGGCAATTGCCAGACGTTTCGCACGGGAAGGTTTTGTCGCTTGTGTGACCCGCCGCAGCGCCGACAAGCTCCAGCCGTTGGTTGACGGGATCCGCGCCCAGGGCGGCGAAGCCCATGGTTTCGCCTGTGATGCTCGCAACGAGGATGATGTGGTCGCATTGATCGAGCAGATCGAGAACCAGATCGGCCCGATCGAAGCCTTTGTGTTCAATATCGGCGCCAACGTCCCTTGCAGCATCCTCGAAGAAACCGCGCGCAAGTATTTCAAGATCTGGGAGATGGCCTGTTTCTCAGGTTTCCTCAACGCACGGGAAGTGGCCAAGCGCATGGTCACGCGTCAGCGCGGGACGATTCTGTTTACCGGTGCAACGGCAGGCCTGCGCGGTGCTGCAGGTTTCGCCGCATTCGCCGGGGCCAAACATGGCATCCGGGCATTGGCCCAAAGCATGGCGCGGGAGCTGGGGCCGATGAATATTCACGTGGCCCATGTGGTGGTGGACGGCGCCATCGACACGGACTTCATCCGCGATAATTTTCCGGAGAAATACGCGACCAAGGACGAGGACGGCATCCTGAATCCAGAACACATTGCCGAGAACTATTGGTACCTGCACAGCCAGCCTCGCGACGCCTGGACCTTTGAGCTGGACCTGCGCCCCTGGAACGAACGCTGGTAAACCCTCCTGTACAACCATAAGAGAGCAGTGAACATGAGCAAATCGGTGGAGTTCTACTTCGATCTCGGCAGCCCGACCACATACCTGGCCTATACCCAGTTGCCGACGCTGTGTGCACAAACGAACAGCACGCTGATCTATCGTCCAATGCTGTTGGGCGGTGTCTTCAAGGCAACCGGCAACGCGTCTCCGATTACCATACCGGCCAAAGGCCCTTATCTGTTCAAGGATCTGAATCGCTTCGCCAACCGCTACGGCGTCGCCTTCAAGCTCAATCCCTACTTCCCGATCAATACGCTATTGCTGATGCGCGCCGTCACCGGTATGCAGCTGCGCCAGCCTGAGCGGTTCGAGGCCTTCGTCGCTTGCCTGTTCCGCGCCCTGTGGATAGACGCGCGCAACCTCAACGACCCGGCCACCGTGGCGGCGGTGTTGGACGAAGGCGGTTTCGATCCTGATTATGTGCTCGCCTTGACGGCTGACGAGCAGGTCAAGCAAGCCCTCAAGACCGCCACCGAAGAGGCCATTGAACGGGGCGTATTCGGCGCCCCGAGCATGTTTGTCGACAACGAGCTGTACTTCGGCCAGGATCGCCTGGACTTCGTCCGTGAAGCCCTGGGTTGACCGCCTACGTCAGATAGCTGCGGTTCGCTCGTTCAGCCATCGCAACGCAGCCCCTTCCAGCAGCGGGCTCAACCGCCGCTGAACGTCGGCGTGATAGGCGTTGAACCAGTCTTTTTCGTCCTGGGTCAGCAACGATGGCTCCAGGCAGCGGGTGTCGATCGGGCACAGGGTCAGGGTTTCGAACTCGAGGAACTCGCCGAACTCGCTGCTCCCCGCCTCGCGGTTCAGCACCAGGTTCTCGATGCGCACGCCCCATCGACCGGGACGATAAGTACCCGGTTCGATGGAGGTGATCATGCCCGCCTGCATCGCGGTTTGCGGCGCAGCAGCGGCTTGGTAGGCAATCACCTGCGGACCTTCGTGGACATTGAGGAAATAACCGACGCCGTGACCGGTGCCGTGCCCGTAGTCCACCTGCTCGGCCCAGATCGGCGCGCGGGCAATGGCATCCAGCAGCGGCGAGAGAATACCCCGTGGGAATTTGGCCCGGGACAAGGCAATCACGCCCTTGAGCACGCGGGTGCAATCGCGTTTCTGTTCGGCGGTGGGTGTTCCGACCGGCACCATGCGAGTGATGTCCGTGGTGCCGCCGAGGTACTGCCCGCCGGAATCAATCAGCAACAAGCCATCGCCTTCGATGACCGCATGGGCTTCTTCCGTGGCGTGGTAATGCGGCATCGCGCCGTTGGCATTGAAGGCGGCGATGGTATTGAAGCTCAGGGACACATAGTCCGGCCGGCGTGTACGGGCAGCGGTCAGGTGCTCATCGATGGTCAGTTCGGTGATGCGTTCGCGGCCCCAGGCAGCTTCCAGCCAGGCGAAGAACTCACAGAGCGCGGCGCCGTCCTGCTCCATGGCCTTGCGGATGTGCTCGGCATCGGCCAGGCTTTTGCGGGATTTGGCCAGCGTCGTAGGATTAAGCCCTTCGACCAGCTTGACGTCGCGGCCCAGGTTATCCAGCAAGCCCACCGTGACCCGTGCCGGATCAACCAGCAGGCTCGCGCCCTCCGGCACTTCACGCAATGCGGCGGCCGCCTCACTGTAATCACGCAGAAGCACGCCGTCCTGTTGAAGAACGGCACGCAGCGCTGCATCTACCTTGTCCAAGGCCACGAACAGTGTTGCCTGTTGCTGATTGATCAAGGCGAAGGAGACGAACACCGGGTTGAACGATACGTCGGCGCCGCGCAAGTTGAATAGCCAGGCGATGTCATCCAGCGTGGCGATGAAATGCCAGTCAGCACCGCGTTCCTTGAGGGTTTCACGCAACCTGGCGAGTTTCTCCACCCGACTGACGGTTGCCTGGGGCGGCAGATGTTCATAGATCGGTTGATCGGGCAGGCTCGGGCGATCAGTCCAGACGTCATTGAGCAAATCGATGTCGGTACGCAACCGCGCGCCACGCTCCCCAAGCTTGCCGCTCAGCGTCCGGGCCGACGCCACGGCCATGACCGCGCCGTCTACCGCAACCACTCCACCCTCAGGGGTTTGCTCGGCCAGCCAGTCCAGCGGGCCAGGCTGACCTGGAATCAGCTTGACCAGTTCTATGCCACTGCCTTCCAGCTCCTGGGTGGCTTGCTCCCAGTAACGGCTGTCGGCCCAGACGCCGGCGAAATCTGCGGTCACGACCAGCGTACCGACCGAACCATGGAACCCCGACAACCATTGCCGCCCCTGCCAATAGCCCGGCAGATATTCCGACAGATGCGGGTCAGCCGACGGCACCAGCAGCGCATGGATGCCCTGCTGGCTCATCAGTCGGCGGATTCGGGCAAGGCGCTGGGGAACCAGTCCATGGGTCAAAGGCTCGGTACTCATCGTTTCTCCTGCTCATTCATTTGTTGTTCGGTGCCGAAAACGCTCGGCTTATGGAGTGGTGGCCCAGAATGCCGGCGCAGCCGCGCAAGCCGCCTTGATCAACCGTACCGCCTCGTCGATATCCTGCTCGGTGGTGAAACGCCCCAGGCTTAAACGAATCGTCCGCCCGGCCGCGCGGGCATCGTGCCCCAGCGCCAGGAGAACATGGGATGGGGTGTTTTGCGCCGAGTTGCAGGCCGAAGTCGCGGAAAATGCAATCGACACGCCTAACGTCGCCGAGTTGAACGCCCCTTCGTTGAAGGTCAGGCTCAGCGTGTGGGGAATTCGCCGGGTCGCGCTGCCATTGATGCGCACACCGGGCAAGGCCAGCAGTGGCTCAAGCAAACGATTGCGCAACCGGACGATTTTAGCGAGTTCTTCATCGAAGGCCTGGGCGGCCAGTTCGAAAGCGGCGCCCATGGCAGCGATCTGATGAGTCGCCAGGGTGCCGGAACGCAAACCACCTTCATGCCCGCCACCATGAATCTGCGCCGACAGCCGCGGCCGGGCCCGGTCGCCGACGTATAGCGCGCCAATACCCTTGGGGCCATAGACTTTATGCGCGGAAAAAGACATCAGGTCCACGGGCCAGCGGGCCAGATCCATTTTTACCTTGCCGGCGCCCTGGGCGGCGTCCACATGAAGCAGCGCGCCGTGCTCGCGTACGATCCGGCCAATGGCAACCACGTCATTGACGGTACCCAGCTCGTTGTTCACCAGCATCAGCGAGACCAGAAATGTGTCCTCACGCAGCGCCTCGCGAACTGCTTGCGGGCTGATCAGCCCCTCGGCATCCGGCGCCAGCCAGGTCACTGCGACACCACTTTCCTCGAGCTGCCGCGCGGTATCGAGAATCGCCTTGTGCTCTATCAGGCTGGTGATGACATGGCCGCCTGACTCACCGCGTGCCTGGGCCACGCCCTTGAGGGCCAGGTTGTTGGACTCGGTGGCACCGGACGTCCAGACGATCTGTTCCGGCTGAGCCCCCACCAGCTGCGCCACCTGCTGGCGCGCGTGCTCGACTGAGCGACGGGCCTCCTGGCCGAAGGCATGGGAACTCGAAGCCGGATTGCCGAAGTTGCCGTCAAAGCCCAGACACTCGACCATGACTTGGATGACCCGCTCGTCTACCGGCGTGGTGGCGGCGTAATCGAAATATAACGGACGTTTATTCATGGGAAACTCGCAGAGCCTGCTCCGGGACCAGGCGCCCTCGTTGGATTCGAGACTGGCAATACCTGATCGAAGACCTTAAAGAAGTCGGACTTCGTTTAAAAGTGCGTAGGAACGCTCCTGAACAGCGAGCTTAGCAGGCATCGCGTCGAAGCTCAGCCCTCAACGGATGCTTTCCAGCAGTAACGGATACATCGAGGCAACCAACAACAACGCCATGCCCCAGTTGAACAGGCGCAGCCAGCGACGATCACGCAACAAATTGCGCAACAGACTGCCGCAAACCACCCAGAGACTGACGCTTGGCAGGTTGATCAAGGCAAACACCGCCGCAATCACCACGACGTTGAAGAAATAGCCTTGGAGTGGCGTGTATGTACTGATGGCGCCGATGGCCATGATCCAGGCCTTGGGGTTGACCCACTGGAACGCGGCCGCGCCCCAGTAACTGATCGGCGTGTTGTTCCCTGGCTGGCTTTCCGAAACCGGCCCGGAGTGGGCTATTTTCCACGCCAGGTACAGCAGGTACGCCGCGCCAATGTAGCGCAGCGCGGTATAGAGCAACGGGTAAGTCTGGAACACCGCGCCCAGGCCAAAGCCTACCGCCAGCACCAGGGAAAAGAAGCCGCACGTAATACCCAGCATGTGGGGAATGGTGCGGCTGAAACCGAAATTGACACCCGACGCCAACAGCATGGTGTTGTTGGGACCCGGGGTGATCGAAGTCACCAGGGCAAACAGGGCGAAGGCCAGCAGGAGGTCGAGCGAAAGGGTCATGTCAGGTCAGTCCATCGGGGCGGTCAGTCAAGTCATGACCCTACCCGACGTGCTGGCGCAAACCCACGGACAGTTGGGCAAAACTTCGAGCAGTACAGTCCCTCAGCTCGACCGGCCCGGCACCTGCACGCCCAGCTCGGCGCTCATCTCACCCTGGTCGTCGAAACCGACATTTTTCTGCGCCGTGCCGAGCAACTCGGTTTTCTTTGCGTGGTATTCGTCGAACGACAAGCCCCGGCGATTCAACGCTTCGAGGGCCAGCTCACGGGCTTCGTCAGCACTGTACGGGCGCAGCTCCGGGGAAGAGGTGGCGCAACCGCTCAGTACGGTGGCAGTCAACAGCAGCAAAATGGCAAGGGTACGGTTCATGGCGAGTGTCCGACGTTCTGGAGTTGGGCGATGAACAAAGGCTACTCGCCGGCCCTGCCCGGCAGAAATCAACCCTCTCGATAGTGGGTATTGCGTCCCTGGATCAGCCGTTGCGCTCAATCGACCAGCTGGCAATGCAGCGCGTTGTCCAGGCTGCGTTCGATGGTGCAGAGCACCTCGAACGAACCGAACGTGACGGCTTTGGCGCGGTGCGCCTGGACCAGACGCCAGAAATCCTGCTCGCCAGTCTCGAAGCGTCGAAACGCTGCTTCACCCGCCTCGCGAGTCTGCCACTGCAAGTAATTGAGCACCCGCCGGCCGTCGTCGCTGGCCTGGATACTGGCACTCAGAAATCCCCGATGGTCCCGAGCCAGGCGCTCGGTCTGTTCCGACAGCGCCGCGACCAGGGCCTGCTGCCATTGAGGCTCGATGTCGAACTCCATCAGTTGGGTGAAACTGCGATTGTTCCTTGACGATTGCATGAAAGGTCCCCGCTGTATGTAAGGCGAATCTTGCGATCCGAAGACGTGCAGGGTAAAACCTCTAGTTAAGTCAAGGTCAAGCGGTGAATCTAGGCAAATGTCACAAATAAATGTCCATAAGGAACTCACCGTCGGCCAAGTGGCTGCCCGCAGCGGCGTGGCGGTCACTGCGCTGCACTTCTATGAAGCCAGGGGGCTGATCAAAAGCACGCGTAACCCGGGCAACCAACGCCGTTACCCGCGAGAAGTGTTGCGCCGCGTGGCGCTGATCAAGGTCGCCCAAAGCCTGGGAATTCCGCTGGCGGAAATCGGCCAGGCATTGAAAACCCTGCCGGACAACCGCGCACCCACGGCGGCCGACTGGAAAATCCTGTCAGGACAATGGAGCCGGGAGCTGGATGAGCGCATCAACCAGTTGATCGCGCTGCGTGACCGGCTCAACAGCTGCATCGGCTGCGGATGCCTGTCGATGGAAGGCTGCCCGTTGCGCAATCAGGGCGATGTGCTGGGCAAACGCGGACCGGGCGCCCATCTGCTGGATGAGCAGTGAGACGTTCGTCGGGCCAAGCGCTGGTGCCAGGACGCTGCCCTATAGTGGATAGGCATCCGTCGGCGAAGGTGCTCTTCGCCCTCTACAAAAAGGAGAAACGTCATGGGTGTCAACGCCATTCCTGAAGGTTTCCATTGCATCACGCCCTACCTGGGCATCCAAAAAGCGGCCGAAGCCATCGATTTCTACAAAAAAGCTTTCAATGCCACCGAGGTCATGCGCCTGGCAATGCCCGATGGCGGTATCGGTCATGCTGAACTGCGGATCAACGACTTCCCGATCATGCTCGGTACACCCTGCGAGCAAGGCCCGCTGGGCAACCCGGACCAATCGCCATCGGTGGGCCTGCATTTATATGTCGAGGACGTGGATCGCGCGTTTGCCCAGGCCATTGGCGCGGGTGGTACGGTGATCTCGGAGGTGAAGGATCAATTCTATGGTGATCGTACCGGCAGCCTGAGGGATCCCTACGGGCATGTTTGGTTTCTGGCGACTCACAAGGAAGATCTGACCCTGGAGCAGATTGAGCAGCGGGCTCGGGAAATGTTTCAACAGGGTTGAGTTTGAAACGCAGCCCTTGTGGGAGCGGGCTTGCTCGCGAAGGCGGTGTGTCAGGCAACATAAATGCTGAATGTGCTGGCCTCTTCGCG
>NZ_JAGGOF010000120.1 GCF_018614775.1 Pseudomonas fluorescens
AAAGCATCGCGGATCAATTGAATCTGATCGGTCGGAATGGTTTGGCTTACAAAGGCCTCGTATCGACGACGCCGCTCCATCGAGGTATCACCCAAGGCAAGGAAACATGGATCAGCATCTAACCAGCGGCTATCAGGCTCATCACTTATGCGGCTTCGATAGCTCGACCATTCATAGTCCGCGACACCGGCGACCATGTGAGCGCGTACAGGATTCAATTCAATGTAACGACTACAAGCAAGCAAGTATGAATCCGACTGCACCACACTGGATTTGTAACGACTTTCCCATAACGTGCCCGAACGCCCTTCCAGTCGATTTCGATAACGTGTTGCACGAGCCGCTAGCGCTTTCATTAACTGCCCCAGCCCAGCGACCGACTCCCCCGGAGCCAGCAACAAATGAACATGATTTGTCATCAGGCAATAGGCATACACCTTCACCCCAAAAGCATCCTTTAGCTCACGCAGATCCGAGAGATACCGTCGATAGTCCTCCGCCCCTGCAAATACCACTTGCCGGTTATGGCCGCGCTGCACTACATGATGCGGGTAATTCGGTAAAACAATACGTCCCATTCTGGGCATATCTGACTCCTCCATCCGTGGAAGTCTTCAGCGTAGCAGAGAGATCGAAAAATAAATCTGTCCCCTTTTTTCTTGTCCCCTTTCCCAAGGAAAACTCAGACAAATAAAATGTCTAACCTGTCGACCCGCCATGAAATCAGCTTCCCCTCAAGGAAACCAAAGTCCGCCAGCAAAATCTCATCACAAAAGGTCAACCCACTACAGCACAAACAGCCATCCTTCAACTCGCCGATAATACTGTATGAATAGCCTGAGCCTTCCCTAAGGACTAAGGGTGTAACATGAGAAACCTCTTGAACAATATACTCATCAAAAACCATGGGCAGCAACTCTGCGCGATACACTCGCCCCACCTCAAGTTGATAGGGAAGATAGCTTGCAAAGCAGGTAAGCCGCTGACCACACACCACAATCGAGACTTCTTCTTCTACTTCTGAATTGACACCATCAAGCAGCACTGAATAAATCATGGAACAGGCCTTATAGCTTTATCTTTAGGGTTGCCATTCAACATCTTCCAAAAACTTTTACCACTTTCCACATGAATTGTAGTGATAGCACCATCAGAATTAGTTCCTACAAATCCATACTTCGCATCTCCACGGGATGAATTACCCATGAATTGCACGTAACCAGTTCGCATTTCGCCCTTGTACAGATACTGAACTTTATCCCCGCCTTGCATAATGTCCTTGCCCACCTGCAGATATTCGGCAGACGATTTTGTCCCAAATTCAGTCCCGTGTTTTTCAAAGTGACCAATCAGCTTTGCTTCATCAGCAAAATTAGCCGACCTCACATTTACAGGCCCTTTCGCAGCTAGTCCACTACTAAAGTCCACGACGCCATCTACAAGCTGCCCGTTAACAGTCGTCGTTCCTGAACCAGAGAGCTGTCCACTATACGGGCCTTCAGAGCTAGTCCAGGCAGGCGTACCGGTCGGACCTTTTCCACCCGCTAACGCAGCCTCGTCCGCATTCTTAACAAGGATAGCACCACTCTCTCCAAGACCAATCAGACCCTGCAGAGAATTCCCGATGCCTCTTACAAACTGACCTAAGCTGAAAACGGACATCAGCAGCGCCGCCTTCTGCTCCACGTCGAGCCTAGATGCTTCAGATTCCGTCAGGCTATACAAATCATCTCGTAATTGAGGTGCTCTGGAAAACATGTAGCCATCGATGAATGCGATTGCCTCGGGTTTGACCCCATCTATACCCTTACCATGTTCACCCTCCACGCGCATGGCATTAACCACGTCCTCGACAGAGAGAGCGGAAAAATCAACGCCTAGGTCACACTCCAGGGGATTGGATCGGCATTGCTGCAGCGCCTCTTTTGCTATTTTTTGCGCAGCGCCTTCGTGAAGATAGTGGTTGTATTCGGTCGCACTGCCCGCAATATCAGCTCCGAGCTGAAGATCCCCGTTCCCTGCAGCTGCCGCCAGCACGCCTGTTAACTGCGAGAGCATTTTGTGAATATCTTCATTACCGCCCGCGATGCTTGAGAGCTGGTTCACCAACGCCTCATTAAGCCCAGCCGCTGCGGCACCAGTGGCAAACTCGCCTCCCGCAGCTTGCGATAACAAACCGCCCATAAGAGCGTGAGCCAAAACTTTCTGAATGCTCCCATCGGGAAACTTAACGGTACCGCCGACCCAATTAAACCCCGTGGCCATCGCCACACTGCCAGCCTCCCCCGCCAACGCCGCACCCAGGTTGTCACCAAAACTGCCCCCACCAATGGCAGTCGAGATGCCGCTGGACAGCACAGCACGGCCCCCTGTCCGTATCGCAACGTCGGTGAAGTTATTGCTGGTCAGCAGGTTTGCGGACTTCGACCCTTGCGATGCGGCAGCGAACCAATTGTCGTCCGCGTAATTGAGTACGCCAGCTGTCACCCCGGCAATTGCCGCCCCCTTCAAGCTATCGGCGCTGAACGTTTCCTTAAACGCAGCCCCCAGATTGCCCTTGTTATTGATAGTGCTGGTCACCGCCGTAGTCGCCAGACTGGTGGCGAAGGCGCCCCCAGCGCCAGCGCTTACCACGCCCAGGCCTGCCGGGCCCATAACGACTGACATCATGATCGCAATGATCAACTGCGAAGCAGGCCCCAACCCGGAGTTGCTGTACTTGAACGACTCGTGAATCTCCTTCACTTGCCGCCAGTCCACATCCCCCCGCGCTTCGGCTTCTTTCAGCCAGGCGAGTTTCGGATCCGCCTTGACCATTGCATCAATGGATTGGCTGACCGTTTCCTTATTGACCTGCCTCACATCGATCTGCAGGCCATCAACGGCTTTGATCATGATGCTGCCAGCGGCCACCATCTGGGTCTGGCGCAGGGTTTCGTCGGTGTTGCCCTTGCCTTTCGACGAGGTCCAGAAGGCATCATCATTACTTTTGGTGTGGCTCTCGTCATGCAGATCCTTCACACCCTCAAAGGTAATCGCACCACCACTCTGCACAGTCAGGTCAGCCCCACTGTTCAACTTGGCAGCCTGATACCGCTGGTCATCCCCACTGACCAACGTCAGGTCGCCCCCGGTGGTGATCTCGCTTCCCACGTTCGTGACCTTGGTCACCTCGTCATGCTTGGTCTGCTTTTTCCCCCAGCTGCCTTTTTTCTTCTTGTCGTACAGCGAGTAATCACTGTCCTGCGCGGCCAGCACGTCGAGGTTCTCGCCTGCCACCAGATAGGCCTCATCACCCGCACTAATGCGGCTTGAGATAAGCGCCATGTCTTTCCCGGCGCTCAAATCCACATCGCCGCCCGCCGTGATAGCGGACATGACTTGGCTGACATGGTCTTCCTGGCGGGTCACTTTCTTGCTTTTGGACAAAGAATGCTCTTCATCCGCCGCCGAGCTGATGCCGAGGTTCTGCGTCGCGTCCATGGCAATGTCACGCTTGGCATCGACCTGACTGGCGATGACGTTGATGTCTCGTCCTGCCTGGGCTGAAAAGTCTCGCCCGGCGTCGAGAGTGGCACTCAGTTGTTTGATATCACTGCTGTTGTGTTTGCGGTCGCGGAAGTCGCTGTTGGTGACCTGCATGGACGAGATGTTCACGTCCCGGCCGGCGTTCAGTTTCATGTCGCGGCCGCTTTGCAGTACACCGCCGGCAACGTTGATGTCTTCCCCGGTGCCTATCGTGAGGTCATTCGCCGCCTCGATGCGTGCGGCACTGTCGGCATAATCGCGATGCTGGGTGCCGAAGCGGGTGCTGTTGTCGGAGGACGTGAGGGTTCGTTCAACGAGCACGTCTCCGGTGAGCGCCGTGATGTTCACGTCGCGACCGGTGATGATCCCGCCGGACTTGTTGACGATGTTGTTAACCGCCAATACGTCCAGGCGATTACCTGCCTCGATCAGGCCGCTGTTGACCAGGTCTTTGCCTGCGGTTGCCGACAGGTTGTTGGACGCACGCAAGGTGCCGACGTTATCGAGGTTCTGGCCGGCGATCAGCGTCACGTCCTTGCCGGCGATCAGCGCACCGGTAGGGCCGAGACGGCCTTCGACCTGGGCCAGGTAGAGCACCGGCACCAAGACTTTTTCGCCGTTCACTTCGTGCTCTTCGAGCCAGACGATGTCGTGGGTCAGCGCCGCGACTTGCTCTGAAGTCAGGGTCACGCCCACCGACAAACCGAGTGCCTGTTTGCTGGCGATGGCGTTGTTCATCAGGTACTTGAACAAGCCTTCGTCGCTGGTCTGGCCGTCGATGAAGCGCTGGCCGGTGCGGGCGACGACGGCTTGCTGGATCAAGCGTTGCTCATAGAGGCCATCACCCAGGCGTTTGGCGCTCTGGTCCGGGTCGTAGCCGAGGTTTTGCAGCAGGTAGTCCGAACTCATGAACGACTTGAGTTCGGTGAGCACGGAGTTGGTTTCGATCAGGTATTTCTGTGGGTTGGTTTTGAACGAGGTGTCCGGCACACCTTGGACCCGCGCAACCGTCTGGCTGGAGACTGGGGTAGCGACTGCGTTACCTACCAACGGGACGACTTGGGTCGTCGGGGCCAAGCTGCCACCGGTGACATTCACGGTCCCGACCTGAGCCGTCGCGCCGGAACCACTGTTGCGGCTCGGCGTTGGCAGGGTGTGGCCGTCATTTTCTACGGGAGCACTGACATTGAGCGCACTGGCGCTCACGCTGTCGTTGGCGGCTTGGCGAGTGATCAGGGCCAGTTGCCGATCACTGGTGTCCACTGCAGCGATATCGCCTATCCGGACGCTACGAGCCTGGGTATCAGGCAGGTCTTGTTGGCGCTGGGCGGTGCTGATCGAGGCGCTGCCCATGCTCCAGTTCTGCGAGCCGGTGCTAGCCTGGGTGGCTTGTTGAGCCGAGCCGCCCTGCCCGCTTAAGCGGAACAGGCCGTTTTGCCCAGAAGGGAGACTGAAGCCGGGAAGTGAGAGGGGATTGATTTGTTGTTGGGCCAAGTCCGGTGGGAGTTGGCTGTTCAGGGTGACGACCGTGGTTTTGCCGGAACCTGACGCTGTGGTAGCGGCGGTACGTGTCGAAGCTGAGATGCCCGTTGAGAATGGACGCTCGACACCGTTGGTGATTTTGTTTGTTGCGGTGATGGAAACGTTGCCGCCGGCTTGGATGATGGCGGGGGCAAAGCTGTCAGATGAGGTGGAGGAAACAACTACCTGATCGAATGGAGTAGCATCTTTTATGAAACTGGGTAACGGAGTTCGAATACCGGTCGAATATTGGGAATCGCCAAACTTGATCTCTGGAAGCCTCTTGTCTCCATTACCTCCGAGTCTGATGATAATGGGGCCAAATCGCTGATAATATTCCTTCTCAAAGGGCTTTGCGCCTTCCTGCGCTCTCTGGGAATAGATAACGGACTCCTCACCTGATCCATTCCAAAAATGCATACCACCAGCATATTCGGCATCATTATAGGTGTTGTAGTCGACGAGCTCGGCCATCTGATTATAAGTGGCCGTATAGTAAGAGTAGTATTCTTTACTGACGTAATCCCCCAGAGCAGAACCCGAATTTTCAAAACCATCTGTAGAAATATCTATATTGCCAACCGCCGACACCGAGGAATTGGAATTGGAATTTAAAAAGGATCCACCCTTGATGACTAAATTACCTGAAGAGCTCAACGAAGCAGCTTTTGAGGTGCTATCTCCAGCGACAGAAACTTTGTATTTTTGTTCAAATACGTAATAGGAGGCGGGCTGCCGTTCATCCATGAAATGTCGAGGGAGCGAATCACAGCTATAGCAACCAAATCCTATTGCCGAAGAGTACAGCTCCGCCTCAGTCTTAAAGTCCCCACGCTTATTAATAATCGAATCCGCATTAATAGAGAAGTCTCGACCGCTCTCCATCGTGCCCGAATCATTCTCCATTAACGCCGAGCGCCCTCCTTGGTCATTCAGCGCGACATCAATGTCGCCCAGCGCATAAACGTCCGATTTACGGTTGGTAAAACTTCCAACCCGCAACTTCATATCGGCACCGCTGAACAGAAAGCCGCCCTGATCGTTCAACAATGTCGATGCTGTCACCTTCAAGCCTTCCGCACCGGCGACCGTGCCATAGTTATTGAAAGTGCTCGCATTGATATTCAACGCGCCAGCTGAGGTAAGTCGCCCGTAATTGGTCAGGTTGCCCAGACCACCGCGCCCGCCAATCGTTGTGGTGCCACCGCCGGTAATACTTGCCACGCTGCTCAAGTCGATAGCAGCGGCATCCACCGCCATGTCGCCGAGGCTGGTGGTCCGGCCATTCCCGCTATATCGACCGGTTAGCTGCAACCCCATGCCACGATCACTGGCAATCAGCCCATCATTGCTCCAGTTCCCTCCACTACCCACCAGGCTGGTAGAAGCCAACAACTGCCCACTCCCGGTCTGAGTCAAATTATTCACATTAACCGTCAGCCGCCCCGCCTGGATCACGCTGCTGTTGGTCCAGTTGTCAGCAGTCAGCGTCAGCCCACCCCGCGTGGCAATGCTGCCGCCAGCGTTGGTGAGGTTGGCAGTGGAGATATCAAAGACGCCGCTGCCCACATGCAACAGGCTGCCGCCCTGGTTCTGGAAGTTCGCGGCATTGAGGGTCAAGTCACTGTTGGCGGTTTCCAGCGTGCCGTTGCGGTTATCGAACAGCCCTCCAATCTGGAAGTCGGTCTTGCCGCTGCCACCCAACGCCCGCAACTGCCCGGTCTGGTTATCAACGCTCGCCGCCTTGATCGCCAGGGTGCTGTCGCTCTCGATGATGCCCAACCGGTTGTTCAACGCGCCGGTGAGGTTGAGATCGATCTGGCTGCCAGCGATCTGGCCGTCGTTGTCGCCGCTGTTGTCGAAATCGTTGCCGGTGACGTTGACCTTGCCTTTGGCGTAGAGGCCGCCGTTGCGGTTGTCAAAGTTGCGGGTGGTGACGGTGGCGTCGCCGGTCTGCGCCGAGATGCGCCCGCCGTAGTTGTCGAGGCCGCCGAGTGCGATCAGGTTCAGGCGCTGGGCCTGGGTGATGCCGCCCTGGCGGTTGTTGTTCAGGTCGTAGCCGTTTTTCAGCACGCCGCTCAGTTGCGTGGTGAGCAGGCCTTGCAGGCTGGCGAGCACGCCGCCTCGGTTGTCGAGGTTGCGGGCGACAACCATCAGGTCGCCGGTCTTGGCCTGGAGGCGGCCGCTCTGGTTGTCGATGTCGTTGGCGACGGTCAGGGTCATGGCGCCCTGGCTTTGCACGGTGCCCTTGCCGTTGGTGAAACTGGCCGAGTCAATTTGCACGCCGCCGTTCTGGCTGTAGACCAAGCCATCGGCGTCGTTCTGCACGGTGCCGGTGGCGGTCAGGATGAGCTGATCGTTGGCCGCGACGGTGCCTTTGTTACGGTTGTCCAGGCCAGTGGTGAGCAAGGTCAACAAGCCCTGGCTGGCGATCTGGCCGCCCTGGTTGTTGATTTGCGTGGCGCGTTCCACCCGCAGCGGGCCGACGCTGGCGAGTTTGCCGTTGGTATTGGTCAGGGCGCCGAGCAGGTCGAGGGTCACGGCGGCGTTGCCGATCAGGTTGCCGCCGCTGTTATCCAGGGTGGTACCGGTGAAGCTCAGGGCTTTTTGCGCATTGACGGTACCGCCGAGGTTGCCCAGGGTCATGGCGTTCATGACCAGGATGGCACCGCTGTCGATCAACCCACCTTGGCCGTTGTTGAGCAGACCGCCGGTGACGGTCAGGGTCTGGTCGCTGCCGCTGGAGAGGATCCCGCCGTTGCTGTTGTCCAGGCTGGCCGCGCTGACGGTCATTTTTTTCTGGCTGGCCAGGGCCCCGGCGCCGCTGTTGAGCAGCGCCCCACTGAGGGTGACGCCGACGTCGCCATTGCGGCTGGAGAGCGTGCCGTTGTTGCGGTTGTCGAGGCTGGTGCCACTGACATTCAGCCCTTGCCACCCGGAGATCAGGCCGTTCTGGTTGACCAGGCTGGTGCCGTTAAGCGTCAGGTTCTGGCTGCTGATCAGCTTGCCGCCGCTGTTATCGATCACCTGGCCGCTGAGGTTGAAACCCTGGCTGCTGGAAATTTCGCCGCCCTGGTTTGCAAGGTTGCGCAGGCCGTTAACGGTCAGTAAACCTTTGGCGGTGATCAGGCCGTTACGATTGTTCAGGTCATGACCGCCGAGGTTCAGCGTGACGGCTTGCTCGCCCAGCAGTCGGCCACCATTTTGCGTCAGCGTCGCCAGGGTCAGGTTCAGGTTGCCCTTGGCGGACACTTCACCGCCGTCGCTGGAATCCAGCGAGTGGGCGCCCAGGGTGAGGTCACCTTGGGCATTGATCAGGCCGTTGGCGCTGTTGTTCAGGGCCATGGCATCGAGGAGCAAAGCGCCGCCTGCCAGCACGCTGCCGCCCTGGTTGTTCAGATCGCCGCTGTTGAGTGTGAGCCGTTGCGCGGCGCTGATCAGGCCTTGGGCCTGGTTGTCCAATTGCTGATCAACCGTGAGGTCGAGGTTGCCGCGACTGGTAAGCGTACCGCCGTTGTTGTTCAGGCTTTGCGCCTGAGCATCCAGGGAGGCCGCGCCGATCAGGCCCTTGACGTTGTTCAGCGCCTGGGCGATGCGCAGGGTCAGGCCCTGGTTGCTGAGCAACCGGCCGTCGTTGTTGGTGAGGTTTTTTGCCGCCAGGGTGAAGGCCTGGGCGCTGGAGATTTCGCCGCCCTGGTTGTTCACGCCGTTGAGGTTTTTCAGCAGCAGCGTGCCGGGGGCATTGATCAGGCCGCCCTGGTTGTTGAGCTGGCCGTTGTTGATGTCCAGGCTCAGCGTGGTGTTGCTGAACAGCTCGCCGCCTTGCTGATCCAAACCGGAAACCGAAGCGGTCAATGCGCCTTGGCTGCCGATGCGACCGCCGTCCTGGTTGGTGACTTGACCGGCCTTGAGGTTCAGCGTGGCGCCGCTGTTGAGAAGGCCCTTCTGGCTGTTGTTGAAGGCGCCTGTGGTGACAGTCACCGCGCCTTTGCCGCTGATGTTGCCCTGCTGGCGGTTGTCCAGCGCTGTGCTGGTGAGCAGCAACGCGCCGTCGGTGACCAGTTCGCCGCCCTGGTTGTCGAGGCGGCCCAGGCTTTTAACGGTGAGGTTCGAGGCGCTGGACAGGCTGCCACCGGTGTTGGTCAGGTTGGCGGCGCTGACGTCCAGCGTGCCTTCGCTGGTGAGTTGTCCCTGGGTGTTGGTCAGGTCGCCACTCAGGTCGATGCGCTGGTTCTGCTGGCTGACCAGGTAGCCGCCGCTGTTGTCCAGCGAACCGCCATCGAGGCTCAGCTGCGTCTTGGCACTGAGCAGGCCTTTGCTACGGTTGAGCAGTGTGTCCACGGTGAGTTTCAGCGTTTGCCCGGCGAATACCTGGCCGCTGTCGCTGTTGTCGAGTTTCTGGCTCACCAGCGTGATGCCGGTGTTGCCGCTCAGCTCACCACCACGGTTGTCGAGGTCGTCAACGTTGATATCCAGCGCTTTTGTCGCGCCGATCAAACCGGCCTGACGGTTGTCGAGGCTGGCGGCTTTCAGGGTCAGGTCGGTGGTGCTGACCAGCGTACCTTGGCGGTTATCCAGCGCAGTGACGGTGGCGTTGAGCCCGGCTTTGCCGGCGATGCTGGCGGCGCGGTTGTCCAGGCGATCAGCGTTCAATACCAATGCGCCGTCGGCAATCAGCGAGCCGCGCTGGTTATCGAGCAGTGCATCGACGTTCACATCGAGCTGATTGCGACTGCTGATCAAACCATCGCTGTTGTCGAGGCTGGCGCTGTGACTGTCCACGGAGGCGGCGGAGATGATCCCTTTGGCGTTGTTCAAGGCCTGCACCGTTTTCAGGATCAGGCCTTGATTGCTGAGCAGTTTGCCGCCGCTGTTATCGAGGTTCCGCGCCGCGAGGGTGAATGCTTGCTGGCTGGAAATTTCTCCGTTCTGGTTGTTGACGTCCTTGAGGTTGCTCAGCAACAACAGGCCCGAAGCGTTGATCAGGCCGCCCTGGTTGTTCAACTGGCCCTGGTTCATGTCCAGCGTCAGACTGGTGTTGCTGAACAGCTCGCCTTGCTGCTGATCCAGCCCGGTGACCGAGGCGCTCAGGGCCTGGCTGCTGGCGATGCGGCCGGCGGCGTTGTTGACCTGGGTGGCAGTGAGCTTGAGGGTGTTGCCCGAGGTCAGGCGCCCGCCTTGGTTGTTGCTGAACACGCCCGTGCTGACCTGGGTGGCGGCACTGCCCGAGATCAGGCCTTTCTGGCTATTGTCCAGGCTGGCGCTTTTGAGGGTCAGGCCGGCATCGGTGCTGATGGAGCCGCCCTGGTTGATCACCTCACCTGCACTGACAATCGACAACGCACCGGCGCTGCCCAGGCTGCCGGCGGCGTTGTCGAGGCTGCCGGCGTTGACGCTCAGTTCACCTTCGCTGCTGATCAGGCCCTGGCCATTGAGCAGTGCGTTATCGAGGGTAATCACCAGGCCGTTGAGGCTGTTGAGCGTGCCTGCGGTATTGTCCAGCGTGCTGCCGCTCAGCGTCATGCTGCCTTGGGCGTGGATCAGTCCCTTGCTCTGGTTGATGAGCTGAGCCACTTTCAATTCGAGATCAGTGCCGGCGATGAGTTTGCCGCCGCTGTTGTCCAGCCGCTGGGCGCCCACTTTCACGCCCAGGCCACCGGACAATTCACCTGCGCGGTTGTCGACCTGTCCGACCTGCACATCCAGCGCTTTTGTGGTGCCGACCAAGCCGCCGTTGCGGTTATCAAGCGTCTTGCCGGTCAGGCTCAAGTTGCCTTGGGCCACCAGCGCACCACCTTGCTGTTGCAAGGTGTCGATGTGGGCGGTGAGATCGCCCTGGCTGGAGATGCGACCGAGGCCGTTCTGCACTTCGCCGTACGTCAAGGTCAGTGGCCCGACACTGGTCAGCAAGCCGCCGCTGTTGTCCAGCCGCACGCCCTCGACGTTGACGCTGGTCTTGCCGGCGAGGACGCCGTTGCTGCGGTTGTCCAGTTGATCGACCCGCAACTGCAGCGCCTTGTCGGCGCGCACGCTGCCGCCACGGTTGTCGAGCGCAGCGCTGCGCAAGGTCAGCAGGTCCTTGCCGGTCAGGCGACCGCCACGGTTGTCGAGGCTGCCGGTTTGCAGGTCGAGCGCGCCCTTGGCGATCACTTCGCCCAGGTTCTGATTGTCCAGCAGGCCGTTGATGCGCGCGCTCAAGGTGCCGTCGCTGATCACCTGCCCACCGTTGCTGTTGTTCAGGCTGGCCGCCTGGACGCTCACCACCTTGCCCGAACCGAGTACGCCGTTGCGGTTGTCCAGTGCTCCGCCAAGGGTGATGTTCAGGGCGTTGTCGCCCAGCACCTGGCCGTTGGCGTTATTCAGCGCCATGGCGCTGAGCCGGGTCAGGCCAGCGCTGGACAGTTCACCATCCGCGTTAGTCAGCGCTCCATCCACGTTAGCAGTCAGGTCGGCGCTGCTGCTCAAGGCGCCACTGCTGTTGTCCAGGCTGGCGGCACGCAGTTCAAGGCCATTGGCCGAGATCAGCCCTTGGGCGTTGTTCAACGCCTGGGCGATGATCAGGTCGAGGCTCTGCTTGCTGATGATCTTGCCAGCGCTGTTGTCCAGGCTCGCGGCGCTCAGGCTGAAGGCCTTGTCGCTGGATACCTCGCCCGCGCGATTGTTCACGGCGGCCAGGTTATTGAGCAGCAGCGCGCCGGGGGTACTGATCAGCCCGCCCTGGTTATTCAACTGCCCATGGTTGAGATCGAGGGCAAGGCTGGTGTTGCTGACCAGTTGGCCGTTCCGTTGCTCCAGCCCCATGATGCTGGCACTCAGGGCCTTGGCACTGGCAATACGGCCGGAGGTGTTGTTCACCTGGCCTGCCTTCAATAGCAGCGTGTCGCCGCTGACCACGCTGCCGCCCAGGTTGCTCAGGGCGGCGGCGCTGTCGATGTTCAACGCACCGACGCTGGTTAGCTGACCGGCATCGTTATTGATCCCTGCGGCTTTGACGCTGGCGACGGTGTCGCTTTTCACGCTGCCTTGGGCGTTGAGCATCTGCCCGTTCAGGGCCAGGTTCAGCCCTTGCCGGGCATAAAACGACCCCTGGCGGTTGTCCAGTTGCCCGGCGTTGACTGCCAAGGCGCCTCGGGTGGAAATCAACCCCTGGCTCTGGTTGGTCAGGCGTTCCAGGGTCAGGCGCAGGTCGCCGTAGGCAATCAGCTTGCCGCTGTTGCTGTTGTCCAGCTCGGTGCCGGTCAGCGCCAGCACGCCCTGGCTCGACACTTCACCGCCACGGTTATCCAGTTTGCCTATGTTGAGATTGGCGGCCTGGGTAGCGGTGATGACGCCACTCAGACGGTTGTCGAGACTCGCTGTGTTGAGGGTCAACAGACCGGCCGACGACAACAACCCCGCCTGGTTGAGCAACTGCGCAGAAATGCTCGCGGTGAGCGCGCCGTCACTGATCAGGCGACCGGCGGAGTTATCCAGGGACGTGACGGTCAACTGAGCGCTTTGACCTGCGGCAAGACGCCCTTTCTGGTTATTCACCTGGCCGCTGGCATTGATGTCCAGCAATTGGCCGGCACCCACCAGCCCCGCCACGTTATCCAGCGAGGCGACGCGCAAGGTGACGTTACCCAAGCTGCTGAGCTGGCCGCCATTGTTGTTCAACTGCCCGACGTTGGCCGTCAGGGTGCGGCTGGCGGTAATGGTCTTGCCGCTGTTGTCGAGATTCTGCGCGGTCAGGCTTACATCGCCCGTGACATTGCGGGTGTTATCGGCATTGACCCCGGCCTCGATGATGCCGTTGTTGGTCAACTGCCCAGCGCTGGTCAAGCTGATCTGATCGCGCGCGGCGATGTTCTGCTGCACGTCCAGCGCACCGCTGGTTTGCACGTTGACGCTGGTGCCATAGACCGCGCCTTGCACGTTGGCGCTGGCCGCCTTGACGTTGACCGCGCCCGTGGCCGAGGTATCGGCCAGGCTCAATTGCCCGTTGGCGTCGAGCTGGATATCCCCACCACTGGCGATCAGCTTGCCGTCG
>NZ_JAGGOF010000121.1 GCF_018614775.1 Pseudomonas fluorescens
GCAGGCTCGCTCCCACACAAAGAGTTCAACACCGTGTTTGGTCACTCCGCGTTACACAACGCCAGGCAGTTATCCAGCATGCGGTTGGAGAAGCCCCATTCGTTGTCGTACCAGGCCAGTACCTTGAGCAGCTTGCCGCTGGCCTTGGTGTGGTTGGCGTCGAAGATTGACGACAGCGGGTTGTGGTTGAAGTCACTGGAGACCAGCGGCAGGGTGTTGTAGCCGAGGATCTTCGAGTGTTGGCTGGCCTGGCGCAGCAGTTCGTTGACCTCTTCGGCCGACGCTTCGCGCTTGAGCTGAACGGTGAGGTCGACCAGGGACACGTTGATCACCGGCACACGCACGGCCATGCCGGTCAGCTTGCCCGCCAGTTCCGGCAGCACCAGGCCGACCGCTTCGGCCGCGCCGGTCTTGCTCGGAATCATGTTCTGGGTGGCCGAACGGGCGCGGTACGGGTCGGTGTGGTAGACGTCGGTCAGGTTCTGGTCGTTGGTGTAGGCATGGATGGTGGTCATCAGGCCACTCTCGATGCCCAGCTCGCGGTGCAGCACCTGGGCCACCGGGGCCAGGCAGTTGGTGGTGCACGAGGCGTTGGAAATGATCTGGTGGGACTGGCGCAGGATGTCGTGGTTCACGCCATACACAACCGTGGCGTCGGCACCCTTGGCCGGGGCCGAAATGATCACCTTGCGGGCGCCGGCGCTGATATGGGCGGCCGCCTTGGCGCGGTCGGTGAACAGGCCGGTGCATTCGAACACCACGTCGATCTTCTCGGCGGCCCAGGGCAGTTCGGCCGGGTTGCGGATGGCACTGACCGAGATGCGGTCGCCATTGACCGTCAGGCTTTCATGATCGTGCTGCACGTCGGCATCAAAGGTGCCATGGACGGTGTCGTACTTGAGCAGGTGAGCATTGATTGCGCTGTCACCCAGGTCGTTGATGGCGACGATCTGCAAGTCGCGACGATAGCCTTGGGTATACAGTGCACGGAGGACGTTGCGGCCGATGCGGCCAAAACCATTGATTGCGATTCGAAGAGTCATTAACTGCGCCGCCGTCGATTTGTTGTTGGAATTACAAGATTATTCGCATAAAAATAGAAAACAAGCCTTTTTAGTGGCAATATTTTGTTTTATCTACAACGAGTGACCTGAATCAACCGGTCCGAATGGTCAGAAACCGTCTGTCGCCTCATGGGCAGAAGGCTTTTGACCAGCATAGACAATCAGGTCGCCACACCCGTTAGCCTGGAGTTCTACACATGCATCCCCGCGTTCTTGAGGTCACCGAACGGCTTATCGCCCGCAGCCGCGCCACGCGTCAGGCTTACCTTGCATTGATTCGCGGTGCAGCCAGCGACGGGCCGATGCGCGGCAAATTGCAGTGCGCCAACTTCGCCCACGGCGTGGCCGGTTGCGGCACGGAGGACAAGCACCACCTGCGGATGATGAACGCCGCCAACATCGCCATCGTCTCGTCCTATAACGACATGCTGTCGGCCCACCAGCCTTACGAAACCTTCCCGGAACAGATCAAGAAAGCCTTGCGCGAGATCGGCTCGGTCGGCCAGTTCGCCGGTGGCACGCCGGCCATGTGCGACGGCGTGACCCAGGGCGAGGCGGGGATGGAACTGAGCCTGCCGAGCCGCGAAGTGATCGCGATGTCCACGGCGGTGGCGTTGTCCCATAACATGTTCGATGGCGCGCTGATGCTCGGCATCTGCGACAAGATCGTGCCGGGCCTGATGATGGGGGCGCTGCGCTTCGGTCACCTGCCGACGATCTTCGTGCCGGGCGGGCCGATGGTCTCGGGCATTTCCAACAAGGAAAAAGCCGACGTGCGCCAGCGCTACGCTGAGGGCAAGGCCAGCCGCGAAGAGCTGCTGGAGTCGGAGATGAAGTCCTACCACAGTCCGGGCACCTGCACCTTCTACGGCACCGCCAACACCAACCAGCTGCTGATGGAAGTGATGGGCCTGCACCTGCCGGGCGCCTCGTTCGTCAACCCGAACACTCCACTGCGTGACGCCCTGACCCGCGAAGCGGCGTTCCAGGTCACGCGCATGACCAAGCAGAGCGGCAGCTTCATGCCCATCGGCGAGATCGTCGACGAGCGCTCGCTGGTCAACTCCATCGTGGCCCTGCACGCCACTGGCGGCTCGACCAACCACACCCTGCACATGCCGGCCATCGCCATGGCGGCGGGCATCCAGTTGACCTGGCAAGACATGGCCGACCTGTCCGAGGTGGTGCCGACCCTTAGCCACGTCTACCCGAACGGCAAGGCCGACATCAACCACTTCCAGGCGGCGGGCGGCATGTCGTTCCTGATCCGCGAACTGCTGGGAGCCGGCCTGCTCCATGAAAACGTCAACACCGTGCTCGGTCACGGCCTGAGCCGCTACACCCAGGAGCCGTTTCTCGAGGATGGCGAGCTGGTGTGGCGCGACGGTCCGATCGAAAGCCTCGACGAAACCATCCTGCGCCCGGTGGCTCGCGCGTTCTCGCCGGAAGGCGGGTTGCGGGTCATGGAGGGCAATCTCGGCCGTGGCGTGATGAAAGTGTCGGCCGTGGCGTTGGAGAACCAGATCGTCGAAGCACCGGCGATGGTCTTCCAGGACCAGCAGGACCTGGCGGACGCCTTCAAGGCCGGCCTGTTGGAGAAGGATTTTGTCGCGGTGATGCGCTTCCAGGGCCCGTGCTCCAATGGCATGCCGGAGCTGCACAAGATGACCCCGTTCCTCGGTTCGTTGCAGGACCGCGGCTTCAAGGTGGCGCTGGTCACCGACGGGCGCATGTCCGGCGCCTCGGGGAAAATCCCGGCGGCCATCCACGTCAGCCCGGAAGCGTATGTCGGGGGTGCATTGGCCCGGGTGCAGGAGGGCGATATCATCCGCGTCGATGGCGTCAAAGGCACCCTGGAACTGAAGGTGGACGCCGAGGAGTTCGCCGCACGCGAACCGGCCAAAGGCCTGTTGGGCAACAACATCGGCACCGGCCGCGAGCTGTTCGGTTTCATGCGCATGGCCTTCAGCTCGGCAGAGCAGGGCGCCAGCGCCTTCACTGCTGCCCTGGAGACAATTAATTGAAACTGGCTTTGGTCGGTGACATCGGTGGGACCAACGCACGCTTCGCGCTGTGGAAGAACCACAACCTGGAAAACATCCAGGTGCTGGCGACCGCGGATTACGCCTGTCCCGAGGATGCCATCAAGGTCTACCTCAGCGGCCTCGGCATGGGGCCGGGGTCCATCGGTTCGGTGTGCCTGTCGGTGGCCGGCCCGGTGTCTGGCGATCTGTTTCGCTTCACCAACAATCACTGGCGCCTGAGCAACCTGGCTTTCTGCGAGACCTTGCAGGTGGACAAGCTGTTACTGGTCAACGACTTCTCGGCCATGGCCCTGGGCATGACCTGCCTGCGTCCCGATGAGTACCGGGTGGTGTGCGAAGGCACGCCGGAGCCGACGCGCCCGGCGGTGGTGATCGGGCCGGGTACCGGGCTGGGTGTGGGCACGTTGCTGGACCTGGGGCAGGGCCGGTTCGCGGCGTTGCCGGGGGAGGGCGGGCATGTCGACCTGCCGATGAGCAGCCCGCGGGAAACCCAGCTCTGGCAACACATCTATAACGAGATCGGTCACGTCAGCGCCGAAACCGCCTTGAGCGGCAGCGGTTTGCCCCGGGTGTACCGGGCCATCTGCGCGGTGGACGGCCATGAACCGGTGCTCGATACCCCCGAGTCCATTACCGCCGCAGGCCTGGCCGGCGACCCCATCGCCCTGGAAGTGCTCGAGCAGTTCTGCCGCTGGCTGGGGCGCGTGGCTGGCAACAACGTGCTGACGGTGGGTGGCCGCGGCGGTGTCTACATCGTCGGCGGCGTGGTTCCGCGGTTTGCCGACTTCTTTCTGGAGAGCGGTTTCGCCCGCTGCTTCGCCGACAAGGGCTGCATGAGCGATTACTTCAAGGGCATTCCGGTCTGGCTGGTCACCGCGCCATACTCCGGCCTGATGGGCGCGGGTGTGGCGCTGGAGCAGTCAACCGGTTGAAATGCAGTCACCTGTGGGAGCGAGCCTGCTCGCGATGACGGTGTGTCAGTTGCCATTGATGCTGGCTGATACACCGTCATCGCGAGCAAGCTCGCTCCCACAGGGATTTCACATGCTTCCCATAGTGTTTGCAGGCTTTATCCATCAGGCATAATCCGCCCTAATCCAAACAACAAGGACGCGGCCCTGTGAGTTCAGTAAACAAATCGATTTTGTTGGTCGACGACGACCAGGAGATTCGCGAACTGCTGGACACCTACCTCAGCCGTGCGGGTTTCCAGGTGCGCACCACGCCGGACGGTGCCGGGTTTCGCCAGGCGCTGAACGAAGCGCCGAGCGACCTGGTGATTCTCGACGTGATGCTGCCCGATGAAGACGGCTTCAGCCTGTGCCGCTGGGTTCGCCAGCATCCGCGCCAGGCGCATGTGCCGATCATCATGCTCACTGCCAGCTCCGACGAGGCCGACCGGGTCATCGGTCTTGAACTGGGGGCCGATGACTACCTGGGCAAGCCCTTCAGCCCCCGTGAATTGCAGGCGCGCATCAAGGCGTTGCTGCGCCGGGCGCAATTCGGCCAGGAACGTTCCGGTGGCGAAGTGCTGGCCTTCGATGAATGGCGACTGGACATGGTCAGCCACCGACTGTTCCACACCGACGGCGAGGAAGTGATTCTCTCCGGCGCCGATTTCGCGTTGCTCAAACTGTTTCTCGATCATCCCCAGGAAATCCTCGACCGCGACACCATCGGCAACGCGACCCGTGGCCGTGAACTGATGCCCCTGGACCGGATCGTCGACATGGCCGTCAGCCGCCTGCGCCAGCGCCTGCGCGACACCGACAAGCCGCCACGGCTGATCCGCACGGTGCGCGGCAGTGGTTATCAATTGGCAGCCAGTGTGGTTGCCAGCAATGGTCATTGAATGGGTAGGAAAAGTCGCCCGGCGGGTGCCGGTGCCGCGCTCGCTGCTCGGGCGGATGCTGTTGCTGACCTTGCTGGTGGTGCTGTTCGCGCAGACGCTGTCCAGCGTGATCTGGGTGTCGCAATTGCGCGCCACCCAGCTCGAAGGCCTGGTCACCGCCGCCCGCAGCCTCGCCCATTCGATGACCGCCAGCGTCAGCTATCTGCGCTCGTTGCCGGTGGCTTACCGGCCCTTGGTGCTCGACCAACTGCGCAGCATGGGCGGTACCCGGTTCGTCGTCACGCTGAACGACAAGCCCCTGGGCATGGACGTGCTGCCGGTCACGCCGCGCAAACTGGCGGTACTCAAGGCCGTGGACGAGGTGTTGCGCCGCTCCCTGGGTAACAACGCCGACATTTCGGTGAAGTTTGTCAGCCCCGAGGATTTGCGGATTTTCAACGGCGGGCTGAAGCTCGATGAACTGCCGCGCTCCTGGGCCCACTACGCCTTGACGCTGGAACCGGTGAACCCGCCGGTGCTGGTCACCCAGATCCAGATGGCGCCGGGCGAGTGGTTGTACATCGCCTCGCTGCTGCCCGAACCCTACACCGCCCTCGAAGAGCAGGACCTGCCCAAGCAACAGGTGGGCTTCATTGTGCTCACCAGCAGCCTGTTGCTGCTGTTCATCGGCTTGCTGGTGCATTGGCAGAGCCGACCCCTCAAGCGCTTGGCCCGGGCGGCGCGCGACATGTCCCTCGGCGCTGAAGTGGAACCGGTGGCCGAGGGCGGTGGCAGCGAAGTGGTGGAGGTGGGGCGGGCGTTCAACGCCATGCGCGAACGCATCAGCCGTTATCTGACCGAACGCAGCCAGTTGTTCAGCGCGATTTCCCATGACTTGCGCACACCGATCACGCGGTTGCGGCTGCGGGTCGAGCTGCTGGAGGACGAAAACCTGCAGGCCAAGTTCGGCCGTGACCTTGATGAATTGGAGTTGCTGGTCAAAGGCGCGCTGCAATGCGTCAAAGACACCGACATCCATGAAAACATCGAGCCGGTGGACCTCAATCATGTGCTCGATTGCCTGGTCGAACCTTACCTGGCGCCCAACGGCAACGGCCGGGTGACCCAGGATGGTCGGGCGCTGGCGCCGTATCACGGCAAACCGCTGGCGCTCAAACGCTGCATTGGCAACCTGATCGACAACGCCCTGAAATATGGCCAGAACGCCCACCTGCACATCGAGGACGATGACAGTGCGTTCATCCTGCACGTCGATGACGAGGGGCCGGGTGTGCCGGAACAGCGCCTTGAGCAAGTCTTCGAACCGCACTTCCGCCTCGCTGGGCAGCAGCAAGGCTATGGCTTGGGGCTCGGCATCGCCCGCAACATCGCCCACAGCCATGGCGGCGAGGTGAGTCTGCAGAACCTTCGCGAGGGCGGGTTGCGGGTGACCTTGCAACTGCCTCGCAGTGTGGATTGATCAGGCCGCGTTATCGTTCTTCGCGAGCAAGCCCGCTCCCACACTGGATCTCAGGTGTTCCACAAATCCCTGTGGGAGCGGGCTTGCTCGCGAAGGCGTCAGCCGCTACACCCCATCCCCCAGCTAATTGTCACAGGCCAGTGACATAACTCGCCCCTTTCGTTACCTGTCCGCCGTCCTCCCTTGTTTAGACTCCCCGCGTCATAACAACAAAAAAGGGACCGCCGATGGACACCTTTCAACCGGCCTTCAGCAGTTGGCTGAACGCGCCTGCCCACCAGCATTGGCTCGCCGCGGAAGGCTTGCGATTGCTGGCGTTTGCCAAGGCGTCGAAGCTGCCGGACGGCTTTGGCAACCTCGATGACCTGGGTCGCCTGGCGGCCGATGCCCGGGCCGAAACCATGAACACCGCGCGCATGACCCACAGCTTCGCCATGGCCCACATCCAGGGCCTGCCGGGGTTTGCCGAACTGGTGGATCACGGGGTCCAGGCCCTCAGCGGTCCCTTGCGCGACGCCGAGCACGGTGGCTGGTTCGCCACTGCGCAACCGGCTGAAGACCAAACCGGCAAGGCCGCCTATCTGCATGCTTTCGTTGCCCTGGCCGCGAGTTCCGCCGTGGTCGCCCAGCGTCCCGGTGCCCAGGCGTTACTGGACGAGGCGGTGCGGATCATTGACGCGCACTTCTGGAGCGAAGAAGAGGGCGCCTTGCGCGAATCCTTCAATCGCGACTGGAGCGTGGAGGAGGCCTATCGCGGTGCCAACAGCAACATGCACGCCACCGAAGCGTTCCTGGCCCTGGCCGATGCCACGGACGACCCGCGCTGGCTGGCGCGCGCCCTGCGCATCGTCGAACGGGTGATCCATGGACATGCCGCCGCCAACGACTACCTGGTGGTGGAACATTTCGACCGCCACTGGCAGCCCCTGCGCGAATACAACCACGACAATCCCGCCGATGGTTTCCGCCCTTACGGCACCACCCCCGGTCACGGTTTCGAGTGGGCGCGGCTGCTGCTGCACCTTGAGGCGGCGCGGGTCCGGATCGGTATGCTCACGCCGGGTTGGCTGGCTCAGGATGCACAAAAACTCTTCGACCAGAACTGCCGCCACGGTTGGGACGTCGACGGTGCGCCTGGCCTTGTCTACACCCTCGACTGGGACAACCGCGCCGTGGTTCGCCATCGCCTGCATTGGGTGCACGCCGAGGCGGCGGCTGCCGCCAGTGCACTGCTCAAGCGCACCGACGAGGCGAAATACGAGGCCTGGTACCGAACCTTCTGGGAATTCTGTGACAAACATTTCATCGACCGCTGCAACGGCAGTTGGCATCACGAACTCGATCCGCAGAACCGCCCCAGCGCCGATATCTGGCCGGGCAAACCGGACCTGTATCACGCCTGGCAGGCGGTGTTGATCCCGCGCCTGCCCCTGGCACCGAGCATGGCAACGGCTCTGGCACGCTTGTCCTGCCCTTCACCTGTGTAACCATGTCGTGACATTTACGCGTCCCTTCGTTACCCGCGAAGGGATTCCCTCTGATTAGAATCCATGCAGCGCAAGCACCAGACTTGCATGCATAACAACAAGAAAGGTACTTCTAGATGAATGCGATTTCTCGCCTCGCTACTGTCATTTCTCTTGCATCCCTGCTTCCCGTCACAGCGTTCCCTGTCAGCACCCTTGCCGCCGAATCCAAAGGTACGGTGGAAGTCGTTCACTGGTGGACGTCGGGTGGCGAAAAAGCCGCGGTCGATGTGCTCAAGGCCCAGGTAGAAAAAGATGGCTTTGCCTGGAAGGACGGCGCAGTCGCCGGGGGTGGCGGTTCCACGGCCATGACCGTGCTCAAGAGCCGTGCCGTGGCCGGCAACCCACCGGGCGTGGCCCAGATCAAGGGCCCGGACATCCAGGAATGGGCGTCTACCGGCCTGCTCGACAGCGACGCGCTCAAGGACGTTGCCAAGGCAGAGAAGTGGGACAGCCTGCTCGACAAGAAAGTCTCCGATACCGTGAAGTACGACGGTGACTACGTGGCCGTGCCGGTGAACATCCACCGTGTCAACTGGCTGTGGATCAACCCTGAAGTCTTCAAGAAAGCCGGCATCACGAAAAACCCGACCACCCTCGAAGAATTCTACGCCGCCGGCGACAAGCTCAAGGCCGCGGGTTTCATCCCGCTGGCCCACGGCGGCCAGCCTTGGCAGGACAGCACCGTGTTCGAAGCCGTGGTGCTTTCGGTCATGGGCGCGGATGGCTACAAGAAAGCCCTGGTCGACCTGGACAACGCTGCGCTGACCGGTCCTGAAATGGTCAAGTCCCTGACCGAACTGAAGAAAGTCGCGACCTACATGGACGCCGACGGCAAGGGTCAGGACTGGAACCTGGAAGCGGCCAAGGTCATCAACGGCAAGGCCGGCATGCAGATCATGGGTGACTGGGCCAAGAGCGAATGGACCGCCGCCAAGAAAGTCGCCGGCAAGGACTACGAGTGCGTAGCCTTCCCGGGCACCGACAAGGCCTTCACCTACAACATCGACTCCCTGGCGGTGTTCAAGCAGAAGGACAAAGGCACTGCAGCCGGCCAGCAGGATATCGCCAAGGTCGTGCTGGGCGAAAACTTCCAGAAAGTCTTCAGCATCAACAAGGGTTCGATCCCGGTGCGCAACGACATGCTGGGCGACATGGCCAAGTACGGTTTCGATTCCTGCGCCCAGACCGCAGCCAAGGACTTCCTGGCGGACGCCAAGTCCGGCGGCTTGCAGCCGAGCATGGCGCACAACATGGCGACCACGCTGGCGGTGCAGGGCGCGTTCTTTGATGTCGTGACCAACTACATCAACGACCCGAAAGCCGACCCGGCCGATGCCGCCAGGAAGCTGGGCGCTGCGGTGCAGTCGGCCAAGTAACCGTTAACCCTGTGGGAGCGGGCTTGCTCGCGAAAGCGGAGTGTCAGGCAACCGTGTATGGATTGACACTCCGCTTTCGCGAGCAAGCCCGCTCCCACAAGGGATATCACTGTAGTTTCCAATCCCTGTACTGGATCTTCCCATGAGTTCTGTTGCTGTGTTCAGCAAGGCCTCGCCGTTCGATGTGCTGCAACGCTGGCTGCCAAAACTGGTGCTGGCGCCGAGCATGTTCATCGTGCTGGTGGGCTTCTATGGCTATATCTTGTGGACGTTCGTTCTGTCGTTCACCACCTCGACCTTCTTGCCGAACTACAAATGGGCTGGCCTGGCGCAATACGCGCGGTTGATGGACAACGATCGCTGGTGGGTGGCGAGCAAGAACCTCGCACTCTTCGGCGGCATGTTCATTGGCATCACCCTGGTGATCGGCGTGCTGCTGGCGGTGTTTCTCGACCAGCGCATCCGTCGCGAAGGCTTCATCCGCACCATTTACCTGTACCCGATGGCGCTCTCGATGATCGTTACCGGTACGGCCTGGAAATGGTTGCTCAACCCGGGCATGGGCCTGGACAAATTGTTGCGTGACTGGGGCTGGGAAGGCTTCCGTCTCGACTGGCTGATCGACCCTGACCGCGTCGTGTACTGCCTGGTGATCGCTGCCGTATGGCAGGCCTCGGGCTTCATCATGGCGATGTTCCTGGCGGGCCTGCGTGGTGTTGATCAATCGATCATCCGCGCCGCGCAGATCGATGGCGCGAGCATGCCGCGCATCTACTGGAAAGTGGTGCTGCCCAGCCTGCGTCCGGTGTTCTTCAGCGCCGTGATGATCCTGGCGCACATCGCGATCAAGAGTTTCGATCTGGTGGCGGCGATGACGGCCGGCGGTCCGGGTTACTCCTCCGACCTGCCCGCCATGTTCATGTATTCGTTCACCTTCAGCCGTGGCCAGATGGGCATGGGCTCGGCCAGCGCAATCCTGATGCTCGGTGCGATTCTCGCGATCATCGTGCCTTACCTGTACTCCGAGCTGAGGACCAAGCGTCATGACTAGTCTCGCTACCAAACCTGCCATCAGCCTGAGTCGCATCGCGATCTACGCGGTGTTGATCCTCGCCGTCCTGCTTTACCTGGTGCCCTTGGTGGTCATGCTGTTGACCAGCTTCAAGACGCCGGAAGACATCAGCACCGGCAACCTGTTGAGCTGGCCGACCGTGGTCAGTGGCATCGGTTGGGTCAAGGCCTGGGCGACGGTCAACGGCTACTTCTGGAACTCGATCAAGATCACCGTCCCGGCGGTCCTGATCTCCACCGCCATCGGTGCGTTGAACGGCTATGTGCTGTCGATGTGGCGTTTTCGCGGTTCGCAGTTGTTCTTCGGCCTGTTGCTGTTCGGCTGCTTCCTGCCGTTCCAGACCGTGCTGCTGCCGGCCTCGTTCACCCTCGGCAAGATGGGCCTGGCCAGCACCACTACTGGCCTGGTGTTCGTGCACGTGGTCTACGGCCTGGCGTTCACCACGCTGTTTTTCCGTAACTACTACGTCAGCATTCCGGATGCGCTGGTGAAGGCTGCGCGCCTGGACGGCGCGGGGTTCTTCACGATCTTCCGGCGGATCATCCTGCCGATGTCCACCCCGATCATCATGGTCTGCCTGATCTGGCAGTTCACGCAGATCTGGAACGACTTCCTGTTCGGCGTGGTGTTCTCCAGCGGCGACTCCCAGCCCATCACGGTGGCGCTGAACAACCTGGTCAACACCAGCACCGGGGCCAAGGAATACAACGTTGATATGGCAGCGGCGATGATCGCCGGGCTGCCGACCCTGCTGGTCTATGTAGTGGCAGGCAAGTATTTCGTGCGCGGCCTGACGGCCGGCGCAGTCAAGGGGTAATCATGGCAACGCTCGAACTTCGTAACGTAAACAAGACCTACGGTGCCGGCCTGCCGGATACCCTGAAGAACATCGAGTTGTCGATCAAGGACGGTGAGTTCCTGATCCTCGTCGGCCCTTCGGGTTGCGGCAAGTCGACACTGATGAACTGCATCGCCGGCCTCGAAACCATCACCGGCGGCGCGATCATGATCGGTGACCAGGACGTCAGCGGCATGAGCCCGAAGGATCGCGACATCGCCATGGTGTTCCAGTCCTACGCGCTGTACCCGACCATGAGCGTGCGCGAGAACATCGAGTTCGGCTTGAAGATCCGCAAGATGAGCCAGTCCGCCATCGACGAAGAAGTCGCCCGCGTGGCCAAGCTGTTGCAGATCGAGCACCTGCTCAATCGCAAGCCCGGCCAGCTTTCCGGTGGTCAGCAACAGCGCGTGGCCATGGGCCGGGCACTGGCGCGGCGGCCGAAGATCTACCTGTTCGACGAACCGCTGTCCAACCTCGACGCCAAGCTGCGGGTCGAGATGCGCACCGAAATGAAACTGATGCACCAGCGCCTGAAAACCACCACGGTCTACGTGACCCACGACCAGATCGAAGCCATGACCCTAGGCGACAAAGTGGCGGTGATGAAGGACGGGATCATCCAGCAGTTCGGCACGCCGAAAGACATCTACACCAACCCGGCCAACCTGTTCGTGGCGAGCTTCATCGGTTCGCCGCCGATGAACTTCATCCCGCTGCGCCTGCAACGAAAGGACGGTCGCCTGCTGGCACTGCTCGACAGCGGCCAGGCCCGTTGCGAGCTGCCGCTGGGCATGCAGGACGCCGGCCTGGAAGACCGCGAGGTGATTCTCGGCATGCGCCCGGAACAGATCGTGCTGGCCGGTAGCGAGCCCAACGGCTTGCCGACCATCCGGGCAGAAGTCCAGGTCACCGAGCCTACCGGGCCGGACACCCTGGTATTCGTCAGTCTAAATGACACCAAGGTTTGCTGCCGCCTGGCGCCGGACGTGGCGCCGCAGGCCGGGGAAAACATGACGCTTCAGTTTGACCCTCAAAAAGTATTACTATTTGACGCGCAGACCGGTGAACGCTTGGGTATGGCTGGTCAGGCGCAAGCCGAAGGGCGAGCGCCGAACGTGGCTCAGTTCAAGGGCCGCTGAGAGATGGAGGAGGGAGTGGGTCTGTGAGAGCAAGGCTTGCTTCCCCGGCAAGGGGTATGCGGTGGATGGGGGACCACCCACCGCAATCGTTGTAAACCGCGTTAGAAAAAATAAAAACAGTAAATAACAATAAGACGAGGAATGTAGGGATGAAGAAGAAAAACAATACCAAGCTTATCTGCCAGTTGTCAGCCGTTGCGGCGATGATGCTGGTGGGTAGCGCACAGGCGGCCGACGCGTTCAGCGCCGATTCGCAGTGGATGACGGGTGACTGGGGTGGTGAGCGGACCAGGCTGATCGAGCAGGGTATCGACATCAAGGCTGACTATGTCGGTGAAGTGGGTGGCAACCTGCACGGTGGCTACAACGACGACAAGACAGCGCGTTACGCCGACCAGTTTGGCCTGGGCGTGGCGCTGGACCTGCAAAAGCTGTGGGGCTGGGATAACACCCAGGCCAAGATCCAGCTGACCAACCGTAACGGTGAAAACATCTCCAACGACCGCGTTGGCGACCCGCGTGCCGGCACCTTGAGCTCCTCCCAGGAAGTCTACGGCCGTGGCCACATGGTCCGTCTGACCCAGCTGTGGATCAAGCACCAGTTCCTCGACGGCAAACTGGACGTCAAGGCCGGTTACTTCGGCGAAGGCGAAGACTTCAACACCTTCCCTTGCGAGTTCCAGAACCTGGCATTCTGCGGTTCCCAGGCGGGTAACTGGGCCACCGGTATCTGGTACAACTGGCCGGTCATGCAAGCCGCGCTGCGTGTGAAGTACAACATCACCCCTGAGTTCTATGCGCAGATCGGCGCGTACAACCAGAACCCTTCGCAGTTGGAGCACGGTAACGGCTTCAAGCTCAGCGGCAGTGGCACCAAGGGCACCGTGATCCCGGTCGAGCTGGTCTGGTCGCCGAAGGTCAACAGCCTGCCGGGCGAATACCGGGTCGGTTACTACAAGAGCACGGCTGACGCCAATGACGTCCGTGAAGACGACAACGGTGACGATGCCGCGACCACCGGCAACGCCTATCGCAGCCACAACAGCAAGCACGGCTACTGGTTCGTTGCGCAACAGCAACTCACCACCCACAACGGTGATGCGTCCCGCGGCCTGAACATCGCCGCCAACGCGACCTTCCACGACAAGGACACCAACTTCGTCGACAACTACCAGTCGCTGATGTTCGTGTACAAGGGGCCGTTCGATGCACGTCCTAAAGATGACATCGGCATCGGTTTCTCCCGTATCCATGTCAACGATGACGTGAAGAAAAACGCCGAGCTGACCAACGATGCCAATGGCGTCACCGACTACAACGACCCACTGTTCGCACCGTTGCGTACCACTGAGTACAACTACGAGCTGAACTACGGCGTTCACGTCACCAACTGGCTGACCGTACGTCCCAACCTGCAATACATCACCCACCCAGGTGGCGTTGATGAAGTCGACAACGCCCTGGTGGCCGGCCTGAAAATTCAGTCGGTGTTCTAACGTTGTTGCGATAAGCTCCTCTCTATGTGCGCATATTTGCGGACAGCCAAGGCTGTCCGCTTTTTTTGGGGCGTTCATCCAGAATAGGGAGCAACGTGTGGGAGCAAGGCTTGCCCGCGATGAAGTTAATGCGTTTTTGCCCCTGAACCGAGGCGCCTGTGTCGCGAGCAAGCTTTGCTCCCACATAAAACCACCTCGCCACAAAAGCATGCTTCACCCCGTCGAGAGTTCAATGACTTCCAGGACTGCGGCTCATGCATGAGCATCCGCTACAACGCTTTTTCAGATCCTTGCGCGAGCGCCCGGTGTTTGCCTGGGAGCGCTACCGGCAGCGTGATGTGCTGGTGATCGATCACCCGCTGTGCCAGGCAGTGTTCAGCCGCCAGGGCGCGCAGTTGTTGCACTTTCAACCACGCGGCCAGAAGCCCTGGTTGTGGTGCGCGGCCAAATGGCCGCAAGTCGGCGCGATACGCGGCGGAGTGCCGGTGTGCTGGCCGTGGTATGGCCGCCATCCCAGCGAAAACGCCTGGCCGTCCCACGGGTGGGCGCGCCTGATCGACTGGAAACTGCTCGACAGCCGCAGCGATGACGACGGTGTGCATTTGCACTGGCAGTTGCAGCTGTGCGATTGGCAAGTGGACCTGCATGCGGACCTGGGCGAGCGCATGGAATTGCGCCTGAGCACCGAGCACCAGGACAGCCTGCCATGCCAATTGAGCCAGGCTTTGCATGCTTATTGGCGTATTGGCGACGTTGGTGAGGTAGCGCTGTCTGGGCTCGAAGGTGCCCAGGGTTACGACCAGTTGAGCCGCGAGGTTTGCCAGCAGGAGGGCGAGCTGCGGGTCGATGGTGGCTGTCAGCGGGTGTTCCAGCACGATGGAGAGTTGCAGCTGAAGGACCACGCCTGGCAGCGCGAATTGTGCATCGACACCGGCGACAGTGCCGACACGGTGGTGTGGCACCCCGGCGCACGGCCCCTGCTGGGGGTGAGCTGGGATGAGGTCAATGAGTTCGTTTGCGTCGAAGCGGCCAGCGGCGGCACCGACAGCCTGTGCCTGGCGCCGGGGGAGCGGGCGCACCTGAGTTTGCAGGCGCGGGTGGGGGCTTAGCTCAGGATGCTCGTGGGTCAGTTGATCGTTCCCACGCGGAGCGTCACTA
>NZ_JAGGOF010000122.1 GCF_018614775.1 Pseudomonas fluorescens
CCAGTTCAGCCTGCTCGCGATGGGGCCCTGGCATTCGACACAAAAGGTCAGGTCAGGGCTTGGGCCGCGCATGCGCCGCCAACCGCTCCAGCGCCGCCCGCAGGTTGGGGTCGCTGATGCCGTCGGCGGTGGCCTGGATGGTCGCGGCGGCATCGCTGGACAGATCCAGCGTATGCCCTTTGACAACCAACTGCACCGTAGGCGGCTGGACCTTGAACTGGATCCGCATCAGGTTGGCGAACTCTTCGAACGCTTGCAACTGCCGCAGCAAGCGTTTTTGCTGGTAGCGCAAGCGCGTGGCCCAGTGGCCGTCGGTGACAATCAGCAACAGACTGCCTTCGCGCCAGGACGCTACGTGGCAATGCTCGCGAGCGGCGGGTTGCAGTTGGCTGTCCAGCAGCCGCTGCAGATGACCCAGGCGTTTGGCGTGGCCGAAGATGGCTTTCAGCGGTTTGGCTTCGCGCAGCAGGACGGCGGGAGCCTTGGCTGTAAGAGGGCGGAAGGCCATGAATGAATACCGCAAGTGACAGAGGCGCCATGGTAGCAGAAAGCGGCTCAGGCGCCTTGGCCCTCTGGTCCTTGGCAGTTTTACCTGGGCAATCAACGACTGACTTCTGTGCTTTATGGGTTGAAGTTCGCGCAAAAGCCCTTATTTTAAGCAGGCCCCGTCACAGCGCTGTGCCAGCATCGTGGAATAACGCCACTTTCCTCTCCATCGTTTCCGGGTAGAATGCTCGTTCGCATGCGGCCATGAGGGCTGCACGGGCGACTCACGGGGCCGCCCTCCATCCCTTTAGTGTGGAAGATCCTGCCGATATGTTTGCGCCTTTGTTAAAGAAACTTTTTGGAAGCAAGAACGAGCGTGAAATCAAACGCATGCTCAAGACGGTACAGACTGTCAATGCCTTCGAAGAGCAAATGGTGGCCCTTTCGGACGATCAGTTACGCGCCAAGACTGCCGAATTCAAGGACCGCGTCGCCAAGGGGGAAACCCTTGACCAACTGCTGCCCGAAGCCTTTGCGGTTGCCCGCGAAGCCGGCAAGCGGATCATGGGCATGCGCCACTTCGACGTTCAGTTGATCGGCGGCATGACCTTGCACGAAGGCAAGATCGCCGAAATGCGCACCGGCGAGGGCAAGACCCTCGTGGCGACGCTGGGTGTGTACCTCAACGCACTGTCCGGCAAGGGCGTGCACGTGGTGACGGTCAACGACTACCTGGCCCGCCGCGACGCCAACTGGATGCGCCCGCTCTATGAATTCCTCGGCCTGACCGTCGGCGTCGTCACGCCGTTCCAGCCGCCGGAAGAGAAGCGTGCCGCCTACGCCGCCGACATCACCTACGGCACCAACAACGAATTCGGTTTCGACTACCTGCGCGACAACATGGCGTTCAGCATGGAAGAAAAATTCCAGCGTGAACTCAACTTTGCCGTGATCGACGAAGTCGACTCCATCCTCATCGACGAAGCCCGTACCCCGCTGATCATTTCCGGTCAGGCCGAGGACAGCTCCAAGCTGTACATCGAGATCAACAAACTGATCCCGCAGCTCAAGTTGCACGTCGAGGAAGTCGAAGGCGAAGTGACCCAGGCCGGGCACTACACCATCGACGAGAAGACCCGCCAGGTCGAGCTCAACGAAGCCGGTCACCAGTTCATCGAAGAGATGCTCACCCGCGTCGGCTTGCTGGCCGAAGGCGAGAGCCTCTACTCGGCCCATAACCTGGGCCTGCTGACCCACGTCTATGCTGGCCTGCGTGCCCACAAGCTGTTCCATCGCAACGTCGAATACATCGTCCAGGATGGTCAGGTCGTACTGGTGGATGAACACACCGGCCGTACCATGCCGGGCCGTCGCCTGTCCGAAGGCCTGCACCAGGCCATCGAAGCCAAGGAAGGCCTGAACATCCAGGCCGAGAGCCAGACCCTGGCCTCGACCACCTTCCAGAACTACTTCCGCCTGTACAACAAGCTGTCCGGCATGACCGGTACCGCGGACACCGAAGCGTTCGAGTTCCACCAGATCTACGGCCTGCAAGTGGTGGTGATTCCGCCGAACAAGCCGTTGGCCCGTAAAGACTTCAACGACCTGGTGTTCCTGACCGCCGAAGAGAAATACGCGGCGATCATCAACGACATCAAGGAAGGCATGGCTCAGGGCCGTCCTATCCTGGTGGGCACCGCGACGATCGAAACCTCCGAGCACATGTCGAACCTGCTCAACCAGGAAGGCATCGAGCACAAGGTCCTCAACGCCAAGTTCCACGAGAAGGAAGCCGAGATCATTGCCCAGGCCGGTCGCCCGGGTGCGCTGACCATCGCCACCAACATGGCCGGCCGTGGTACCGACATCCTGCTGGGCGGCAACTGGGAAGTGGAAGTCGCTTCCCTGGAAAGCCCGACCCCCGAGCAGATCGCGCAGATCAAGGCCGATTGGCAGAAGCGTCACCAGCAAGTGCTGGAGTCCGGTGGCTTGCAGGTGATCGCATCCGAGCGTCACGAATCGCGCCGTATCGACAACCAGCTGCGTGGCCGTGCCGGTCGCCAGGGTGACGCCGGTTCCAGCCGTTTCTACCTGTCGCTGGAAGACAGCCTGATGCGTATTTTCGCCTCTGACCGGGTGAAAAACTTCATGAAGGCCCTGGGCATGCAGCCAGGCGAGGCGATTGAGCACCGCATGGTGACCAACGCCATCGAGAAGGCCCAGCGCAAGGTTGAAGGTCGCAACTTCGATATCCGCAAGCAATTGCTCGAGTTCGACGACGTCAACAACGAACAGCGTAAAGTGATTTATCACATGCGTAACACGTTGTTGGCCGCCGACAACATTGGCGAAACCATCGCCGATTTCCGCCAGGACGTGCTCAACGCCACCGTCAGTGCGCACATCCCGCCGCAATCGCTGCCGGAACAGTGGGACGTCGCCGGTCTGGAAAGCTCGTTGCAGAGCGACTTCGGCGTGGCGTTGCCGATCCAGCAATGGCTCGACGAAGACGACCACCTGTACGAGGAAACCCTGCGCGAGAAGCTGTTGGCCGAGCTGATCGCCGCGTACAACGAGAAGGAAGACCAGGCCGGCGCCGAAGCGTTGCGCTCCTTCGAGAAGCAGATTGTGCTGCGGGTACTGGACGACCTGTGGAAAGACCACCTGTCGACCATGGACCACTTGCGCCACGGTATCCATCTGCGCGGTTACGCCCAGAAGAACCCGAAGCAGGAGTACAAGCGCGAATCCTACACGCTGTTCTCCGAGCTGCTGGATTCGATCAAGCGCGACTCTATCCGTGTGCTGTCCCACGTTCAGGTCCGCCGCGAAGACCCGGCCGAAGAAGAAGCCCGCCTGCGTCAGGAAGCCGAAGCCCTGGCCGCGCGCATGCAGTTTGAACATGCCGAAGCGCCTGGCCTGGACGTTGTCGCCGACGAGGGGGTCGATGTGGATGTTGCCCTGGCGACGGCCGCCGCGCCGGTGCGTAACGAGCAGAAGCTGGGCCGTAACGAACTGTGCTATTGCGGTTCGGGCAAGAAATACAAGCATTGCCACGGGCAGATCCAGTAACCCCGTTCGACGCTGAATGACCCGCGCCGCGACCGGCTTCCAGCCGTCGCGGCGTTTTGCCATTTGATTCAGACAAACATTTATTAAGGAGCGCATTCATGGCTGTTGGTCTTGGTCCGTTGCCAACGTTGCACCCGGTTGCCGGTTTTGAACTCGGTATCGCCTCGGCGGGCATCAAGCGCCCCGGGCGCAAGGACGTCGTGGTCATGCGTTGCGCCGAAGGCTCGACGGTTGCCGGCGTGTTCACCCTCAACGCCTTTTGTGCGGCGCCGGTCATCCTGGCCAAGCAACGCGTGCAGGGGCCGGTGCGCTACCTGCTGACCAACACCGGCAATGCCAACGCCGGCACCGGTGCACCAGGCTTGGCGGCCGCTGAGCGTACCTGCGCCAAGCTGGCCGAATTGACCGGCGTCGACGCCAGCCAGGTGCTGCCGTACTCCACCGGTGTGATTGGCGAGCCGCTGCCGGTCGAGAAGATCGAAGGCGCACTGCAAGCCGCCCTTGATGACCTGTCGGAAAACAACTGGGCGGCGGCCGCCACCGGCATCATGACCACCGACACCCTGCCCAAGGGCGCGAGCCGCCAGTTCGTGCACGACGGCGTGACCGTCACCGTCACCGGCATCAGCAAAGGCGCCGGCATGATCCGCCCGAACATGGCGACCATGCTCGGCTACATCGCCACCGATGCCAATGTCTCCCGGCAGGTGCTGCAAGACCTGATGTTCGATGGCGCCAACAAGTCGTTCAACCGCATCACCATCGACGGTGACACCTCCACCAACGACTGCTGCATGCTGATCGCCACCGGCAAGGCCAACCTGCCGGAGATCACCGACGCCAGCGGCCCGTTGTTCGCCGCGTTGAAACAAGCGGTTTTCGAGGTGTGCATGGAAGTGGCCCAGGCCATCGTCCGTGACGGCGAAGGCGCGACCAAGTTCGTTACCGTGCAGGTCAACGGTGGTGGCAATCATCAGGAATGCCTGGATGTCGGCTACACCGTGGCGCACTCGCCGCTGATCAAGACCGCGCTGTTCGCCTCCGACCCGAACTGGGGCCGTATCCTTGCTGCCGTGGGCCGTGCCGGCGTGCCGGCGCTGGACGTGAGCAAGATCGACGTGTTCCTCGGCGACGTCTGCATCGCCAGCCAGGGCGCCCGCGCTGCGACCTACACCGAAGCCCAAGGGGCGGCGGTGATGCAACAGGAAGAGATCACCATCCGCATCGAGCTGGGGCGTGGTGATTGCAGCGAGACGATCTGGACCACTGACTTGTCTCACGAGTACGTGAAGATCAACGCTGAGTATCGGACTTAAAACCGAGTCGTCCCATTCGCGAGCAAGCCCGCTCCCACAGGGGATTTGAGTGTGAACATTTTTTATGTCACGCATCAATTCAGTGTGGGAGCGGGCTTGCTCGCGAAGGCGGCACAGCGGCTGCGATGCGGCCCAAGTTGAAACCCTTTATCAATGGCCGGCGCTCAAGACGTGGCAACGGCCTGCCTGGAGGACACTGCGCGGTGAAACGAGTACACGTAGCGGCGGCGGTCATTCGCGACGCCAGCGGCAAGATCCTGATTGCCCGTCGGGCCGACACCCAGCACCAGGGCGGCCTGTGGGAATTTCCCGGCGGCAAGGTCGAGGCGGATGAGTCCGTTGAAACGGCCCTGGCGCGGGAGCTCCATGAGGAGCTGGGCATTGTGGTCGGCGCCGCCCGACCCCTGATCAAGGTGCGCCACGATTACCCGGACAAACAGGTGTTGCTGGATGTCTGGGAAGTCTCGGCGTTCAGCGGCGAACCCCATGGCGCCGAAGGGCAACCGTTGGCGTGGGTGTCGGCTCGCGAGCTGACGGGCTACGAATTTCCGGCGGCCAACCAGCCGATCATCGCGGCGGCCCGTTTGCCGGCGGAGTATCTGATCACCCCGGAAGGCCTCGAAACACCGGCCTTGTTGCGCGGCATGCAGAAGGCTATCGCCAATGGCATCAAGTTGGTCCAGCTGCGCGCGCCTAATGGTTACGATCCGCAGTACCGCGATCTGGCGGTGGATGCGGCGGGGCTGTGTGCCGGCAAGGCGCAACTGATGCTCAAGGGCCCGTTCGAATGGCTCGGGGATTTCCCGTCCGCCGGCTGGCACATCACCGCCGCGCAGTTGCGCAAGCATGCGGCGGCCGGTCGACCGTTCGGCAAGGACCGCTGGCTGGCAGCGTCCTGCCATAACGCCGAGGAGCTGTCCCTGGCCCAGCAGATGGACGTGGATTTCGTGACGCTCTCGCCCGTTCAGCCGACCCAGACCCATCCCGACGCGCAGCCGTTGGGTTGGGATGAGGCGGCGCGGTTGATCGAGGGTTTCAACAAGCCGGTCTACCTGTTGGGCGGGGTGGGGCCAGATGACCGAGAAAAAGCCTGGGAGGCTGGGGCCCAGGGTGTGGCGGGGATTCGGGCGTTTTGGCCTGAAGCCTGACACTGCGCCGCAGCTACTGACGCCATCGCGAGCAGGCTCGCTCCCACAGTTGATCGCAGTTTCCTGGAAGAGCGCGGTCCCTTGTGGGAGCGAGCCTGCTCGCGATGGCGTCTTTACAGGCGATGGATCAACTCCCTGGCTTGGCCGCCGCCACCCAAAGCACCTCCGCCACCCCCTGCCGCCGGGCAATCACCCGCGCCGCCACGAACAACAGGTCCGATAACCGATTGATATAGGCCAGCCCCGGCCCCACCAGCGGCTCCACCGCGTTCAATTGCTGGCAACGGCGCTCGGCGCTGCGGGCCAGGCTGCGGCAGACGTGCGCGAGGGCAATCAGGGTCGAGCCGCCGGGCAGGATGAAGTTCTCCAGCGGCCCCAGTTCCTCGTTCCAACGGTCAATCGCTGTTTCCAGTCGTTCGACTTCCGCTGTGGTCAGGGCCTGATAAGCCGGCATTGCCAGCTCGCCGCCGAGGTCGAACAGTCGATGCTGACAGGGCGTCAGCACATCAATGACCTCCTGCAAATCCGGGTGTCGCAGGGTTTCAGTGGCGAGCCCGGCCAGCAACAGTCCCAGCTGGCTGTTCAGTGTGTCCACTTCACCGATGGCCTCGACACGTGGGTGGTCCTTCGCCACGCGGCGACCATCGCCCAGCCCGGTTTCACCGGTGTCGCCGGTGCGGGTGTAAATCTTCGACAGGCGAAAGCCCATGCTTAGCGCTCCAGTTGGATGTTTTCCTGCTGCGAGATGGCCGTGCCCGCCAGCGGCAGGCGCAAGGTGAAGCAGGTGCCCTGGCCCGGCGCCGATTGCACTTCCATCTGGCCCTTGTGGTTATTGGTGATGATGAAATAAGACACCGACAGCCCGAGGCCCGTGCCTTGGCCGATCTCCTTGGTGGTGAAAAACGGCTCGAAGGTGCGCTTGCGCACGTTCTCGCTCATGCCGATGCCGTTGTCCTCGACCTGGATTTCCGCCCAGGGCGGATTCAACCGCGTGCGCAGGACAATGCGTCCGGGTTCGCTGTCGTCCTCGCGTTGATGGATGGCCTGGGCGGCGTTCTTCAGCAGGTTGAGCAGCACTTGCTCCAGTTCGTTGGCGGTGCCAGGCACCGGACCCAGGTTCGGGTCGAACTGGCGGATGATCGCCTGGCCCTTGAAGTCGAACCCGATCGCCAGGTCGAAATCGTTGCCGGCGATTTCAACCGCCTGGTCAATCAGCGCCGGCAGGTCGCAAGGCGCCATCTGCCGTGTGCTGCGGCGGCTGAAACTGAGCATGTGGGTGACGATTTTCGCGGCCCGGGCGCCGGCCTGCTGGATACCATCCAATAACTGCGGGATCTCCCGACCTTCAAGGTAACGATTGACCTCCTGCAATTCGATACCCAATTGCTCGGCCTGTTCGAGGTTCCTGGGCAGTTCCGGCGACAGGCGCCGGCGGATGTTCTGTACGTTGTGCAGGATCGCCCCCAGCGGGTTGTTGATCTCATGGGCCATGCCTGCCGCGAGGCCGCCGACCGAGAGCATTTTCTCCGATTGCACCATCATTTCTTCCAGCGACAGGCGCTGGGTGATGTCATCGATCCGGATCACCACCCCGCGCCCGGCACCGCCCATCAGCGGGTAGAACGTCAGGGCGTAGTGGCGGGCCTCGTCGTCCTTGGTCCAGGTCACCCGTTCGATCTTGGCCACCGTGTGCTGCTCGACCGTCTGCTTGAGCTGGGGCAGGTACGGCTTGAGCGGTTCGAAGGCGAGGAAGATCGGTTGGTTCAGGGCCTCGTCCAGCCGCGTCCCGGAGAGGGCGCTGGCCTCCTGGTTCCACTGGGTGACGTAGAGCTGTTCGTCAAGGGCGATTAGGGCCGACGGCATGGAGTCGATGATGCTGTTGAGGTAATTCTGAAAGCCGGTGAGTTTCTTCTCGATCTTGCTGCGCACCTGGACTTCCAGTTCCAGCTTGCGGTTGGTGTGGCGGGTTTCTTCCGCCAGGCCCTGGGCCTGGTCGTAGGCGGCCTGGGAGTCGTCGCGTGCACGCTTGAGTTGCTGTTCCCGGGCTTCGATCCGCGACAGCATGGTGTTGAAGGCTTCGGCGAGGCTGCCGATCTCGTCATGATTACCGCGGGCGGCGCGCAGCGAGTAGTTTTCCTCACGGGTGACCTGGCGTGACAGCTCTTCGAGCTGATGGATCGGCTGGGTGATCAGGCGCTTGATCTGCTGGGCGATGACCAGCCACAACAATACGCTGAAGATCAGGATGCCCAGACTGGCGGTCAGGGTGCCGGTGTAGAACGCCGTCGGCAGTTCGCTGCTGGCCACCAGTAGCAAGTGGCCCGGTTCCATGCCAGGACGGGGCAGGGTGATGACTTGGTTGCTGCGAAATTCACCGGCCTGCCAAGCCTGCATCTTGCGGTAATGGTCCGGTAGCTTGAGTTTTTCGCCCTGTTGCAGCTGTGCCAGGCGTTCGCCCTTGCCGTCGTACAACGCCGCCGCCCGCAGCGGCGCGTAGCTGTTGAGTTCATCGAGCAGGCGCTTTGCACTCTGTGGCGACTGCACCGCATCGGAGATCAGGCTCGGGTTCGCCACCAGCCGGCCAATGGTCTGCAAGGCCTGGGGCGCCATGCTTTCCTGGGAGATGTAGTAGGCGGCGCTGATGAAGGTCAGGTTGGCCACCAGCAGGACGGTGGTCAATAACACCAATAGGGCGGCCAGCAGCTTCTGGCCGACCGGGAGGTTCTCAAGGCGCTGGCGCAATGGCATCGGATTCGTCGCTAAAAAGGAACACGAGGCCAGCGTAGCCGCTGCTCAGTCGCTGGGCAATCCGAGGTTGTTCAAGTGGGTAATCAGGCGCTGACGCAGTTGCTCCAGGTGCGGCACCGCCAGCGTGTGCCGCTGGGCGACCTTGCAGGCGTGGCCGAGCAGATAGCTGATTTCGGTGCGGCGCCGATGACTGACGTCCTGGTACATCGAAGAGTAATTGGCGGCGGTGGCCTGGATGACCCGTTCGACCTCCGGCTGCAAGTCTTCGGCCGCGGCAGGCTGGCCGCAGCGTTCAAGCAGATCGGTGAGCTCCGCGCAGAGGGTGGCGACTTCGCAATGATGGCTTTGCAAGCCGCCATTGTTGCAGTGATGCAGCACGGTCAGGGGATTGATCGCGCAGTTGAGCGCCAGTTTGCGCCAGAGTCGGGTGAGAATGTCGGCGCTCCATTCGTGGGGTATACCGGCGGCGCCGAGGTCGTCCAGCCAGAACGGCGCCACCGGGTGAGCGGGATCACCCAGCCAGGTGTAGCCGTGGCCGGCGAATACCACGCGCCAGTCACCGTCGCGAAACGCGCCTTCGGTGCTGGAGGCGCTGATGAAGCGGGCCAGGGGCACGCAATGGGCTACCGCATCCTGGCTGCCGAGGCCGTTCTGCAACAGGATCAGCTCCGACTCGGCGCTCAGCCGATGGGCCACCGAGCGCACCGCCGCTTCTGCGTCATAGGCTTTGCAGGCCAGCAGCAGGCGCTTGATCGGTTCGTGGTGGTCCGCCGTTTCGCCGGGCACCGGGTAACACTGCGCCTGGCCTTGCTCCACCAACGTCAACCCGCCGGCAGCCCGGTAGGCCTGCAAGCGGTCCTCATTGCGCAGCACCAGCCGCACCGGCACGCCGGCCCGGGCCAGGCGCGTGGCCCACAACGTGCCGAGGCTGCCGGCGCCCAGGACATGCCAGGTGGTGGGCATCAGTTTTTTACTCGGTTTGGCGCAGGCATCCTGGGGCTCGCAGTGTCTGTAGGGAAAGACCCGTTATAATGAGCCCGATTTCAACCACAAGCCAAGCGCGCGCCTTCGTTACCGGCGCGTCTTTTTTTATTGGAGAACACTACATGCCGTCATTCGACGTGGTATCCGAACTGGACAAACACGAAGTCACCAACGCCGTTGAAAACGCCGTCAAGGAACTCGACCGTCGCTATGACCTCAAGGGCAAGGGCAGTTTCGAGTTCAAGGAAAAGGACCTGACCGTCAACCTGACCGCCGAAGCCGATTTCCAGCTCGAGGCGATGATCGAGATCCTCAAGCTCGCGCTGGTCAAGCGCAAGATCGACGTGCAGTGCCTTGAGGTCAAGGATGCGTTTGCCTCGGGCAAGCTGATGAAACAGGAAGCGGTGCTCAAGGAAGGCATCGACAAGGAGCTGGCGAAGAAGATCGTCGCTCACATCAAGGACGCCAAGCTCAAGGTGCAGGCCGCCATCCAGGGCGAGCAGGTGCGGGTGACCGGCAAGAAGCGTGACGACTTGCAGGAGGCCATTGCGGCACTGCGGGCCAAGGAATTCGGCATGCCGCTGCAATTCAACAACTTCCGCGACTGATCTTCAGGTTGTTCGCATGACGGTGGCGAGGGACTTGCTCCTTCGCCATGAATGGAAAAAAGGAGAACACGATGGACTTGAACGCTGAAGTGGACCACCTGGTCAAGGCCTCGCAGGCCTGGATTCCGATGATCATGGAGTACGGCAGTCGGGTGCTGCTGGCGATCATCACCCTGGCCATCGGCTGGTGGTTGATCAACCGGGTCACGCAAAAGCTCGGCGCCCTGCTGGCCCTGCGCAATGCCGACCTGGCGCTGCAGGGGTTCATCAGTACCCTGGTGAATATCATTCTGAAGATCCTGCTGATCGTCAGCGTTGCGTCGATGATCGGTGTGGAAACCACCTCATTCGTCGCCGCCATTGGTGCGGCCGGCCTGGCGATTGGCCTGGCGTTGCAGGGCAGCCTGGCGAATTTCGCCGGTGGCGTGCTGATCCTGCTGTTCCGTCCATTCCGCATCGGTGACTGGATCGAGGCCCAAGGCGTTGCTGGCACGGTCGACAGCATCCAGATCTTCCACACTGTACTGCGCACCGGCGACAACAAGACGGTCATCGTGCCCAACGGCAACCTGTCGAACGGCATCATCACCAACACCAATCGCCAGCCGACCCGCAAAGTCGTGTTCGACGTGGGTGTGGATTACCAGGCGGACTTGCAAAAGGCTCGGCAGGTGTTGCTGGACCTGGCAAAGGACGAGCGCGTACTGGCTGACCCGGCGCCTGAAGCGGTGATTTCCACCTTGGGCGACAGCTCGATCACTGTGTCGTTGCGGATCTGGGTGAAGACGGCGGATTACTGGAGCGTCATGTTCATGTTGAATGAACAGGCCCGGGACCGCTTGAAGGATGCGGGGATTGATATTCCGTTTCCGCAGCGCGTGATTCGGGTGGTTCAGGAATCCTGATGCTGTGCCGCAGTGACTCGATACTTGCCTGACCTTCCGTCAGAGTGTTGCGAAGATTGTCTAGTCCTGAAATAGGTTTACACCTGTTTCACCCTAACGCCCGATGCATCGCATCGGGCGTTTTGTATTTCAACGACAGGTGCGGACGCTCGCGGTTGT
>NZ_JAGGOF010000123.1 GCF_018614775.1 Pseudomonas fluorescens
ACCTATTTCAGGACTAGACACATTTCTAAAGCCCGGCCTCGTGCCGGGCTTTTTGCATTCTGGCTCAAGGCTCTTCGGCGTTGGCTTTCTCAAGCAGAGCGGCGATGCCCTCCAAGAGCACCAGATCCGACTCTTTGAGCTTTCCCTTCGCCGCGGCTCTGGCCAGCTTCAATGACTGTGAGCGCCTTTGGTGAAGCGTTCTTCTGTGTAGCCTGATAGGCCGGTGACTGGTCACGCACGCTTTCCTGGCGGGTGAACTCTCCTTCAATGACGTTCGAACCGACCCGCCCGGGTTGACCAGAACGCCTGGCGCCAGCCCGATCTTTTTTCTCGAGGTGGAAGCGCAGCTTTCTCGTAACCGTCCGGCCAAGTCACCTACCGAACTCCAGCATTAAGGGCGATGGGGTCAGATCATTTTAAGCGGACACCATCGCCCTTATCGCTAGGATTTTCATGCGCCAACGAAGCTCTTATCCCAAGCCATTCAAAGCCTAGGTCGTCCAGGAATGTCTGCAACCCGGAGCGACGATGGTCATGACAGTTTCAAAGTCAGAGTCAGCCTTGAAGGTAAAGACCCCTCTGGCTTCTGCAACGCCATTGACTGAAATTCCTTTGCTTTTTCAACCAGTTCGGAGTCGTTGGTCATCAAAAAATAAGGGAATCGAGTTTGCCCAGGATGCATTTCACTTTCCTTGCGTTATCCGCGCCGATATTGGCGCAATCCCAGTCCTTGGGCTTACAGGCAAAGGACTGGGGAAATCCGTCGCGTGGATGCTAGAGGCTACTATCGGAGCGAGGCGATGCGTTACGGGGGATTCGTACAGGCTAAAAAAACGCCCGGACGTAGCCGGGCCCGTAGGAAGAAATTCAGTGCGAATCTGTTTTTTGCCCGTGCCGGCGAGAAGATCCCTCTCCTCGCCTCCGAAGCCAGGTGACGATCGCGTGTACTGGATGGAGGATGGCTGCGAGGATGCAAAGCAGCATGATGATGAAGATGATAATCAGCGGGATACTTTCGTGCGAGAACATGGTGGGTTACTCCTGTAGTCACTATGTTGGAACCCGCAGCCTAGACGCATCGAGCCATGTTTTCGATGAACGTATGTTCATCATCGGTCGCCTGAATTGTGCTAGGGCAATGGCGCCGGATTTTCACAACGTTGAGAGACCGGTTGGGCTGAGCCGGTGATAGGGTGCGTTCTTTCCACAGGAGTGACCCCATGAGATTTTTGTAGGCGCGGTAGCTGTTGCGTTGCTGGCTGGATGTACGACGTCACCAGTTCCATGGATATCCATCGACTCCGCGATGAGCATGGATCTATCACCCACAATGCAATAACCGAAAGCCGCCCCCGCACTGATGCTAACCTCAACCAACCAACTTTTGTGGATACGGACATCAAATGGAATGACGCGCTGCAAGTAGAAGCAACTCGCGCGGGTTACAACCTTGCCGAAGCTCAGGCAAAAAGCCTTGAGGGTAAAGACGGTGTCGGCATCAAGATCAACGTAAGCAATTTCCGTTACCTGACCCCGGGTGCGCGTTACGGGGCCGGAGTCATGGTTGGAAATGCGTGGGTCAACTCCAGCGCCGATTACTCGGACTTGAAAACAGGCCGCCTGATTGGCACGCGCACCTATGACACCTCATCATCTGCCTGGGAAGGCGTCATGTCGGCGATGACCCAAGAGCAGGTCCAGGCTATTTCCCAGAAAATCATCGCTGACATCAAGAACGCAAAGTTAATTGAAACGGGAGCAGACCGCGATTGAGGCGGACGATTGCAGGTGAGTCCAGATCGTGGTTGTCTTCAATGCTTCTGTAGCTCACTGAAAGGTGCCCTGAAGGGCTAATCAATGCCAAAAAAACATCAGGATAGCGAAGCAGCGACTGCTGCTGACATTGAGCGCTCTATCCAGGCACTGAACAAAGTGGCTGAGCGCCTCTGGGGCGATGGTCGGGAAGCTGAGGCGAAAGCGCTACTTGATGCCTTGGACGCTTTAAACAGGGCACTCGATCGAATCAGGATTGGAGAGAGTCGCAGGGTTCTTCATTGATAGGGAAGCGGGGTAGATTCATTTTTTTTTGCGTAGAACCTCTGTGAGTCTACCTACCGTTTTTTGGCCGAATCGTAGATGCTGCCGCGCTCCCAGTGATCCAGCATCAGCATCCAGCCCCGGTCTGCCTCTGAGAAGCGACCGGGTAGCAAAAATCCTGTACGTGGATTATATTTTTGTACAGGTTTTTAAGCGGAAGCAGGAAAGTGACTCCTCTCGAAAAGCTGATCTCCTGGCATGAAAGCTGGGCTCTACGTAATCAGACCGTGAAGTGCAAAGGCTGCGGTGTAGAGCAGTCCGAGCAAAACAGAGCGCTCGAATTTATCCATGAAGCGGGCTGCCAGAAAGCGCGATTTGGCGCCGCACCTTGGCAGGCATTGGATCAGGTAAGGGATGCCTATTGGATTCCCCCGCAAGATTCGTCAGCCGATCAGGAACTCAATGCGGTGACATCGGAGCGGCCAGGATTATCTTAAGGGGAAAGGGAACACTCGGAGGTGGGACGGATCGATGACAGGTGAACGCAGCATCGTGTTTTCGCCAGTTTCTCCCGATTTTCAGGACGCCTAAGCCCTGGTACCCCATGCTAGTGCGCTGATTCCAAGACAATATCCTGCCCTAGCAACCACTCACTGAACCTCCGCACCAGCGGTTGCCGCTCCCGCCCCGGCACGCACACAACGGTATAGCGCGCGCCCGGCAGGTGTACTTCTGGGCGATAGCCAAGCAGTTGCCCCTGGGCAACAGCCTCGGCGACCAATACGTTGCTGGCAAGCACCAACCCGTGGCCTACAATCGCGGCTTGCAGTGCATGCTGTTCCTCGTCATAACGGCGCAAGCGCGCGTTATCCAGCCAACCGAGCGTTCCGGCCGCCGCGCACCAGGCGGGCCAGTCGACCGCGACGTTTGCGTCGCTCAGCCAGGGCACATCAATCAGGTCGATGGGCATGCCATCTACGGGCGGTTGCCAGCCAGGACGGCAATAGACGCCAAAGCACTCGTCCAGTAAAGGCTGCTCGAACAGTTGTGGATCTGGCTTGAACAGGGCGCGGATTGCCATATCGACGCTTGCGTCACGCTGCAGGTCCACCACGTCGTTACTGGTATGCAGCCTGACGTCGATATCCGGGTACCGCCGATGAAAATCCCCGAGCCGGGGTATCAGCCACAGACTGGCGAACGCTGGCGTGGTGCTCACCACCAGAGACTGCGCGGCACACGGCGGCGATAGCGTCTGCAAGCCGTGCTGGATATCCAGCAGGGCCCGGTGCATCTGTGGGTGAAGGCGCTCGCCGTCGGCGCTGAGGCGCACGTTCTGGCTGGAGCGTTCGAACAGCCGCACACCCAGGAAGGCCTCAAGGCTTTTGACTTGATGGGATATGGCCGCAGGGCTGACATTCAGTTCCCGGGCCGCTGCCTTGAAGCTGCCCAGCCGTGCAGCAGACTCGAAACCGCGCAAGGCGGTGAGGGGCAGTTTGGCGAACATGGGGAAATGAGTGACTCAAGTTGAGCGTGGCTCAATTTAGCTCATTTGAGAGTGAGCGCTCAACTCGCCAGGCTGTGGTCTTCCATGGCTCACCCGGAGGAACACCGATGCAAGGCACCCCTCGCAAGATCCTACAGGCCGTTCTCTACGAGGCCGGCGGCGTGCTGTTCGTGGCGCCGGCGCTGGCGTTTACCTACAGTCAGAGTTTGGTCTATTCAACCCAGTTATCCTTGGTGATTTCTACCGTCGCACTGGCCTGGAACATGGTTTTCAACGGTTTGTTCGAGTGGTGGGAGCGCCGCCAGGACCACCGCCACCGCAGTTGGCGTCGTCGCCTGCTTCATTCCCTGGGGTTTGAAGGCGGGTTGACGCTGATGCTTACGCCCGTGATCGGGGCCTGGCTGGGTATAAGCCTGTGGTTGGCACTGGTGACCAACTTGGGACTGTTTGTGTTTTTCTTCTTTTACTCGCTGGTTTTCCAGTGGGTGTTTGACCGGGTGTTTGATGTTCCGCTTTCGGCACAACCCGAGCGGGATGTGGTGTCCGGCGCTCCCTGAATGGCCCTGAATGGCCTTGGGTGGCAGCTCAATACAAGGGCCCCGTTAGTCGGTCTCCAGTCAAGGCTGGTTCTCTTGGGCAGTCGGTATCAGAAGAAGTCGAGCAGGGGTAGCCCTTGACCTGATAGCGTTGCGGAAAAGGGTCATGGGTGGGGACAGCGAATGGGCAAACAGGAGTTCCGATGTCGAGTCAGTACAAGGAGCGCTAATGCCGTATAACTACACGAATGGCCGCTACCTGGTCTTCAAGGGTAACGGCAGCGATGGCGCACCCCTGGGTCGGATTCACCAGGACGGAAAAGTTCGAAACCACTTGGGTGAGCCGCTGTACTACATCGACATGGACGAACATGCGTTCGTTTCGGTCGACTTTGTCTTTCTGGGTAATATACAAAAAATCCGCGGCACGTTTTATGTGCTCAGCGACCGAACGCTCTTCACATTTTCCGAAATGAAGGTTGCGCCACTGGGAAACGAGAGCGAGGAGCAGGCGCTTCACAGGGAGTTCAAAAGAAGGGCGCTAAGTTTGGCAGGGCAGATTGTCCAGGCGAAAAATGAGATGGTGCAGGCACGCTTGGATATGGCCTGGTCCAATTTTAATCCTCTTCGCCGTTTCCGTGCCCTCTTCACTAGCCCAGCGCGCAGGGAGCGAGCATCACCGGGGTGGCGTTACAGTGAGTTGGAAAGTGATCATGAGTTCAAATCGAAGTCTTTCCCTATCTCCTCATTGCCACTCGCGACAATGGTCTTGTGGGCAGCGGCTCCAAGGAAAACGGGGGCAGATCACGGTTATAGGATTGACCGATTACCAGTGAAATCGAATTATGATCTGGCCTTGGCTTTCCAGTGTCCGTCGACAGAGGTGGGTTATATAGCATCATTGGCAGCAACTCCTCCTCGTAGCTCACGTTGGAAGGGAGCCCCCTCTATCTATACTCAGCGTTTCTGCCTGGCCAATTACCAGGCACGAACGAGGACATAGATGTTTAACAATAATAAAGTGGCCTGGCCTGTTACCGGATTGATCGCGGCGTTTTTCAAGGTAGTTGTCGCGTCATCGCCTAACTA
>NZ_JAGGOF010000124.1 GCF_018614775.1 Pseudomonas fluorescens
CAGTTCAGGCTCGCTCCCACATTGTTAATTTTTTATACCTTGTCGAGCTTCTTCTCATGGGCCGTCACCTGCTGGCACAGCTCGATCATCTGCTCGCGCATCCAGCGGTTGGCCGGGTCCTGGTCGGTGCTTTCATGCCAATAGAGGTGGGTTTCGACCGGTGGCACATCGTTTACCGGCAGCGAGAACGCGTGCAGATCGTGACGACGGGCAAAGCGCTCGGGCACGGTCATGACCATGTCGGTCTGTTGCAAGACCTGGGAGGCCATCAGGTAATGCTGGGAGCGCAGGGCGATCTTGCGCTGGATGCCCATCTTGCCCAGGGCCAGGTCGACATAGCCGAGCCCGTTGCGGCGGCTGGAAATATGCACGTGGGTCTGGGCCAGGTAATCATCGAGGCTGATCTTTTCCTTGCCCGCCAGCGGGTGGCCCTTGCGCATGGCGCACACGTAGCGGTCCTCCATCAATTTGACGTGGCGCACCTGCGGGTCGGTGTTGAGCGGCGCGTCGACGGCGAAGTCGAGGCGCCCGGCGGCCAGTTCCTTGGTGGTTTCGCGGCGCTTGGACAGGAAGCTCTCGATCGCCACGGTCGGCGCCAGGCGGCGCAGGCGCTGGAACAGCGGGGGCAGGATCACGCCTTCGGTGAGGTCGGTCATGCTGATGCGATACGTCTTGACCGCCTGCAACGGATTGAAGATCCGGCTTTCCTGTACCGACACCCGCAGCAGCGACAAGGCGTTGCGCACCGGGCCGATGATGTTCTGCGCCATCGGCGTGGGCACCATCCCCTGGGCGGTGCGCACGAACAGCGGGTCGTTGAAGGTTTCGCGCAAACGCGCCAGGGCATTGGACACGGCAGGCTGAGTGATGCCGACAATCTGGCCCGCGCGGGTCAGGTTGGCTTCGGTGTAGATCGCATCGAAGACGATGAAAAGGTTCAGGTCGACCTTGCTCAGATTCATGGCGCTGCACTCTTGTATTCGGGCGGGTTCTTGGACTTGTTGTAGGTGCCGGTGACGTTGTGAATCAGTGAAACATATATCGGTGATGAATGTTAATACACGCCGAGAATAGGTTAGGTAAATTTTCGTAGCTGAACTAGCATCGATTTCATGACCTGAAATCAACCTCTGCCAAGAAGGTGCTGTCCATGGATTTTGCCTATACCCCCAAGGTTCAGGAGCTGCGTGAACGCGTCACGGCGTTCATGGATGCCTACGTCTATCCGGCTGAAGCGGTGTTCGAACGACAAGTGGCCGAAGGCGACCGCTGGCAACCCACGGCGATCATGGAAGAGCTCAAGGCCAAGGCCAAGGCCGAGGGACTGTGGAATCTGTTTCTGCCTGAGTCCGAGCTGGGCGCCGGCCTGACCAACCTGGAGTACGCGCCGCTGGCAGAGATCATGGGTCGCTCGCTGCTGGGGCCGGAGCCGTTCAACTGCTCGGCACCGGACACCGGCAACATGGAAGTACTGGTGCGCTACGCCAATGAAGAGCAAAAACAACGCTGGCTCGCGCCGCTGTTGCGCGGCGAGATCCGTTCGGCCTTCGCCATGACCGAGCCGGACGTGGCCTCGTCGGACGCCACCAACATGGCAGCCCGTGCCGAGCGCGACGGTGACCAGTGGGTAATCAACGGCAAGAAATGGTGGACCTCCGGTGCCTGCGACCCGCGCTGCAAGATCCTTGTCTTCATGGGGCTGAGCAACCCCGATGCTCCGCGCCACGCCCAGCACTCGATGATCCTGGTGCCGGTGGATACCCCAGGGGTAAAAATCGTACGGCCGCTGCCGGTGTTCGGCTACGACGATGCGCCACACGGCCATGCCGAAGTGCTGTTCGACAACGTGCGGGTGCCGTACGAAAACGTCCTGCTAGGTGAAGGACGCGGCTTTGAGATCGCCCAGGGGCGTCTCGGCCCAGGCCGCATTCACCACTGCATGCGTTCGATCGGCATGGCCGAGCGTGCATTGGAGTTGATGTGCAAACGCGCCGTCAGCCGCACGGCGTTCGGCCAGCCGCTGGCCCGCCTGGGCGGCAACGTCGACAAGATCGCCGACTCACGGATGGAAATCGACATGGCGCGCCTGCTGACACTGAAAGCGGCGTACATGATGGACACGGTAGGCAATAAAGTGGCGAAGAGCGAAATCGCCCAGATCAAGGTGGTCGCGCCGAACGTGGCCCTGAAGGTCATCGACCGGGCGATCCAGATTCACGGTGGGGCGGGGGTTTCCAACGATTTCCCGTTGGCCTACATGTACGCCATGCAACGCACCCTGCGTCTGGCCGACGGCCCGGATGAAGTCCATCGCGCTGCCATTGGCAAGTTCGAGATCGGCAAGTACGTGCCCAAGGAGATGCTGCGTAGCGGGCGCTGAGTACTCGACTCATCCTGCTGACGCCATCGCGAGCAGGCTCGCTCCCACAGGTTTTTCGGGTGACTGCGCAATCGGCGGTCATCCAAAGGCCTTTGTGGGAGCGAGCCTGCTCGCGATGGCGTCTTCGAATCCTGCGCTAGCTCACTCCTTGACGCTCATGTACTCCTCGGCCCAGCGGATGTATTCCTCAGGCTGGGTGTAGGTGTGGGTCAGTTCGGTGGCGCTGAGGTCCGAGGCCTGGGTGAAGATCTGCCGCTGTTCACGCAGGCTGTCGTAGGTGGCCTTGATGGCGGCGAAGTAGGCGCCGTGGCCGTCGATGGTGATGCGTACGCCCAGTTCTGCCAGGCGCTTGTCGTCGCGCAGCAGCGGGTTGCCATAGGTGACGAGCATCAACGGCACCGTCAGGTTTTCGCTGATTTTCTCCAGGTGCTCGAAGTCTTGCACGCCCACCATGCAAATCCCGTCCGCCCCGGCTCGCTCGTACTGTTGGGTGCGGCTGATGATTTCCTGGACCGGCAAGATCCCGGCGTTGGTGCGGGCGATGATTGCCATTTCCGGATCGACCCGCGCCTCCAGCGCTGCACGAATCTTGCCGACGCCTTCAGCAACGCCGATCAGGTCGGTGGACTTGCGGCCAAACTGGGCCGGCAGCAAGGTGTCTTCGATGGTCAGCGCGGCTACGCCGGCGCGTTCCAACTCGATGATGGTGCGCATCACGTTCAGGGCGTTGCCGTAGCCATGGTCGGCGTCGGCGATCACCGGCAGTTGAGCCACGCGACCGATGCGGGTGGCCTGCTCGGCAAACTCGCTGAGGGTGATCAAGGCAAAGTCCGGGGCGCCCAGCACCTGCAATGACGCGACCGAGCCGCCCAGGATCCCCACTTCAAAACCCAGGTCGGCGGCGATCCGTGCCGACATCGGGTCGAATACCGACGCGGTGTGGTAGCAGGTGTCGCCAGCCAGCAGTTGGCGGAAGTTGCGGCGCAAATCTTGATGGGAGAGCCTGGACATATGAGTTCCACCATTGGAATGGAACGGCTTGAGCAAAAGTGTCAACGCCGAAAGAGCCAAAGGCTATCACGTGGCACGCATAAAGATGATGACGAATGCGCATGGGCCATGCTCGCCGCGCATCGATTCGGCCCGCGAAGGTTACGCCGCCACGGCCTGTTGCCCCTGCTTGAGTAGCGTCACCGCGCGCACCGTGTCGCCCGGTTGCACTTGCAGACGCTTGGCGGTGAGGCGGTCGACCAGCAGGCTGTGCCCATGCTGATGCGCTCGGCCGCTGGTGACGCGGCAGTTTTCCAGGCGCCGGTTATGGATCAGCCACACCGGGGCCTGGTCGTCCGGTACGCCGACGGTCAAGGTCAACGACTGGCTGTCGCGGACGGTGCGGACCCTCGAAACTGGCGCTTCGATGACCGGGCCCGCATCAAAGATGTCGATATAGCCTTTATGGCTGAAGCCCTCGGCATTGAGAATCCTCATGGCCGGCTCGGTGTTCGGGTGAGCCTTGCCGATCACGGCCTGGGCCTGTTCGGTGAGCAGGCAGGTGTACAGCGGTTGCCGGGGCATCAGCTCGGCGATGAACGATTTGTTGCCCATGCCGGACAACTGGTCGGCGTAGCTGAAATCTTTCTTGAAAAAGTGTCGGCCCAGGCTGTCCCAGAACGGCGAACAGCCGTGCTCGTCGGCATGGCCGCGCAGTTCGGCGATCAGTTTTTCACCGAATAGTTGGGAAAATTCGGCCACGAACAGCAACCGCGCCAGCGACAGCAGGCGTCCATTGTGGCCGTGGCGCTGCTCGGGGTGCAGGAACAGCGAGCAGATTTCTGATTGCCCGGTCATTTCGTTGTTGAGGAACAGCGTCGGAATCTGCCGCTGGATACCCAACTCCGGCGCAGAACTGACGGTCATCCCGACCCGATAGTTGTACCAGGGCTCGCGCAGTCCCACCGCACCGGTCAGGGCGCTGATGCCCACCACCTGGCGATCGTCGTCTTCGAGCACGAACAGGTAATCGGCATCGGCCCGTTCGACTTGCCCGGCAAAGGTGCGCTGGGCCCAGCGCACACGGTGTGCCAGGCGCTCTTCGTTGTCCGGCAGGCTGGTGAAGCCGGGGCCCGCGCAACGGGCCAGGTCGAGCAGCGCGGGCAGGTCGGTGAGGGCGACCGGGCGGACGATCATGATGCAGCTCCTTCGGCGGGTCGGTCCAAGCGCCGATACAGGAGGCGGGATCGAGCGAGTTTCATAAGGCTACCACCCGGATCCGTCCGCCTTGCGCGACGCCCAGCGCGGCCAGCAGGACCGGTGGCAGATCCACGGGGCCTTCGGCGGGAACGTCCAGCTCGGCGACGATGGCCCGGTAGTCGCCAAGGCCTTCATTGCTCACAAGGTAACGGCCCCGCGTATCGGTCTGCGGGCGCTGCCGGACAGTGGCGACACGGCTTTGCGTGATGGAGCGGATGTTCGCGACACGCGCATGCAGCGTTGGCCCGCCGTCGAAGAGGTCGACGTAGCTGTTGGTTTCAAAACCCTCGCGTTCGAGGATGTCGAACGCTTCCTGGCCGTCGGGATGCACCTGGCCGATACAGGCCTGGGCTGCTGGCGGCAGCATCGGCACATAGATCGGGTACTGCGGCATCAGTTCGGCAAGAAAGGTCCGGCTCTGCAAGCCGCACAAGCGTTCGGCCTCGACGTAGGGCAAGTCGAAGAAGTGCTGGCCGATGGCGTCCCAGAACGGCGATTGGCCGTCCTCGCTGCTGAAACCGACGATTTCGGTGATCACCGTTTCGGCAAAGCGCTGGGGGTGCGCGGCGATAAACATCAGTCGGGCCCGGGACAGCAGCTCCGATTCCGGCGTCCGCACCCGCTCGGCGTCGATATGGAAGCCGCGCAGCAGCGTCTGGCCGTTGAGGTCCTGGCACAGCGACAGCGCAGGCACCCCATGCTGGATGTTCAGTTCCCGGGATTCGCTGGAAAACGGCCGGTTGCGCAGGCTGTAGAACGGCTCGTTGCACCCGGTGCTGGAGAGCACTTCCGAGCAGCCCACCAGGCGCCCGGTGTCCAAGTCCTGCAGGACGAAGAAATAACTCTCGCCGCCAGGCTGCTGCACATCGGCCTCGAACGAGGCGCACGAGTCGAGGATTTTCTCCCGCAGGCGCTCGGCGTCGTCTGGCAGCGATGTGACGCCCACCAGGCTTTCCCGGGCCAACCGCTGCAGCTGCGGCAGATCGCGAAGTTGAACTGGACGTAAAGCCAGCATGGATTGCACTCCTGTTCCAGAGAGCCCGGTGACAGGCACCGGGCTTGACGATCACTGTCGATGTCCACGCGTTGTCACCACGGCCGGTCGATTCCTTCGACTGCCGAATCTCATTGGCCGGCCGGATCGGGCAGGGCGGTGCGCCCGCCGAATCTGTTCAGCGCGCACAGGTAGACCACGCCGACGGCAATCCAGATAAGGCCGAGCTTTTGCGCCTCCACGCCCATGTTGTACAGGATGGCCGCGACGATCGCGAAGCCGACCAGCGGGCAGATCAGATGGCGGATCAGTTGGCCGGATTGCTGCCGGCGCCAGTAGTGATTGATCACCGTGATGTGCAGCAGCAGGAAGCCGCTCAGGGCGCCGAAATTGACCAGGGAGGTCAGGGTGTCCACGGCGTCGATGAACAGGTAGCAGATCAGCAGTGAAAGCAGCGCGACCAGGTAAATGCTCACGTACGGGGTGTTGTGCTTCGGGTGCACCCTGGCCAGCACCTTGGGCAACTGGCCGTCCCGGGCCATGCCGAACAACAGCCGCGACACGGCGGCTTGCGAGGTGATCGCCACGGCCACGCCCCAGGCCAGTGCCGTGGCAACGGCGGTCAAGGTGGCCAGCCAGCTGCCGGCCGCCAGTTCGGCGATCTCGTAGAACGCGGTGTCGGCAGACTTGAAGCCCATGCCGGCCGCCAGGTCCGTCGCGATCCAGGTCTGCACCACGAAAATCGCGCCCATCACCAGCAAGGTCACCAGCGCCGCCTTGCCGATGCTGTGGCCCGGATCGTTCTTGATTTCTTCGGCCAGGGTGGAAATCGCGTCGAAGCCGAGGAACGACAACACGGCGATCGACACCGCTTGCATCAGCAGGGCGAAGTTGAAGTGTTCCGGGCTGTATAGCGGCGCCAGGGTCAACTGGCCGTTACCGGCACCGCCGTGCAAGGCATTCCAGGCATAGAACAGGAAGATCCCCAGCACCACCAACTGGGCCAGTAGAAAGAGCATGTTCATCCGCGCGGTGAAGGTAATGCCCCGCAGGTTGACGAAGGTCGCGCTCAGCAGAAACGCCAGGATGAAACCAACCTTGGGGATGTCCGGGTACAAATGATTCAGCGCCATGGCCGCGTAGACATACAGCAGTGGCGGAATCAGCAGGTAGTCGAGCAGCATCAGCCAGCCGGCGATGAAGCCGACGTGCGGGTTAAGCCCCCGTTGCGCGTAGGAATAGACCGAGCCCGCCACCGGAAAGGCCCGGGCCATGCTGCCGTAGCTCAATGCCGTGAACAGCATCGCCACCATGCCGATGATGTACGCCAGTGGCACCATCCCCGGCGCCTCGGTGTTCACGTAGCCATACACACCGAACGGTGCAATGGGGATCATGAAAATCATCCCGTACACCACCAGGTCGGTCAGCGACAGGCTGCGTTTCAACTCCTGTTTGTAGCCAAATGCCTCAATACTCATGAGCCGTTCTCCTTTTCAGCTGTGTGTGGGATTGCTCTTGTCTTTACTTGCCGCTTGCCGCTTAAAACTGATCGCTGTTTTCCTACAGCAGCGGCGCCAGGTACGCACTCCAGGTCCGTACCGCTTCGGGGCTGCGCAGCAGGTCGTTGCGCACTTCGATCAACACCGAGTCCAGGCCGCGGCCATCGCCGTGCACCGGGACGGTCATGTCGCTCAACGGGTTGATCTTGTAAGGCTGGTTGCCGGCCACCCGCAGGGAATGCCGGGCCAGCCCGTCGACGATGCGCTGGGCATAGTCCCGGGCTTCACCGAACAGCACGCCTGCTTCCAGCGCGCGCGGTTGGCCGTAGAACACCGGGGTGAAACTGTGGATACCCACCACCCGCACCGGCCGGTTGTCGGCCAGGCGGCGGTCGATCAGCGCCCGCAAGCGATCGTGAAAGGGCTGGTACAGGCACTGCTGGCGGTACAAGCGGGTGGCTTCGTCGAGGGATTGGTTACCCGGGACCTGGTAGATCTCGCTTTGCAGCGGGATGCTGTCCGCCACGTGAAGCGGGCGGTTCAGGTCGATCAGCAGCCGTGAATAGCGCGCCGACAGCAAGGTCGCCCCCAGGGTTTCGGACAAGCGTTCGGCCAGGGCCAGGGCGCCGATGTCCCAGGCGATGTGTTCCCGGGAGGCGGTTTCATCCAGGCCCAGGTCGTTCAGCGCCGCGGGAATGAACCGGCTGGCGTGTTCGCACACCAGCAGCAACGGGTGCTCGGACTCCTCCCTCAGCAACCGAAAGGCCGGCTCGGTGTAGAGCCCCGATTCCGCACATTCAATAGATTCGCGCATAGTGTTCACAACGCTCGGCGGGTGACAACGCCTGGGTCAAGGCCAGCTCCTGGGCCTTCAAGGCGAGGTAGGTTTCGACCAGCGGGCCGGGCAGGGCTTCGAGCAGCGCCCCGCTGTGACGCAGGCATTGCAGTGCCTGGGCCAGGGTCGTTGGCAGGGCGATAATGCCACGTTCGCGGCGGTGTGTTTCATCCAGCTCATCGGGTATTTCATCGGTCACGGCGTTCAGCACAAGGCGCTCCTCGATGCCCAGCCGCCCGGCGATCAACAGCGCCGCCATTGCCAGGTGCGGCGAGGCGGAGCCGTCCATGGCGCGGAACTCCAGGTTGTACTGGGTCGCTACCGGCTTGCCACCCAGGCTCACTGTCGGGCAGATCCGCAGCGCCGCTTCGCGGTTGCGCTGTCCGAGGCAGGCGTAGGACGCGCTCCAGTGATGGGGTTGCAAGCGTTCGTAGGACACCGGGGTCGGCGCGGTCAAGGCGCACAGCGCCGGCAGGTAGTGCAACACGCCGGCGGCCCAATGCTGGCCGAGGCTGGACAAACCGTTGCTGCTGGCCACGTCGTGCAACACGGGATCGCCGCGCAGGTCCTGCAGGCTCAGGTGCAGATGCACGCCGTTGCACACGGCAGTTGCCGAGGTCTTGGGCGCGAAGCTGACGTCCAGGTCCATCTGCCGGGCAATCTCGCGGGTGATTTCCCGCACATTGACCGCGCGATCAGCAGCGGCCACGCCCAGGGTCGGGCGGCAGGTGATTTCGTATTGATGCTGGCCGTATTCGGGCAGGAACATTTCCGGCTCGACGCCGCCAGCGCGCAGGGCACTGAGCAACCATCCGGCGAACCCGGCCTGCTGGCGCTGGGCCTGGAGGCTGAAGGCCAGGCGATCGGGTAGGGCCGGCGTGGTCTTGAGGCTGAACTCATGCTCGAACGCGGCGAAGATCTGCAAGCCCAGCTCGGTGCGATAACGCTCGACCTCGTCATGCAACAGCGTGCGCGGGCAGGCGCCCCACGGCCGGCCGTCGGTTTCGCGCACGTCGCAATGGATGAAGTCCAGGACCGGCGCCTCGGGGTCAGGCCCATTGTTGATGGTCACCCGGCTCGACAGGTCTGGCACCAGCCGCAAGTCGCCATAGGCGCCCCACGGGTTGCCCGACGCGATTATGTCCTGGGGCGTCAGCGCGCTGTTGGCCGGCACCCAGCCACACCCGGCGGTGACGTAGTGAGGCAGCTCATCGCTGGGAAACGAGCGCCCGCGGGTCACACCGATCAGGTCGGTGCTCACCAGCGTCGTCACCGGCAACGGGGACAGGCGCGCCGCCGTATCGAGGCGGCTCATGGCTGCAGCTCCAGCAAGCGACCGAGCACCGTGTCGGTGTCGGTGATCCAGCAATAGCCCTTGATGGCATTCAGGCATGCCAGGTGCCGTTGTTCGGTGTAGGTGGCACAGGCGTCTTCTACCAGGGTGACCAGGTAGCCGCGGTCGGCGGCGTCCCGCACCGCCATGTCGACGCATTGGTCGGTGACGATACCGGCGATGATCAGGTGACGGGTTTCAAGATTGCGCAGCACGTAGTCGATGTTGGTGGAATTGAACACCCCGGAGGACGTCTTCGGCAGCACGATCTCGTTTTCCAACGGCGCCAGCTCGGCGATGATCTGCGCTTCGGGACTGCCCTTGGGCAGGTGCATGTCCGACAGTTTGTGATCCAGGGAACGGTCGCGGCCATCGGCGGTGAGGCTTTCGATGTGGGTGTGCAACACGTTGTGCTGCGCTGCGCGCATCGCAGCGAGCAGGCGCTGCTGGTTGGGAATCACCTGCTGGCGGGCGCGGCGGATGAAGTAGTCGGCCTCGGGGCTGTGCAGATGGGCATCGAACTGGGGTTCCAGCCAGGCGCGTTGCATGTCCACCAGCAGCAAGGCCGTGTGGTTTCGGGCGAATGGCAGATCCCGGGGCGAGCGGTGGGGGAGCGAGAACATCCTTATTTTTCCTCCAACAGGTGCGTGTTGAATTCCGTGCGCAAGGCATCGATACCATCCAGGCGTTCGGCCAGGTCAGGACATTGCAGCGTCAGGCAAGCGACCAGTGCCTCGACCTGAGCCAGTGCCGGTACCAGGCTGTCGAACGCCGAGACCGACTCCACTGGCGCGCTGATGATCAGGTCGGCCAGTTCGCGCAAGGGCGAAGCGTAGACGTCGCTGAACAGCACGACCCGGGCGTGTCGCTCCTTGGCGGCGCTCGCCACCCGCAGGGCCTGGGCTTGGTAGCGCCGATAATCGAAGATCAGCACCACGTCCTGGCGCTGTACGTCGAACAGTCGGTCGGGCAATTGGGCGTTGTCCTCCAGGGCAAAACAGCCGGCGCGCAGCAGGCGCAGGTGAGTGAGCAGGTAGTCGGCGAGGAAACGGCTGAAGCGCCCGCCGAAACAATGCACTTGATGGCGGCTGTCCAGCAGCCACTGCACGAGGATGCGTACGTCTTCCGGCTGGGTCAGGGCCTGGGTGTCGTTGAGGTTGCGTTGGCTGACCGCCAGGTACTGGCTCCAGGTATCGCCTTGCTGCAATTTGGCCCGCGGTTGCAACAGGGTACGGGGGGAGCGCAGGCGATGATCCATGTCACTGAGCAGCGCCTCCTGGAATTCGGCATAGCCGCCAAAGCCGAGTTTTTTCACCAGCCGCACGATGGTCGGATCGCTGACACCGGCGTGGTCCGCCAGGCGCGACATCGGCCCCAGGCCGTTACGCGGGTAGTGATCAAGCAGGGCACGTACGACCTTGCGTTCCGACGGCGTCAATATCAGGCCGGGATCGGTGATCAGGTCTCTGAGAGGCGGCATCCGTGCTCCTTGCGAGGATGGTGTTGGATTTCTTTCATAACTCCTGAAAATAGTATTTATGTAGCTGGTGCTACATGTCCAGCGCTTTTTACGTTACGTTTAAAATGGTCGAAGTTGGTGCGAAACCCCTGTAGGACATGGCTTTGAGTGGCTTGAACCGATATGTCAGTCAATGCTTCAAGTTGTGTAGGAAATTGCGCCGTTTTGTCTCGGTTATTTGATTTCGTATAAGGTGCTGTACAAATAAAAGCTGAATATCCCGGCCAAGACCTTTTTTGATTGTATGAGACCTCAGTGTGCAAGCCACTCGTTTGACCCTGATCTGCCACGCCCGCACCGTCGCCCAGAAGCAGGCGCGCTTTAGCCTGGATGAGTCGGTGGAGGCCGATTGGTTGGCGCAGCGTCCAGGCGTCGCCGATCAGTACCGGGACGCCCGGCAACTGCTCTGCGGACCGGAACTGCGCGCCCGCCAGACCGCCGCGTTGTTTGGCGACGAACCCCAGGTGATCCAGGCCCTGGCCGATTGCGACGTTGGGCGCTGGCGCGGTTTGTCCATCGACCAGTTGCTCAAGACCGAAGGGCAATCCTTGCAAACCTGGCTCGACGATCCTGACGCGGCGCCCCATGGCGGCGAGTCTGTTACCGGTTTGTGCCGCCGTGTCGGCGACTGGCTGGCGAGTCTGCAGGCCCAGCCGGGACATTGGCTGGCCGTCACCCATCCTTTTGTGATTCGCGCGGCGCTGGTCCAGGCCTTGGGCTGTCCCGCGGCCTTCAACCGGATCGACATCGAGCCGCTGTCCGCCGTCGAGCTGCGCTTCAACGGTGTGTGGCGATTGCGCACCCAGGGCCCCGGCCGGGGGGCGTCGTTATGAAGCAATTGTCGGTGATCGGCATGGGGGCCGGCGATCCGGACCACCTGACGATGCAGGCGGTGAAGGCCCTGAATCGGGTGGACGTGGTCTTTCTCATGGACAAGGGCCCGGCCAAGGACACGCTGTTGGACCTGCGCCGGGACATCTGCCAACGCTACATCACCGATCATCCTTACCGTTTTGTCGAAACCGACAGCCCCGAACGTCAACGCGGCGAGCTGGATTACGCGGCCAGCGTCGAGGACCTTAATCGCGCGAAACAGGCGACCTTCGAACGGTTGATCAATGACGAATTGTCCGACGGGGAGCGCGGTGGTTTCCTGGTGTGGGGCGATCCATCGTTGTACGACAGCACCGTGCGCATCCTGCAGGCGATTCTCGACGCGGGTCGCTGTGCCTTCGAGTTCGAGGTGATCCCCGGAATCAGCAGTGTCCAGGCCCTCGCGGCCCGGCACAAAGTCCCGCTGAACAGCATCGGCGGTGCATTGGAAATCACCACCGGACGGCGCTTGGCGGCCGGGCACGTGAGTGACGCGGCCAATGTGGTGGTAATGCTGGATGCCGAGGATGCGTATCGGCAGGTGAGTGATCCGGATACGCGGATTTACTGGGGGGCCTATGTCGGGATGCCGGATGAAATCCTGATCAGCGGCCGGTTGGGGGATGTAGCCGATGAGATCGAAAGCACCCGCAGGGCCGCGCGGCAGGCGAATGGGTGGATCATGGATACCTATTTGCTGCGCAGGCCAGTCAGTTAAGGCTCAAACGGCGAAGACCCGTGGGAGCATAGCTTGCTCGCGATTGCGACGGACCTATCGCGAGCAAGCTAGGCTCCCACAGGTCTTGTCTTGACTGGCAGGTATTGAGGCAAGACTCGCAACGTGCAGCCAGCCGGTTTCCCCCCCGCCCAAACTGTCCCAGTTACCCCGGCGGCTCACGCCCACCCCCGCTCGGAAGCCCGCCGCGAAAGCTTTCACCCAAAGAA
>NZ_JAGGOF010000125.1 GCF_018614775.1 Pseudomonas fluorescens
CGGAACCCTGTGGGAGCGAGCCTGCTCGCGATGCTTTTCAGCCGTCACACCAGGTAGTGCTTCAGCTCCCGGGCGATGACCATGCGCTGGATTTCGCTGGAGCCTTCGTAGATCTGGGTGATTCGCGCATCTCGGTAGTAGCGCTCTACCGGATAGTCCTCAAGATAACCGTAGCCGCCATGGATCTGTATGGCCGAGGAGCACACCTTTTCGGCCATTTCCGAGGCGAACAGCTTGGCCTGGGAGGCTTCTGACAGGCAGGGTTTGCCGGCGCTGCGCAACCGGGCGGCATGGAGGATCAGCAGGCGGGTGGCATTGAGGCGGGTGTGCATGTCGGCCAGCAGGTTGGCGATGCTCTGGTGTTCGCCAATAGGTTTGTCAAACTGCACCCGATCCCGCGAGTAAGCCAGGGCCGCCTCGAACGCGGCGCGGGCGATGCCCAAAGCCTGCGCGGCGATGCCGATGCGGCCGCCTTCGAGGTTGGAGAGGGCAATTGCCAGGCCTTTGCCCCGTGGGCCCAGCAGATTGGCTTCGGGAATGGCGCAGTTGCTCAAGGTCACGGCGCAGGTGTCCGAGGCACGGATGCCCATCTTGTGTTCGGTGCGGTCGACGATGAACCCCGGCGTATCGGTGGGCACCAAAAACGCCGAAATGCCTTTCTTGCCCAGATCCGGGTCCGTCACGGCAAACACAATCGCCAGTTTCGCCCGCTTGCCGTTGCTGACGAACTGCTTGGCGCCATTGATCACCCATTGGCCATCGCGCAATTCGGCGCGGGTGCGCAGGTTGTGGGCTTCGGAGCCGGCCTGGGGTTCGGTCAGGCAGAAGCAGCCAATGGCCTGGCCGCTGGCGAGGTCGCCCAGCCAGGTCTTTTTCTGCTCATCGGTGCCGAAATTCAGCACCGGGCCACAGCCCACCGAGTTATGGATGCTCATCAGCGCCCCGGTGGCGCCATCGCCGGCGGAAATCTCTTCCACCGCCAGGGCGTAGGCCACGTAGTCGACGTAGGTGCCGCCCCATTCTTCCGGTACCACCATTCCCAACAGGCCCAGTTCGCCCATCTTCGCCACGAGGCCGTCATCGATCCAGCCGGCTTTTTCCCAGGCCTGGGCATGGGGCGCGATTTCACCTCGGGCAAAGTCCCGGGCCATGTCGCGGATCATCACTTGTTCTTCGGTCAGTTCGAGGTCGTGCATGGCTCAGTTCCCGTGGTCGTCGAAGCCGTCGAAGAAACTCGCTACCTGCTGGGCGTCCAGCGCTTGCAACGTAGGTGGGTTCCAGCGTGGATTCTTGTCTTTGTCGATCAGCAAGGCGCGCACGCCTTCAATCAGGTCACCGCGTTCGAACCATTGCCGGTCCAGGTGCAGCTCCAGGGCAAAACAGTTCTCCAGGCTCAAATGCCGGCCGCGACGGAGCATCTCCAGGGTCACAGCCATTGCCAGCGGGGAGCGGGTTTCCAGCAGCTCGGCGGTCTTGACCGCCCAGTCATGGCTGTTGGCAACCGTGACTTCTCGCAACTGCTCGACCATGCTCGGCACATCGGACAGGGCAAAGAAGTGATCGATGGCCGGGCGCAGGTCGGCCAGGGGCGGCGCGGGGAGCTGCTGCACAGCGAGTTTTGCCAGCAGGCTCTGCAAATCTTTCAGCGGCGTGTCGTGCCATTCCAGCCGATCGAGACGCTCGTCGAGCTGCTCGATCTTACGGCTGTCCAGGTACCAGTCGGCCAATTTGCAGTACAACGCGTCGGCGGCGCGGATCTGCACGCCACTGACCCCCAGGTAGATGCCCAGCTCACCGGGAATGCGCGGCAGGAAATAACTGCCACCGACATCCGGGAAGTAACCGATGGCGACTTCCGGCATGCCCAGGCGGCTGCGTTCGGTCACGACCCGCAGGTCGGCGCCTTGCACCAACCCCATGCCACCGCCCAGGACGAAGCCGTCCATGAGGGCAAGGACCGGTTTGCGGTAGCGATGGATCGTCAGGTCGAGGGCATATTCCTCGACGAAGAAATCTTCATGCAGGGTGTCGCCCTGCTTGTGGCTGTCGTACAGCGTACGGATATCGCCGCCGGCGCAAAAGGCCTTGTCGCCGGCGCCCCGCAGGACCACGGCGCGAACCTGCGGATCGACGGCCCAGCGATCGAGCTGTTGCTGCAAGCTGCGCACCATGCCGAGGGTGAGCGCATTGAGGCCGGCAGGGCGGTTCAGGGTCAAGTGGCCAATGTGGTTGCGAACCTCGACCAGCACGTCATAAACCTGGGCTGCGACGGTTCCGCCGGCCTGTGATGAAACCTGAGCTGTCATCGCTAACTCCCTGCTTTTATTGTTCTTACGCATTTTTTTGCGCGTATCCGGACGGGATCCTACCAGTGCAAATTTGCACTGCACAACCGGCATACGTGCAGGTCCTTTCTGCATATTTATAGCAGCCACGGGATCATCCGCGACCCGACAGCACCTCCGTGATGCTACGACGCTTGGCATAGCGCTCGCTGGCGTGGATCAATTGTTCAAGATCCTCGGGCGTGACGTCGTAGAAGGCCTCCATTTCCGCCAGGGCCAGCTTCAAGTCTTCGGCGGTGATGGCCTGCCGGTCGACGGGAGGATGGTCGGCCGGGATGACGGCCACCGGCTCGCTGGCGCGCTTGGGGTAGCGCACCCGGGTCAGGTTGTTGTAGGCCAGGGCAAAGACCAGCAGGCCGGAGCCGGCCAGCATCGCGACACCGACGGCCTGCCAGTCCAGGGCAATCATGGACGGGTCGGCCAGCACCAGCGTCGCCGCCACCGCGCCCGCGGGTGGGTGCACACACCGCAACCAGCACATCAACACCAACGCCATGCCGGCCGCCAGGCAGGCGCTGCCCAGCGTGCGGCCCAGGACATGGGCCACCAGCAAGGCCACGACCGACGCACAGAGATAGCCACCGAAGATCGACCAGGGCTGGGCCAGGGCGCCCGAAGACACCGCGAACAACAGCACGGCCGAGGCGCCGAGTGGGCCAATCATGTGTTGCGCCACCTGGAGGCCAAACACCTGGCCGCAGAGCCAGACACTGAACATCGTTCCCAACGCCATGCCGATCGCGGCGCGGCTCCATTCGGTAGGACGGGTATTGATAGCTGCGGGGAACCAGCGAGAAAGCATTAAGCACAGATCCAGAACACGAACAAAAAAAGGGGCTTACGAGGATATCCCTGAAAGCCCTTTAAGTGTTCCAACAGTTGGGGGAGGAACGGCGCACAGTGTGCCGTTCACCACCGGCGCTTACAAATTCATATTAATGAGGCTTGAGTGCATTATTTTTGAGGTTAAGTGCTTCACGCACTTTTGGAGGCTTGAAACCAGGTTTGCTCGGCGATGGGCAAGTCCCGTGATTGTCCGCGCCCCATCGGAAAATAGGTGAAGCCTTTATCCGCCATGCGTTCGGGGTCATACAGGTTACGGCCGTCGAAAATCACCGGAGCCTTGAGCCGCTGCTGGATCAAGTCGAAGTCTGGCGCCTTGAAGGGCTGCCATTCGGTGCAGATGACCAACGCATCGGCGCCCGGCAACACCGATTCCGGCGTGCCCATCAGCATGAGTTTCGATTCGTTGGGGTAGAGTAGCTGGGTTTGCTGCATGGCCTCCGGGTCAAACGCACGGACACTGGCACCGGCGGCCCAAAGAGCTTCAAGCAGGGTACGGCTCGGTGCATCGCGCATGTCATCGGTGTTGGGCTTGAACGCCAGGCCCCACAGGGCGAAGGTCTTGCCGCGCAAGTCACCCTTAAAGAACGCATTGATGCGTTCGAACAGCTTGTGCTTCTGCCGCCGGTTGATCGATTCCACCGCTTGCAGCAGGTCGCTGGAACAGTGTGCCTGTTCAGCGCTGTGGATCAGGGCGCGCATGTCCTTGGGAAAGCACGAGCCACCGTAGCCGCAACCCGGGTAGATGAAGTGATAGCCGATGCGCGAATCGGCGCCGATGCCCAGGCGCACCGACTCGATGTCGGCCCCCAGGTGCTCGGCCAGTTCGGCGATCTGGTTGATGAAGCTGATCTTCGTCGTCAGCATGCCGTTGGCGGCGTATTTGGTCAGCTCGGCGCTGCGCAGGTCCATGAACAGCACCCGGTCGTGGTTGCGATTGAACGGGGCATAAAGGTCGCGCATGGTTTCGCGGACTTCATCACGCTCGCAGCCGATCACGATGCGATCCGGGCGCCGGCAATCGGCAACCGCCGAGCCTTCCTTGAGGAATTCCGGGTTGGACACGATATCGAACTGCAACAGGCGCCCGGCCTTGAGCAGGCATTTGTCGATATGCGCCCGCAGCACATCGCCGGTGCCCACCGGCACGGTGGACTTTTCCACCAGGATGAGCGGCTGCTCACGGTAGCGGGCGACGGCTTCCCCAACGGCCATGACCTGGCTCAAATCAGCCGAGCCATCGTCCCTGGAAGGCGTGCCGACCGCGATAAACAGCACCTGACCATGCTGCACGGCGAACTGCTCGTCGCCAGTGAAATGCAACCGCCCGGCCTCCAGCCCCTCACGCACCAACGCCGCCAACCCGGGCTCGAAGATACTCACCAGGCCCTGGCGCAAGTGCTCGACCTTCTGTTCGTCAACGTCCATGCACACCACATCGTGGCCCACCTCAGCCAACACAGCGGCTTGCACCAAGCCTACGTAACCACTTCCGAATACACTGATTTTCATGGCGGACTCCCTGGACCATTGGCACATCCAGCAGTTCGCCGCCGTGCGCTCAGACCAGATTAAGTCCGGGATATTGCAATTCACTGACAGCCGGCGGTTGCAGGTGTTTAGCAGGGAGGTACAACAAATCCGTGGGAGCGAGCTTGCTCGCGAAGAGGCCGAGCCAGCTGGCGCTATTGTTGGCTGACCCACCGCCATCGCGAGCAAGCTCGCTCCCTCAGGGGGGACAGCGCGCGAGCCTAACCCGCGTCCAGGCGGCAATCCGCAGGCAGCCCAGCGACAAACTCTTCGACCACATTCCGGGTCAGGCTGACAATGTCTTCCACCCGCTCCATGCCTGCCCCGGTGCGCCAACTGGCAACGATGTCCATCACCGCTGGCAAGGGCACGCCGTCCACCCGCTTCAGCGTGCCCTGGGCCAACTCACCCAGCACGAGCGCCGCCGGCATGGCGCCGATGCCGAAACCATCGCGAACCAGGCGAGTGATCGCCGACACCGAGTTCACACAATTGATGCGCGGCGAGACGATGTTGGCTGAGTGCAGCAGGTTAAGGATGTCCTGGTGAGGTCGGGAATTGCGCGAAAACGTGACGATGCGTTCCTGGGACAGGTCCTCCAGCGACGCATAGGGCCGGTCATAGAGCGAACCGGTGCGCACCACCCAATGCATCGGATAGCGCGTCAGCAGTGCATTGCGAACGCTGTCGAGGCGCAGGATGTCGGTCTGGAAAATGATGTCCTGATAGCCCTTTTCCAACTGCGAGCACAGGTTGCTAGCGGTGTCCGCTGACAGTTCGATTTCCAGCGCCGGGTAGCACGCCATCAGGCGCGTCACCAGCGGACTCAGCCAGGTGTGGATGACGGTGTCCATGGCACCAATGCGGATCCGCCCGCGCACCTGGCGCGGATCCTTGATCACCGCCTTCATGCTTTGCATGGTGTCCATGATGCGCTCGGCATATTCCAGTACCCGCTGGCCTTCGGAAGTCAGCGACACCCCTTTGGCGTCACGCACGAACAGGCGTACGCCCATCTCATCCTCCAGGGCGGCGATGCGGCTGGAGACGGACGCCTGGGTGGTGAACAACTTTTCCGCCGTCAGGCGAAAGCTCTTCAGGCGGGCGACCCAGACGAAGGTTTCGAGGAACTTGATGTTCACTGGGGGCGATTCCTTGAAGGGTTATGGCCGCAGGTTATCCAGGTACTGGATCACGTCTTGAAGCTCGCTTACGTCCGGCACCTCCCTCATGGCAGCGTCAAGGCTGCACCAGGGATAGTCCAGCGGCGATACCCAGGCCATGATCCTCGGCAGATCGGAAGCCGGCAGGGTTTTCATGTGCTCGAGGGTGATCGTCAGTCGCTGGACCCGTTTCGATTCCGGATGGAACTGCCAGTCATACAGACCGCAGCCAACACGCGCCTCGCCACTGTGCTTGTCCGACATCGCCACCAGCCATTTGCACTGGAACGCTTCGGCGTCCGCAGCCGGTGGCGCGCCCAGGCAAAACGTGTAGACGTTTTCGAAGGTCTGGCCGAAGCGACTGACCAGCACGTCGCCGATGGCGGTACGGCCTTCGACGTGGTCGGGAAACGAAATGGCGCCCGTGCGCACGACCATGTCGAGGACCGCATCCGCCACAAAGGCCCGTTCCAGCAGGTGAGGGCGGTTACCATCCTTGGCCTGGATGTACGCTTGAATCGATTGCCGAGCGGTGTTCATCGTCTATCCCTAACAGGTTGAGAAAGCTTATTGGAGGCTTATAAATCACGGTTCCACAGATCCGTCACCAGCATGCAACCCGGCGCATGGGTGATGCACAGCGGTGGACGCGAGGCCTGGACCACCGATTGAGGCGTCACGCCACAGGCCCAGAACACCGGGATCTCGTCCGCCTCGACGGGCACGGCGTCGCCGTAATCCGGTTTGTCCAAGGCGTGGATGCCGATCAGTGACGGGTCTCCGATGTGCACCGGCGCCCCATGGACATTGGGCATGCGCCCGGTGATCTGGATCGCCTGGATCGCCGCCGCGGCCTTCAGCGGTCGCATGGTCACGACCATTTTTCCAGACAGGCGGGCGGTCGGGCGTGTGTCGATGTTGGTCCTGAACATTGCGATATTGCGGCCCAGGTCAATGTGCCTGAGGTGAATGCCGGCTTCCAGCAGCGGTTGTTCGAATGAGAACGAGCAGCCCAGGGCGAAGGCGACCAGATCGTCCTGCCACAGGTGCTCGATGTCCAGCGGCTCTTCGCTCAGCTCGCCGTGGCGATAGACCCGGTAGCGGGGCACTTCATGGCGGATGTCGATGGGTACGCCCAGGTTGCGAAAGAACGGATCCCCGGGCTCGGTCACGTCGAGGAGCGGGCAGGCCTGTCGATTGAGGGTGCAGTAGCGCAGGAACTCATTGGCCCAATCACCGGGCAACATCACGATATTGGCTTGCACCCGACCCTGGCCCAAGCCGCTGGTATGGCCGTGGTACTGGCCGGCGGCGATGCGCTGGCGCAGGGCGAGCGGGTCGCACTGGCGAAGCTGTTCAAAGGACAGAACGGGTTGACTCATCGCGATATCTCCAGGGGTTCTTGGCTCTTTTTTAGAGCGCCCTGGCGATGACGTCCAACAAGGAATCCTGGTACCCACGGACAACTAAATCTTATGACCGTCCAGGCCCGGTGCCGCGACCATGCGCTGCGGGCCGACATCAATGGCGTATTGGCTGACCACCTGGCGGCTCATCTGGACGATGCTCTCGATCAATTCCAGGCCTACGCCGGCGCGCCAGGAGGCCACGACGTCGAGCTGGGGCAGGGCGGTGCCGGGTTCCAGGATAATCAGCTCGCCGCTGGCCAGGGGTTTGGCCACGAGGGCGGCCGGCAAGGCGCCGATGCCGAAGCCGTCACGAATCAACCGGGTCATGGCCGACACCGAGTTGACGCAACTGACGCGCGGTGCACCGACTCCGTGGGCGTACAGCAGGTTGAGCACATCCTGGTGCGGGCGTGAGTGCTTGACGAAGGTGATGATGCGTTCGCTGGCCATTTCTACCAGCGAGGCATAGGGACGGGCGTAGATCGACTGGCTGGCGGCCACCCAATGCATGGGATAGTGCGCCAATTCGAGGTTACGCACGCTTTCGTGGCGGACCGGATCAGTCTGGAATGCGATGTCCAGATAACCCTTTTGCAACTGCTCGCAGAGGTTGCGCGCAGCGTCGGCGGTGATTTCGATTTCAACGGCGGGAAAGGCCTGCATCAGCATCGACATCAGCGGACTGAGCCAGGTGTGGATCACCGTGTCCATCACGCCAATGCGCACCAGGCCCTGCTGCGGGCTGCTGGTGTCCAATGACTGCTTCAATGCGCGCTGCACCTCAAGCATCTGCTCGGCGTAGTCGAGCACCTTGAAGCCCTCGGGCGTCAGCGTCACCCCGCGCGAATCGCGCACGAACAGGCGCAGGCCCAGCTCTTCCTCCAACGAGGCGATGCGACTGGAGATCGCCGCCTGGGTGCTGAACATTTTCTCGGCAGTGAGGCTGAAGCTTTGCAGCCGGGCGACCCAGACGAAGGTTTCGAGGAATTTGAGGTTCATGTGGGTTCTCTTGGCACTTGTCGTTCTTATGGTTGCAATTGTTACTCCAGAACCGACCGATGCGGGCATCAAATTTTCTTATGTCCGACTGGGCTTTTTTCCCGTTTGACGCTGGTGAACTCCGACCCGAAGAATCCGCTCCACGACGCAGGCCACTGCGTCCGTTTCTCACTACAGCGCCTTCACAATAAAAACATCGGACGCTCCTAGCGGCTTCGTTCGCGTCCGGAAAAGGAGCACGCATGCGACATCTCACCTTCACCCCATTCGGTACGTTGATCAGCTTGAGCCTGATCGGTGTGCCGGCCGCCCATGCGGATTTCATCGCCGACAGCAAAGGCAGCCTGGAGGCTCGCAACTTCTATTTCAATCGCGACTTTCGCCAGGAAGGCGCGCGGGACAAGGCTGAAGAGTGGGCGCAAGGCTTCCTGCTGCGCATGGAGTCGGGCTACACCGCCGGGACCGTGGGGTTCGGCCTGGATGCTTTGGGCATGGCCGGTTTCAAGCTGGACTCCGGTGGCGGGACGGCGGGTACCAATCTGTTGCCGGCGGATCTGTCGGGCGGTTCCCAAGACCGTTATGGCGAACTGGACCTGACCGCCAAAGTACGCGTGTCCAACAGCACCTTGAAGCTGGGGACGCTGCAAATCAAGGACCCGGTGGTGAGCTCCAACGACACGCGCCTGTTGCCGGGCACCTTCAAGGGCGGGCTGGCGAGCGTGCAGGAGATCGACCATTTGAAGCTGACCGGCGGGCAACTCACGCAAATCAACTTCGTCGACTCCACCGATTACCAGGACATGACCGCCAACCGCATCGGTGGCAACAGCGATAAATTCCAGTTCGCCGGCGCGGATTACCAGTTCCTGCCCAATCTCACGGCGCAATACCGCTACGGCAAGCTGGAGGACATCTACCAGCAACACTACCTCGGCTTTGTTCATACCCTGGATTTGGGGGCCGGCCAGTCGCTCAAGAGTGACGTGCGCTATTCGCGCAGCACCGGGGACGGCAACTTCCGCAATCTGGACAACCAGGCGTTCGGCGCGTTGTTCACTTACAGCCTCGCAGGCCATGCGCTGGGCCTGGGTTACCAACGCATGAGCGGCGACGATCCTTTTCCGTACATCAGTCGCAGCGATCCGTACCTGGTCAACTTCGTGCAGATCGGCGACTTCGCCAACATTGACGAGCGCTCATGGCAGGCCCGTTATGACTACAATTTTGCAGCACTGGGCGTACCGGGGCTGACCTTCATGACCCGCTACATTTGCGGCGACAACGTGCAACGAGCCGCCCCCGGTGAGGGCAAGGAATGGGAGCGCAACACCGACATTGCCTACGTGGTGCAAGACGGGACGCTGAAAGGGCTGGGGGTGAAATGGCGCAATGCTTCGGTGCGCTCGAACTTTGGCAATGACCTGGATGAAAACCGCCTGATCGTCAGCTACACGATGACGCTTTGGTAGCGTGGGAAACGCGAATATGCACAGCCCCTTCAGCATGGCGAGGGGGCTTGGTGTGTGCTTTCGCTGTATCTGCAGACACCGGCAGGGCGGTCGCGGGAGGCTGCGGCTGAAAATCCGTAGCACGTCGGCCGCTCTCAATCCTGCGGGACTGGGTTGGCCCTCACAGCTGAGCGATGCTTTTAGTTAATAAAAATAATCAGTTATCAGTTTTTCCCTCTTTTCCAGAAGCCTTGAGATGTTCTCATCGCCGGGCAGCTTCTCTATGGGTTGCTACCTTCGCTTATCGTTGAAACCAATAGTTCCTGGGCCTTATCGCTCATGGTCGTGCTGTTAAGTTAGGAAACTTAATGGTTTCCTTTGTCTTGTTTTTTGTCATACTCATCCGGCGAAGCGGCAGAGATGCCTGACTCGCCGGGCATTTAGTACTGACTTATAACAATTCAATCAGCAGGAATTCACGCCATGAGCATTCTCGGTCACCACGATGCGGCGGTCAGCGCCGAACAACTCGCTGCGGCGCTCGCGCGGATGAAACGGGCCCACCTGGACGAGGGACCCGCCAGCCTGGCGCTACGCCGCGACCGCCTCGACCGGGCGATTGCCCTGTTGCTGGATAACCGCGAAGCCCTCGTCACGGCAATATCCGCGGATTTCGGCAACCGCAGCCGCGAACAGACGCTGCTGACGGATATCGCAGGTTCCGTGGCCAGCCTCAAGCATTGCCGAGAGCACATGGCCGAGTGGATGCAGTCCGAGGCGCATCCTGCACCGTTTGCCGGTTGCGAGGCGCGGGTCGATTATCAGCCGTTGGGCGTGGTGGGCGTGATCAGCCCCTGGAACTTCCCTATCGTGCTGGCCTTCGGGCCCCTGGCAAGCATCTTCGCGGCCGGTAACCGGGCCATGCTCAAGCCTTCGGAGTTGACCCCTCGCACCTCGGCGTTGCTCGCCGAGTTGATCGCCCATTATTTCGACGAGCGCGAACTGACCACGGTGCTGGGTGGTGCAGAGGTCGGCGCGTTGTTCAGTGGGCAGCCTTTCGACCACCTGATCTTTACCGGGGGAACGGCCGTGGCGCGGCACATCATGCGAGCGGCCTCGGACAATCTCGTGCCGGTGACCCTCGAGTTGGGCGGCAAGTCGCCGGTGCTGGTTTCGCGCAGTGCCGATCTGGCGACCGTGGTCCAGCGGGTGCTGACGGTGAAGACCTTGAACGCCGGACAGATCTGCCTGGCGCCCGACTATGTGCTGCTGCCGGAAGAGTGGCTGGAGGCGTTTGTCGCCGAGGCGGTGCGTTTTGTCAGTGCCCTGTACCCCACATTGCTGGATAACCCGGATTACACCTCCATCATCAACCCGCGCAATTTCGCTCGTCTGCAAGGTTACCTCGTCGATGCCCATGCCAAAGGCGCACGGCTGATCGAGATCAACCCGGCGCAGGAAGACCTGAGCGATCGCCAGACCCGCAAGATCGCCCCGACCCTGGTGCTCAATCCCAACGAGCAGATGCAGGTGCTGCGCGAGGAGATCTTCGGTCCGCTGTTGCCGATCAAGACCTACCGGGATTTCGCCACGGCGATCGACTACGTCAACGAACAGCCAAGGCCGTTGGCAGCCTATTACTTTGGCGAGGACGCCGCTGAACGTCAGCAGGTGCTGGAGCGCACGACCTCGGGTGGGGTGGTGATCAATGACGTCATGAGCCATGTGTTGTTCGAAGCGCTGCCATTTGGCGGAGTCGGTCACGCCGGCATGGGCGCCTATCATGGTGTCTATGGTTTCCGGACGTTCAGCCATGCCAAGGCGGTGGTGGTGCAGAGCCCGATCGGTGAGTCCAACCTGGCGATGCGCGCACCCTACGGCCCGATGATTCACGGCCTGCTGGATCAATTGTTGACGGCCCATTGAGCCGCTTGGGAGCGTGACCATGAACAGGCTGCAAACCCTCAAGGCCAAGCTGCTGCGCGCCTTTGCCAAGCGCATGAAAGGCAAGTTCGTCTACGACGCGGCGCAGTATCCGCTACGGCTGGTCGACGAGCGATTCATCCCGACTGGCTGGGGGCCGGCGCGGGCATTGTTCTACTGGCCCACTGCGCCGTCCCGGGAACCCATGCCGGTGTACCTGAACCTGCATGGCGGCGGTTTCGTCGCCGGCGTGCCGGAGCATGACGACAGCTACTGCCGCCGCCTGGCGCACAACCTCGGTTGCCTGGTGGTCAATCTGGATTATGTCCTGGCACCCGAATATCCGTTTCCCGCAGGGCTGAGGCAAAGCTTCGAGGTGCTGGAGTGGCTGGCCGATCAGTCCGCGGCGCTGGGCATCGACCCACAGTGCATGGCCGTTGGCGGGCACAGCGCGGGCGGCAACCTGGCCACCGGCCTGGCCAGCCTGGCGCGGGGGCATCAACGCTTGCGTGTGGTGCATCAGGTCATCGACTACGCGGCCTTGGACCTGGCGATAGATCCAGGGTTGAAGCTTTCGCCCCTTGAGAAACCCTTGCTCGGTGCGGGCCTGGTACGTTTTTTCAACAGCTGCTACCTGAGCGATCCCGATCAGGCGCGCAATCCCTTGGCTTCGCCGCTGCTGGCAACGGTTGAGGCGTTGCGCGCGATGCCCGCGGCCACAGTGATCACCGCCGAGTACGACATCTTGCGCGCCGAAGGCGAGGCTTACGCAGAGAAGTTGCGCCAGGCCGGTGTGACGGTGAAGGAGCGGATGTTCACCGGTTGCGATCACATGTTCACCCACTTGGGGCCGGATGCGTCGGCGCAGGAGGCCTGGCAGTTTATCGAGGATGCGCTGCGCGACGCGTTTCTCAATTCGACGATGGAGAAGGCCGGTAGCGCATACGGCAATGCGCTTGTTTGAGTGGCCTGGCAAATCTGTGGGAGCGAGCCTGCTCGCGATAGCGGTGTGTCAGGCAGCGTCGACGCAATTGTGCCGACGTCATCGCGAGCAAGCTCGCTCCCAC
>NZ_JAGGOF010000126.1 GCF_018614775.1 Pseudomonas fluorescens
GCTTGTTGCCTCCACCCAATCCATGTTCCGGTTTGCTCATCAGGTCTCGACGCCAATGCCCGCTGTGTGGGAGCGCGCATCCCATGTGGGAGCGAGCTTGCTCGCGATAGGGGTTGTCGGGTTGGTTTGCGAGAGCATCATGTGCAGAGATTGACCGATGCGATGGTACAGTGGCCGCAATGCCATGACTCACTCAAGGTCTCCGATGCCTGTATCGCTACCCTCTACCCGAGCTTACCGCGCGTTCCTTTTTGACATGGATGGCACGCTGCTCAATTCCATTGCCGCCGCCGAGCGGATCTGGACCCGCTGGGCCCTGCGCCACGGTGTGGACGTGGCGTCGTTCCTGCCGACGATTCACGGCGTGCGCGCCATCGACACCATCGCTCGCCAGGGCCTGCCGGATGTGAATGCCGAGGCCGAGGCCGCGCAGATTACCCGGGAGGAAATCGAAGACGTCGAAGGCGTGGTGCAAGTGCCCGGAGCCTTGGCGTTCCTGAAAGGCCTGCCGCCTGCGCAATGGGCAATCGTCACCTCGGCGCCCCTGGCATTGGCCTTGCGCCGTATGGAAGCGGCCGGGATCCCGCGCCCCGCGGTGATGGTCACCGCCGAAGACGTGAGCGACGGCAAGCCCAACCCCGCCTGCTATCGGCTGGCCGCAGAACGGTTGCGGGTGGCGCCGCAAGAATGCCTGGTGTTTGAAGACGCCGAAGCCGGCATCCAGGCCGGCGACGCAGCGGGAGCCGACGTGATGGTGGTGACGGCGACGCATGTGCATCCGGTCGCCACTGCCCATGCGCAGGTCCAGGATTACCTCGGGCTTGGCGTCAAGGTGGATGAGTCCGGGATGATGCGGCTGAATCCAGCCCTGTAACCACTGCCGGCCCCCACAGTTATTTTCTGGTTGTTTGGAGGCTTGAGTTCACCCCAATCCCCCTGTGGGAGCGAGCCTGCTCGCGATGGCGGTGGTCAGCTTGCCTCAATGCTGAATGTACCGCCGCTATCGCGAGCAGGCTCGCTCCCACAGTTATTTCCAGGGTGTTCGCAGGCTTTGAGTTCACCCCAAACCCCTGTGTGGGAGCGCGGTGGTCAGGTGACCACGCGGTAGCACGGCACATACGCTGCGCCGCCGGGCAATTTCATGCGGTGCTGGGCGACGAAGGCCTTGAGCAGGCGGTCGAGGGGTTCCATGATGGCGGCGTCGCCGTGGATCTCGTAGGGGCCGTGTTCCTCGATCAGGCGGATGCCCTTGTCCTTGACGTTGCCAGCGACGATCCCCGAGAACGCCCGGCGCAGGTTGGCGGCCAGCTCGTGAGGCGGCAGGTCGCGGCTCAGGCCCAGGCTGGCCATGTTGGCGTGGGTCGGGTCGAACGGGCGTTGGAAACCCTCGTCGATCTTCAGCAGCCAGTTGAAGTGGAAGGCGTCGTTGCGCTCGCGGCGGAACTGCTTGACCTCCTTGAGCCCCTGGGTCATCTGCCGCGCCACTTCGGCCGGGTCGTCGATGATGATCTGATAATGCTTCTGCGCCGCCTCGCCCAGGGTCGCACCAACGAAGGCGTGCAACTGGTCGAGGTAAGGCGCCGCGCTTTTCGGCCCGGTGAGGACCACCGGGAAGGGCAGGTCCTGGTTGGCGGGGTGCATCAGGATGCCCAGCAGGTAGAGGAATTCTTCCGCCGTGCCGGCGCCGCCCGGGAAGATAATGATGCCGTGGCCCACGCGCACGAAGGCTTCCAGGCGCTTCTCGATGTCCGGCAGGATCACCAGCTCATTGACGATCGGGTTCGGCGCCTCAGCCGCGATGATGCCCGGCTCGGTCAGGCCCAGGTAACGGCCGCCGTGGATGCGCTGCTTGGCGTGGGCAATGGTGGCGCCTTTCATCGGGCCTTTCATCACGCCCGGGCCGCAGCCGGTGCAGATGTCCAGGCTGCGCAGGCCCAGTTCGTGGCCGACTTTCTTGGTGTATTTGTACTCTTCTGTGTTGATCGAATGACCGCCCCAGCACACCACGATCTTAGGCTCCACGCCCGGGCGCAAGGTGCGGGCGTTGCGCAGCAGATGGAACACGTAGTCGCTGATGCCCTGGGACGAGCTGAGGTCGATGCGCTGGCTGTCCAGCTCGTTCTCGGTGTAGACGATGTCGCGCAGGGCGCTGAAGAGCATCTCCCGGGTGCTGGCGATCATTTCACCGTCGACGAAGGCATCGGCCGGCGCGTTCAGTAATTCCAGGCGCACACCCCGGTCCTGCTGGTGAATACGGATCTCGAAGTCCTTGTAGGCTTCGAGGATGGTCTTGGCGTTGTCGACATGGGCGCCGGTATTGAGGATGGCCAGGGCGCACTGGCGGAAGAGGGTGTAGATACTGCCGGAACCGGCTTCGCTCAGTTGCTGGACTTCGCGCTGGGACAAGGTCTCCAGGCTGCCCTTTGGGCTCACCGAGGCGTTGATTACATGTCTTTGAGTCATTCAGCTTTCCTTGAAAACGATGCCGTACACACGAGGACGGCATCTTGAAAAATACGTCCACACAGAAAGATCGCACGATCCTTGCGGTATCGCCATGGACTTTGATCCGGATCCTTCGGGTCGGTTGCATCACAAAATGAGCCCCAGCATAGCTAAATCGACCGGGCAGGCGATAATGCGCGACTCTTTTGATGCCATACAAGGAAATTGCGCCGCGATGTTCGAGATCAAACCGTGGGACGCCGGGACTTACCGCCAGCAGACCCGACGCAGCACCCTCATCCTGGCCGTGATCTTCCTCGTGCTGGCGATGCTGCTGTCCAGCCTGGCGGTGCTGCTGTTCGGCACGCCGGGCGGCGATAATTTTCGCTTCAATCTGGGCGGTGTGATTGTCGCGGTACTGGTGATGGCCGTTCTGGTGCGCGGGTATTTGCGCTTGCAACCGTGGATGGCAGCAGCGGTGTATGGCTGGCAGCTCAAGCGTAGCCTGATGCGCATTACCAACGTCATGCACCAGGTGAAGGCGGGTGTGCAGGCCCAGGATCCGACGGCGATGAAACTGCTGCGGTTCTACCACTTGGGGCTGGCCCAGATGCATCAGTTGGATGCCAATTCCAGCGACCAGGATCCATTGGCGCGGGAAGCCGATGAGCACCTGGCGAAGATGCAGGCGTTGAGCCTGGACACCGAGCAGTCGCGCCTGGACCCGGCGTGGATCGAGGCGCTGAAGAAGCGCTAGATCGAACGCTGATTGACCCGCTGGGACAGTGCCTCGGCTGACTCCTTGCGTTCGGAGTAACGGTCCACCAGGTCCGGGCGATCACGTAGCAGAACGGTGAATCGCACCAGTTCTTCCATCACGTCCACCACCCGGTCATACAGGGCCGAGGGCTTCATGCGGTCGTGCTCGTCGAACTCCAGGAATGCCTTGGGAACCGACGACTGGTTGGGAATGGTGAACATGCGCATCCAGCGTCCCAGCACCCGCAGTTGATTGACCGTATTGAACGACTGTGAGCCACCGGACACCTGCATCACCGCCAGCGTCTTGCCCTGGGTCGGACGCACCGCGCCCATCGCCAACGGCACCCAGTCGATCTGGGCCTTGAACACCGCCGACATCGAGCCATGGCGTTCGGGGGAGCACCACACCTGGCCCTCGGACCACGTCATCAGATCCAACAGTTCCCGGACCTTGGGATGGTCGTTCGGCGCGTCGTCGGGCAATGGCAGGCCCGATGGATTGTAAATGCGCGTCTGGGCACCGAAATGCTCCAGCAGACGCGCCGCCTCCTCGACCAGCAAACGGCTGAACGAGCGTGGGCGGGTCGAGCCGTAGAGCAGAAGGATACGTGGCTTGTGGGTGCCATCCCGAGTACCGGGAATGACCTGGGAAAGACTTGGATCGAGGTTGGGCAGGTGGTCGGTCATGGAGCGCTCCGGGTTCAGAGGGTGCCGATGCGGTCGAGCTCGACCTTCAGGGCCTGGGCGTCGAGCCTGTCGAAGGGCAGGGCGAAAAAGGCCCGGCAGCGGGCTTCGATACGGTCGAGGGTGGCGTGGAACGCCAGGCCGACCTGATCGTCACTGCCTTTGACTTCCGACGGGTCGGCCAATCCCCAATGGGCCTTGATCGCCGGGCCGAAGTACACCGGGCAGGCCTTGTTGGCGGCGTTGTCGCACACGGTGATGACGATATCGGGCGGGCTGCTTTCGAAGGCGTCGTTGCCTTTGCTACGCAGGCCTTCGATGCAGATACCGGCTTGCTGCAGGGTCTCCAGGCTGCGGGGCAGCACCTGCCCCTTGGGAAAACTGCCGGCGCTGACCGCCTCGAACCCGGCCGGGGCCAGATGGTTGAACATCGCTTCGCTGAGGATGCTGCGGCAACTGTTGGCGGTGCACATGAACAGGACTTTCATCGATCGATTCCGAATAGGCGCAAGGCTGGCTGCCCGAGTATATGCGGATGTTCGAATATATGGAATTTCATATTTAAAGGGTTCGCCACTCGTCGGTTCGCCGGCGGGAAAAATCAAACCCACCTGCCGATGGCCTTTCTCATGAGCATCATGGAGAGGAGACGCGACATGCCAGATCGACATATGAACGGGACGTGGGCAATGCTTTGTGCAGCGGCTTTCGGTTTGGCCGGCTGCGCTGGCGGCAACACCGACTCGCCTGTGACGGCACCAGGGGCCGCGAAAACCCCGACCACGGCAACCCTGGAAGCGGGGGCGGGACTGATGCAGGACAAGCCCCCATTGCAAGCGCTGGACACTTACCTGGACGGTTTCCATTTCTATAACGGCCGGATGTCCGGGCAAATGGAAGCGCATCACTACTGCTCGGCGTTGAACGAAGAAGTCTTTCAGTGCGCCATTTTCGATGGCAATACGTCCTCGGCCAAATTGATGGGCGTGGAGTACATCATCAGCAAGCATTTGTTCGAAGGTTTGCCAGCCGCCGAAAAACAGCTCTGGCACAGCCATGTGCACGAGGTGAAGTCCGGGCAGCTGATTGCTCCCGGTATTCCCCAGGCGGCGGAGACCCGGTTGATGAAGAACCTGGTGAGCACGTACGGCAAGACGTGGCATACCTGGCACACCGAACAGGGCCAGGCCCTGCCTTATGGCGTTCCGCAATTGATGATGGGGTTTACCGCTGACGGCCAGATCGACCCGCAACGGGTCCGCGAGCGTGACAGCCGGATGGGGGTGGACAGTGACGCCAGGAAGCGTGCGCGGGCCGCTATCGAGACGCCGCCGATAGACGCTGGCGCGGACGCCTGGCAGAAGGGTCAGGTGTGGCAGATCAAGGACCCAACGGGAACCCATGCTCACCCATAGCGTGTGGGGCAGCGATACCCGTGGCAATTATAAGGAAGGACGTTTGCGGCGGGCGGTTCAGGGTTGCTTGAAGTGCCCCGGGACACCATGTTCCGCTTCTGTGGGCCGGGTTTTTTTCTGAGCTTGGATATCGCTCAATTCAGCGTCCTTGAGTTCGCTGAACGTTATTCTTAGCAGGGCCTCCGCTTCACTGACACTCAGGGTCTCGCTGTCGGTCTCCATCACTCGGCTGTCCGGTTGGCCGTTGGCAATAAAGCTGACGATGAATCGGTCCTGGTTGCTCATGTTGCACCTCGCTGCGTCAGGCACCAGGGCGCAGCACGGCTGCGCCCCGGCGGGTTTCAGGGGTTAGGACTTTCTACCGCCGCCGCTTTGGCTGCCTTTGCCGCCGGCGCCAGAGCCTTTTTGACGGTCGCTGGTGTTATTTCCGCCCGAGGCCTGTCCGCCTTTCTTACCCGCTTCAGATGCTTTTTCACGGTCGTTTGCGAAGTTGCCTGGGTTTTTGTTTCCGCTGTTAGCCATTTCGAGAATCCTCATTGTGGTTTAAAGCGAGCAACGTGCCTCGCATTAAATGTGAAAGGTCAGCGGCGAGGGAAGTTTAATAAAAGCGTAGCGCTGGCGACGAATGGTCCGGTAGTCACCGCGTTCCGGGTTTCTAATCCTCACCACCGCTGACTTTCCAATGCTTGGCATCTGCGGGGAATATCACCTGTTCGACCCGATGCGCGATGCCGAAGGCCAGGGAATTTTCCGCTGGGATGACCCGTTCCTCATTGCACAGGCACTTGAAGATATCCAACTGGGTCGCAGCGCCAGCGGTTTCCTTGACGTAGATCTCCACGTACCGCGCCACGTCGTTGTCCAGGCTGGAGAGGTATTCGCGCAAGCGCGAGTGATCCACCGATTTCTGGCCGAAATACCAGTTCATCGGGTGGATCAGGAAGCGCGAATGGGGCGTGGTGGTGCGGTCGCTGGCAGCCAGGTACATGACGATGCCCATCGACTCGATATTGCCGGCATTCACCGCACGTACCGGCACCGGCAAGGACTTGATGAAGGTGTAGAGGGTAAAGCCGAAGTTGGTGCTGCCGCCGACCGTGGAGAGGTTGAGCATCAACGAGTCCGCGCCTTTCTCGATGGCTTCCAGGCAATTGTCGCGAAAGCGTTCGGTGGTGCCCTGATCGATCTGGCAATGGAAATGGACAATGTGTTCGGACATCTGGGACTCCTGTCGATTTAGCGCGTGAAGTGTGGCGCGATCGTACAGTTGGGAGTTCACCGCAGGCTGGATGTTCCGGGTGGCACCTCAGTCTCCGAACTTCGCCTCACACGCCTGGGTGGCTTGCGCCACGCGTTGCAAGAACATCGTCAACCCGGCTTCCTCCGCGCTGAGGCCTTTGCGCACACGGGGCTTGGGCAGTTCCTTCAGCGTGCCGAGCAGGAAACCTTCCAGCACCGCTGGGTGAATGTAGCATTTACGACAGACGCTTGGTGTGTTGCCCAACTGCCGGGCCACCTGCTTGACCATCTCGGCGACGTGCTTTTTCGCTTCGGTCTCGGTTTCCCAGCGCAGCGCCCGCAGCCCGGCCAACGCCGCCGCGCTGCCGGCCCAGGTGCGATAGTCCTTGGCCGTGAAGTCGGCGCCGGTGAGGCTCTTGAGGTAAGCGTTGATGTCCGACGAAGTGATGGCGTGGCGCTCGCCGTTTTCGTCCAGGTATTGGAACAGGTTCTGCCCGGGAATTTCCTGGCAGCGCTTGATGACCCGCGCCAGGCGCCGGTCTTTCACGGTGATCTGGTGCTCGACGCCACTCTTGCCCCGAAACTGGAAGGCAATGGCACTGCCATTGATCTCGACGTGCTTGTTGCGCAGGGTTGTCAGGCCATAGGACCGGTTCTCCCGGGCGTACTGGGTGTTGCCGACCCGGATCAGGGTCATGTCGAGCAGCGTGACGACGGTCGCCAGGACTTTGTCGCGGCTGAAGCCGGGCTGGGCCAGCACCTCCTCCAGGTGTGTGCGCAAACGGGGCAGGGCTCGCCCGAACTCAAGCATCCGCGAGTACTTGTCCGCATCACGCACCTCGCGCCAGCGCGGATGGTAGCGGTACTGCTTGCGTCCACGGGCATCCATCCCGGTGGCCTGGAGGTGGCCGCGCGGGTCGGTGCAGATCCACACATCGGTGTAGGCCGGCGGGATCACCAAGGCGTTGATGCGCTGTATCTCAGCCGCGTCGGTAATGCGCTGGCCCTGGGGATCGAAATAGCAGAACTTGCCCCGCAATTTTTTGCGGGTGATGCCTGGGGCGGCGTCGTCGACGTAATGCAGATCGGCCGGCAATGCGTCCGGCGGCAGAGTGTCAGGCATGTAAAAATCCTTGGCAGCGAATCGGGTGGCCCATGGATTCATTGACCGCAGGCTGATGCGGTCGTGCCAAGATTTACAGGTCCATCGTCAATTGCTGGCCGCTTGTCTGCTCCGGCTCCAGCATCTCCAGCCAGCGCTGCTCCGAGCGGCACCGATAAAGGTCGGGCGGCAGGAAGAGTCCTCAGATCCAGGGATTTACTGAACCCGCGCCCACCCCATCAGGTCATCCCTCTGTCAGGAACGACAACACGATGGAGCCGCCAATGCGACCTATGGATTTCACCAGTCTGTCTTTTGCCGCGTTGCTGTGCGCGGCCTGCTCGAGTCAACCGCCTGCCACGTGGAGTTACGAAGATGCCAGGGAGCGGGCCAATCTTGCCCCTGATCAAGCCTACCCCGAGCTGTTCGAAGCCGTGCAGCGCCAGCAGGTTTTCACCGACCAGAAGCACTTCGTCGACGCGCTGCCCAAACGGGATCCGGCGCAGATCCGCGCCGATTACCTGGCCCGGCAGGACGACGCGGGCTTCGATCTCAAAGCTTTCGTGAAGGACAATTTCATCGAGTCCGGTGTGGCCGAGAGCCCAGCGCCGAAACCGGGTGCGCCAATCGAGGAACACATCGACAAGCTCTGGCCGGTGCTGAGCCGCACCTACCGCCAGGTGCCGCCATACAGCAGCTTGTTGCCCCTGCCGCAGCCCTACGTCGTGCCGGGCGGGCGCTTTCGCGAGATGTATTACTGGGACTCGTATTTCACCATGCTGGGGCTGGAGCAAAGCGGCGATAAGGCCCAGGTCCGCCAGATGACCGACAACTTTGCCTACATGATCGACACCTACGGGCACATTCCCAACGGCAATCGTACGTACTACCTGAGCCGATCGCAGCCGCCGTTCTTTGCCTACATGGTGGAGTTGCAGGCCCGTATCGAAGGTGACCAGGCCTACGGTCGTTATCTTCCCCAGTTGCAAAAGGAATACGCCTATTGGATGGAAGGCGCGCAGACGCTCAAGCCCGGCGCGGCCGCCCGGCATGTGGTCAAACTGGCTGATGGCAGCGTGCTCAATCGTTACTGGGACGCCAGCGCGACGCCTCGCCAGGAGTCCTGGCTGCAAGACGTCAAGACAGCCGCGCAGGCTTCGGGCCGGACTCGGCAGGAGGTCTGGCGCGACTTGCGCGCCGGCGCCGAAAGCGGCTGGGACTTCAGCTCCCGCTGGCTGGGCGACGGCAAGAGCCTGGCGACGATACGCACCACCTCCATCGTGCCGGTGGATCTGAACAGCCTCATGTACCACCTCGAACGCACCATCGCCAAGGGCTGCCAGACCGTTCACAACGCGCCGTGCGTCCAGGCTTACAGCCAGCGCGCGGAGCAGCGTCAACGGGCGATCGAGCAACACTTGTGGAAGGTCGATGGCGGTTATTACGTCGACTACGATTGGCAGCTCAAGCAACACCGCCCAGGCCTCAGCGCCGCTGCGCTGTTCCCGCTGTACACCGGCCTGGCCTCCAACGAGCATGCACAGCTTACCGCCGATGCGGTGCGCGGCGGGTTGTTGCGCCCGGGCGGCCTCGCCACCACCCAGGTCAGCAACGGCCAGCAGTGGGACGAACCCAATGGCTGGGCACCGCTGCAATGGGTGGCAGTGGAAGGATTGGACCGCTACCAGCAAGGCGACCTGGCGGCGCAGATTGGCCAGCGCTTCCTGCAACAGGTTCAAGACCTTTACCGCAAGGAGAACAAGCTGGTGGAGAAATATGACGTGTCCGGACAAGGGCAGGGCGGTGGGGGCGGTGAGTACGAACTGCAGGATGGTTTCGGCTGGACCAACGGGGTGACGCTGATGCTGCTGAACAAGTACCGGGCGAGCGCTGCCAAAGCCCCGGTGGATAAATGACAGACTGAGTAGCACGCCATAATACCTGTGGGAGCGAGCCTGCTCGCGATAGGGGTGGGTCAGCTTGTATCAATGCTGAATGTACCGCCGCTATCGCGAGCAGGCTCGCTCCCACAGGGGGATTGGGGTGAACTCAAGCCTCCAAACAACCAGAAAATAACTGTGGGGGCCGGCAGTGGTTACAGGGCTGGATTCAGCCGCATCATCCCGGACTCATCCACCTTGACGCCAAGCCCGAGGTAATCCTGGACCTGCGCATGGGCAGTGGCGACCGGATGCACATGCGTCGCCGTCACCACCATCACGTCGGC
>NZ_JAGGOF010000127.1 GCF_018614775.1 Pseudomonas fluorescens
CAATGGATCGGTGCAGGGTCGTAAGAATCAGGTCGGCAGCCATACCGCCATCGCGAGCAGGCTCGCTCCCACGATGGGCAAGGGTTTTGTTGCTGGCGGGCACACAAATGCCGTGTGCGCTGCTGGTCTTGTGTCTAAAGTAGTCGGCAAGCCATCCCCTTCGAATTGCCGCCATGGAGCCAATATGGCCAGTTATGGATTGTTCCTGCTGCTCGCTACCCTGACCATCCTCAGCCCCGGCCCTGGGGTGGTGTTGACGTTGTCCAATGCGGTGCGCCATGGCTGGGCCGGAGCGTTGCCCGGTATCCTGGGAATTGCCCTCGGTGCTTTTGTGGTGGCAGGTCTTTCGGCGAGCAGCGTGGGTCTTATCCTGGCGGCGTCGGCGACCGCGTTCACGGTATTGAAATACATCGGCGCAGCTTATCTGCTGTACCTGGGGGTGAAGATGTGGAACACCAAGACCTTCATTCCAACGCTCAGCGCGTCGCCTTCACGACCGTGGCGGCGGTTTGTCGAGGCGTTGTCGATCCAGTTGCTCAACCCCAAGGCCGGGTTCTTTTTCCTGGCGGTGTTTCCGCAGTTCATCCAGCCGTCAGGTAATTACTACAGCCAGTTCTTCCTGCTGGTCGCGTCCTACAGTCTGGTGGTAGTGCTGGTACACAGTGGTTATGCCCTGATGGCGAGCCGGGCCCGAGGCTGGCTCTCCACCCGTCAAGGTGCCGGCATCGTCGGCAAGCTGTCCGGCGTAACGTTCTTTTCCTTCGGCATCCTGATGGCCTCGGCCAGCAAGTGATCGCTCAGGCGGGCGGCGACTTCGGCGGCCGCATGCGCGTCGGCGGTCGACCGTCGGCATTGTGCTGGTAGATCCGCGTCGGCTGCCCCTGCTTATTGAAGAACACCTGGCCAATCCCCGCGGAGTTCCACAGGCGCTCGCCAGCCGCGGCATGTTCCGGGGTGTGGGGAACGATGCGCATGCTTCGGCGCTTGGTGAACCTGTTCAGGGGCGAGCGCGGGGCGTAGAGCCAGCGGTTCAGGCGATCGAACCACTCCAGCAGCGCCGGTGGGAATTCATTCTTGATGCCGCTGCTGGTGATCTGCCAGATCCGTGGGCCGCCCTTGCGGTGTGGGATAAGCACTTCGTAGACGAAGGAATAATGCACATCGCCTGACAGCACCACGTAATTACCGGGTGTACGCGAGTGTCGGAAAATGTTCAGGATGACCTGGGCCGCGCCGCGATGGGCCATCCAGTTTTCCGCATCCACCAACAGTGGATAACCGCACCAACTGAACACCCGCTGCACGGTCTCGATCAGCTTCACACCGAAGACCGGCGCCGGTGAGACGATGATCGCCGAAGGGTGGTCCAGCAATTCCAGTTGCTCGATGGGCGAATGCAACATGAAGTTCGGGCATTGCGCCTCGCCATACAGCAGGTTCGGCGCCCATTCAGCGATGGGCTAGCCGTTCACCAGCAAGCCCCTCGCCACAGTCATTGCGGCCTGTTGGACGCTTCGGCCGCCTTGATCAAATCCGGCCCGATCTCCTTCTCGAACTTCGCCCACACCGGTTTCATCCGGTCACGCCAGGCGTTGCGCTCTTCAGGCGTGAGGGTGATGATCTCGGTGGTTTTTGCATCCAGCACATGCTGCTTGTCCTGCTGGTTCAGCCGCTCCGCCTCCTGGTTCACGTAGGCGGTCACTTCGACCACGATCTTGTCCAGTTCGGTACGGATATCCGGCGGCAGGTTGTTCCAGAAATCGGACGTGGTAATCAGCATGTAGTCCAGTACGCCGTGGTTGGTCTCGGTGACGTACTTCTGCACTTCATGCAGTTTCTGGTCGTAAAAGTTTGAGTAGGGATTCTCCGCGCCGTTGACCACGCCCGTGCGCAGGGCCTGATAGACCACGGAAAAAATCATTTTCTGTCCTTTTGCTTCCACCGCCTTGAACTGCTCTTCCAGCACCGCCGATACCTGCACCCGGAATATCAGGCCACGGGCATCCTCGGGTTTACGCAGGGGCCTGTTGGCTGACAACTGCTTCATGCCGTTGTGCCAATAAGCCAGGCCCGTCACGTTCTGGTGCTCCATGGACTTGAGCAACTTCTGGCCCTCGGGGCTCAACTGAAAGCGGTCCACGGCAGCAATGTCGTCAAAGAGAAAAGGCAGGTCGAACAACTGCACACTCCGGGTGTACTGCTCGAACTTCGCCAGCGACCGCGCAATGATCTGCACGTCTCCCAGGAGCAAGGCTTCCATCTCCTTGTCATCGCCATACAGCGTGGAATTGGGGTACACCTCGACTCGCACCTTGCCTGGCAGTCGCTCTTCGACCAGTTGCTTGAACCTTAACGCGCCGAGGCCCTTGGGCGTCTGCTCGCCGACGACATGTGAGAACTTGATGACGATCGGATCAGCCGCCATGGCCGTGCCCAATGTGCTGAAGGCCAGAATACAGACGAGCGTTTTCCACAGAGGTTTGAGCATTGCGAAGTTCCCTTTGCGTTTTTATTGGCGTGCGCAGTGATTCAAGAACGAGACAGCTGCAAGTCTAGGAGAAAAATGGCCGGTTGCTTGAGGGGGCATCGAATTGAAGCCGCAACCCCGTGCTGAGGTGAGCGAAATGTTCAGGGCTCCAGGGCAGGACCCTTTAACTCGATCTGGTTGCCCTCCGGGTCGAGACAGTAGATTGACGGCCCATTGCCCTCTGCGCCGTAACGCATTTGTGCCTTCTCGGCGCTAATTCCATTGGCCGTCAGGTGAGCGAGAATCGCTTGTTCATCGAAGGGTTCGATGCGCAGGCAAAGGTGATCGACATTGTGGCCCAGTTCTCCTGCCGCCGGCCCGCCCTGAAGTCCCAGGGGGCCTTCGACGTCTACCAGGTCGATCATCGATACGCCCGCGCCGAGATGGATCATCCCAAGATCGTCCCGACGCTTCTTGAGATCGCAACCGAGCACCGTCATGTAGAACGCCAGGCAGCGCTCCATGTCTTTGACGCGCAGTACAAGGTGGTCAATGCGCTGAATCGTGAAGGTCTTCATACCGGCCTCATGGTTCTTGATCTGGGAGCAGGGCTCACTTCACCTTAGCGAACAAAATTGCCTGTTGCCGCAGAAGCCAGACCAAATACAAAATCCTGTGGGAGCGGGCTTGCTCGCGAAGACGCCAGTCCATCCACCACGAATGCCCGGACACAGCAGAGTGTCGTTCTCAGAAATCCTGCACGCTATCAAAGCTTCTGATAACGTGCGAAAAACCTGATTCAGGTCAGGCCAAAAGCCTACGAACGCACGATCGAGTGCCTCGACGACCAGGACGATATCCAGATCCTTGGTCAGTCGAAATTCTTCAGTTCCTCCATGGCAATCGAAGCTGCCACTCCGCCGATCAGAACGTAACTGTCCTGGAAGTCCTTGAAATACTCCCGGAACCGGTCGACACCCACTACCATTTCACGTTCTCCATCATTTCATCCAGACACATTTGCACGCGTTCATCATGGTCATCCTTGAGGCTTAGATAGAGAGAAAAGGGGTCCACCGTCCCCGTGGAAAAGTCGCTGCGTGGCGGCTCATAGCTCCAAAACTGAATGCAGCACGCGGCATGGTTCGGCGGTACTTCAAGGTAAGGGGCTGTAGTCTCGAGTTTCGACTTGGCCGTTTTGGAAGTTGAGCCCCAAGCGCCAAATTCTTCTCCGTAGGTATCAATCTTTTCAGCCTGAGCACGTTCCCGAACATGCTCAAACTGCGCTGCCGTCATTGCAAGGCAAGGGACTTTTGGGCCGGCGAGAAGACTCATTTCAGCCAGGGCCGTTTCTCCAGCCAGCAACATTGGGGTGTCGTCAAAAGCCTGGGGAATTGCATTGAGCCAAAGTGTTTTTTTGACCGGTGTACGCAAGGACTCCTTGGCCATCTCCCAAGTCTCCCTGGGGGGCAGGTGAAACAGGATTGAGGCCTCACCCATCTCCTTTCCAGGCTTGACGATGTCCAGGTCGGTCAGTTCCTTGATCGCTCTGCTGACGGTCATTTTTGCGTAGGTAAAGGACTTCTCGAAGGTGGCGCGAGTGATCAGGAGCTGGTGGTGCCATCCTTTGATCAGGTATTGAATCAGCATGGCTTGGGTGGCGGGGCTCAGGACCTGGGATTTTTCCAGGCGCTGGCGGTAGTACTCACGCAAATCCATGCCAAAGGCCGGAAGAAAAAGCTGATTGCCCGGCACGATGAACTGGACGCCTTTTTCCACTAGCCGCTTGCGGTCATAACTCGGGAGCGTGTCGGTGACGAAGATCATCAGGTCACCGGTCTCGAGCAACTTGTTGTGTGCCTGAAAGTTGTGGATGGCCTGAATATGCTTGGCGACATCCGCAACGCTGGCTTCACGCTGTGGACGTTCCTTGAGAATAAGACAGCCGGCCCCGAAGATTTCCGTGACGAGAAATTCGTAGCGGTCACGCAGCGCATACGGAAGAAGCTTGACGTGCTCCCATGGTTTCAACCGCAGTTTCAGGCCCAACACGTTCTCTACGTAGACTTTGAGCTCGATCAGATCACGCCTTTCACAGAGGTCATGGTCTTGCTGGCGGGTCATCATGGTCGCTCTTCCGCATCACGTTTTCAGCACGGTATCAGAGGTTGTGAGAGCGTGCTAAATTCTTGAAACTTCCTGCGGATGTTGAGGCGTTGCGCGGCGAGGCGACTTCTATTCATTGAGCCGAAGCAACCTGTGGCGACGAATCTCAACGTAAGGTTTCCCTATGCCCAATTCTATGGGTACACCACGATGGAAGCGCTTGCCCTTCGGCCGGCGATAAATGGCTCTGCTCGTAATTTTGATATCGGTGAGGGTCTTTTCGTGGGAGAGGGCCATCGTCGAGAAGTGCTAGGAGCGCTTCGCCACTCAGTTATGGCTTCTTGGCAATAACAACCAACCCACCCACAATCAGCGCCGCGCCGATCAGCATGCGCGGGGTGATCACTTCCCGCAGAACAAGCCACGCCAACAGCATGGCAACGATGACGCTGCCCTTGTCGATCAGGGCGACAGTCGCCACGTCACCGACTTTCAACGCTTTGTAGTAGAAGATCCACTACAGGGCCGTGGTGATGCCGGAGATCCCAAGCCACAACAGGTTTTGCTGACTGACCTGGGCAATCTGTTGAACCGGCACCGCCCACGCGGCGAACATCAGCACAAACATGCACACGAACAAAGTGCGAACGGTAAGCCCGAGTTCGGCTGAAATGCCATTGAGCCCCATCTTGGCGATCACCGACGTAAAGCCGGCGAAGAACATCGAGAGGCAGGCGTAGATGACCCATTTTTCCACGGTTTCATTCTCTGGCTTCAGGGTGGACAGGAGCAGGACTGTTGCACGCTATCAGGGCGTCTGAAATCAGTCACGTAAGCCAGCAGCCACTTCCCGGCCCCGCGAGAGCGCCACTCAGGGGTGAGGTAGAAAAAGTGGATGTAGCCCACTTCAGATTCTGTCTTCAGCAGTGACAACTCCAGCTGCCCGACGATCTGTGTTCCGTTCCAGGCATGCACGAGGCACCTGGGAGTCCCGGCTGCTTTTTCCCGTAGCGATTGAAGATAGCGTTGTGTACCACCGGGAGCGTGCAACTGCTGGGCGCAACCAAACGCACACAGCAGCATGTCCTCGAAGAATCGGATGCAAGTATCGCTGTCCTGATCGAGATTGACCGGACGAAAACTCAGCGGAGTATCTGAAACACTTTCCGTAGCCATTTTGGAAACATGCCCTGCACTTATCTGGGTGGGCTGGCCTTGGGGATTTATGTGGGAGCAAGGCTTGCCCGCGATGAAAGCGCCTCGGTTCTAAGGCAGACCGCATTGACTTCATCGCGGGCAAGCCTTGCTCCCACAGTTTCAACTTGAGGGCAGGGCGCCTCACTCGAAAGTCAGGACATCACAGCCCTTGGCCTCGACCATCTGCGCAAACGCCGGCAACCGCGCCACGAATTCCGTTTCAAACGCCAGGTACCGATCCTGCGCCGGCACATAGCGAACCTGCGGCTTGATCCGGGGAATGTCCTTGCTCGACAGCTTCAGCACCTCATGGCTGCGCTGATTCCAGAACCACGCCAGCGTGTACGTGCCGAAGGTGTTGGACTGGTAGTTCCACACCCACCAGTCACCATGCCCGCGGGCAACCTGAAGTTTGCCGTAGAAGGTGCGCAAGGTAATGACCTGCTTGGGTTGGGTGACGAGCAGCCGGGTGTCCTGACGAAGTTCGCTGCCGAAGCCGTCTAGCGTCGCCTTCGTCGTGGCGCCGGTCATGAAGTTGAAGCGCCGCGCCAGCAGCACGGTTTCCTGGTAGCCCGAGTGCTCGACATTCTGCCGTGCGCCTTCGCTGAACAGCAGGATTTCGTCACCGCCCAGATACGCGGTCGCTGCGCTGAGTTTGCCGCCGTCAGCCGGCATCGGCCTGGCGACGACGATCGGGTGCGGTGGGTCTTGATTCCAGATCCAGCATTGCGGCCCGCTGTCCTGCATGATCAGTAAACGGCGCGGGCCGATGGACAGGATCGACAGGTCCGACGGGTGTTCGAAAATGATCTCGCTGCAGTGGGCGGTGATGCGCCAGATGCGCGTCCGATAGTCCGGCTCATACAGACACTGGCGTTCGAACACCTCGTCATCCATCACCAGGCAAGGTTCTTCGAAGCCTGGCCACTCCATCTGGACGGGGCCGAAGCCTTCGATGTCATCGCCCTGACGAACTTCATATCTGTATCGGTCGTCCGAGCTGTAGGCGCCACTGTTGACCCGACGGCGCCACAGGCTGCGCCGGGCATCTGCGTCGATCAGCAGTAGATCAGCGCCATCGACCCCGTCGGTCCGGTGCTCGAGCATGTCCTGCTCGGCGGGCGGCCACTGGTTATAGTCGATCAGGAAGCACAGCCACTGCTCATCGTCCTGCTCGGTGATACCGGCCCAGCCATTACGGTAGTTGTACTCGTGCACATAGGTGGGCCCAGGATAGTCATGCACCTCCTGCAGCCAGTTCAATTTTTTGCGTTTGGGCGGGTTGGGTTTTCGTTCGATGGCGGCGGGCTTCTGCGGCTCGATCAACTCAGGGGTGAACTCAGCGCCTGGTGCTTGCCAGTGCCGGGCGAAAGCTTCGCGCTGATGGATCGGGACAACCACCGGCCGGTAGTCATCGCCACCGGAATCCAGGTTCCACAGATCGTAGCCGTGGCGAGCGAGGATCGGCGCCAGAGCCTCGAAACAGACCTCGGGCATTTCGTTGAACAGTTCATCCAGCAGCGTCTCGAACTCGGTGCCGGAAAATACACCGATGTCGGGATAGTAATACGGGAAGAACCCCAGAAAGTCGCCGCCTGGGGTCTTCCAATCGATGTGAATCAGCGGATCAAAACCAAGCTCCATCACGGCTACCTTTCCTGTGATTTTTAACTGTGCTCAACAACCGTGGCGAGGGCGCTTGCTCCCGCCGGGTTGCGAAGCAGCCCCAAAACCAGCCACTACAATCTCCCAGGAAACCCCACTTGGCAAACCCATCCCATTCCCCAATCAAAGCTCCCGAAATCCATCCAGATAACAAACCGGCGAACTCCCCTCCGCCCACTTCTCCACCTCATCCTCCAACCACTCAGCCAACACCAGCGCATTATTTTCCGCGGTCGATCTGGCCGCATAAACCAACGTCAGAGTCCCACCCCGAGCCACATCCACCAACCGCCACCAATGCTCGGGCCTTGCCCCTAATTCCCGCCGATAGGCAGTCTTGAACGCCTCAAACAAAACGCCCCCCGCCTTGAACGCCCTGCGCAGTTCATGGGAAGGCGCAACTTCGGGCAGCCACTCATCAATCAGCAATGCATCCTTGCGAAAGTTGCGCGGCCATAAACGGTCGACCAGAACCCGCGTGCCGTCCTCAGCGTTCGCTGCTTCATAGGCGCGTTTGCATTGGATCATAGTGGTTGGCCTTGTCGAGGAGAACAGGCCCAGCATAGGCCGGCTGCCGCGGGGCGGCCAGATGTCCGGTACTGGTCCAGCGGTTGGCGCTGGAGCAAGCTTGTTGGAACAGAGCCCCTGTAGCACCGCAGCACAGCCGCGCCGAATAGATCAACTATCTGCTTATCTTTGACCAGCGAGGGTTCGGAGCGCTGTGGATAAATCGGCGCTACCAGCCAAACCCGAGCGAGGCAGTGACCATGGATTACGACGACACTTTGATAGAAGAAGCGGTGCTTGCCTTGTTGGCAGCCTTCAGTTTCGACCAGGGCAACACCTGGAAAGGTTTCGACTTCGAGGTCATGAACCGATTGCATGAACAAGGCCTCATCAGCGATCCGGTAAACAGGAACAAGTCCGTCTGGTTGACGACTGAAGGGCTGGAGAGAGGTCGGCAGATTGCCGAGCGGTTGTTTCATAAGAGAGTTGAAGGTGCACATTCTGTAATGTGACCGAGCTGAAAACAGATTCGAACCACCGGAGAAATTTAAGCTATCGATTTGGGCGCCGATAGGGTTGCGAAAGAACTCCATGCAAAAGGCCCGGAACATGTTTTACCCGCGTGAAGCTGAAAAAGATCATCTCTATAACCGAATAGTCCTGCTGACCGTGGCGTGCTGCGTGTTGCTCTTTCTGGCCTCCATGGCGAAAGACTCTGGAACCATCTACGGGACCATTCGATGGAGTGCTGTCGAGGTGCAAGGCACCGTAACGCAGCTGGAAAGCATGCAGATGAATGAAGACGGCGCAGTCATTCATTACCGGTATATCGACAGTGATCGACAAGTCCACGAAGACGCCTACCCGGACCAACGCTACAGCGTGCACAAACAGTACGAGGTAGGTGGAGAAATTCCGCTTCTTTACTCACGCTGGTTCCCGCAAATCAGCAGTATCGCCACCGAACTCCACACGTTTCGCCCCGGCTTTATCATCATGGCTGGCGGGGTATTGCTGACATTGGTTTTTTTTGGGGTCTCCTTCATGACGTTCGGGCGCATTTATGGGATGAAGGAGGAGGATCGTTTTTATTGAAAGGTCTGTCGGTCTTGGCCCCATGAGCGCTCCAGCCTACATCGCCGTGCGCCATTGGCAGCGCTTGGGGCTGAAGGGACGAGCTCAACGTGCTCGGCAAAGGGGCCAATCCAAAGCCCTGAAAGCCACCGTGGCGTGGGCGGCAACTTACACCGTTGACTTGCAACGGATGTGAAATTAACAAAAACAGAGGAGTTGCCCATGATCAGCAAGACCAAAATCCAAAGCGTGAAACCTGTCCCCGGCAAACACGTCCTGCAGGTGGAGTTCGTCAACCGTAAGCGCTACGACGTGGACCTGCGCGCGCACATTCACCAATTTCCGCTACTCATGCCGTTGGAAGACCTGTCGTTGTTCGGCACTGTCCAAGTCGGCGAGTGGGGTTTTGATCTGAGCTGGGGCAATGGCTTGGAACTACCGCTCACCACCTTGCATCGGTTGGCGCTGGAGCAGGCCGGTGAGGTGATGCCGGCTCAGGCATTCAAAGGCTAGAGGGCTGCCAACAAACGCTCGCTGACGACCGCCGCGTAGGGACTGGGTTTTACCCGTCATACCCTCACTGCTTAGCATTGCGACACCGGCCGTCAGCCGTGCGCTGCGCGCTCAAATACCTCATCAGCCCATTGATTCAAGCTTTTGCCGGCGGTTTGGGCGGCAATGGTAGCTGCAGCATGCACTTCAGGGCGAATGCGCAGCATCACCTTCCCAGAGGCAGGCTTCTCCGGGCTGACGCCTTGCTCGGCACAGTCCGCCAGATAATCCTCAACGGCACTGGCGAACTCGGCACGTAGCTCCGTCACGGAATCAGCGTGAAAACTGATAATGTCCCGAACGCCCAGAATCCGACCGACGAAGATATCGTCACGTTCATCAAACTCAATTCGAGCTGTATAGCCCTTATAGGTCATGCTGTTCATAGCTCAACTCCTGCCCGCTGGAAAAATTCGCGAGCCTCCTCTACCTGATATTTCTTGGCCTCTTTCCCTGGGTGTGGCCGCTGGCAACGCCATTGGGTCTCCCCCAGCACCAGCTTGATCCGTGAACCTTCACGCTCGAGCACTTGGCCACCCAGATGGATCACCAAGGCTTCAATGTCCCCCGGTGTCAGGATA
>NZ_JAGGOF010000128.1 GCF_018614775.1 Pseudomonas fluorescens
ACGGGGCGGGACCTCCCACAGCTCCAGAGATTCAGAGATCCAGAGATCCCACAGTTTCTGGAATTGCCAGCCCCCCCAGGGCAGGCCCCACCCTCACAGCTCGTCCAGAACTTTCGAAGAAAGTGGCACGAGGCTGCTACACTGCGCGACATTTTGTTTTGCAGGCCAGTCCCGTGACCACCATTGCCACCGCTTTTAATACTCTGCCGCTGTCCGCCGCCATGCTGGCTAACCTCGAATCACTCGGTTATGCCCAGATGACGCCGATCCAGGCGCAGAGCTTGCCGGTGATCCTCAAGGGCATGGACCTGATCGCCCAGGCCAAGACCGGCAGCGGCAAGACCGCTGCGTTCGGCATCGGCCTGCTGAACCCGATCAACCCACGCTACTTCGGTTGCCAGGCACTGGTGATGTGCCCGACCCGCGAGCTGGCTGACCAGGTGGCCAAGGAAATCCGCCGCCTGGCTCGCGCCGAGGACAACATCAAGGTCCTGACCTTGTGTGGTGGCGTGTCCTTCGGCCCGCAGATCGCCTCCCTGGAACACGGCGCCCACATCATCGTCGGCACGCCAGGACGCATCCAGCAGCACCTGCGCAAGGGCTCGCTGGTACTCGACGGCCTCAACACGCTGGTCCTCGACGAAGCCGACCGCATGCTCGACATGGGCTTCTACGACGCCATCGAGGACATCATCCAGCAGACCCCGGCACGCCGCCAGACGCTGCTGTTCTCGGCCACCTACCCGGTGGGCATCAAGCAACTGTCCTCCAAGTTCATGCGCGACCCGCAGCAGGTGAAGGCCGAGGCATTCCACTCCGACGCACAGATCGAGCAACGCTTCTACGAGATCTCTCCCGAGGAGCGCATGGACGCCGTGGTCAAGGTGCTCGCGCACTTCCGCCCGGCGTCCTGCGTGGCGTTCTGCTTCACCAAGCAGCAGGTCCAGGAAACCGTCGATCACCTGACCGCCAAAGGCATTTCCGCCGTCGGCCTGCATGGCGACCTGGAACAGCGTGACCGCGACCAGGTGCTGGCGATGTTCGCCAACCGCAGCACTTCGGTGCTGGTGGCCACCGACGTGGCGGCCCGTGGCCTGGACATCGATGCGCTGGACATGGTGATCAACGTCGAACTGGCCCGGGACTCGGAAATCCATATCCACCGCGTCGGCCGTACCGGTCGTGCCGGGGAAACCGGCGTCGCCATCAGCCTGGTTGCACCGTCCGAAGCCCACCGCGCCCAGGCCATCGAGCAACTGCAGAAGGCGCCACTGAGCTGGGACCAACTGGACAACCTCAAGCCCCAGGGCGGTGGTCCGTTGCTGCCGGCCATGAGCACCCTGTGCATCGGCGCCGGGCGCAAGGACAAGGTCCGTCCCGGCGACATCCTCGGCGCCCTGACCGGCGACGCCGGCATCCCCGGCGCCCAGGTCGGCAAGATCGCGATCTTCGACTTCCAGGCCTACGTGGCGGTGGAGCGCGGCATTGCCAAACAGGCCCTGCAACGCCTCAACGATGGCAAGATCAAGGGCCGCTCGTTGCGGGTGCGGATTTTGTAACTGATTTTCAGGCAAACAAAGATCAAAAACTGTGGGAGCGAGCCTGCTCGCGATGACGCCGGAACATTCGACACTGAGTTGTCTGACAGTCCGTCATCGCGAGCAGGCTCGCTCCCACAATGGGTTTTGTGGTGACACATAAGAGGACACCGTTTTGCGCTCTACCGAAGTCGTGATCATTGGCGCTGGCGCCGCAGGGTTGATGTGCGCATTGACCGCCGCCGCGCGTGGGCGGCAGGTGCTGTTGCTGGACCACGCCAACAAGGCCGGCAAGAAAATCCTCATGTCCGGCGGCGGGCGCTGCAATTTCACCAATATGTACACCGAGCCGGGCAATTTCCTCTCGCAGAACCCGCACTTCTGCAAATCGGCCCTGGCCCGCTACACCCAGTGGGACTTCATCGCCCTGGTGGCCAAGCACAGCGTGCCCTATCACGAGAAAAAACTCGGCCAGTTGTTCTGCGATAACAAGTCCAGCGACATCCTCGACCTCCTGCTGAATGAGTGCGACAACGCCGGTGTCAGCCTGCACCTGGACACCCGTATCGAGCACATCGAAAAAACCGAGGGCGGCTACCTGCTGCAAACCACCCTCGGGGCCGTGACTTGCCAATCCCTGGTGATCGCCACCGGTGGGCTGTCGATCCCGACCCTCGGGGCCACCGGTTTCGGCTATCAGGTGGCCAAGCAGTTCGGCCACCAGTTGCTGCCCACCCGCGCCGGGCTGGTGCCGTTCACCATCACCGATCAGCTCAAGACGCTGTGCACCGAACTGTCGGGCACCTCAGTGGATTGCCTGGTGAGCTGCAATGATCAGAGTTTTCGCGAGAACATCCTATTCACCCACCGCGGCCTGAGCGGCCCGGCGATCCTGCAGATCTCGTCATTCTGGGAGCCTGGGGACACGGTGCAGATCAACCTGCTGCCGGATCACGACGTACCGCAATGGCTGCAACAGCAACAGGCCGAACGCCCCAACAGTGAATTGAAAACCCTGCTCGGCGAGTTGTTCACCAGGAAAATGGCCAACCTGCTGGCCGATACCTGGTTCGTCTCCAAGCCCATGAAGCAATACACCCACGCCGAGCTCGCAGACATTGCCGAGAAACTGGCGAGCTGGAACGTCATACCGGCCGGCACCGAAGGCTACCGCACCGCCGAAGTGACCCTGGGCGGGGTCGACACCCGGGAAGTCTCGTCCAAAACCATGGAATCGCTGAAAAGCCCTGGCTTGTATTTCGTGGGTGAGGTGCTGGACGTTACCGGGCACCTGGGCGGGTTCAACTTCCAGTGGGCCTGGGCGTCGGGCTATGCGGCCGCGCAGTACGTCTGAGCCAATATCCAAGCAGCGCCTTTCTCTGTGGGAGCGAGCCTGCTNNGCAGGCTCGCTCCCACATGAGATTAGTGGAGGGCTTGGCTCAACACTTTTTGCTGTCAGATGTGATCGCCCCCATTGCGTCGGCGTCATTACTGCCTCAATTTAGCGTCATTGCCCGTCAGGCCCGTGCATTTCATGTCATCGACCTCGTTTAGCCAGTCTTTGCGTCGCCTTTGGGCGTTGGATAAGTTCAGTTACAGCGTGCGGGTGTTCATCGCCCTGACCGGCAGCATGGGCCTGTGCTGGTACCTGGACCAGATGGGGCTGTTGATCCCGCTGTTCCTGGGCATCATCGCCAGCGCCCTGGCCGAGACCGACGACAGCTGGCAGGGGCGCCTCAACGCGCTGGCCGTGACGCTGGTGTGCTTCACCGTCGCGGCGCTGTCGGTGGAGTTGCTGTTCCCCTACCCCGTGCTGTTCATCATCGCCCTGGCCCTGGCGAGTTTCGGCCTGACCATGCTCGGCGCCCTGGGCGAACGCTATGGCGCGATTGCGTCGGCCACGTTGATTCTTTCGGTCTACACCGTGATCGGTGTGGACCAGCGCGGTGGTGCGGTCAGCGACTTCTGGCATGAGCCCTCGCTGCTGGTGGCGGGCGCCGCGTGGTACGGCCTGCTCTCGGTGCTGTGGCACGCCTTGTTTTCCAACCAACCGGTGCAGCAGAGCCTGGCGCGACTGTTTCGCGAGCTGGGGCGTTACCTGAAACTCAAATCGTCGCTGCTCGAACCGATCCGCCAACTGGACATCGAAGCGCGGCGCCTGGAACTGGCCCAGCAGAACGGCCGGGTGGTCGCCGCGCTCAACAGCGCCAAGGAAATCATCCTGCACCGGGTCGGCAATGGTCGGCCGGGCTCGAAAGTCAGCCGCTACCTGAAGCTCTATTTCCTGGCCCAGGACATCCACGAACGCGCCAGTTCCTCGCACTACCCCTATAACGCGCTGGCCGAGGCGTTCTTCCACAGTGACGTGCTGTTCCGCTGCCAGCGCCTGCTGCGCCAGCAAGGCAAGGCCTGCCAGGCCCTGGCCGAGTCGATCCAATTGCGCCAGCCATTCGTCTACGACGGCACCTTCGCCGAAGCCCTCAACGATCTGCACGCCTCTCTCGAGCACCTGCGAATCCAGAGCAACCCGGCCTGGCGCGGTTTGCTGCGCTCGTTGCGGGCGCTGTCGGTGAACCTCGCCACCCTGGACCGCCTGCTCAGCGACGCCAGCAACCCCGACGCCCTGGCCGATGCCACCGACAGCAGCCTGCTGGACCGCTCGCCGCGCAACCTCAAGGATGTCTGGCTACGCTTGCGCACGCAGCTGACGCCTACCTCTCTGCTGTTCCGTCATGCCCTGCGCCTGCCCCTGGCGCTGAGCGTCGGTTACGCCGTGGTGCACATGATCCATCCGTCCCAGGGCTACTGGATCATTCTCACCACCCTGTTCGTCTGCCAGCCAAACTATGGCGCCACCCGGCGCAAGCTCGGCCAGCGGATCATCGGCACCGCCATCGGCTTGACCGTGGCCTGGGCGCTGTTCGACCTGTTCCCCAACCCGCTGGTGCAATCGTGTTTCGCCATTGTCGCCGGGGTGGTGTTCTTTACCAACCGCACCACCCGCTACACCCTGGCGACGGCGGCGATCACCATCATGGTGCTGTTCTGTTTCAACCAGGTGGGCGACGGCTACGGACTGCTGCTGCCACGGCTCTTCGATACCTTGCTCGGCAGCCTGATCGCAGGGCTGGCGGTGTTCCTGTTCCTCCCGGACTGGCAAGGCCGTCGGCTGAACAAGGTGCTGGCCAACACACTGACCTGCAACAGCGTCTACCTGCGCCAGATCATGCAGCAATACGCTGCCGGCAAAAGTGACGACCTGGCCTATCGCCTGGCCCGACGCAACGCCCACAACGCCGATGCGGCGTTGTCCACCACGCTGGCCAACATGCTGATGGAGCCCGGGCATTTCCGTAAGGAAGCCGATGTGGGGTTCCGCTTCCTGGTGTTGTCCCACACCCTGCTCAGTTACCTGTCGGGCCTGGGCGCCCACCGGGGCACCGCGCTGCCGGCGGAGGTCCGCGAACACCTGATCGAAGGCGCGGGGGTGAAGCTGGCGGCCAGCATCGACGAAATCGCCCAGGGCCTGGCGAGCAAACAACCGATTGCCGTGCAGAGCGACGAAGAAGAAGCGCTGGCCAATGCCCTGGAACAAATGCCCGATGAAATCGACGAAGGCCAGCGGCTGGTGCAGACGCAACTGGCGTTGATCTGCCGTCAACTGGGGCCATTGCGCACGTTGGCGGCGCATTTGATCAAGGACACCAGCGAGGCTTGAAGTTGCGGTGCCAGGACCGGCCCCATCGCGAGCAGGCTCGCTCCCACATTGGAAAAAAGCGTGTCCCCCCTGTGGGAGCGAGCCTGCTCGCGATGAGGCCGGCACAGGTAAGCACCCTTGGGCTCACATCCCATGCAGCTTCAGGATCCGCTCATAAGTCCCGTCCGCCTTCATCGCCGCAATTTCCCGGTCAAACCCCGCCACGATCTGCTCATGCTCCGGGCTTTTCAGGCTGACCAGGATGTGCAGGCTGTTTTCGCTGAGCGGCTTGGGCAGGAATTCCACGGCGTTGCGCACCTTGGCCGACTCGCGAGCCAGGTAATAGCGGGCGACGTACTCGTCCTCCAGCGTCAACATCACGCGTTCGGCGGCCAGCATGCGCACCGCCATCGCAAAGCTGTGCACCGGGACCTTCTGCATCTGCTGGTCCTCATCAAATTCCCTGGAATAGGCATAACCGCGCACCACGGCGATGGGATACTCATGCAATTGCTGCAGGTCGTCGTACTCGATGGGTGTTTCCTTGCGCTTGATAAAGCGCACGCGGTTGAGCAGGTACTCGGCCGAGAACTGGCCTATGTGGGTGCGCTCCTCGCTGTACCAGGCGTTGATCAACACGTCATAACGGCCCTCGCTGATACCCAGCATCGCCCGAGCCCAGGGCACCTGCTCGAATTCGGTGGCATAACCGGCCCGCGCCAGAGCGGTGCTGACGATGTCCGTTGCCAAGCCGCCATTGACCAACGTAGCGTCGGTAAAGGGTGGCCAGCCATCGGCGACCAGGCGCAACTTCTGTGCGCAGGCATTGTGACTCAGCAACAGCAACCCGATCAAAGCAAGAGCTCGATGCAATCGCGGCATGCCAAACATCCTTGACGGGTTCAAAGCCCGGTTTGTTTTTAGCCGAAACTCAAAGGTTATCCCTAAGACATCCGGTCCTAACATTAGCTCATTGAAACCGCTGCGCAGGGCTGGATCGAAGATTACACAAAGAAGACAACGCCGCGACACAGGAATGATGGCATTTTGGCCTTTGTTACAGATTTTCCGTTTGTGCGAGAAAGAGACTTCCAAAGAAAGCCCGCTTAATATCGGCATCAGGTTCTTCAGGAAATTCAAAAATGGATATCGACTGGGTCTGCAAACATCACAGTGACCTGAGCAAGGAACAGCTGTATGCCGTCCTCAAGTTGCGCGCCGACGTCTTCGTCGTCGAGCAGAACTGCGCCTACCCGGATGTCGACGGTCTGGACCTGGCGGGCGACACCTGCCATTTGATGGCCTGGCAGGACAATCAACTGGTGGCCTACCTTCGCTTGCTCGACCCGCACTCGCAGAACAGCGACGTGGTGATCGGGCGCGTCATCATCGCGCCGCAGGCTCGGGGCAAGGGCCTGGGCCACGCACTGATGGAGCAGGCGCTCAAGCAGGCCGAGAAGCACTGGCCTGGCACGTCGATATCGTTGTCGGCGCAGTCGCACCTGCAGGGGTATTACGGGCGGTATGGGTTTGAAGTGGTCGGGGTGGAGTACCTTGAGGATGGGATTCCCCATATCGGCATGCATCGGCCCTGAGGTCGCCATCGCGAGCAGGCTCGCTCCCACAGGGTAATGCGTTTCAATGTGGGAGCGAGCCTGCTCGCGATAGGGCCAGCCTAGGCACTGGAGATATCAAGGGTACTCCAACACCCCCTTGATCCGCTGCAGATTCCCCTCGATCCACCCCCGGTCAATCGCCCCCCAATCGCGAATCCGATAGGCCCCGGCATGGTTGCGGGCACCCTCCTGCTGCTCGAACTCGCAGACGATATCCAGATCCGCCAGGGCCGCGACGGTGTCCTGGGCGGTGCGCCGTGGCATGCCGGTGACTTCGGTGAGCGCAGGGATGTTGCTGGCCACGCCGCTGTCGATCAGGTACGCCACATACAAGCGACGATAGAAACTGGTCTTGGTCTTGCTGACATCCATCCGGTCATTCCTTGTGGGGTTGCAGGTCCCGCCAGGTCAGGTACACCCGCAGATCGAATTCCAACTGGTGATAACCCGGCAGCATGTGCTCGCAGAGTTGGTAGAAGGCCTTGTTGTGCTCCGATTCCTTGAAGTGCGCCAGTTCGTGCACCACGATCATCCGCAGGAACTCGGGCGCCGCGTCCTTGAACAGCGCTGCGATGCGGATTTCTTTCTTGGCCTTGAGCTTGCCGCCCTGCACCCGCGAGACGGCGGTATGCAAGCCAAGGGCGCGGTGGGTCAGGTCGAGACGATTGTCGAACAGCACCTTGTCGATGGCCGGGGCGTTACGCAGGTATTGCTGCTTGAGATCCAGCGCATAGCCGTACAGGGCCTTGTCGCTCTGGATCGCATGCCGTTCGGGATAGCGTTGTTGCAGGTATTCGCCCAGGCGGTCCTGGGCGATCAATTGCTGTACCTGCGCTTGCAGCGCGGCGGGGTAGGCCTGGAGGTATTTGAGCGCAGTCATCGGGCGGCAACACGGTCACGAGAAGCCGCCAGTGTAGCGAATTCAGGCCTGCACCGTGCTCCAGTCGAAGGGGGTGGCGAAGACGTCGGTGTCGTCCGCCACCAACGGCCGCGCCACCAGGAAGCCCTGCACATATTCGCAGCCATGGGCCTTGAGCCACTGATATTGCTCCGCTGTTTCCACGCCTTCGGCAATCACCCGCAAGCCCAGCTGAAGGCACAGGTCGATCACCGAGGCGGCCAGCGCCGCATCCCGCGGCGAACCCGGCAGGCGGGCGATCAAATGCCGGTCGAGCTTGAGGGTATCGAGCTCCAGGTCGCGCAGATGCGCCAGGGAGCACGGCCCGGAACCGAAATCATCCAGCGCCACCCGCACCCCGAGGTGACGCAACTGCCGCAGTTGCTTCTGGGTTTCCTCGGGGTTGCGCATCAACGCATCCTCGGTCACCTCGACCTCCAACTGCCGGGGTTTCAAGGCATGACGCTCCAGGACCTGGCGCAGCTCGGTCAACAGGTTGGGCATACCAAACTGAGTACTGCTCAGGCTCACTCCCAGTACCAGATCGTCAGCGAACCGCCGTTCCCAGACTTTGCGCTGGGCCGCGCTGCGATGATAGATCCAACTGCCCAGCCGACTGATCAACCGCGCCTCCTCCAGCAACGGCAGGAACAGCCCCGGCGGAACATCGCCCACGCTCGGATGTTGCCAACGCAACAACGCCTCGAAGCCGCGGATCCGCCCGTCCGCGATGCTGACCTGAGGCTGATAGACCATGTTGAAATCGCGGTTCTCGATGGCCGCACGCACGCTTTCTTCAAGCATCAGCCGTGAACGGGCCCGGCCGTTCATTTCATGGTCATAGAAGCGGTACTGCTGGCGGCCAGCCCGCTTGGCTTCGTACATGGCGATGTCGGACGCCCGCAGCAGGCCATCGAGGTTGGCACCGCAGTCCGGATACGTGGCGATGCCGATGCTGGCCCCAAGCGCCACGTCCATGCCTTCGATCTGCTGGCAGATCGCGACGCGCTCGATGAGCTTCTCGGCAATCTTGGCCGCTTGCTCCGGAAACTCCAGGTCCAACAGCGCGGTGAATTCGTCGCCGCCCAAGCGGGCCAGGATATCGAAAGGACGCAAGCACGCCTTCAACTGCTCCGACACCCAGCGCAACACCCGATCCCCGGCGTCATGGCCCAGGGAGTCGTTGACCCGCTTGAAGCCGTCGAGGTCCAGGTACAACAGCACCCAATTGTTTTCCAGCCGCTCGCTGCGCATCAACAGGTTTTCCGCAGTCTGGTAGAAACCCCGACGGTTGAGCAAGCCAGTCAGTGGGTCCGTGACGGCCTGATATTCGAGTTGCTGGTGCAAGTGACGCACCACGGACATGTCCTGGAGCGTCACCACCATGGCTTTCTGCTCCGAGGGCAGCGGCGCACAGGACAGCGCCACCGACACCTGTTGCCCGGGTGCGGTACGCAGCACGGCATCGTGCAAACGCAAGATTTCACCCCGGGTATAAGCGTTATGGAATGGCGACTCGGCCCATGCCGGTATATGCGGCTTCTGCATGAAATCCAGGAAGGGCATGCCCTGCAATTGCTCGGCGGTGGCATTGAGCAGGCGGCAAGTGGACGGGTTGGCAAAGCGGATGCAGCCGCTCTCGTCCACCACCAGGATTCCCTCGGCGGCGTGGTCCAGCACCGAGGCATTGAAGGCCCTGGCCGCTTCCAGATCGTGGGTCAGGCGCTGCAAGGCCCGGCGATTGCGCTGGTGCTCCAGCAACGCCTGGACCTTGGGCTTGAGGATTTGCGGGTTAAAGGGTTTGAACAGGTAATCCACGGCGCCACTGGCATAGCCCTTGATGACCGCATCCTGGGATTGTTCGTTGGCGGTCAGGAAAATGATCGGCGTGAGTCGCGTGCGCTGGCTGCCGCGCATCAGGCGCGCCACTTCGAAACCGTCCATATCGGGCATCTGCACATCCAGCAGAACCAGATCGATGTCGTGTGCGAGCAGCAGATTGAGGGCCTCGATCCCCGAGGCCGCCGTCATTACCCGCCAATCCGGGCGCTGCAATAACGCTCGCATACTGAGCAGGTTTTCGGGGTAGTCATCCACAATCAAAAGGACAGAACTGTCTTCGCCAAGCGTAGGTTGCGCGCATTCCATGCTGCTTCTCTTATCAGACGCCATGTCCGTTTTCATCGAGTAAAGCGGACAAATACTGTGACCTCACTCTAGACCGGGATTTTGAAAAGCAGTAGGTGTCATCGCGCCATCATCCAGACAAAGCCCGAAATAGCCGACTAACGGTCACCCACCTCAGGCACAGAAACTGCAACGGCTCCCGCTGACGATCATTTGACGTCAAAGTTCCGCCAATAATCAAAAAATTTATTCTGGTGTTTCAGGTTACCCCAATCGTGCGGGTTAGAGCCTTCGCTCGGCCGTGCAAATTTTTTAAAGCCAAACAGGACACGAACATGATCGATTTATCCACCTGGAACTTGAGCATCCCCGAAGGCAGCCCGGCGGTGACCATAGACACCCCTAGCCTGGCCCAAGGGTTCAAGGACCAGTATTTCCACGCCGATACCGGCACCCTGTTTTTCTGGGCCCCCGTCACCGGCAGCAAGACGGCCAACGCGATCTACCCACGCAGCGAACTGCGTGAAACCTACAGCAGCGGAGCGGCACGCAATTGGCTGTACTCGGCAGCCGATAACAAACTCTCCGCGACCCTGACCGTCAATCAGGTGCCCAGCACCGGCAAGGTGGTGATTGGCCAGATACACACCAAAGACAGCACCAGCCCCCTGATAAAGCTGGAATACCAGTACAAGACCAAAACCTCCACCGGCAACATCGTCGCCAAGGTCCGCATGCACCCCGAGGATGCAGATGGGCAGGTCATCATCGTGGCCACGGGCATCAAGCTGAATCAGCCGTTCTCCTACCTGATCCATCTCGACAAGGCTGGTGTCCTGACCGTTAACGGCGCCGGTTATCAGTGGAGCAGCGCTCTGAACACCGCTTGGGCCAACAAGCAGCTGTACTTCAAAGCTGGCGTGTATGTACAGGACAACACCGGCTACGTCACCGAAGGCGGCCAAGTGACATTCAGCCTGCTGAATATTGCTCACACCCTTTGAGCCACCCCCATGGCACCATGGCAGCAAGGATGCTGCTTGCCTGAGCACCGGTAATGCCCCGATTTGCCCCCACGCACCATGAAGGCGCCTAAACGACAGGTGCCATATCGCCATCGTTCCAAAAAAAATCTCATCAGCCGACTAACGGTTGCCTATCTCGGGCACCAAAGCGGCAAACGCCACTCTGACGGACTGCTGACGCCAACCCGCCGCCGGACGAACGCCTGAAAACGTCGCTCCTGCCACCCTTCTGGCGTCTGCAAAAGCGCGTCCTAGAGCCATCGGCTGTAGCGTGAACCATTTCTTTAGCAGTAGAAAGGATCCGAACATGGTCGATCTTGCCACCTGGAACCTGAGCATCCCCGAGGGAAGCCCGCCGAAAACCATCGAAACCCCACGACTGGTGGACGGTTTCAAGAATAAATACTTCAACTCCGAAGGCAGTACCGTGTATTTCTGGGCGCCCGTCACCGGCGCCAAGACTGAAAATGCGATTTACCCGCGCAGCGAACTGCGCGAAACCTATAAAGACGGCACCCTGCGCAACTGGTTGTACCCCGATGCGGATAATCAGCTACGTGCAACCCTGGCGGTAAATCAGGTGCCCAGCAGCGGCAAAGTGGTGATCGGCCAGATCCATACCAAAGACAGCAACAAGCCCATGGTGAAGCTGGAGTACCAGTACAAGGACGCAAGCGACACCGGCGACATCGTCGCAAAGGTACGGATGCGCCCCGACGACAAAAAGGGCCGGGTTGTCACTGTCGCCAGCGGGGTGAAACTCGCCCAGGCTTTTTCCTACCGGATCCACCTGGATCGTACCGGCGACCTGGGCATCACCGCTGCGGGCCGTAGCTGGTACACCACCATCAGCTCTACCTGGCGGGTGAAGCCGCTGTATTTCAAGGCAGGGGTATATGTGCAGGACCATACCGGGTACACCAGCGAAGGCGGGAAAGTGACGTTCAGCAAGTTGGATATCGATCACAACACCTGAAACCTTCGGTTCCTAAAATCTCGTAGGAATTTACGCTTCGTGGCGAGGGAGCTTGCTCCCGCCGGGCTGCGAAGCGGCCTTCGCTTTTTGTCAGACCCTGCGCATGTGCAGGCTTTGCGGCGGCTTCGCCACCGAGCGAGAGCAAGCTCCCTCGCCACG
>NZ_JAGGOF010000012.1 GCF_018614775.1 Pseudomonas fluorescens
CAATATTACTTGACCAGTTCAAGCTTGCTCGCGATGACGGCGGCCTATTCAACATCGATGCCAGCTGACCCACCGCCATCGCGAGCAGGCTCGCTCCCACAGGGATTTATAGCGAGCGCAAAAGTGGGCGCAACCCAATCCAATTGTGGGAGCGAGCCTGCTCGCGATGGCGGTCTGATAGCCTACACATCTTTTGCTTTAGCCCCTCATCCCGCCGGCCGCCAGCTCCCCACCATATGCTCCAATTCCCCAGCCCCCACCAACTGCAAATCCCCGCTGGACCCCGCCGCACTCGCCAGCAGCGTCACCTCGCTGGGCAGGCGCACCGGCTTTTTGAAGGTCACCTCGATCTCGATGTTGGCCTCGGGCAGATGCTTATCCAGCGCCGCCAGGGTTCTGGCCTTGTTCCACAAGCCATGGGCAATGGCGGTGGGGAAGCCGAACAGCTTGGCGCTAGCGGCGCTCAGGTGAATCGGGTTGTAGTCGCCGGACACCTTGGCGTACTGCCGGCCAATGTCAGACGGTGCAGCCCAGCGTGCCACTTCAATCAATATCGGAAGGATCGATGGCGGCGCCTCCATCGGCGCACTGTCGAGCTGCACGCCCTTGCACAGCATCTGGCTATGGGCTTGCCACAGCAGCCCCAGCTGATCATCGAGGCGGGTCACCAGATCGAACACCGCACCCTTGGGGTGGGCTTGCAGGTTCTCGACGTTGACGCTGGCCCGCACCTGGCCGACCCCGCCCATGGGCCGCAGCACACGGATGCGGTTGCTCAGGTGAATCAAGCCCAGCAGCGGAAACGGAAAGTCCCGGTGGGTGAGCAACTGCATTTGCAGCGCGAACGCCAGCACGTGGGGGTAGGTGGGCGGCAGCAGTCCGTTGTCGGTAAAACCGCAGACTGTGCGATACGCCACCAGGCGTTGCGGGTCGACGTGGAGCACCTGGCGCAGGCCTCGCTCCGGCAAGGTCTGGCCAGTGATCTTGCGCCGCGTCGCCGCCTTCATGTAAAGCCCGGCCATGGATGGCGTGCCGTCGACTTCCTGCCATTGAATCGTCATGTCAGGCCCCCAGCAGGCTTTGCCCACACACTCGCAATGCCTGCCCGGTGACAGCGCCCGTGCCCGGTTGCGCCAGCCACGCGACGGCTTCGGCCACATCCTGGGGCAGGCCGCCCTGGCCCAGGGAACTCATGCGCCGCCCGGCTTCGCGCAGGGCGAAAGGGATTTCGGCGGTCATACGGGTTTCAATGAAGCCCGGCGCCACCGCGTTGATGCTGATACCGCGTGCCTGCAACAGCGGCGCCCAGGCCTGGGCGAGGCCAATCAACCCGGCCTTGCTCGCCGCATAGTTGGTTTGCCCCCGATTGCCGGCGATGCCGCTGATGGACGCGAGCAGAATCACTCGGCCGTTGTCCCGCAGCGTGCCGCTGTCGAGCAGGGCCCTGGTCAGTACCTGCGGGGCGTTGAGATTGACGGCCAGGACCGCGTCCCAGAACTCCGGGGTCATGTTGGCGAGGGTCTTGTCGCGGGTAATGCCGGCGTTGTGCACCACGATGTCGACGCCGTCGGGCAAGTGTTCGATCAATTGCGCGGCGGCGTCTTCGGCGCAGATATCCAGCGTCAGGCTGCGCCCGCTCAGGCGGGCAGCCAGGGCGTCGAGGTCGGTCTTGGCCTGGGGCACGTCCAGCAGGATCACGTCGGCGCCATCCCGGGCCAGGGTTTCGGCGATGGAGGCGCCGATCCCCCGTGCTGCGCCGGTGACCAATGCCTTGAGCCCGGTGAGCGGGCGGGTCCAGTCCTGGACCTGGGTATCGCAGGCGTTGAGACGAATGACCTGGCCGGACACGAAGGCGCTTTTGGGCGACAGGAAGAACCGCAGCGCACCTTCGAGCTGGGTTTCGGCACCCTCGCCGACGTACAGCAATTGCAGGGTCCCGCCATGGCGCAGCTCTTTGGCCAGGGACCGGCTGAAACCCTCCAGCGCCCGCTGGGCACTGGCGGCGAACGGGTCCGTAAGACGTTCCGGAGCGCGACCGAGGATGACCACATGGGCGCTGCGGTCGAGGTTTTTCATCAAGGGCTGGAAAAATTCTCGCAGCTGCTTGAGCTGGTCGGTCTGCACCAAGTGGCTGGCGTCATAGACCACCGCCTTGATTTTCGGGCCGTGGCCGGGGATCCACTCGGTGGCCAGGGTCGATTCGCCGCCGTACACGAAGATGGCGTCGGTCAGGCGCTTGGCAAATGTGTCGATCTGCTCGGTCAACGGCCCACCGCCCAGTAGCAATGCCCCTTCGATCGGTCGCAGCCGCCCGGCCTGCCAGCGTTCCAGGCGTACCGGCGAAGGCAGGCCGAGGGCCCCGACCAGACGCAGGCCAACGGGCGAATTGGCGAAGTCGATATAACGGTCAGACATGGAACACACTCCGGCTGATGAGGTTCCAAGTGTGGACCATCATTGGCAATCAGTCGTTCGATCCGCCCGATAAAGCCTAAGCTTGTGTGCGAGCGGGGCTTTGCCGCCCCTGGCGCATCGGCACAGACACAGGGAGTTCTTCATGACACAGCTACGCCGCGTTGCGATTATCGGTGGTAACCGCATTCCCTTCGCCCGCTCCAACGGGCCCTATGCCACCGCCTGTAACCAGGCGATGCTGACCGCCGCCCTGGAAGGCTTGATCGAACGCTATAACCTGCATGGGTTGCATATCGGCGAGATGGCCGCCGGCGCGGTGCTCAAGCATTCCCGTGACATGAACCTGACCCGCGAATGCGTGCTCGGCTCGCGGCTGTCCCCCAGTACCCCGGCCTACGACGTTCAACAGGCCTGCGGCACCGGGCTGGAAACGGTATTGCTGGTTGCCAACAAAATCGCTCTGGGCCAGATCGACAGCGGCATTGCTGGCGGCGTAGACACCACCTCGGACGCACCGATCGCCGTCAATGAGGGGCTGCGCAAGATCCTGCTGCAAGCCAATCGTGCCAAGACCACCGCCGATAAGATCAAGGTATTCCTGCAGTTGCGGCCGCAGCATCTGGCCCCCGACCTGCCGCGGATCAACGAGCCGCGCACCGGCCTGAACATGGGCGAACACTGTGAACTGATGGCCCAGGCCTGGCAGATCCCCCGGGAGGCGCAGGACCAGTTGGCCCTGGAAAGCCATCAGAAAATGGCCGCGTCCTACGCCGAAGGTTGGCATAACGACTTGATGACGCCGTTTCTCGGCCTGACCCGGGACAACAACCTGCGGCCCGACCTGACCCTGGAAAAACTCGCCGCCCTCAAGCCCGCCTTCGAAAAAAGTGCCAAGGGCACCCTGACGGCGGGCAACTCCACGCCACTGACCGATGGCGCCTCGCTGGTGTTGCTGGGCAGCGAAGAATGGGCGAAGGCGCGGGGCCTGCCGATCCTGGCGTACCTGCGCGACGGCGAAACGGCGGCAGTGGATTTCGTCCATGGCGCCGAAGGGCTGCTGATGGCGCCGGTCTACGCCGTGCCACGGCTGTTGGCGCGCAACGGCCTGAGCTTGCAGGATTTCGATTACTACGAGGTTCACGAAGCGTTCGCCGCCCAGGTGCTGTGCACGTTGAAAGCCTGGGAAGACCCAGATTATTGCAAGACCCGCCTGGGCCTCGACGCGCCGCTGGGCACCATCGACCGCAGCCGCTTGAACGTCAAGGGCAGCTCATTGGCCGCCGGGCACCCGTTTGCCGCCACGGGCGGGCGAATTGTTGCCAACCTCGCCAAGTTGCTCGATGCCGCCGGGCGGGGCCGCGGGCTGATCTCCATCTGCGCGGCCGCCGGCCAGGGTGTGACGGCGATTATCGAGCGTTGAGGGCCGCTTCGGCCGGTCGGGTGGCTTGCGCCCGCTGGCGGCTGGCATAGCGCTCGGCGAGGATCGAGCAGACGATCAATTGCAACGGGTGGTAGATCATGATCGGCAACAGGATCAGGCCCAGGCCGGGGTCGTTGCCAAAGATCAACGCGGCCATCGGCACCCCGGCGGCGAGGGATTTCTTGCTGGCGCAGAACACCGCGGCGATTTCATCGGCACTGTTGAATCGCAAGGCGCGGGCGGTGCGGGTGGTCATCCACAAAATGATCGCCAACAGCACGGCGCTGCCCAGCACCGCGCTGAGCAGCAGGCCCTTGCCTTGCTGCTGCCAGATCCCGGACACCATCGAATTGCAGAACGCCGCGTAGACCAGCAGCAGGATCACCAGTTTGTCGATGAGGTTGGTATAGCGTTTATACCGGCCGAAAAAACCGGCGAGCCAACGCCGCAGGACCTGCCCGAGCACCAGCGGCAGCAGCAACATCATGCACAGGTCGAGCAGGGTGGCGCCCAGGTCGATGCCGCCGGCCCCGCGTCCGACCACGAAACTGACCAGCAGCGGCGTCAGGACAACCCCCAGCACACTGGACAGGCTTGCGTTGAGAATTGCCGCCGGCACGTTGCCGCCAGCGCTGCCGGTCAGGGCCACCGAGGAGGAGATGGTCGAGGGCAGGGCGCACAGGTAAAAGAAGCCCAGCATCAGCAGCGCTGGCACATGGCTGCCCAATAGCCAGTGGCTCAGCAGCCAGAGCAACGGGAACACGCCGAAGGTAAAGCCTTGGACCATCAGGTGCAGCCGGGTGTTTTTCAGGCCGTGGCGGATCTGCTCGCCGGACAGGTTGACCCCATGCAGGAAAAACACCACGAAGATACCGATGTTGACGACCCATTCGGCATGCATGGCGCCACCGGTGGCACCAAACGTCGGGAAGAAGTAGGCCAGCAGCGTGGCGAGGAGCATGCCGCAGAGGAACCAGTCGGTCATTATCCGTTTGAGGTGTCGAAAAATAGGCATAGGGCACCGCAAGTTGTAAGAAAAGTCGACTTAGCCTAACGTCGTCGCAAACAGTCGTCTTGCGACATAAGGCCAATCAATGCCGACTAACGGACACCAGCAACTCGAACGCCGCATCCCTGACCTGGTGCAACTGCCGAGGCCGCTGTACGCCCGTGTCGAAAGCTTGAGCGCCGGGTCGTGGACGCAAGCCCATTGCCATGATTGGGTGCAGTTTTCCTACGCCATCAGTGGCGTACTTGGCGTGCACACCGCGGAAGGCAGTTTCTTCGCGCCGCCGCAACGGGGCATCTGGATTCCGGCCGACCTGGAGCATCAGGTGGTGACCTCTACCCGGGCGGAGATGCGCAGCCTGTATGTCCATCGCCAGGCCTGTCCGTGGGCGGATGGGCGCTGCCGGGTGCTGGAAGTTACGCCACTGGCGCGGGAGTTGATCAAGGTGTTCTGTCAGTTTCCGGCTGACTATCCGCAGGACAATAGCCAGGAGCAGCGCTTGGTTCAGGTACTGCTGGACCAGTTGGCAACGCTGCCGGAAGTGGGCTTTTCCCTGCCGCTGCCGCGCCATGCGCGTCTGCTCGCGTTGTGTAATGAGCTGATCGAGCAGCCTGAGCAGAGTGTCACGCTGCAAGCCTGGGCGGATCGCCTGGGCACTTCGGAAAAAACCTTGATGCGGCTGTTCCAGCGCGAAACCGGCCTGAGCTTCCGCGCCTGGCGCCAGCGCATGCGTTTGTTATCGTCCCTGGGATCGCTGGAAAAAGGCGATAGCGTCACCAGCGCCGCGCTGTCCTGTGGCTACGATTCCACCTCCGCCTTTATCGCAGCGTTCAAGGGCATGTTTGGTTTTACGCCGGGGGAATTGTTCAAACATTGACCTGGGCGGTGACAGCGGCGCATGTCCTGTCAGCTCTCGTCGCAAAGACCTCCGCGTCCTGCTACCGGCGCCACGCCCGGTCTCGGCTATGATTCGCAGCGGATGATTGAGTCCGGCACAGTGTGTGCATCGCAGGCTCATAGGTCGGCACCCCCTCCCCGTGGAGCGAGGATTGCCGTATAACGACTGTCATTCGCGTGTTCGGTAATGAAGGACCCACAATAAAAGCTGATGAAGACTCCAAAACGCATTGAACCCCTGATCGAGGACGGTCTGGTCGACGAGGTGCTGCGCCCACTCATGAGTGGTAAAGAAGCAGCTGTTTATGTGGTGCGCTGTGGCAATGAGCTGCGTTGCGCCAAGGTCTACAAGGAGGCGAACAAGCGAAGTTTTCGTCAGGCGGCCGAATACCAGGAAGGCCGCAAGGTGCGTAACAGCCGCCAGGCCCGCGCCATGGCCAAGGGCTCGAAATTCGGGCGCAAGGAGACCGAGGACGCCTGGCAGAATGCCGAGGTGGCCGCGTTGTTCCGCTTGGCGAGCGCCGGTGTGCGCGTGCCCAAGCCGTTCGACTTCCTTGAAGGCGTGCTGCTGATGGAGTTGGTCGCCGACGAGTATGGCGATGCGGCACCGCGCCTGAACGATGTGGTGCTGGAGCCGGACCAGGCCCGTGAATATCACGCGTTCCTGATTTCCCAGATCGTGCTGATGCTGTGTACCGGCCTGGTGCACGGTGACCTGTCGGAGTTCAACGTACTGCTCACGCCGACGGGTCCGGTGATCATCGATCTGCCGCAAGCCGTGGATGCTGCCGGTAACAACCATGCCTTCAGCATGCTGGAGCGGGACGTGGGCAACATGGCGTCCTACTTCGGTCGGTTCGCTCCGGAGCTCAAGCACACCAAGTACGCGAAGGAAATGTGGGCGTTGTATGAAGCCGGCACCTTGCACCCGGGCAGCGTATTGACCGGCGAGTTCGACGAGCCGGAAGAAATGGCGGATGTAGGCGGGATCATGCGCGAAATCGAGGCGGCGCGCCTGGACGAGGAACGCCGCCAGGCCGTCCGCGCCGCCGACGATGCCCCGCCGGGCAAAACCGAAGAACCGCCTCCGCCCTGGATGCAGTGATCGCTTAACTAGAACTGGCCCTGTGGGAGCGGGCTTGCTCGCGAAAGCGGTGGGCCAGCTTGCAGAGATGTTGAAAGTGCCTGCGCCTTCGCGAGCAAGCCCGCTCCCACATTGGTTTCTGATTGGTATCAACATCCGCGTTCGCCGCGAGTCCCCTTTGGGTGCGGCTATCAGGCAGGCACTGCTTTTGTGCAGCCCGAAGCCAGTTCCTTGAGGATCGGGCAATCCGGGCGGTGATCGCCGTGGCAGTGCTCCACCAGGTCCTGGAGGGTGTCGCGCAGTTCGGCCAGTTCGCGGATTTTCTGGTTCAGCTCATCGATGTGTTGCCGGGCAAGGGCCTTGACGTCGGCGCTGGCCCGTTGGCGGTCTTGCCAGAGGGTCAGCAGTTTGCCGACTTCTTCCAGTGAAAACCCCAGGTCCCGGGAGCGCTTGATGAAGGCCAGGGTGTGCAGGTCATCGGCGCCGTAGATCCGGTAGCCGCTGTCGGTGCGATGGGCGGCCTTGAGCAGGCCGATGGATTCGTAATAACGGATCATCTTCGCGCTCAGGCCACTCTGGCGGGCTGCTTGGCCGATGTTCATCGCTTGTTCTCCAGCTGTTTAGGCGTCCAGAACTTCAACAGTAACGCATTGCTCACCACGCTGACGCTCGACAACGCCATCGCCGCGCCGGCCAGCACCGGATTGAGCAGACCGAATGCCGCCAGGGGAATGCCGATCAGGTTGTAGACGAACGCCCAGAACAGGTTCTGGCGGATCTTGGCGTAGGTCCTGCGGCTGATGTCCAGCGCCGCCGGCACCAGTCGCGGATCGCCGCGCATGAGGGTGATGCCGGCCGCGTGCATCGCCACGTCGGTGCCGCCGCCCATGGCAATGCCGATGTCCGCGGCGGCAAGGGCCGGGGCGTCGTTGATGCCGTCGCCGACCATCGCCACCACCGAATGCTCCTTCAATTGCTGGACGATGGCGGATTTGTCCCCTGGCAGCACTTCAGCATGCACGTTGGCGATCCCCAGCGCCCGGGCCACCACTTGGGCGCTGCCCCGGTTGTCGCCGGTGAGCAAGTGGCTGGCGATATGACGCTCGCCCAGGGCCTGCACCGCAGCGAGGGCGCCGGGCTTGAGCGAGTCGCCGAAGGCGAACAGACCCAGTACCCGAGGCGTCTCGTTTTGTTCGATCAGCCAGGACAAGGTCCGACCTTCGCTCTCCCACGCCTGTGCCGATTCGGCCAGTGCACCGGGGCTCAGGCCCAGTTCGTCCAGCAGGCGCCGGTTGCCCAGGGCCAGACGACGTCCGTCAAGGCTGCCGGCAATGCCGCGCCCGGTCATGGACTGGCTGTCGCGGATGTCCGGCACGCTCAAGCCGCGCTCGGCGCAGGCGTCCAGCACTGCTTTGGCGAGAGGATGCTCACTGCCACGTTGCAGCGCGCCGGCCCATTGCAGCAGCGTGTCCTCTTCACCGTCCAGGGCACTGAAGTGAACGATGCGCGGCGTGCCGGAGGTCAGGGTTCCGGTCTTGTCGAACACCACGGTGTTGACTGCATGGGCACGTTCCAGCGCTTCGGCATCCTTGATCAGAATCCCGTGACGCGCGGCCACGCCGGTACCGGCCATGATCGCCGTCGGTGTCGCCAGGCCCAGCGCACAGGGACAAGCGATCACCAGCACGGCGACGGCATTGATTACGGCAATCTCCAGCGGCGCACCGTACAGCCACCAACCGACCAGCGTTGCCAGGGCCAGCACCAGGACCACTGGCACGAAGACCTGGCTGACTTTATCCACCAGTTTCTGGATCGGTGCCTTGGCCACCTGGGCGTCTTCCACCAGGCGAATGATGCGTGCCAGGACCGTCTCGGCACCCAAGGCCTGGGTGCGCACCAACAGCCGGCCTTCACCGTTGATGGCGCCACCGGTGACCTTGTCGCCGGGTTGCTTCGGTACCGGCAGGCTCTCGCCGCTGATCAGCGCTTCGTCGGCATGGCTCTGGCCTTCCAGCACCTCGCCGTCCACCGGGAAACGCTCGCCAGGCTTGACCAGCACCCGGTCATTCAAGCGCAGGGCGCTGATTGCAACGTCGCGTTCCTGGCCGTCGACCACCTGGATCGCCCGTTCTGGCCGCAAGGCTTCCAGCGCGCGGATGGCGCTGGCGGTCTGGCGCTTGGCACGGCTTTCCAGGTATTTGCCCAGCAACACTAATGCAATCACCACGGCCGACGCCTCGAAATACAGGTGCGGCAAACTGCCGGGGCGAGCAACGGCCCACTCATACAGGCTCAAGCCATAACCGGCGCTGGTGCCCAGGGCGACCAGCAGGTCCATGTTGCCGGCCCCGGCGCGCACGGCTTTGAAGGCCGCCACATAAAAACGTGCACCGAAGATGAACTGCACCGGCGTCGCCAGGGCGAACTGCACCCAGGTCGGCAACATCCAGTGCACGCCAAACGGCTGCAACAGCATCGGCAACACCAACGGCAGCGCCAGCAGAACCGCCAACACCAGCGCCAGGCGCTCATGATTCAGGCGTTGGCTTTGCACGTCAGCGGACGGCTCGGCCGGCGTGAGCTCGGCGTCATAACCGGCAAGCCTGACTGCATTGACCAGGATTTGCGGATCAACCTGGTCGTTCAATTCGAGATGGGCACGCTCGTTGGCAAGGTTGACGCTGACGCTGCTCACCCCCGCGACTTTGCGCAACGCCCGCTCGACCCGCCCGGCGCAGCTGGCACAGGTCATGCCGGTAATCGGCAGATCGAAAGTGCTGGATTCGGACATCGGTCGGGCTCCCTGTAGTGAATGACTACAGGATCAACCTTGCCATGCGGGCAAGGTCAAGCGCCAATCCAGAAGCCTACCTGGATCCCCTGTGGGAGTGGGCTTGCTCGCGAAAGCGGTGGGTCAGCTTGCATTGATATGGACTGTGCCGACTCCTTCGCGAGCGAGCTCGCTCCCACATTGGTCGGAGCAAAGAGAAGATTCCGTCGAGCCACCCCTCTGTGGGAGCGAGCCTGCTCGCGATAGCGGTGCGTCAGCTTGCATGATGTTGAATGTGAAACCGTCATCGCGAGCAGGCTCGCTCCCACAGTGGGACTGGTGTACGTCCCAAAGAGCCAGGTCGGCTGTCAGGCCGCCTCGGCGAGTTTTTGATCTGGGGGCCCCGTTAACCACGCTGGCCGAACGCGGGTATTGAGGAGTGGGTAATCCGGCATGGATGCCGGATTAGCTGCGCTGGGCCATGGATGGCCCTTCGCGGCGGCCCACGGAGCAATGCCTGCGTTCGGGCACACCGAGCCTAAGCGAGGTGCCAAGTGGTGGGGCAAGAGCGTTTTGCTTACTTTTGCGCTGTTCAAAAGTGAGCCGCCGTCAGGGCGGAACCCTAAGCGGCCGTTACCGCAGCAATGGATATGTACCCGATCAAAAAATCCAGGCCAGCCACAAGGCCGTCATCGCGAGCAGGCTCGCTCCCACAGTGGATCTCTCAGTGGACCTCCCACAGGGGATCTCGTTGAGCTCAGTAACCCAGCCCAGCCTGCTTGAGGTACATCCCCTGATCATTCATGGCAATGCGATACTTCAGAATGTCGCCGGCATGCAAGGTGATTTCCTGGGAACCCGGCGCAAGCATCCCCGGGTTGCAACCCGGGGCCTGGCCTGGCAGCAACTTCAGGCGCAGGGAAAACCGGCCCGGCGGCAAGTTGAACGAGGTGCTCTGTTCCTGGAACAGTCGACCCGAGAGCTGATCCTGGATGTAGATGCCTATTTCGCAGGACGTCGCCACTTCCAGGCGCTCACGGGAAATGATCAGTACGCCGTAGTCTTCGGCCGACGCCTGCGGGACCACCGCTGAAAAACCGAGCATGCAAAACAGGCTGAACGCTGACCAGCGCATGGCTGAACCTCCGGTGTGGAATCCTTGATGTGTGCAGCTTGGCTGAGCCCGGTGCCGATTGCCAGCCCGACAGTTTTGCGCAGAACTTGACCTTGCCATGAGGGCAAGCTTGAAACTGCCGGCAATCTCAATCCCAAGGAGTCATCTCATGCAAGTATTCAATGTTCAGGGCATGTCCTGCGGTCATTGCGTCAAGGCCATCACCCAGGCGGTGCAGGCCAGGGATCCAGCGGCCGACGTGCAAATCGACCTGGGGGCGAAGACGGTCCAGGTTCAGAGTTCGATGCCGGCCGATGCGGTGATTGAAGCCATCAGGGAAGAGGGCTATGAGGTCGGCCCCGCCTGAAGTTTTTTAATCGTTAGCGACCTATCGGAATGTTCAAGCGCGCCCGGCAGGGCTAAACTGTCGGGCTGCCGACTGACGCCTGACCTGGACGCCCGATGAACCTTCGCATCATTCTGATTCTTGGCGCCTTGAGCGCTTTCGGTCCCTTGGCGATCGACTTCTACCTGCCTGCCTTCCCGGCCATGGCAACCGCCTTCGGTACCGACGAAAAACACATTCAACTGACCCTGGCCGCCTATTTTCTCGGTCTGTCCATCGGGCAACTGGGTTATGGACCGGTGGCGGATCGCTTCGGGCGACGCATTCCGTTGCTGGCCGGGGTCGGCCTGTTCACCCTGGCTTCCCTGGCGTGTGCCTATGCGCCGAGCCTCGAATGGCTGATCGCCGCCCGCTTCGTCCAGGCCCTGGGCGGCTGCGCCGGGATGGTGATTTCCCGCGCCGTGGTAAGTGACAAATGCGACGCGGTCGGCTCGGCCAAGGTGTTTTCGCAACTGATGCTGGTGATGGGCCTGGCGCCAATCCTCGCGCCGATGCTCGGCGGATTGCTGGTGAACCTGCATGGCTGGCAATCGATCTTCATCGCCCTGACCCTGTTCAGCGCGCTGGCGGCCACGGCCGTGGCCTTGTGGCTGCCGGAAAGCCTGCCGGACCATGTGCCTCGGCAGCCGCTGTCAGGGGCACTGCGCCAATACGCTCGCCTGCTGAGCGACCCGGTCTACCTCGGTCATGCCTTGACGGGTGGCATCGCGATTGCCGGGATGTTTGCTTATATCGCCGGCTCACCGTTCGTCTTCATCAAACTATATGGGGTGCCGGCTGAGCACTTCGGCTGGTTGTTTGGCACCAACGCTGCGGGGTTCATCCTGGTCGCCCAGGTCAACGCCCGATTGTTGTCAAAACGCGGCCCGGCGTTCCTGCTGGCACGCGCGGTATGGGTCTACCTGGGCGCCGGGCTGAGCCTGCTGGCCGTGAGTGCATTGCAGCCCGAGCAGTTGTGGCCGCTGCTGATCCCGCTGTTCATCTGCATCGCCAGCCTGGGTTGCATCCTGCCCAACGCCTCGGCCTGTGCCATGACCGGGCAGGGCGCCCGGGCCGGCAGTGCGTCGGCGATGCTGGGTTGCCTGCAATTCTCCGTGGCCGCCGGATCCGCTGCACTGGTGGCGGCGCTGCACGACGGCACCGCCGTGCCCATGGCGCTGGTGATCAGCCTTTGCGGGCTGTTGGTGGTGGGCGCGGCGATGCTGACCCGTCGCCTGCAGAATGCCCGGGCGCTGGCCCAGGCCGCTGGCGAAGGCTGACTCAGCCGACCGCGCGCTGCTGTTGTTCGGGGAAATGATGCGGTGCGTGAATCCGCGCTTGCAGGGTATTGGCGAAAGCCTGGGCTTCGGCCTCGGTGCGGAAGGTCACGACGTGCTGGTCGAGGCGCACTTGCCATTGGGATTTTGCCACTTCTTTTATCAGGATCTTCATTGCTGACCTCCTCACGTAAAAGATTGCATTGCAAAGGCCTCGAGTGTAGACCGGAATGCGATCGCAATTGTGACAGCGGTCAAGTCTCGGACTGACGGTTGAATCGTCCATAGGTACGCTATCGCGTGGCGAGGGAGCAAGCTCCCTCGCCACAGAGGCTGAACAGTGCCCTGTGATCAGAAACCCTCGAGCACGATCTTGCCCTTGGACTTGCCGCTCTCCAGCAGCGCGTGGGCCCGGCGCAGGTTCTCGGCGTTGATGGTGCCGAAGTGCTCGCCGACGGTGGTCTTCAGCGTACCGGCATCAATCAGCTCGGCCACACGGTTGAGTAGTTTGTGCTGCTCTATCATGTCAGCCGTTTCGAACAGCGAGCGGGTGTACATGAGCTCCCAATGCAGCGACAGGCTCTTGCGCTTGAGCTTGGTCACGTCCAGCGCCTTGGGGTCGTCGATCAGTGCCAACTTGCCCTGAGGCGCCAGGGCTTCGACCAACTGATCCAGGTGCTGGTCGGTCTGGGTCAGGCTGGCGACGTGGGTCACTTGCCCTTGGCCGGCTTCTTTCAATGCTTCGCTCAGCGGCTGGCTGTGGTCGATCACCAGGTCGGCGCCCAGGTCCCGCACCCAATCCTGTGTCTGCGGCCGGGACGCGGTGCCGATGACTTTCAACCCGGTGAGCTGGCGGGCCAGTTGTGTCAGGATCGAACCCACACCCCCCGCTGCGCCAACGATCAGCAAACTCTGGCCCTGATCGTCCTTGCCTTCCTGAATGTGCAGCCGCTCGAACAGCAACTCCCAAGCGGTAATGGCCGTCAACGGCAGCGCTGCTGCTTCGGCGAAACCGAGGGTCTTGGGCATGTGGCCGACAATGCGCTCATCCACCACATGCTGCTCGCTATTGCCGCCGGCCCGGGCGATGGAGCCGGCGTAGAAGACCTTGTCGCCCGCCTTGAACAGCGTGACTTCGCTGCCCACGGCCTTGACCACCCCGGCCACATCCCAGCCCAGCACCTTGGCGGCGCCACCTTCGGGCTGGACGTTCTGACGCACCTTGGTGTCCACCGGGTTGACCGAAATGGCCTTCACTTCCACCAGCAGGTCCCGGGGACCGGCGACAGGTTCCGGCAGCTCGATGTCCTGCAGCGATTGCGGGTCGGTGATGGGCAACGAATGGTAGTAGGCGATGGCTTTCATGGGCGGCTCCGTGAGCTAAGTACGATGCGGTCCATGGTTAGCTATTTATCGGCGAGATAAAACCGGCTAAAAGAACAGGCTCTTTCAATGATTTTTTGATAATGGGGCCGTCATGCTTCGATTCGATGACTTGCAGCTGTTTGTCCGCGCGGCGGACCTGGGCAGTCTCTCTGCGGCAGCGAGGGTCATGGACCTGTCGGCGGCGGTGGCCAGTGCCGCGTTGAAGCGGATCGAGCAACACCTGGGCGCGCGGCTGTTGGCCCGCTCCACCCGCAGCTTGCGCCTGACAGCCGAGGGCGAAGGTTTTCTCGAGTATGCCCGGGCCGCGTTGAGCAGCCTGGATGAAGGGCGGCGATTATTGACCAGCGGCCAGGACCGGGTCAGCGGGGTGCTGCAGTTGTCCGCACCGTCGGACCTGGGACGCAACCTGCTGCTGCCCTGGCTGGATGCCTTCCAGCGCGAATATCCCGGGCTGACTGTGCGGCTGCTGCTGGGTGATCGTATAGCCGACTTGTTCAAGCAACCGGTGGACATCGCGTTGCGCTACGGCGAACCGGAAGATTCGAGCCTGGTGGCGCTGCCTGTCGCTCCGGATAACCGTCGAGTGCTGTGTGCCTCGCCAGACTATCTGGCTCGCCAGGGTGAACCCCAGCAGTTGGAACAACTGGCTCAGCACAACTGCCTGCTGTACATGCTCGGCACCCGGGTACATGACCGCTGGTGCTTTCATGACGGTAAGCGGGACGTAAGCCTTACAGTCAGCGGCGACCGCTTCAGCGACGACGCCGACGTGGTACGCCGCTGGGCCGTGGCTGGCGCCGGGATTGCCTATAAGTCGTGGCTGGATGTGTCCACCGACGTGCTGGCCGGGCGCTTGAAGATCCTTTTGCCGCACCTGCAATGCGAACGGGCACCGCTCAACCTGTTGTGCGCTCATCGAGCACAGTTGAGCAAACCCATCAACCTTCTGCGGGACATGCTCCGGGCCCGTTGCAGTCAGTTGACGGCTCAATTTCCGCTCTCGACAGGGGTTGGTCATTAGTCGCGGGTAAATAGAGACTTTTCCCGCAGGTACAATCGCCTCCAGAGGTTTGCGGAGGGCAGGAAAGCTCGTTCGCCCCGCTTATACTAGCGGCCGCCTGAGTCGGCGCCGTATCGGGCCGTTTTCGGTGGTCCGATGGCGGGTCAATAGACGCCAGAGCAGTAGACGAACGATTCAACAGGGAGTGAATACATGGAACATGCACCTTGCATCAGCCAGATCGCCACGCTGCTGGCCGACCCCAAGCGCAGCGCAATGATGTGGGCCTTGATGGACGGCACGGCCCGGCAGGGCGAAGAACTGGCGCTGCTTGCCGGACTGACGCCGTCCTCGGCCAATGCTCATCTGGGGCGCCTGTGCGCCGGCGGCTTGTTGAAAGTCGAGGTTCGCGGCCGTAAACGGTTTTTCCGCCTGGCAGCCCCCGAGATCGGCGCGGCCGTCGAGGCACTGGCCAGTGCGACCCTGGCGAGCACGCCGCGGCAGATACCGGAGGTCTTGAAACGCGGGGTCAAGCTGACCAAAGCGCCGTCGGTCCCGGTCTCGGTGATGCGCGCCAGGCTGTGCGACGATCATCTGGGTGGAACCCTGGCTGCTGATCTGTACCAACGGCTGCTGGACGCCGAATGGGTCGAGCAGTGCGACCAGCGGGTGATCGTCACCCTCAAGGGCGCTAACCAGTTGGCCGGGCGTGGCCTGTTCATCCAGGCACTGGCCCACCGCAATGCCCACATTGCCTGCGCCTGCCCGGATTGGAGCGAGCGTCGTCCGCACTTGGGTGGCGCGCTGGGGGCGGCCTTGCTGCAGCTGTTCATGCAGTGCGGTTGGCTGAGCCTGTCCAGCGACTCGCGCGCCTTGCAGGTGACCGCGCTCGGCCAACAGGAAATCCAGCGGTTCGCCAAGGAGGAGAGCCTGGAAATGGCGCTCTAGAGGGCTTCGGGTCGCTCAGGGCTGCCGGCAGGTCGCATCCAGCATGGATCACCGACAGGGTTCGCGCACACTCGGTCCGGGAATCATCGGATTGGGAGAGACAGCATGGACAACCACGGTTACAGCGCGGCGGAACGCCTGGAGCGATTACCCATCAGTGGTTATCACCGGGTCATTTTCATCATCATTGCCCTGGCGTTTTTCTTCGACTCCATGGACCTGGCGATGATGACGTTCCTGCTGGGCTCGATCAAAACCGAGTTCGGCCTGAGCACGGCCCAGGCCGGTCTGCTCGCCAGTTCGAGTTTCTTCGGGATGGTCGTGGGGGCTTCGTTGTCGGGCATGCTGGCCGACCGCTTCGGACGCAAGCCGGTGTTCCAGTGGAGCATCGTATTGTGGGGCGTCGCCAGTTACCTGTGTTCCACGGCCCAGGACATCCAGACACTGACGCTGTTTCGCATCTTGCTGGGCATTGGCATGGGCATGGAGTTTCCGATTGCCCAATCGATGCTTTCGGAATTGATCCCGGCCAAGCGCCGGGGACGCTACATTGCGCTGATGGACGGTTTCTGGCCGCTGGGCTTCGTGGCGGCGGGCGTGCTGTCGTATTTCCTGCTGCCGGTAGTCGGCTGGCGCGACATCTTTCTGGTGCTGGCGATCCCGGCGGTGTTTGTCCTGGCGATTCGCTTCTTTATTCCCGAATCGCCGCGCTGGCTGGAACAGGCCGGCCGGGGTGACGAAGCGGACGCGGTGTTGCGCCGCATCGAGGACAAGGTCCGGGCCTCGCTTGGGCGTGCGCAGCTGCCTGAACCGATTCGACTGCCGCGACAGGTGAGCGCGCCGGGCACTTTCTTTTCGGCCCTGGCACAGATCTGGTCGCCGCTGTATCGCCAGCGCACGATGATGATCTGGAGCGTCTGGTTCTTTGCCTTGCTCGGTTTCTATGGCCTGACGTCCTGGCTCAGCGCGTTGTTGCAGCAGTCGGGGTTCGCCGTGACCCAGTCGGTGTACTACACCGTGCTGATTTCCCTGGGCGGGATTCCCGGCTTCCTGATGGCGGCGTGGCTGGTGGAACGTTGGGGCCGTAAACCGGTGTGCGTCATCACGCTGCTGGGCGGCGGGGCGATGGCGTTTCTCTACGGTCAGAGTGCGGTGTTCGGCGGCAACGTCGGTTTGCTGATCGGCACGGGGCTGCTGATGCAGTTTTTCCTGTTCGGCATGTGGGCGGTGCTCTACACCTATACCCCGGAGCTGTACCCCACCTCGGCACGAGCCACCGGCTCGGGCTTTGCCTCGGCGATCGGCCGCATCGGTTCGCTGCTCGGGCCGCTGGTGACCGGACTGGTGTTTCCCATCACTGGACAAGGCGGCGTGTTCGCCCTGGGCGCGCTGTGCTTTGCCGTGGCGGCGGGGGTGGTCTGGCTGTTCGGGATGGAAACCCGGGGCAAGACGCTGGAGGAGTTGAGCGAAAGTTCGCTGGGGTAGACACCCTCCCCTTGTGGGAGCGAGCCTGCTCGCGATGGCGGTGTGTCAGCAGGCAATTATCTTACTGACACGACGCCATCGCGAGCAGGCTCGCTCCCACAGGGAGTAGTCGCAAGGCTTAAGGCTTGACCAACCGCGCATCCAGGCTGTTCTGCGCCAGGCGCTTGGCCTGGTCCTGGGTCATGCCCAGGTGGGTGTGCAGGGCGTGGAAGTTTTCGGTGACGTAACCGCCGAAGTACGCCGGGTCATCGGAGTTCACTGTCACCTTCACACCGCGCTCGAGCATGTCGAGGATGTTGTGCTGGGACATGTCGTCGAACACGCACAGCTTGGTGTTGGACAACGGGCACACCGTCAGCGGAATCTGCTCGTCGATGATCCGCTGCATCAGCCGCTCATCTTCGATCGCTCGCACGCCATGGTCGATGCGCTGGATCTTCAGCAGGTCCAGGGCTTCCCAGATGTATTCGGGCGGGCCTTCTTCACCGGCATGAGCGACGGTCAGGAAGCCTTCGTTGCGCGCCCGGTCGAAGACCCGCTGGAACTTGCTCGGTGGATGGCCCATTTCCGAACTGTCCAGGCCGACGGCGACGAAGGCATCGCGGAACGGCAGTGCCTGGTCGAGGGTTTTTTCGGCCTGCTCTTCGCTCAGGTGGCGCAGGAAACTCAGGATCAGGCCGCTGCTGATACCCAGCTGCTGCTCACCGTCCTTGAGCGCCGCCGCGATGCCGTTGAGCACCACTTCGAACGGGATGCCGCGGTCGGTGTGGGTCTGCGGATCGAAGAACGGTTCGGTGTGGATCACGTTCTGCGCCTTGCAGCGCAGCAGGTAGGCCCAGGTCAGGTCGTAGAAATCCTGAGAGGTGCGCAGCACATCGGCGCCCTGGTAATACAGGTCGAGAAACTCCTGCAGGTTGTTGAAGGCGTAGGCTTTGCGCAAGGTGTCCACGTCGTTCCACGGCAGGGCGATCTTGTTGCGCTCGGCCAGGGCGAACAGCAACTCAGGCTCCAGCGAGCCTTCCAGGTGCAGGTGCAATTCAGCCTTGGGCAGGGCATTCAGCCAGTCGTACATAGTCTTTTTCTCATCAGCGAATCAATGGCGGGCATTCTACAGGGGCCGGCGGCAATGTCTGGTAAAACCTGACCGGCTGATCCACTGTCGGGCAAGGCGTGCCCGCGACGGGACCTGGAGCATTGGCGCCTGTCACAACCGGAGGAAACGTTCACGGCCCGCCACAGTCTAGTAGCTCATGACCCCCGTATGGTGATAGACCCGCAATGCTCACGTTGATCAAGCAAGAAAAACTACTGCTGCTGGCGCTGCTCGCCGCGTTTGTCGCCTATCCGCTGGAGCACTGGCTGTTGGGCAGCGGGCAAATGGTCGCGTTGCTCGGCGGGTTGGCGCTGATCGGTTTCATCGTCGCTGCGTCCATGCGGGTGGCCCATCACGCCGAGCTGCTGGCAGAAAAGGTCGGTGACCCTTACGGCACGATGATCCTGACGTTGTCGGCGGTACTGGTGGAAGTGGTGATCCTGGCGATCATGATGAGCAACGAAGCATCACCGACCCTGGTGCGGGACACGATCTACTCGGCAGTGATGCTCGACATCAACGGCATCCTCGGGCTCGCCGCGCTGATGGGCGGGATCAAGCACGGCGAGCAGGTCTACAACGACGATTCGGCGCGCAGCTACAGCGTGATGATCCTCACGGCCATGGGCGTATCGATGGTGGTGCCGGAATTCATTCCCCAGGGGAGCTGGAAAACCTATTCGGCCTTTACCATCGGCGCGATGTTGGTGTTGTACACCCTGTTCCTGCGTATGCAAGTCGGGCCCCACAGCTACTTCTTCAGCTACAGCTACCCGGAAAAACGCCGCAAGAAAGAGCCGGTGGAGGACGAACCGAAACCCATCAGCCTGACGTTTTCCATCGGCGCGTTGGTGTTTGGCGTGGTGGTGATCGGTGCACTGGCCGAAGTCATGTCCAAGGCCATCGACCTGGGGTTGGAAGGCTCGGGGGCGCCGCCGGTGGTCACGGCGATCCTGGTGGCCGCCATCTCTGCCGCGCCGGAGATCCTCACCGCCCTGCGCGCCGCACTCGCCAATCGCATGCAGTCAGTGGTGAATATCGCGCTGGGTGCTTCGCTGTCCACGGTGATCCTCACCGTGCCCGTGATGGAAGCCATGGCCCTCTACACCGGCCAGCCCTTCCAGATGGCCATGACCCCCGTACAGACGGTGATGATTTTCATAACCCTGATCGTCAGTGCAATCAACCTCAACGATGGCGAAACCAATGCCATCGAAGGCATGACCCATTTTGTGTTGTTTGCGACGTTTATCATGTTGTCGTTGCTGGGCCTCTGAAGCGTACGGATCAAAATGTGGGAGCGAGCCTGCTCGCGATAGCGGACTGACATTCAACACTATGTCGGCTGAACGATTGCCTTCGCGAGCAGGCTCGCTCCCACAGGGTTATTGGAAAGGTCAGCTTCCGGCGATCAACTCCCGCGCCGCCTGGCCGTGATCGGCAATCAGTCCCTTCAAGTCCAACCCCTCGACCTGGCCATCGATCACCCGCCACTGCCCACCGATCATCACCCGATCCGCCCGGTCCGCACCGCATAGCAGCAGGGCCGAGACCGGATCGTGGCTGCCAGAGAAGCGCAGTTCATCGAGTTTGAACAGCGCCAGGTCCGCCTGCTTGCCCACGGCCAGTTCGCCGATGTCACTGCGTCCAAGCAACTGCGCCGAGCCACGGGTTGCCCAACCGAATACGCGCTCCGGCGTGATTGCCGGCGCGCCATAACGCAGCCGCTGGATGTACAGCGCCTGGCGGGTTTCGAGCATCATGTTCGAGGCGTCGTTGGAGGCCGAACCGTCTACGCCCAGGCCCAAAGGCGCGCCGGCGGCAGTCAGTTCCAGGGTTGGGCAAATGCCTGAGGCCAAGCGCATGTTGGAACTCGGGCAATGGCAGACGCCGGTTCCGGCGGCGCCGAGCCGGGCGATTTCATCCGGGTTGAAATGAATGCCGTGGGCCAGCCAGGTGCGCGGGCCGAGCCAGCCAACGCTGTCCAGGTAATCCACCGTGCGCAGGCCGAAGCGTTGCAGGCAGAACGCTTCCTCGTCGAGGGTCTCGGCCAGATGCGTGTGCAGGCGCACGTCGAGTTTTTCTGCCAGGTCGGCGCTGGCGCGCATGATCTCGGGCGTGACCGAAAACGGCGAGCAGGGCGCCAGGGCAATCTGGATCTGCGCGCCGTCACCGCGCTCATGGTAGTCGGCAATCAACCGCTGGCTGTCGTCGAGAATGACCTGGCCCTGCTGCACGGTCTGTTGCGGCGGAAGACCCCCGTCGGCCTCGCCCAGGCTCATGGAGCCGCGCGTCAGCATGGCGCGCATGCCCAGTTCTCGCACAACCTGCACCTGCACGTCGATGGCATTTTCCAGGCCTTCGGGGAACAGATAGTGATGGTCGGCGGCGGTAGTACAACCCGACAGCAGCAACTCGGCCAGCGCCACCTTGCTCGCCAGGGCGAGTTTTTCCGGCGTCAGTCGCGCCCACACCGGGTAGAGGGTCGTCAGCCAGGGGAACAGTGGCTGGTTCACCACCGGCGCCCAGGCTCGTGTCAGCGTCTGGTAGAAATGGTGATGCGTGTTGATCAGCCCGGGCAGGATCACATGTTCGCGAGCGTCGAAGACCGTGTCACAGGGTTGGGCGGGCGTCTGGCCGAGGCCCAGCAGTTCGACGATCACGCCGTCCTGCAGGACGAGACCGCCACGGGCGTCGAGGTCGTTGGCAGTGAAAAGGGCGAGGGGATTTTTTAACCAGGTACGGGTCGCAGGCATGATGGCCGGCTCCTCTGAAAGTGGGTTCAGGTAAGCCAGCTCAGTGATGCCCTGTCTGCTGATCCAGGGTCGCCCGTTGGATGGGGCGAGGTGCGGAGTTTACTCAGGTTGTGCGGCACATTTCCAGAACATAACCAAGCCCCAATGTGGGAGCGAGCCTGCTCGCGATAGCGGTGTGTCAGTCGACATCAATGCTGGATGAACAACCGCCTCGCGAGCAGGCTCGCTCCCACAAGGGAATAGTGGGGGTTACCAGGGAATCGTCTCGCCCTTGTAGTTGACGAAGTGATGCCCGCCCTTGCCGGCGAAGGCGTTGACCTGGTCGATCAACCCTCGGGTGCTGGTCTGCACATCGATGTCCGCCCCTTCACCGCCCATGTCGGTCTTCACCCAGCCCGGGTGCAGCGACAATACCGTCAATGTCTGCTCGCCCAGTTGGCTGACGAAACTGTTGGTCATGGAGTTGAGCGCCGCCTTGCTGGCCTTGTACAGCGCCAGTTCCGGCGCGTCGGGCATGGCTACGCTGCCCAGTACCGAACTCATGAATGCCAGCACGCCGCTGCCATCGCGGATCTGGCCGACGAAGCGCTGCGCCAGGTTGATCGGCGCCACGGCATTGGTGAAGAACAACTGGCCGACCTCGGCCAGCGTCGCGCCGCCCGGGCTCTGGTTGTCCGGTCCTTTGACGCCGGCGTTGACGAACAGCAGGTCGAAGGTTTCGCCCTTGAGCTGCTGGCTGAGGGCGATGACGGCTTGCTGGTCGTCCATGTCGAGTTTTTCGATTCGCACCGGGCCCAGCGCCTTCAGCGCCTCGGCGTTCTGCGGGTTACGCACGGTGGCGGTCACGTTCCAGCCATCACTGAGCAGCGTTTTCACCAGACCCAGGCCCAAACCCCGGGAGGCGCCGATGATCAATGCGTTTTTTGCCGAATTCATGAGGGCATCCTTGAAAGAAAGAGGTCACGGATTTAATGGACAACGTTGCCCGAGCCGTTGTTTCAGCTCGTGACGCAACGCGTCGAGTTCGGTCATGCGGGTTTCGATCAGGTTCAGCTTGTCTTGCAGCAGTTGCGTCACGGCGCGATCCGGATCCGGTGCATGCCACAAGGCGGCTACGCTGTTGCCGATTTCGCCCAGGGTAAAGCCCAGGCGCTGGGCCGTCTTGATATAGAGCACCAGTTGCACCATGTCAGCGGGGTAGTCGCGATAGCCATTGGCGCTGCGCCCCGCCGCGATCAGGCCGCGCTGCTCGTAGAAACGCAACGTATCGCGACTGACGGCGCAGGCCTGGGCTAATTCACCGATGCGCATGAGGGTCTCCGGATTGGCTTGACCTTGGAGCATACCCCAGGCTTTAGCCTGTTTGCTCCTCGATTATCTGGAGCAATGTTGATGTGGAGTCCAACGCAATATCGCCGCTTGGTACGTGCCAGCGCCTGGTATGACCTGATCGTGACGGCCGCCTTCGCGACGCCGTGGACCTTTGCCGCGGTGCATGACGTGTTGCTGAGTATCACTCAGGCGCTTGACCTGCCTGGCGAACTGCCGGTGTTTGCGCCGATGCATGTGTTGATGGCGAACCTGCTGGGCTCGATTGTCTGCGTGTGGGCGGTGGTGCGGATTCGCGACCCGCAGCCAATATATGGACGGTATGACGCGGCGGGACGATTTCTGTTTGCGACCTGGCAGCTTTATGCCCTGCTGCAAGGGGCCAGTGCGCTGTTGTGGGTGTTCCTGTTCTTCGAAGGGGCATGGGGTGTGCTGCAAGTCCTGCCCATTCGTGGCAATTGGTTAAAAAATGAACAAGTGCCTGGGGCCCATGCCATTCCTGATGCAGCAGGACCCATGAACGGGTTATCCACAGCTTGCTCCACAGTAATTGTGCGCAAGCGAGACACGCGGGCATAAGTACTGGATCGCTTTCTTCTAAAGGTGATAAACCGCTGCAAGCATCTGTTTTGTTGACGGATTAGTTGAACAGACGAGGCATTGGACGAAAAATGAGCAACCCTCTGAAACCCGCGTGACAGAAGGGTTACAGAGGGATGTGCTCAGGTTATCCACAGTCGGGTGCACAGTGGCTGTGGGCAAGTTGAGCGATTGCGCAGCGCTTTGCGTTCAACGCTCCAGGAGAATCCGCCCCCGGCTCAGGTCGGCCAGTTGCTGTTGCAATACCTGGATGTGCGCCTCACCGACGGCCAAATGTAACGCCACGCCATTGGCGGTAAAGGTTTCTTCATTCACCAGCCCGCCACACTCGGCCACCCGCAGTTTCACCAGGGGCAGTTCTGCGAACCCACAGGTGCAGCGCAACGCCACACGGCTGATCAATTCAATCTTCTGGGCGTTTTGCAGGCATTTGTTTGCGCCGCCACCATAAGCCCGGGCCAGTCCACCTGTACCCAATTGAATCCCGCCGTACCAGCGAATCACCAGCACCACGACCTGATCGCAGGCCTGCGCTTCGATCGCGGCCAGGATCGGACGCCCGGCCGTGCCGCCCGGCTCGCCGTCGTCGTTGCTGCGATACTGATCGCCGAGCTTCCAGGCCCAGCAATTGTGGGTGGCGTTCAGGTCGCTGTGCTGTTCGATAAAGGCCTGGGCCTCGGCGGGGCTGGCGATGGGTGCAGCGAAGGTGATGAAGCGGCTCTTGCGAATGTCTTCGCGGTATTCGCAAAACCCGGCAAGGGTAAAAGGCATGGGCGTCTTAAAGGGCTGGTGTCAGGCCGCAGCCCTTGAGAATGATGCGAATCAAGTTGTCGCCGGCGTCGCTCATGTCCTGCTTGGTCAACTTGCTGCGCCCGGTCACGCGACAGATCTGGGTGGCGAAGTCGGCGTAATGCTGGGTACTGCCCCACAGCAGGAAAATCAGGTGTACCGGGTCGAGCGGGTCCATCTTGCCGGCGTCGATCCAGGCCTGGAACACGGCAGCACGGCCGCTGAACCAGGCGCGATAATCCTGGTTGAAATATTCGGTCAGGCATTCGCCACCGCTGATCACTTCCATGGCAAACAACCGCGAGGCCTGGGGCTGGCGACGGGAGAACTCCATCTTGGCGCGGATGTAGCGGGTCAAGGCTTCGGCCGGATCGTCTTCGGCGGTGAGGGTATTGAAGGTGCTGTCCCACAACTCGATGATGTTGCTCAGCACCGCCACATACAAGCCGAGCTTATTGGTGAAGTAATAATGCAGGTTCGCCTTGGGCAGCCCGGCCTTCAAGGCAATGGCATTCATGCTGGTGCCTTTGAATCCATGGCGGGCGAATTCGTCTTCGGCGGCCTTGAGAATGGTCTCTTCGTTCTTTTGACGAATGCGACTGGTGGGCTTGCCACTGTGGGCGGGGACTTCAAAGGTCATGGGCGTTACCGGGCTGATCTGTGGGCAAGCAAATGCGTTGATAACGCACCGGCAGCAATCCGACAAGTGCCACCTTCATATAAAGCTGTTCGACGATGATCGGGTGAGGCTCACAACGGGCAAAGGTGTCAGCGAGTCGCCGCCAGACTCTCGAGAAAACTCTCCAGCACCAGATGAGGCCGCCGCCCCTTGCGCGTGACTGACGCCAGGCTCAGGTCATAGAAGCGCGTCGTCGGCTTCAGCGCTCGCAACCGCCCCTGCTGGACCCAGAGGCTGGCATAGTGATCAGGCAAGTAACCGATGTAGCGTCCGGTGAGAATCAGGAACGCCATGCCTTCGCGGTCCGACGCACTGGCGGTGCAATTGAGCGCCTGGTAATGGGCCTGGATCTCGGCCGGCAAGCGGAAGGTCGGCGCGATAGCGTCCTGGCTGTTGAGGCGGCTGTCGTCGAGCTGCTTGTCGTCCACATAGAACAACGGATGGCCCACCGCGCAGTAGAGCAACGAGCGCTCGCTATAGAGCGGTTGATATTCCAGCCCGGACAGGGCGCTGGCCTGGGGGACCACGCCGACGTGCAGGCGCCCGTCGAGGACGCCTTGCTCGACTTCATTGGGGGCAATCATGCGGATCTGGATCTGCACGTCGGGCCCACGTTCCTTCAGTTGGGCCAAGGCATGGGTGATGCGCATGTGGGGCAGGGTGACCAGGTTGTCGGTCAGGCCGATGATCAGCTCACCGCGCAAATGTTGGTGCAGGCCGTTGACCTCGGTGCGGAAGCTTTCCAATGCACTTAATAGCTGCAACGCCGATTGATACACCTCGCGCCCTTCCTCCGTCAGGGAAAACCCGGCGCGCCCACGCTGGCACAGGCGCAGGCCAAGGCGTTGTTCGAGGTCGCTCATCTGCTGGCTGATGGCCGAGCGGCCGATGCCGAGCACCGTTTCGGCGGCGGAGAAACCACCACACTCCACCACGCTGCGGAAAATGCGCAGCAAGCGGATGTCGAAGTCGCTGACCTGGGCCAGCGGATCGGGACGGCGAACGCTCATAGTTTAGTAATCCGCTGACTGAAGGTTAGAAAAGTTGGATTTCACCGACTTTATCGCCGTGGCAACTTAGCTGCAAGAACGCCTTTTGACCCCTGTCGCCTTTGTCCCGCGAGGTTTTGTCGATGAACATGCCCGAACACGCTGCCGGTTCCCTGGCCAGTCAGCTCAAGCTTGATGCTCACTGGATGCCCTACACCGCCAACCGCAATTTTCAGCGCGATCCACGCCTGATCGTGGCCGCCGAAGGCAGTTGGCTAGTGGACGACAAGGGCCGCAAAGTCTATGACTCGTTGTCGGGCCTGTGGACCTGCGGCGCCGGCCACACCCGCAAGGAAATTCAGGAGGCGGTTGCCAGACAGTTGGGCACCCTCGATTACTCGCCGGGGTTCCAGTACGGCCATCCACTGTCATTCCAGCTGGCGGAAAAAATCACCAGCCTGACGCCGGGCAATCTCAACCATGTGTTCTTTACCGACTCCGGTTCGGAATGCGCCGATACGGCGGTAAAAATGGTCCGCGCCTACTGGCGACTCAAGGGGCAGGCGACCAAGACCAAGATGATCGGCCGTGCCCGTGGCTATCACGGCGTGAACATCGCCGGCACCAGCCTCGGCGGTGTCAGCGGCAACCGCAAGCTGTTCGGCCAGGCGATGATGGACGTCGATCACCTGCCGCACACGCTGCTGGCCAGCAACGCCTATTCCCGTGGCATGCCCAAGGAGGGCGGCGTCGCCCTGGCCGATGAGCTGTTGAAGCTGATCGAGTTGCACGACGCCTCCAACATCGCCGCGGTATTCGTTGAACCGATGGCCGGTTCGGCCGGTGTGTTGGTGCCGCCAGAAGGTTACCTCAAGCGCCTGCGCGAGATTTGCGACCAGCACAGCATCCTGCTGGTGTTCGACGAAGTGATCACCGGTTTCGGCCGCACCGGCTCAATGTTCGGTGCCGACAGCTTTGGCGTGACGCCGGACCTGATGTGCATTGCCAAGCAAGTCACCAATGGCGCGATCCCCATGGGCGCGGTGATTGCCAGCTCCGAGATCTATCAGACCTTCATGAACCAGCCAACGCCCGAGTACGCGGTGGAATTCCCCCATGGCTACACCTACTCGGCGCACCCGGTGGCGTGTGCGGCAGGTTTGGCGGCATTGGATCTGTTGCAGAAGGAAAACCTGGTGCAGAGCGTGGCCGAGGTCGCCCCGCATTTCGAAAACGCCTTGCATGGGCTCAAAGGCGCGAAGAACGTCATCGACATCCGCAACTATGGCCTGGCCGGGGCGATCCAGATTGCGCCTCGCGATGGCGATGCCATCGTGCGTCCCTTCGAGGCGGGCATGGCGCTGTGGAAAGCCGGGTTCTATGTGCGGTTCGGCGGCGACACCTTGCAGTTCGGGCCAACCTTCAATAGCAAGCCGCAGGACCTGGATCGTCTGTTCGACGCGGTCGGCGAAGTGCTGAACAAGCTCGACTGACGCACCCCTGCCTATAGCTTTCAACAACGGGCGTCCGGTGACGGGCGCCTGTGGATAAATTCTGGAGTCCCCCATGAGCCTCATCCCGCACTTGATCAATGGCGAACTGCTGAGCGACAGCGTTCGCACCGCCGACGTGTTCAACCCGTCCACCGGTCAGGCGATTCATAAGCTGCCATTGGCTGATCGCGCGACCATCCAACGGGCCATCGACGCCGCGAAGGCGGCATTCCCTGCGTGGCGCAACACACCGCCGGCCAAGCGCGCGCAGGTGATGTTTCGTTTCAAGCAATTGCTGGAGCAGAACGAATCACGTATCGCCCAGTTGATCAGCGAAGAACATGGCAAGACCCTGGAGGACGCGGCCGGTGAGCTCAAGCGCGGCATTGAAAACGTCGAGTTCGCCTGCGCAGCGCCGGAAATTCTGAAAGGCGAATACAGCCGTAACGTAGGACCGAACATCGACGCCTGGTCAGACTTCCAGCCTCTGGGTGTAGTCGCAGGCATCACGCCGTTCAACTTCCCAGCGATGGTGCCGCTGTGGATGTATCCGCTGGCGATCGTTTGCGGTAACTGCTTCATTCTCAAACCGTCCGAGCGCGACCCGAGTTCGACCTTGCTGATCGCTCAGTTGCTGCTGGAGGCCGGGTTGCCCAAGGGCGTGTTGAGCGTGGTGCACGGCGACAAGACTGCCGTGGATGCGTTGATCGAAGCGCCGGAAGTGAAAGCGCTGAGTTTTGTCGGCTCGACACCGATTGCCGAATACATCTATGCCGAAGGCACCCGCCGCGGCAAGCGCGTCCAGGCGCTGGGCGGAGCCAAGAACCACGCGGTGCTGATGCCGGATGCCGACCTGGATAACGCCGTCAGCGCCTTGATGGGCGCGGCCTACGGTTCGTGTGGTGAACGTTGCATGGCCATTTCCGTGGCAGTGTGTGTCGGTGACCAGGTGGCGGATGCACTGGTGGCCAAGTTGGTCCCGCAGATCAAGGCCCTGAAGATCGGCGCAGGCACCTCCTGTGGGCTGGACATGGGACCGCTGGTGACCGGTCAGCATCGCGACAAGGTCAGTGGCTATATAGAAGACGGTGTATCGGCGGGTGCTTCGCTGGTCGTCGATGGACGTGGCTTGAGTGTGGTTGGGCATGAGGGGGGCTTCTTCCTCGGTGGCTGCCTGTTCGATCGCGTGACGCCTGAGATGCGCATCTATAAGGAAGAGATCTTCGGGCCGGTGCTGTGCATCGTCCGGGTCAACAGCCTGGAAGAGGCGATGCAGCTGATCAACGATCACGAGTATGGCAACGGCACCTGTATCTTCACCCGTGATGGCGAGGCGGCGCGGTTGTTCTGCGATGAGATCGAAGTCGGCATGGTGGGCGTCAACGTCCCATTGCCGGTGCCTGTTGCGTATCACAGCTTTGGCGGCTGGAAGCGTTCGTTGTTCGGCGACCTGCATGCCTATGGTCCGGACGGTGTGCGTTTCTATACCCGGCGTAAGGCGATCACCCAGCGCTGGCCGCAGCGTGCCAGCCATGAGGCTTCGCAGTTCGCGTTCCCCAGCCTGTAACAAGTCATGGAAGAGGCCGGCGCCCTTGGGCGCCGGCCTCCGCGTTTGCAGGGCTGTTTGGTTGATGTGACAGAATTGTGAAATTAGGTGTTGACGGCAAATTCCAGGCGTCTATAATTCGCCCCACTTCTGGCGCAGTCGAAACGGAAAACTCCTTGAGTTTCAACGAGTTAAGTAGGTTTCGAAGGGGTAGGGCTTCAGTTCATCGAAGTCCGGAAGTAGTGGATAGGGCGATGTTGTTTGGCCCTGTCGACGGTTCGATCTTCTCGGTCGAAAGCGGTGAAAAAGAGGTGTTGACAGCAGCGACTAACGCTGTAGAATTCGCCTCCCGCTAACGAGAGATCGGAAGCGCAAGTGGTTGAAGTTGATAAGGAAACTTGGAAAACTTCTGAAAATAACCACTTGACAGCAACACCAGGCGCTGTAGAATGCGCGCCTCGGTTGAGACGAAAGAATCAACCCACCGCTCTTTAA
>NZ_JAGGOF010000013.1 GCF_018614775.1 Pseudomonas fluorescens
CAACTATCCTGACACCGGGGGCGATGATCACGCCTATGTAATCCACTTCCAGACCTTGGCAGGTGTGAATGCAACCGACTTGTTCAATGGAGTTTTCCGCGATGATCCACAAGCTACCGTCCTGGTCCAGATTCCATTGGCGTGCATAGTCGTCGCCGATCACGATATCAGATGCCCTGGGGTCTTTTTTGCTTAGCCAAGGCCAGCAATAACCCGCGACGACGCGAGCTTTGTTTGCGTGATTTTTTTGCGCAATGGCCGCGTGCATCGCCTGAGGAGAGCTGAACACTTTGAATTCGTACTCGCCCGTATCGAGCAGCGGGTTAGCGGTCGTCCGAATAGCCAAAACGTCATCCAGCCAAGCCAGATAACCATCTGAACCGCTGCAACGAAACTGAGATGACAACGTATATTCTTCCACGGTCGCGCCTTTGGCTTTGGCAAAGGTGCGGATAGCTTGCTTGCTACCAATGTCGCTCAAGGTCACACGTTGGTCTTCATCAATGAAGAAGATGGAGCATTTCGCCGAGTGGATCAGTTCCTTGATTTGATTCTCGCCCAGGTTTCCGTAAAGACCACTTTTCTCATTCAACCTGTGAGCTTCGTCGACAATTAGCGCGTCGAAGGAATTAGGCTCAGTTTCGATAAACGCTCCCGAACCAGAAAAGAAATTGGAAAAATGGCTACGTTTGACAGTACCGACCAGTTTGCTCTCGTACACCTTACGAGGCGCGGCATTTTTTGAGACGTATTTGCTCAATAGCTTCAGCCCGGTGAGTCTCACCAGCAAATTAATCGCTAAGACAGTTTTGCCGGTTCCAGGGCCGCCCTCGATGATCAGAACCTTGGGCGCAGCTATGGAAGCTTCAGTTGCAGCAACGAGTGCCGATTCGAAGATTTCTTTCTGGTCGTCAATCAAGACGAACTCTGGTTTGCCTTTCATGAGCCCAGTAAGCGCTTCGGCTAGCGCTTTGGACGGACGAATCTTTCCTTCAGAAAGTTCGTAAAGGACTTCTTTATTGTCACCGTGTGCGATGTGTTTTTTTAGAAAGCTCCGCAGCTTTGTGAGCTCTTCGGGCCCTTTGAGGAACAGCGGTGCTTTGCTGGTATGGGCTTCGTAGTGAGTAGAGTTGATGACACCGTCGCTGACGTAATTATGGAGATAGGCACAGGGACGAATTTCGATGCTTTTGTCATAAACCGCTTCGTTAAAACCTTCCAATAGCGCTGCGTATGACCAGACTTGGTAGGACGGGTGAATGGTTTCAACGAGACCACCACCCAAGGACGTTTTGACAATTGCATCCTTGCTGGTTGCGCTTGCCTTGCTCCATTGCTTCAACTCGATCAATACGGCTTTTTTTGCTTGGTTTTCGTCGCGACCAGTAAGTAGAAAGTCGATACGTTTCGAGGACTGTGGAATATGCAACTCAATGGCCAAGCCGGCATCATTGGGTAGCTCATCGTCTCGGAGTACTTTTGCCATGTAGGTCAGGGAGCCCTGCCATGACCTGATTTCTGACGCACCTACCCTCTTACCAGTGGCCTCTTTGAAGTGTCTGAGGATCACTTCCTCAATGTCGTCGTTATCGTTGTCTTTGAGAAATTGCTGTTTGGTCGCAGCGTAAACGATCACAGAAGATCCTTAGAGCACTGAGTGTCAGAGTTGGTCGTACTTCTTGCTGGTATTTTTGGCTTTGTCGGCGGGGTACTTCTGGCCGTTCAGAGCAAGCTTGTTTGAAACCGCCTCGTTGAGATCGACCCCGAGCACACTGCTTAAGCGAACCAGGTACATGAATACGTCAGCCAGTTCGTCCTTTACGGCTTGGGCGGTCGAGGGTTGCTTGGCCGCAGCCATTGAGTCGGCATCGCTCATCCATTGGAAAACTTCGCAAAGCTCACCCACCTCGCCTGTAAGCGCCAGCAAGAGGTTTTTAGGTGAGTGGAACTGCTGCCAATTACGGTCATCAGCAAAACGCTGAAGCGACGCTGAAAGATTCTCGACGTCGACTAGTTGTCCAGAAGTGCTATTTGCCTTGCCCACAGGCCTACCTCTTGTTCAGCAACAGGACCGCGACCGAACAGCCGCGTCCGAAATTTAGAGATGGATTGTAAGAGTTTTCTCTTGGAGGCGTACGCTTTTCACAGAGGTGTCGTTCGACAACGGGTTAGCACCGATCGTTTGACGCAACGCCGGGCAGAGAATGCTTGCGTCTGCTCACTCGGCGCTCAGCGAATATTGGCGGTAGGGTTATTTCAGACATTAAAAAGCCGGCTTATGGCCGGCTCCCCGTTGACTGATTCAGCTCGTTTTTGACAAACCTTACCAGCCTTCAAAACGTACACCCGGCTCTTGCGGCCGGCTGTGGGACTTGGTCAGAAAGTGATCTGCCTTGTCGGTGCGAGGCGTGGGCTCGCAAATGTGGGGCGGAGGATACGTGGGTTTTGGGCAAAATCCCAGTGGAAGTTGTGTTGAATCATTGGGTTAGGGTTGAGAGGAAGAGCAGGGCTGCTTCGCAGCCCAGCGCGGATAAATCCCCTCGCCACAAAAGTTCGGTCACAGTCCTCCTGCTGCAGGTTTCCTGTGCAAGGCTCAATCAAACACCTGCGGCCTCTGCTTGTTAAGCGTGGACCACCAGAACACCCAGCCCAGTACCCGGATATTTTGCGCGTCGATCTGTTCGGCGCTGAAGACTTCGTCGGGGTAGGCGGCGCTGTTGTGGCTGCGTAGGCGCAGGCGGTTGCCGGGGATTCGGTGAAGGTATTTGATGCGCAGCATGCCGTCGTGTTCGAGGGCGTAGATCTGGCCGTCGATGACTTGGGTGAGGCCGCGGTCGATGGCGAGGATGGAGCCGTCTTCGATGCGTTCGGCCATGCTGTCGCCGACCATGGTGATGCAGATGGCGTCGCTGGGGTTTATTTCCAGGGATTCGAGGTGGCTGCGGGGCAGGCGGACGGTTTGGTCGGGGACTTCGATGATGTGGGTTTTGTGGCTGCCCGGGCTGATGGGGGCTTCGGTGTAGAGGGGCAGGTCGATGTCCTGGGCTTCCACCACGCTGTAGACGCCCTGGATTTCGGCGGCTTCATAGGTGGTGCCGGGGCCCAGGCCCAGTGGGGTTTGCGGGCCTTCGCCGGTGGCGAGCCATTGCGGGCTGACGGTCAGCAGGCCGGCGATGGCGTGGATGCGCCCAGGCGGGATGCCACGGTTGAACCAGTTGTTCACGTGTTGGGATTTCACGCCGTATAACTTCGCGAAGTCGGCGGAACGGATATGGGCTTCTTTGAGAAGGGCTCTGAAGCGGTCGCCACTGGAGATGATTTTCATAAACGGAAAGTTTAGGGGCGACGGTGTTTTCGGCAATAAACATGTCGTTCAGATTTATAAGACAATCTTTCCGTTTGCAGGAATTGAAAGGAGCTGGGTAAACGCAGTTAAACGTTATTAATACTTGGATGTATTAAGCGTTATTAAGGCATAAAAAAACCCCGGTGCAAACCGGGGTTCTTCCACATATTCAGTCTCAGCCTTTGTAGGCGGCAACCGATTTGGTGATGGCTTCGCGGGCGGCGTCTGCACCGGCCCAGCCTTCGATCTTGACCCATTTGCCTTTTTCGAGATCTTTGTAGTTCGCGAAGAAGTGCTCGATCTGCTGGATCAGCAGCGGTGGCAGGTCGGTGTATTCCTTCACGTCCACGTACAGTTGCGACAGTTTGTCGTGTGGCACTGCGATGACTTTGGCATCGCCGCCGCCGTCGTCGGTCATGTTCAGGATGCCGACCGGACGGGCGCGGATGACCGAGCCTGGGGCAACCGGGTAAGGGGTCACGACCAGCACGTCGAGGGGGTCACCGTCGTCGGCCAGGGTGTTGGGGATGTAACCGTAGTTGGCCGGGTAGAACATCGGGGTGGCCATGAAACGGTCAACGAACAGGCAATCGCTGTCTTTGTCGATTTCGTATTTGATCGGGGCGTGGTTGGCCGGGATTTCGATCGCGACGTAGATGTCGTTCGGCAGGTCTTTGCCAGCCGGAATCTTGCTGTAGCTCATTGGGCGGTGCCCCCGTTAGTTGACGAAATGACTGGTCGGATTGACCAAAAAGTGGCGGCGATTATAGGCATATTCGGCCGCTGATGCCACGTATCCAGGGTCTTACAGACTTTGGTATGACGCCTGATAGACCGGATCCTCGGCCTGAAGTTGCCGCAGCCGGGCGAACGGATCCTGGCGGTAGAACGCCTTGAGCTGGTCGTAGACCCGGGGATAGGCCTGGTGCAGCAGGTCCGGGGCGCTGAAGAAGTATTCGCTGGTGACGGCGAAGAACTCCGCCGGGTTTTCCGCCGCGTAGGGGTCGATGACGGTGTCGGCGTCCGGGTTCTGGTCCAGTTGGCGATTGAGATCGTCGTAGGCCTGTTGCATGGCCTCGGCCCAGTCGCTGACCCGCATGCCGGCGTGCAGTGGCGGCAGGCCGTTGGCGTCGCCGTTGAGCATGTCGAGTTTGTGCGCCAGTTCGTGGATCACCAGGTTGTAGCCGTCCCAGCCACCGCTGGCGAGCACGCCGTCCCAGGCGAGGATGATCGGCCCTTGTGGCCAGGCTTCGCCACTGTGTTCGCCGTCCCATTCGTGTTCGATGCCGCTGGCGTCGCGGTAGCGCTGGGGGCTGAGGAAGTCGTCGGGGTAGAGCACGATTTCGTGGAAGCCCTGGTACCAATTCAGCTCGCCCAGGTGCATCAGCGGCAGTTGGGCCTGGGCGGCGAGCAGCAGGCGTTGTTCCTGGTGCAGTTCGACGCCGGGCAGGGCGGTCAGGTGTTTGTCCTGCAGGAACAGTACGCAGGCTTCGCGCAGCCACTGGTCCTCGGCGGCGCTGATGCCGTCGAGGAAGCTCAAGTGCTGGCGCACCCGTTGCCAGGTGTCCTCGGCCACGGGGTGCCGGGCGAGAGTGCGTTGGCGGCGCCAGGCGCTGAGGGACCACATGGGCGATCAGGCTTTCGAGGCGCGCTGGCCCATTTTGCTGCGGACCAGGCTGATGATCATCGGCAGCAGCGACAGCAGGATGATGCCCACCACCAGCAGCGACAGGTTTTGCTTGATGAACGGCACGTTGCCGAAGAAGTAGCCGAGGGTCACCAGGCCGCCGACCCACAGGACGGTGCCGAGGACGCTGAAGCCCAGGAAGCGCACATAGTGCATTTTCCCGACGCCGGCGACGAAGGGCGCGAAGGTGCGGATGATCGGCAGGAAGCGCGCCAGGGTCACGGTTTTGCCGCCGTGCTTGTCGTAGAAGTCATGGGTTTGCTGCAGGTAGTCGCGGCGGAAGATTTTCGAGTTGGGGTTGCTGAACAGTTTTTCGCCGGCGGTGCGGCCGATGAGGTAGTTGGTGCTGTCGCCGAGGATCGCCGCCAGCATCAGCAGGCCGGCCAGCAGGAGTGGGTCCATGGCGCCACCGGCGGCCACTGCGCCGGCGATGAACAGCAGGGAATCCCCTGGCAGGAAGGGCATCACCACCAGGCCGGTTTCGCAGAAGATCACCAGGAACAGGATGGCGTAGACCCACGTGCCGTAGTTGGTCACCAGCATGTCGAGGTAAACGTCGAGATGCAGGATGAGGTCGAGGGGATTGAAATCCATGCAATACACCTGTGGTGACGGCCTGATGGGGGCAGGCGTGGGGGCTGATTTGAGAGTGTGTAGCTTTTGCTTACAAGCCGGGAAAGTCGGGATTATACGGGCTGGAATGTGATGGGCGTGTTGAGTTTGTTGCTGGGGATTTCGAAATAGGGAGTGTCCAGGAAGCGGGACGCGGAGCGTCCCTGGCGGCATTCCCACGCGGGAGCGTGGGAACGATCAGGGTAGCGGTCAGAGATCGTCGCTGATCGGCAGCACGTAGTTTTTGAATTCGGTGTCTTCCTTGAAGCCGATGGACTCGTAGGTTTTCTGCGCCACTTCGTTGTTGCTGCTGGTGGAGACGCGCATGCGCACGGCGTTGGTTTCCTTGGCCATTTTCTTTGCGGTGCGGATCAGGTGGTCGGCCACCAGTTGGCGGCGGGCGTCTTCGGCGACGTAGATGTCGTTGAGGATCCACACGCGCTTGAGGGACAGTGACGAGAAGCTCGGGTAGAGCTGGCAGAAGCCCAGCAGTTTGCTGTCGTCGTCATCGGGCAAGGCCAGGTAGATGACCGATTCCTTGCGGCGCAGGCGCTTTTCGAGGAAGGCCCGGGACGAATCCGGGTATGGCAGCGAGCCATAGAATTCCCGGTATTTGACGAACAATGGGGTCAGCAGGTCCAGGTGTTCCAGGGTCGCTTGAATAATCCGCATGGCAGGTCTCGTTCACAATGGTCGACATGGCGTCTGACAACAACGGCGCTCTGCCGTGCTTTGATGCTGCCTGAAAGCGGATCAAAAACGCAATTGGCTATACGGATCAGTTTCGGGGCGGCATCAGTAGGAAATTACCTTTCATATCGGCACCGTTTTCCGACTCTAGAGTGTGAACCTGGGCTTCGTCCTTCAGGTTGACCCCCGAGAGCTGTCTGCGACAGGCCTCGCGCATCAGGTAGACCAGGCGATGGGCCGCCATGCCGTAGCTCAGGCCTTCGAGTCGGACGTTGGAGATGCAGTTGCGATAGGCGTCGGTCAGGCCGACCTTGGGGTTGTAGGTGAAATAGAGTCCCAGGCTGTCGGGCGAACTGAGGCCGGGGCGTTCGCCGATCAGGATCACCGACATTTTTGCACCGAGCCGTTCGGCCACTTCATCGGCCACCGCGACCCGGCCTTGTTCCACCAGGATCACGGGCGAAACCGACCAGCCATCCGCGGCGATCTGTTCTTCCAGCCGCGCCAGAAACGGCAGGGTATGGCGATGCACGGCCAGCGCCGACAGGCCGTCGGCGACCACGATGGCCAAGTCCATGCCAGCGGGATGGGCGGCGGCGTAATCGTCCAGTGCCTGGGCCGAGGCTTCATCCAGACGCCGCCCCAGGTCCGGGCGCTGCAGGTAACTGTTGCGGTCGCTGGCGGCGCTGTGGAGCAGCAGGCTCTCGCGGCCGCGCTCGGTCAGTTGTGCGCGAATGCCCGCGTGGTCGAAGGCTAAGTGCACCGCATCCCGCGCCTGGGCATGGGCGTACTGGAAGTCCAGCTGCGCCTGGGTCGGCAGGCTGGTGCCGGTGCGGCCCAAAGCGATGCGCGCCGGGGTCAGGCGACGCAGTTCGAGCCAGGGGTTTTGCGGGTCGACAGGTTGTTTGTCCATCGGCAGATCACTCATCCCAAATGCGCCTTATCCAAGGTGAGCCAGGGCGTGACGAAACGCCGGTGGCAGGTTGTCGCCGAACCGCACCCGGCCGTCGGCCTGGGTGAAGATGCCCATGTTCGCCAGCCATTGCTCGAATTCCGGCGCCGGTTTCAGGCCCAGGGTCTGGCGGGCGTAGAGGGCGTCGTGGAACGAGGTGGTCTGGTAGTTGAGCATGATGTCGTCGGAGCCGGGGATGCCCATGATGAAGTTGATCCCGGCCACGCCCAGCAGGGTCAGCAGGGTGTCCATGTCGTCCTGGTCGGCTTCGGCGTGGTTGGTGTAGCAGATGTCGCAGCCCATCGGCACGCCCAGCAACTTGCCGCAGAAGTGGTCTTCGAGGCCGGCGCGGATGATCTGCTTGCCGTTGTACAGGTACTCCGGGCCGATGAATCCTACAACCGTGTTCACCAGGAACGGGTTGAAATGGCGTGCCACGGCGTAGGCCCGGGTCTCGCAGGTCTGTTGATCCACGCCGTGGTGGGCGTTGGCCGACAGGGCGCTGCCTTGGCCGGTTTCGAAATACATCAGGTTGTTGCCGAGGGTGCCGCGATTGAGGCTGAGCCCGGCGTCGTAGCCTTCTTTCAATACGTTGAGGTTGATGCCGAAACTGGCGTTGGCCGCTTCGGTGCCGGCGATGGACTGGAACACCAGGTCCAGCGGTACGCCGCGGTTGGCCGCTTCGATGGAGGTGGTGACGTGGGTCAGCACGCAGCCCTGGGTCGGGATGTCGTAGCGCTGGATGATGGCGTCGAGCATTTCCAGCATGGCGCAGATCGAGGCCGTGCTGTCGGTGGCCGGGTTGATGCCGATCATGGCGTCGCCGTTGCCGTAGAGCAGGCCGTCGAGGATGCTCGCGGCGATCCCCGCCGGTTCGTCGGTGGGGTGGTTGGGTTGCAGGCGCGTGGACAGGCGCCCGCGCAGGCCGAGGGTGCCACGGAACTTGGTCACTACGCGGATTTTCTGCGCCACCAGCACCAGGTCTTGCACGCGCATGATTTTCGACACGGCGGCGACCATTTCCGGGGTCAGGCCTGGGGCCAGGGCACGCAAGCTCTGCTCGTCGGCGGCGTCGCTGAGCAGCCAGTCGCGAAAGCCGCCGACGGTAAGGTGGCTGACGACGGCGAAGGCGTGTTTGTCGTGGGTGTCGACGATCAGTCGGGTGACTTCGTCGGCCTCGTAAGGAATCAGCATCTCTTGCAGGAAATGGCTGAGGGGCACGTCGGCCAGGGCCATTTGCGCGGCCACCCGCTCGCCATCGTTGAGCGCGGCGACACCGGCGAGGAAGTCCCCGGAGCGCGCCGGGCTGGCCTTGGCCATCAGGTCTTTGAGGCTGTCGAAGCGGTAGGTCTGGGCGCCGACGGAATGGGCGAATGCGGCCATGGGGCGGTGTCCTCCTGGTTCTGTAAATAACTCAACATGCCACCCGAATCCCTGTGGGAGCGAGCCTGCTCGCGATAGCGGCGGGTCAGTAACACATTAGCCGACTGATATACCGCTATCGCGAGCAGGCTCGCTCCCACAGGGGGTGTTTGGGGTCCAATAGAACCCCCCACAGGGCCCTGCGTGCACTGCTATAACGCAGGCACCGGGCACCCAAGCCCGGCACCGGTGCAACTCAGACACCTGTGAGCATAGCGTCCGCCGGCGCATCGGAGCGCTGCTTGGCGGTCAGTTGGAAGTACAGGTAGCCGACAATCATGAAACCGAGGAACACCAGGCCGATCACCGTGTTGAACCAGGCCATCGCCACCAGGCAGACCACCGCCAGGAACAGCGCGATGCCTGGCACGATCGGGTAGCCCGGCGCGCGGAAGGTGCGTTCCAGGTTCGGTTCGACCTTACGCAGCCGGAACAGGCTGAGCATGCTGATGATGTACATCACGATGGCGCCGAACACCGACATGGTGATCATCGCCGCCGTCAGGGTCATGCCTTGCAGGTTCACCAGGCCGTCGCTGTAGATCGCCGCGATGCCGATCACGCCGCCGGCCAGGATCGCCCGGTGCGGGGTCTGGAAACGCGACAGTTTCGCCAGGCCCCGGGGCAGGTAACCGGCGCGGGCCAGGGCGAAGAACTGCCGCGAGTAGCCGAGGATGATCCCGTGGAAACTCGCCACCAGGCCGAACAGGCCGATCCACACCAGCATGTGCATCCAGCTCGAATTGTTGCCGACCACGGCTTTCATCGCCTGGGGCAGCGGGTCGTTGATGTTCGACAGTTGGCGCCAGTCGCCCACGCCGCCGGCCATGATCATCACGCCGATGGCCAGGAACACCAGGGTCAGGATGCCGCTGACATACGCACGGGGGATGGTGCGTTTCGGGTCCTTGGCTTCTTCGGCGGCCATAGCCGCGCCTTCGATGGCGAGGAAGAACCAGATCGCGAAGGGGATCGCCGCGAAAATGCCCGGGATCGAGGCGAGGGTGAACTCATTGGAACCCGACCAGCCGTTGAGTACGAAGTTGCTGAAGCTGAAACCCGGTGCGACCACGCCCATGAACACCAGCAGTTCGGCGACCGCCAGCACGGTGACCACCAGCTCGAACGCCGCGGCGATGCTGACGCCGAGGATGTTCAGGGTCATGAACACGAAGTAGGCGCCGACTGCCGCGATCTTGGGATCGAGTTCCGGAAATTGCACATTGAGGTAGGCGCCGATGGCCATAGCGATGGCCGGGGGGGCAAAGACGAATTCGATCAGCGTGGCGATTCCGGCGATCAAGCCGCCTTTCTCACCAAACGCCCGTCGGCTGTAGGCGAATGGCCCGCCGGCGTGGGGGATGGCGGTGGTCAGTTCGGTGAAACTGAAGATGAAGCAGGTGTACATCAGCGCGACCATCAGCGCGGTGACGAGGAAACCCAGGGTCCCTGCGGTGCCCCAGCCATAGCTCCAGCCGAAGTACTCGCCGGAAATCACCAGGCCGACGGCAATGCCCCATAAATGCAGGGTGCCGAGTGTGGGTTTGAGTTGGGTGGTAGAAGTCATAAGTCCTCTCTGTTTTTTATTGTTTGATCGGTTGGACTTTCGGGTGTGTGTGGAGCGGATACGCAAGGCTCATGCCAGCGACAGGGCATTGATGCTGTGGTTTGGGTGGAGGACTTCTTGTCGATCGTTCCCACGCTCCGCGTAGGATTGCCTCAATGGACGCTCCGCGTTCGGCTTCAGGGGAACGCGGAGCGTCCCGGGCTGCATTCCCACGCAGAGCGTGGGAACGATCCGCTCCGGGGTTAGAAAAAGCCCAGCGGGTTGATGTCGTAGCTCACCAGCAGGTTCTTGGTCTGCTGGTAGTGGTCGAGCATCATCTTGTGGGTTTCCCGACCCACGCCAGACTTCTTGTAGCCACCGAACGCCGCGTGCGCCGGGTACAGGTGGTAGCAGTTGGTCCAGACGCGACCGGCCTTGATTGCCCGGCCCATGCGGTAGGCGCGGTTGATGTCGCGGGTCCAGAGGCCGGCGCCGAGGCCGAACTCGGTGTCGTTGGCGATCGCCAGGGCTTCGGCTTCATCCTTGAAGGTGGTGATGCTCACCACCGGGCCGAAGATTTCTTCCTGGAACACGCGCATCTTGTTGTTGCCCTTGAGCAACGTCGGCTGGATGTAATAACCGCTGGCGAGGTTGCCTTCGAGTTTTTCCACCTGGCCGCCGGTCAGCAGCTGCGCACCTTCACCCTTGGCGATTTCCAGGTACGAAAGGATCTTGTCGAACTGCTGCTCGGACGCCTGGGCGCCGACCATGGTGTCGGTGTCCAGCGGGTCGCCGCGTTTGATCTGCTCGATCTTCTTCATCACCACTTGCATGAATTCGTCGTAGATCGACTCCTGCACCAGGGCGCGGGACGGGCAGGTGCAGACTTCGCCCTGGTTGAAGAACGCCAGCACCAGGCCTTCGGCGGCTTTTTCGATGAAGCTCGGCTCGGCCTGCATGATGTCTTCGAAGAAGATGTTCGGCGACTTGCCGCCCAGTTCCACGGTGGACGGGATGATGTTTTCGGCGGCGCATTTCATGATGTGCGAGCCGACTGGGGTCGAACCGGTAAAGGCGATCTTGGCGATGCGCTTGCTGGTCGCCAGGGCTTCACCGGCTTCTTTGCCGAAGCCTTGCACCACGTTCAGCACGCCGGGCGGCAGCAGGTCGCCGATCAATTCCATGAGCACGCAAATGCCCAGTGGGGTTTGCTCGGCGGGCTTGAGCACCACGCAGTTGCCGGCAGCCAGGGCCGGGGCGAGTTTCCAGGCGGCCATCAGTAGCGGGAAGTTCCACGGGATGATCTGCCCGACCACGCCCAGCGGCTCATGGATGTGATAGGCCACGGTGTTGCCGTCGATTTCGGCGGCGCTGCCTTCCTGGGCCCGCAGGCAGCCGGCGAAGTAGCGGAAGTGGTCGGCGGCCAGGGGAATGTCGGCGTTGAGGGTTTCGCGCACGGCCTTGCCGTTGTCCCAGGATTCGGTGATCGCCAGGGTTTCGAGGTTCTGTTCGATGCGATCGGCGATTTTCAGCAGGATCAGCGAACGGGCCTGGACCGACGTGGCGCCCCAGGCATCGGCGGCGGCGTGGGCGGCGTCCAGGGCCTTGTCGATGTCTTCGGCCGTGGAGCGCGGGAATTCGGCGATGGGCTGGCCGTTGACCGGCGAGGTGTTGGTGAAGTACTGACCTTTGACAGGCGCGACGAACTCGCCGCCGATGTAGTTACCGTATTTGCTCTTGAACGAAACGATAGCGCCTTCAGTACCGGGGTGAGCGTAACGCATGATGAGATCTCCTTGGCTTTTTGTGCTTATTAGGGAGCCGCGCAGGTACGCGCTGGTATCAAAGCCTAGAGCAAAGGTCGGGCCATCGCCTTGCAGGGCCCTTAAATCAACACTTTAGGCGTAGATCACCGGACAGGCGGAGGGGGCGCGTGACGATTGCGATACAGGGTGGGTGACACTTTGTGCCATGGCTGAGACAGCGGCTGACTGGCGGGTCGCGCCAGCATTGCAAAGCGCGGGTTGCTGGAGGATGCTGGGGCAATCTATGGGATGCCAAGTAGTTGTGTAGATGGAGCGATAATCCTTTGCCTGGGACAAGTGTTCGAAAGTCGCTCCAATGAGGCTATAACCTTCGGGGAGAATAATAAGAAATGCACAGCAACCACCTGAGTCGCCACGCCCAGCAGGTCCTCACGGTCACCCAGGGCAAGGCCCATTTGCAGGGGCCCGGTAGCGATCCGTCGATTGCCCGTTCCTGGCTGCGCTGCCTCGAGGACTATCACCTCGATCCGTCCCAGAACCTCGCGCCGACGGTGCTTGAGCATGGCCGGGTGCTGGAAAGCCGCGAGCGTCTGCAACAGGTGTTGCACATTGCCGGCAATGAAATGACCAGCCTGCATCAACAGCTCTCCCCCGGTGCCGGCCACGCGGTGTTGCTGACCGACGCCCGGGGCGTGATCCTCAACTGCGTCACCGCCCCCAGCGAGCGCAGGATTTTCGAGCGGGCCGGCCTCTGGCTCGGTGCCGACTGGAGCGAGGCCTGTGAAGGCACCAATGGCATCGGCACCTGCCTGGTGGAGCGCCAGGCGCTGACCATTCACCAGGAAGAACATTTTCGCGGGCGTCACACCGGCCTGACCTGCTCGGCCAGCCCGGTCTTCGACCCCCAGGGCGAGCTGCTGGCGGTACTCGACGTGTCCTCGGCGCGGCCGGACGTGTCGCGCCAGAGCCAATTCCACACCATGGCGCTGGTCAATCTCTCGGCGAAGATGATCGAGAGCTGCTATTTCCTGCGCTGCTTCGACAATCAGTGGCTACTGCGCTTTCATTTGCAGGCCGAGTCCGTGGGCTTGTTCAGCGAAGGGCTGCTGGCGTTCGACGGCGAAGGGCGGATCAGCGCCGTCAACCAGAGCGCGTTGAATCTGCTCGGGCACATTCGCGGTAGCCTGCTGGGCCAGCCGGTGGAAGCCTTTTTCGATTGTTCGCTGGACGACCTGCTGGGCCGCGCCAGTGCCCATGCCAGCGCCAGCTGGCCGTTGCGCACCCGCGACGGGCGGCCTCTGTTCGCGGTATTGCGTGGTCAGCCGCGCAGCATCCCGGTGCCACTCGCCCCGGCGCCCAAGGTCGTCGAGCCTGCGCGCTTGCCGGGGATCTGCCTGGGGGATGCGCTGTTGCAGGAGCATTTTCGCAAGGCGCTGCGGGTCTTCGAGCGCGACGTACCTTTATTGATCAACGGCGAGACCGGCTCCGGCAAGGAGGCCTTCGCCAAGGCCGTGCACCACGCCAGCCAGCGCGCCGGGAAGAATTTCGTCGCCCTCAACTGCGCGGCCATTCCGGAGAGCCTGATCGAGAGCGAGCTGTTCGGCTATCGCGGCGGCAGCTTCACCGGCGCGCGCAAGGAAGGCATGCGCGGCAAGCTGCAACAGGCGGACGGCGGTACGTTGTTCCTCGATGAAATCGGCGACATGCCCCTGGCCTTGCAGACCCGGTTGCTGCGGGTACTGGAGGATCGCCAGGTGGTGCCGATCGGTGGCGAGCCCGAAGCGGTGAACGTGCGCATCATCAGCGCCACCCACCGGCAATTGTTCGAACGGGTGCAGGACGGCAGCTTTCGCGAGGATCTGTACTACCGGCTCAACGGCCTGGAAATCCCTTTGCCGGCGTTGCGTGAACGCAGCGACAAGTCGCAGTTGCTGGATTTTCTGCTGGCCGAAGAGAGTGGTGCCGAGGCGATCACCCTCGACGAGCCGGCGCGTCAGGCGTTGCTGGCGTTCGATTGGCCAGGCAACGTGCGGCAACTGCGCAACGTGCTGCGTACCCTCGTCGCGCTGTGCGATGGCGGGCGGATTGGCGTGGAGGACTTGCCGGCCATGATTCGCCAGGCGCGGCCTCAGGTGGAACCAGCACCTGCAACCGAACATCCGCTGGAGGATGCTGAACGGCTGGCCTTGCTCAACGCGCTGGAGCAGACGCGCTGGCACATGACCCACACCGCCGAACAACTGGGCATCAGCCGCAATACCCTCTACCGAAAGCTGCGCAAGCACGCCATTGCGCGCTGAGCACAGCGCTTGCTTACACCGGAGCATCCCTGAAGAAATAGCCCCTTGTGGGAGCGAGCCTGCTCGCGATGACGGCAACACATTCAAAATAGTTGTCAGCTGACCCACCGCTATCGCGAGCAAGCCCGCTCCCACAGGGTTGTGGTGTGAAGTCGAAAGACCAGGTGCGATTTCCCCCTCCCTACGCTAACCTGCGGCCATGTTTTACGAGGTCGACTATGCACATCCATATTCTCGGTATTTGCGGCACTTTCATGGGTTCGATGGCGGTCTTGGCCAAGGAGCTGGGCCATCACGTGACTGGTTCCGACGCCAACGTCTATCCGCCGATGAGCACGCAGCTGGAAGCCCAGGGCATTGAACTGACTCAGGGCTATGACCCGGCGCAGCTGGACCCGGCGCCGGACCTGGTGGTCATCGGCAACGCCATGTCCCGGGGCAATCCGGCGGTGGAGTACGTGCTCAACAAGGGTTTGCCGTATGTGTCCGGGCCGCAGTGGCTGGCCGATCATGTGTTGCGGGGCCGTTGGGTCCTGGCCGTGGCCGGTACTCACGGCAAGACCACCACCAGCAGCATGCTCGCCTGGGTGTTGGAGCACGCGGGCATGAGCCCGGGCTTCCTGATCGGCGGCGTGCCGCAGAACTTCTCGGTGTCGGCGCGCCTGGGCGGTACACCGTTCTTCGTGATCGAGGCCGACGAATACGACAGTGCGTTCTTCGACAAACGCTCGAAATTCGTCCACTACGGTCCGCGCACAGCGATTCTCAATAACCTTGAGTTCGATCATGCCGACATCTTCCCCGATCTTCCGGCCATCGAGCGGCAATTTCACCACTTGGTGCGAACCATTCCGAGCGAAGGCCTGGTGATCCATCCGACCACCGAACCGGCGCTGCAGCGTGTGATCGAAATGGGCTGCTGGACTCCGGTGCAGACCACCGGCGCCGGCGGGCAGTGGCAAGTGAAGTTGCTCAAGGACGACGGTTCGCAGTTCGAAGTGATGTTCGAAGGTGTGTCTCAGGGTGTGGTGGAGTGGGACATGACCGGCCAGCACAACGTCGCCAATGCCCTGGCGACCCTGGCGGCGGCCCGTCATGTCGGCGTGGTGCCGTCCATGGGCATCGCCGCGTTGAGCGCGTTCAAGAGCGTCAAGCGCCGTATGGAAAAAGTCGCCGAGGTGCGCGGCATCACCATTTATGACGACTTCGCCCATCACCCCACCGCCATCGCCACCACCCTCGACGGTTTGCGCAAGCGCATCGGCGACGCGCCGTTGATTGCCATCATTGAACCGCGCTCCAACTCCATGAAACTCGGCGCCCACCGCGATGGCCTGCCGGAAAGCGTGGCCGATGCCGACCAGGTGATCTGGTACGCACCGGCCAACCTCGGCTGGGACCTGGGCGCCACCGCCGCGCTGTGCAGCGTGCCGTCGATTGTCAGCGATTCGTTGGAAGGCATCATCGAGCGCGTGAAAAGCCAGGCCCAGCCCGGCACCCACGTGGTGATCATGAGCAACGGCGGCTTCGGCGGCCTGCACGGCAAACTGGCCGAGGCACTGCAATGAACAGTGGCCCCGAACGCATCACGCTGGCGATGACCGGTGCTTCCGGCGCCCAGTACGGCTTGCGGCTGCTCGATTGCCTGGTGCGCGAAGACCGCGAGGTGCATTTCCTCATCTCGAAAGCGGCACAACTGGTGATGGCCACCGAGACCGACGTCACCCTGCCGCCCAAGACCCAGATGATGCAGGCGTTCCTCACCGAATACACCGGTGCGGCGGCGGGGCAGATTCGCGTGTACGGCAAGGAAGACTGGATGTCGCCGGTGGCCTCGGGCTCCGGCGCGCCGGCCGCCATGGTGGTGGTGCCGTGTTCCACCGGGACGCTGTCGGCGATTGCCACCGGGGCCTGCAACAACCTGATCGAGCGGGCTGCGGACGTGACGCTCAAGGAGCGCCGCCAGTTGATCCTGGTGCCGCGGGAAGCGCCGTATTCGAGCATTCATCTGGAGCACATGCTCAAGTTGTCGAACATGGGCGTGACCATCCTGCCGGCCTCGCCGGGCTTCTATCACCAACCGCAGACCATCGACGACCTGATCGACTTTGTGGTGGCGCGGATTCTCAACCTGCTGAACATTCCCCAGGACATGCTGCCGCGCTGGGGCGAGCATCATCTGAGCAGCGATGAATAAGGTCCTGCTGATGGTACTGGCGTTGCAACTGACCGGCTGCGCCACCGCCCGCACCCTAGACGCCGCGAAGCCCGGTGCACCGGTGGTGTATGCAGGCACGCGCCTGGATCTCTATGCCCTCAATGGCGGTTGCTGCGCCAAGGACCGCTTCGGCGCCGAGGCCCCGAGCTACCCTGGCGTTGACCTGCCGGGCAGTGCGCTGCTCGATACCTTGTTGTTGCCGTTGTCGTTGTTTACGGCGATGGGGGTGGGTTTTCAGGCGACGGGCGGCATGTAAACATTGCCGCAGCTGTGTCTGCTGGGAATGGGGTGGCCCCATCGCGAGCAGGCTCGCTCCCACAGTCGAGCGCATGCCTGCTGAAGAAACCCGATCCACTGTGGGAGCGAGCCTGCTCGCGATGGCGTCCGGCCAGGCGATACAGACTTACTTACCCAACTTACGCAACTCATCCGACTCCACCACCCGCACCCCATCCTGTTCTTCCAGCGCCAGGCGCCACATGGCGCGGGCCAGTTGGCAGGCTTCGATGCCGTGGTATTTGCCCGGGATCAGCTTCGACAGCGGCCCGGCCAGCTGCTCGGCCAGGCGCGGTTCGACGCGGTCGCCCAGCAGCAGGGAGGGCCGGCAAATGGTCAGCTGCGGCCAGTCCTGGGCCTTGAGGGCGGCTTCCATTTCGCCCTTGACCCGGTTGTAGAAGATCGACGACTTGGCGTCGGCCCCCAGCGCGCTGATCACCACCAGGTGCCGTGCGCCCAGTTCCCGCGCGCGCTTGGCGAAGGCCACGACCAGGTCCAGGTCCACGGCGCGAAAGGCTTGTTCGGATCCGGCGATCTTGATGGTCGTGCCGAGGCAGCAAAAGGCGATATCGACCTGGCCGCTGAGGCGTGGCAACACGTCGGCCGGTTCCCCAACCGGGTTTTCCAGGCGCTGATGCTCGGCCAATGGCCGGCGAGAGGGTGCCAGGACCCGGCTGATGGTCGGCTCGTTGAGCAGCCGGTCCAGTAGGTGTTCCCCGGTCAGCCCGGTCGCGCCGGCGAGCAAAACATGCTGAGGCGTCAGGTACATAGTGTTTCCCCCTTGATACGGTTCAGCTTAGTTGCTCTTTATGGCCCCGTCGTTCAATGCAGCACTTTGCAACGCTTTTCGCGCCTGTTGTTTGCGCAGCAGCTGCCAGTGGGACAGGACCGTCCTTGGCGCCCAGATCTGCGGTTCGGAGGCCTCGAAATTGTCCGCCTGCTCGCGCTCGGCAACGATGGCGCGGGCCTTCTTGAAGGCTTGCTCCAGATCGTCGGTCTGGTTCAGCGCCTGGGCGAACAGGGCATCGCCGAAATAGGTGAAGTTGGCTTCCTCGGAGCAGCCGAAGGACACCCGGTCGGCCCGTGATGCAGTCATCACCAGGGTGCGTTCGTCCTTGAGCGCCGGGATGAAACCGCCGGAGTAGCAGGCCGAGATCACCACGATCTTGTCGCGGTTCTTCAGCGGCGCCAGGACCACCGCCAGTTCGTCGGCGGGCAGGTCGGCCAGTTCCATGCGCGGCTGGTCGAGCACCAGTTCATGCTCGCTGGTGCCGTGGCTGGTCAGGTAGATGAAGATCAGGTCTTCCGGGCCGCTGCGTTCGGCCAGGGTGGCGGCGGCGCGGCGCAGGCTTTCGCGGCTGGCCATCGGCCGGTCGCCGAGGTGGTCGCGGTGGTTCACCAGGCGGATCTGCCCGAACGCGCCGAACCGGCTGGCGAGCATGTTGGCGACGTAATCGGATTCACGCAGGAACACGCTTTGCTTGCCATCGCCGCCCAGGGTCAGGCTGTACAGCTCCACCGCCGGCGTGGAGGCGGGGATATTGGCGAGGGCATCGTCCAGCAGGCGGCCCTGGGCCAGCAGGCCGGTTTCAAGCACGTCCGGCAATAGCCGGCCGTCAGCGTCGCGCACTCGCTGGCCGTTGGCCCAGGTGCCGCTTTGCACTGTGCCGTCGGTGAGCACCAGGGTGCCGCGCCCGTGATAGCTGTCGCTGTCGAACTGGCCGACGTAGAAACTGCCGTCGGGCAGGTTCAAGCGGCCCTGGCCGGTGAAGCGCCACTCATTGAATTGCCCGAGATAATGGCTGCCGTCGGCACCGATCAGTTCGCCCTTGCCGGTCAGCGCACCGTCCTTGAACTGGCCGATCCAGACGTCGCCGTCGGCGTTTTCGTAGCGACCGCGACCGTTGAGCTGGTTGTTCCTGAAGCCGCCCACGTAGACGTCGCCGTCGGCGCTGTTGAAGGTGCCCTTGCCCTGGAGTTGGCCATCGACGAAGTGCCCGGTGAACTGGTTGCCGGCGGCATCGAAGCGCTGGCCTTCACCGTTGGGCTTGCCGTTGGCGAAGGGGCCCTGGTACTGGCTGCCGTCTTCGAGTTCCAGGCGCCCGAGGCCCGAATACTGGTCGGCCTTGAATTCGCCGCGGTAGGTCATGCCGTTTTCCTTCAGCGTCCCTTCGCCGTCGCGCCGACCCTGCTTGAAACCGCCGGTGTAGCTGCTGGTCGGCGTGGTCAGGCTGCCCTGGCCGTGGAACAGGCCCTGCTGGAACTGGCCGCGATAGACCTCGCCGTTGCTGCCGTGCCATTCCCCGGTGCCTTGCCACAGGCCCTTGTGGAACTGCCCGGCGTACCAGCTGCCATTGGGGTAGTCGATGCGGCCCTGGCCTTGCAGAAAGCCGTCCACCAAGTCGCCGCGATAGCGTCCGCCGTCGGGCAGGCGCGCGTCGGGCGGCAGCAGCGATTCGCCGTCGCCGCAGGCAGTGAGCAACAGGGTCAGGGTGAGGGGAGCGAGTAAGCGCATAGCGGGATCCAGGTCATCAGGCCACGAGTATGCCGCAGCTGTACCCTCTGGATATAGAGAAGCGATGCGAAACAGCATGAGCGGTTTCGCGACCGCGAAGGGTTACACGAAGCAGAGCGACAGGGGTTCGGCGATGTAGGCGGGTTTTTCCGAGCCCTCGATTTCCAGCGTGGCGGTGGCCTTGAGCAGCCATTGGCCGGGCTTTTTCTCGATCGCGTCCACCAGCTCGACCTTGAGCCGGACCTTGGAATCCACCTTCACCGGCTGGATGAAACGCACGCTGTCCAGCCCGTAGTTGACGACCATCTTCACGCCTTCGGGCAGGATCAGGATGTCTTCCATCAGCTTGGGCATCAGCGACAACGACAGGAAACCGTGGGCGATGGTGCTGCCGAACGGGGTTTGCGCGGCCTTGACCGGGTCGACGTGGATGAACTGAAAATCGCCAGTGGCTTCGGCGAACAGGTTGATGCGGTCCTGGTCGATGGTAAGCCATTCGGAACGTCCAAGTTCCTTGCCGACATAATCTTTGAACGCTGCAACGGGAACATAGGGCATTGAGACTCTCCTTGGGTTCATCGGTGTTGTCTTGTTTTGGAGCGGCGGCCTGCGCCCCCGGGAATCACTGTAGATCAACATGACGCGCCAGTAAGGTCACCGACCATGCTTTTTACGAATGCCGACCCATAGCGTCGGCATGCTTATAATGCCGGCGCATTCAATGGGTACGTATTGCAGGGGAGAGAGCGGATGTTGCTACGGGGCCTGACCTGGCTGGTGCTGTTCCAATTGCTCGGCACGGCGATCAATCACTTGGTCCTGCCGGTGTTGCCCGGGCCCATCGTGGGCCTGCTGCTGTTGCTGGGCTATCTGATCATTCGCGGCGAGGTCAGCGAGCCGTTGAACCTGGCGGCCGGCAGCCTGTTGCGCTACCTGCCATTGCTGCTGGTACCGCCGGCGGTGGGGGTGATGGTCTATGCCAAAGCCATCGCTGCCGATTTCTGGGCCATCGTCGGGGCGCTGACCTTGTCGCTGATTTTGTCCGTGGCGTTGACCGGTCTGCTGATGCAGCGCCTGGCCCGCCGCCATGCCGCTGCGGCGCAGGAGGCTGAATGATCCCCGACTGGCAAGGCGCCTGGAGCGCGGTGATCCACCATCCGCTGTTTGGCATCGGCATCACCCTGGGCGCTTATCAACTGGTGCTGGCGGCGTTCGAGAAAACCCGCTGGGTGTTCCTGCAACCGGTGCTGATGTCGATGGTGCTGCTGATCGGCGTACTGGTCGGTTGCGGCATCAGCTACGCCGAATACCGCAAGAGCACCGAGATCCTCAGCATCCTGCTGGGCCCGGCCACGGTCGCCCTGGCGGTGCCGTTGTACCTGAATCTGCGGCGGATCCGGCAACTGTTCTGGCCGATTTTTACTACGCTGGTGATAGCCGGGGTGGTTGCCACGGGCTCGGCGGTGCTGCTGGGCTGGGCGTTTGGCGCCGAGCACATGATCCTGATGACCATGGCGCCCAAATCCGTGACCTCGCCGATAGCCATGCTCGTGGCCGAACAGATCGGCGGCGTGGCGGCGATGGCGGCGGTGTTCGTCTTGATCACCGGCGTGCTCGGGGCGATCCTTGGCCCGAGCATTCTGAACCGGCTGGGTGTCCACAGCCCTGAGGCCCGGGGCATGGCCCTTGGCTTGGCGGCCCATGCGGTGGGCACGTCGGTGGCGTTGCAGGAAAGTGAGGAAACCGGCGCCTTTGCGGCGCTGGCGATGAGTCTGATGGGCGTGGCCACGGCAGTGCTGCTGCCGCTGGTCGTGTCGATGACAGTCTAAGGAACTGGTTATGAGCTTGCCGCTTTTCCCGTTGAACACCGTGCTGTTCCCCGGTTGCATCCTCGATTTGCAGATATTCGAGGCGCGTTATCTCGACATGATCGGTCGCTGCATGAAGAAGGGCGAAGGGTTCGGGGTGGTATGCATCCTTGATGGCGAGGAAGTCGGCATCGCCCCGGACGGTTATGCGCGGGTGGGCTGCGAGGCGCTGATCACCGATTTTTCCCAGCAGGACAACGGCCTGCTGGGCATTCGCGTGCAGGGCGGGCGGCGTTTTATCGTGCACGACAGCAGCGTTCAGCCGGACCAACTGACCGTCGCCGAGGTCGAGTGGTTGGAAGATGAGCCGGAGCAACCGCTGCAGGACGAGGACGCCGACCTGGTGGCGTTGCTCAAGGCCCTGGCCGAACACCCGATGGTCGAAGCCTTGAACATGGGCACCGAGGCCACCGGCCAGCAGTCACTGGCCAACCAGTTGGCGTACCTGTTGCCGTTCAATGAACTGGACAAGATCGACCTGCTGCAACTGGATGATCCGCAGCAGCGCTTGGATGCGATCCAGGCGTTGCTCGATGAGTTGCAGGGCGAATTGTTCGCCTGAGCAGGCAAGTTCACCCCCCTGTGGGAGCGAGCCTGCTCGCGATAGCGGTGGGTCAGCTTGCATCGATGGTGCATGTGCTACTGCTATCGCGAGCAGGCTCGCTCCCACAGGGTTTCAGGCGTTCAGGTGATTGCCGTTTGCCGCAAATCCCGCAGGGAAGGGGTCAGTGTCTGTAAGTTCATCAATAGGCATACCGCAGCATGCCGTGGGGCAGATGCCTCAAGGCAAAGAAGCTGAACGCTGCCACCATCACGGGCAGGATCAGCCACCAGATTTTCGGCGGCATGGGCGGTAGTGAGGTCTGGCGTTGGCTCAGCCAGAGGAGCGCGGCGCAGACGCAGGCGGCGAGCATGGCGCCGGCGATGACGTCGCTCGGCCAATGGGCGCCGAGGTAGACCCGCGACAGGCTGATCGCCAGTGCTGGCAGGCAGCCCAGCAGTAGCCAGGTCAGGCGCAGGCGGGGTGGTTGGCCGCGCCCGGCCAGGATCGCGAGGGTCAGGAACAGCGCGAACGAGCCGGAGGCGTGGCCGCTGGGCATGCTGTAGCTGGTCAGTGGGTCACTGAGAATCTCCGGGCGCACGCGGGCGAAGAAGTGCTTGAGGCCGGTATTGGCCAGGGCGGTGAACAGCATCGTGCCGCCGGCAAAGATCGCTTGGCGCCATTGGCGCGTCAGCAACAGCAACCCGGTCAACAGGGCGCTGAAGATCAGCATGAAACGGAATTCGCCAATCAGCGTGAAGGTTACGGCGATTTCGTCCAGCATCGGGCTGCGATGCTCCTGGACCAACGTCATCAGCCCCTGGTCGAACGCCGTCAGGTAGCGAAACCCGACGAACAGGCCGATCAGGATCACCAGGCCCAGGCCCGCGATCACCGCCGTGGCCTGGCGATGGCGGCGCATGCTGCTGTTGACGCTCAGCCCGATCATCACCGCGATGCTGCCGACGACGATGCCGGCCTGTGGCCAGAAACCTTCGGGCAGTGGCAGGCGGAACGCCGCGCCGGTGGCCCAGCCCGGCAGCAGGTACGCCACGGTCCAGCCTGATGCGGCCAGCAGGCTGACGGCGGCAAAGCGCGGGAACGGCATGTCGCACATCCCGGCGACCATTGGCAGCATGGGCCTGAGCGGGCCGATAAAGCGCCCGACCAAAAGGCTGGCGATGCCGTAGCGCTGGAAGTAGCTTTCTGCTGCGTTCATCCATTCCGGATGTTGCCGCAGCCCCGGCAGGCGCCGGATGTTCTGGTGAAAATGGCGGCCGAGGAAATAGGAAATCAGGTCCCCCAGCAAGCCCCCGAGCAGGCCCAGCAGCAAGGTCTCGCCCAGGGACAACGCGCCGCTGCCGGCCAATACCGCAATCGCAAACAACAGCACCGTGCCCGGCACGATCAACCCGGCAATCGCCAGGCACTCCACGCAAGCGACGATGAACACCGCCACCGCCAGCCATTGCGGGTTGGCGCTCAGCCAGCCGGTGATGCTATCGAGCCATGGGCCCATAAGTACAACTCCATAGAAGATTGATCGGCTTGCATCTCTGCCGTTGTTGCCCCCTGTGGGAGCGAGCCTGCTCGCGATAGCGGTGCGTCAGTCACCGTCCATGTTGAATGTACAGACGCCATCGCGAGCAGGCTCGCTCCCACAGGGGGATTTGTGGTTTCCACAGATAATGCTCACGGCAGCAAAAAATAATCGCGACCTTCGACCTGCCCGCGTCGCAGCGGGTTCCGAGTGCACCAGGGCGCGTAGGCGGCGTCGACGAAGCGATAGGGCAGGTGCTCGTCTCGCCCCAATGGGATGCCCAGGCGGGTGGTCTGGATCACATTCACCGTGGGCACGCCGACATCTTCCACCAGCAGGCGCTCGGGGTCGAAGCGTTTGGCGTCCCATTCCGGCACTTTCAGGCCCAAGGCCTTGCACAGCAGGGTCTGGCCGGCACAGAGTTTCTGGGGCGTGCGCGGCTGGCCTTGGGTGTCGGGGTTGTTCAGCAGCATCTGCGCCAGGCTCGCCGGGCCGCAGATGGCATCGACCCACGGGTACGCCGACTTGATCAACACCGCATTGCCGGGGCCTTGGGCGCTGAAGTTCAGCGAATCGCCACCGCGGGCGTAGTACATATAGATGTGGCCGCCATCCAGAAACAAAGCCTTACGTTTTTCTGTGTAGCCCAGGGAGGCGTGGCTGCCTTTTTCAGCGAAGTAATACGCTTCGGTCTCGATGATCCGCGCGCTGAGCCATAGGTCACCGACCTTGTGGCGAATGACTTTGCCCAGCAGGTCCCGGGCAAGCACCTGGGCGTCGCGATCAAAAAAGCTGTGGGGCAGGGCGTTGGGCACTGGCGGACGAGGCAGATCGGGCATGGCGATAGACGCAGAGAGGCCAAGGGAACGGCGATGATAGCAATGGAAAGCTTAATCGCCACTGAACGCCCACGTGAACGACGGCTGATCAGGACCTTTTTGCTCCTCCGCCGGTCACCGCTGTGAGTCCATGCTGTTAGTCGAGGGTTACGACAGCTATAATCTGCCGCTTTCCTCACCGCCAAGACCACACAGACCATGACTGAGTCCGTTCTTGACTACATGACCCGCCTGGGTCGCGCCGCTCGCGAAGCGTCGCGCATCATCGGCCGTGCCAGCACCGCGCAGAAAAACCGCGCCCTGCAAGCCGCCGCCAATGCGCTGGACGCTGCTCGCGCCGAGTTGTCCGCCGCCAATGAGCTGGACCTGGCTGCCGGCCGGGCCAATGGCCTGGAGCCGGCCATGCTCGAACGCCTGGCGCTGACCCCTGCGCGCATCGACGGCATGATCGTCGGTCTGCGGCAGGTCGCGGCACTGCCGGACCCGGTCGGGGCAATCCGCGACATGAGCTACCGGCCGTCGGGCATCCAGGTCGGCAAGATGCGCGTGCCGCTGGGCGTGGTCGGGATCATCTACGAGTCGCGGCCGAACGTGACCATCGACGCGGCGAGCCTGTGCCTGAAGTCGGGTAACGCAACCATCCTGCGCGGCGGTTCCGAGGCGATTCATTCCAATCGCGCCATTGCCGCCTGTATCCAGCGCGGCCTGGCCGAGGCCGATCTGCCCGCCGCCGTCGTGCAAGTGGTGGAAACCACCGACCGCGCCGCCGTCGGCGCGCTGATCAGCATGCCCGAGTTCGTCGATGTCATCGTCCCGCGCGGCGGCAAGGGCCTGATCGAACGGGTCAGCCGCGACGCCCGGGTGCCGGTGATCAAGCACCTGGACGGCATCTGCCACGTCTACGTCAGCGCCCACGCCGAGTTGCCGAAGGCCCAGCGCATTGCCTTCAACGCCAAGACCTACCGTTATGGCATCTGCGGTGCGATGGAAACCCTGCTGGTGGACCAGGCCGTCGCCAAGGAATTTTTGCCGGCGATGGCTGCCCAGTTCCGCGAAAAAGGCGTCGAACTGCGCGGTTGCGAGCGCACCCGGGCGATCATCGAGGCGGTCATCGCCACGGAAGAAGACTGGGACACCGAATACCTGGCGCCGATCCTGTCGATCCGCGTGGTGGACGGGTTGGACCAGGCCATCGAGCACATCAATCGCCATGGTTCCCACCACACCGATTCCATCGTCAGCGAACACCAGGGCGAAGCCCGGCGCTTTGTGGCGGAAGTGGATTCGGCCTCGGTGATGATCAACACCCCGACCTGCTTCGCCGACGGTTTCGAATACGGATTGGGTGCCGAGATCGGCATTTCTACTGATAAGCTGCACGCCCGTGGCCCGGTGGGCCTCGAAGGCCTGACCTGCGAGAAGTACATCGTGGTCGGTGACGGCCAGTTGCGCGGACAGGAGCCGGTCTGACTTGGGCGACCTTGACCCGTCAGCCGCTGTGACGACGACAACCCCACCCCGGCGCATCGGTATCCTGGGCGGCACGTTCGACCCGGTGCACATCGGCCATTTGCGCGGTGCGCTGGAAGTCGCCGACGCGCTGGCCCTCGATGAGCTACGCCTGGTGCCCAGCGCCAGGCCGCCTCACCGCCATGCGCCGCAGGTGTCGGCGCAGGACCGGCTGGCGATGGTCGAGTGCGCGGTGGCCGGCGTGGCGCCGTTGGTGGTGGACGCCCGCGAATTGCAGCGGGACAAACCGTCCTACTCCATTGACACCCTGGAGCTGATGCGTGCCGAACTGGCCGCCGACGCCCAGGTTTTCCTGCTTCTGGGCTGGGACGCATTTTGCGGCCTGCCCACTTGGCATCGCTGGGAAGAGTTGCTCCAGCATTGCCACATCCTGGTGCTGCAACGCCCGGATGCCGACAGCGAGCCGCCGGATGCCTTGCGCAACCTGCTGGCGGCGCGCTCGGTGAGCGACCCGCTGGCCCTGAAAGGGCCGAGCGGACAGATTGCATTCGTCTGGCAGACGCCGCTCGCGGTATCCGCCACCCAGATCCGTCAACTGCTGGCCAGCGGTAAGTCGGTACGTTTCCTGGTGCCCGACGCGGTCCTGGCCTACATCGATGCGCACGGGCTGTACCGTGCGTCGAACTGAAAAAGGCGCGCTTCAAGTCACGTGAATGCGTGTAGCGAAGCGCCCGAACACACGAGCAAAAACGAGTTTTATATGACTGACAAAGACGTAAGCAAAGTAAAGCGCAAAGGCACCTTCAAGAGCGCCCCGCTGCCCGTAGAGGCGCACACGGGCGTGGTATTGGCCGGTGAAGAGCTGGTCAAGGTGGCCGTTGCCGCCCTGGAGGACGTCAAGGCCCAGGACATCCAGGTGATCGACGTTCGTGAAAAGCAGAGCATCACCGACTTCATGATCATCGCCACCGGTACTTCCAACCGCCAGATCGGCGCGATGCTGGACAAGGTCCGCGAAGCGGTCAAGGCCCAGGGCGTCAAGCCGCTGGGTGAAGAAGGCAAGGGCGACAGCGACTGGGTCCTGCTGGATATGGACGACGTCATCGTGCACATGATGACCGCCTCGGCCCGCCAGTTCTATGACCTGGAGCGCCTGTGGGCCGGTGCCGAGCAGAGCCGTTCGGCCAGCGCCGCGCACCACAGCCCGGAAAACACCCATGAGCACTTCACCAAGCTCAACAAAGACCAGCAATAAGGGTTCGCTGTGCGACTGCGCCTGATCGCCGTCGGTTCCCGCATGCCCAAGTGGGTGGAAGAAGGCTGGCATGAATATGCCAAGCGTCTTCCGTCCGAGCTGGCGCTGGAGCTGGTGGAAATTCCGCTCAATACCCGTGGCAAGAACGCCGATGTGGCGCGCTTCATTCGCCAGGAAGGCGAAGCCATGCTGGCCAAGGTCGGGCCGAACGAGCACATCGTCACCCTCGAAGTCCACGGCAAGCCCTGGAGCACCGAGCAACTGGCGGTGGAACTCGATCGCTGGCGGCTGGATTCACGCACGGTCAATTTCATGGTCGGGGGCCCGGAAGGGCTGGCGCCGGACGTCTGTGCCCGGGCCGACCAGCGCTGGTCGTTGTCGCCGCTGACGTTGCCGCACCCGCTGGTGCGGATCCTGATCGGCGAACAGTTGTATCGTGCCTGGACAGTCCTGTCCGGGCACCCTTACCACAAGTAATCCTGCCCCCATGCCTCAGCCGATCCGCATCAAGGACCACGAAAAAGACGCCCGCCTGGTGCGGGGCCGCGTCGTGTTCGGCGCCATCACGGTGGTGACGCTGATCGGCGTGCTGATTGCGCGGTTGTATTTCCTCCAGGTGATTCAGTACGAGTACCACTCGACCCTGTCGGAAAACAACCGGGTGCACGTGCAACCCATTCCGCCGACCCGCGGCCTGATCTTCGACCGCAATGGCGTGGTCGTGGCCGACAACCGGCCCAGCTTCAGCCTGAGCATGACCCGCGAGCGCTCGGGTGACTGGCAGCAGGTGCTCGACGTGATTGTCGAAGTGCTGCAGCTGACCCCCGAGGACCGGGCGATTTTCGAGAAGCGCATGCGCCAGGGGCGGCGGCCGTTCGAGCCGGTACCGATCCTGTTCGAGCTGACCGAAGAGCAGATCGCCCTGATCGCCGTGAACCAGTTCCGCCTGCCCGGCGTCGAGGTGGTGGCGCAACTGGTCCGGCATTATCCCCAGGGCGCGCACTTCGCCCACTCGGTCGGCTACATGGGGCGGATCAACGAGAAGGAGCTCAAGAGCCTCGATCCGGTCAATTACAGCGGCACCCACCATATCGGCAAGACCGGTATCGAGCGCTTCTATGAGCCCGAGTTGCATGGCCAGGTGGGTTACGAAGAAGTCGAGACCAATGCCCGTGGTCGCGTGTTGCGGGTGCTCAAGCGCACCGACCCGATCCCCGGCAAGGACATCGTCCTGAGCCTGGACATCAAGCTGCAAGAGGCCGCTGAAGCGGCGCTGGGCGGGCGCCGTGGCGCGGTGGTGGCGCTGGACCCGAGCACTGGCGAGGTGCTGGCGATGGTCAGCCAGCCGAGCTTCGACCCGAACCTGTTCGTCACCGGCATCAGCTTCAGGGCCTACGCCGAGCTGCGCGACTCCATCGACCGGCCGCTGTTCAACCGTGTCCTGCGTGGCCTCTATCCGCCGGGTTCGACCATCAAGCCAGCGGTGGCGATTGCCGGGCTGGACTCCGGCGTGGTGACCGCGTCGACCCGGGTCTTCGACCCCGGTTATTACATGCTGCCCAACTACGATCACAAGTACCGCAACTGGAACCGCACCGGCGACGGTTATGTGGACCTGGAAACGGCGATCATGCGCTCCAACGACACCTACTTCTATGAGCTGGCCCACAAGCTGGGGATCGATCGGTTGTCGTCTTACCTGGGTAAATTCGGCATCGGACAGAAAGTGTCCCTGGACATGTTCGAAGAGTCCCCAGGCCTGATGCCGTCCCGAGAGTGGAAACGAGCCACCCGGCGTCAGGCATGGTTCCCCGGCGAAACCCTGATCCTGGGGATCGGCCAGGGCTACATGCAGGCCACGCCGCTGCAACTGGCCCAGGCCACGGCCCTGGTCGCCAGCAAAGGCAAGTGGTATCGCCCGCACCTGGCCAAGACCATTGAAGGTCAGAAACCGGTGGACCCGAATCCGATGCCGGACATCATCCTGCACAATCCGTCGGACTGGCAGAAGGTCAACAACGGTATGCAACAGGTGATGCATGGCGCGCGCGGCACGGCGCGCAAAGCGGCCATCGGTTCGCCGTACCGCATTGCCGGCAAGAGTGGTACGGCCCAGGTGGTCGCGATCAAGCAGGGCGAGAAGTACGACCGCTCCAAAGTCCAGGAACGCCACCGCGACCACGCCCTGTTCGTCGGCTTCGCCCCGGCCGACAACCCGAAAATCGTCGTGGCGGTGATGGTCGAGAACGGCGAGTCGGGGTCCGGTGTCGCCGCGCCCGTGGTGCGTCAGGTGATGGACGCCTGGCTGCTGGATGAACACGGCCAGCTCAAGCCTGAGTACGCAAGCCCCACCACTGCGGAGGCCACGGCCCGTGATGAATAATTTCGACCGCATCCTCTCCAGCGAGGATGTGATGCGCCGTCGTGCCACGCTGTTGCAGCGCATGCACATCGACGGCCCGCTGCTGATCCTGCTGCTGATCCTGGCCGCCGGCAGCCTGTTCGTGCTGTATTCGGCCAGTGGCAAGAGCTGGGACCTGCTGGCCAAGCAGGCCACCTCGTTCGGCATCGGCCTGGTGTCGATGGTCGTCATCGCCCAGCTCGAACCACGGTTCATGGCGCGCTGGGTGCCACTGGCCTATGTGGTCGGCGTGAGCCTGTTGGTGGTGGTGGACGTGATGGGCCATAACGCCATGGGTGCGACGCGCTGGATCAACATACCCGGGGTCATTCGCTTCCAGCCTTCCGAATTCCTCAAGATCATCATGCCGGCGACCATCGCCTGGTACCTGTCCAAGCGGACCTTGCCGCCGCAGCTCAAGCACGTGTGCATCAGCCTGCTGTTGATCGGCATCCCGTTCATCCTGATCGTGCGCCAACCGGACCTTGGTACGTCGCTGCTGATCCTGGCCGGTGGCGCCTTCGTGCTGTTCATGGGCGGCTTGCGCTGGCGCTGGATCCTCAGCGTGGTTGCCATTGCGATACCGGTGTCGGTGGCCATGTGGTACTTCGTCATGCACGACTACCAGAAGCAGCGCATCCTGACCTTCCTCGACCCGGAGAGCGATCCACTGGGCACCGGCTGGAACATCATCCAGTCCAAGGCCGCCATCGGTTCCGGCGGGGTGTTCGGCAAGGGCTGGCTGATGGGCACCCAGTCGCACCTGGACTTTTTGCCGGAAAGCCACACCGATTTCATCATCGCGGTGATGGGCGAGGAGTTCGGCCTGGTGGGCATTTGCGTGCTGCTGCTGATCTACCTGCTGCTGATCGGCCGCGGGCTGGTCATAACCGCCCAGGCCCAGACGCTGTTCGGCAAGTTGCTGGCGGGCAGCCTGACCATGACGTTTTTTGTGTATGTTTTCGTCAACATCGGTATGGTCAGTGGGCTGTTGCCGGTGGTAGGGGTGCCGTTGCCCTTCATTAGCTACGGGGGAACTTCGCTGGTGACACTACTGTCAGCGTTTGGGGTTTTGATGTCGATCCATACCCATCGCAAGTGGATCGCGCAGGTTTGAATAAGGTGAAGCGTTCAATGCAAGCAATGCGTGGCTGGTCGACGCTCTATGCGCCGTGGATCGGCCTGGTGGGCTTTCTCGGCGGTACGCCGCATGCCTTGGCGGGCGAGTACGAGGGGTCGCCGCAGGTGGCCGAGTTCGTCGGCGAGATGACCCGCGACTATGGTTTCGCCGGGGAACAGCTGATGGGGGTGTTCCGCGAAGCCGAACGCAAGCAGTCGATCCTCGACGCGATCTCCCGGCCCGCCGAGCGGGTCAAGCAATGGAGCGAGTACCGGCCGATGTTCATCACCGAGGCGCGCATTGCCCGGGGCGTGGACTTCTGGCGCCAGCACGAGGGCGCGCTGGCCCGTGCCGAGCAGGAATATGGCGTACCGGCCCAGGTCATCGTGTCCATCATTGGCGTCGAGACCTTCTTTGGCCGCAACACCGGCAATTTCCGGGTGATCGACGCGCTGTCGACCCTGGGTTTCGATTACCCGCCGCGCGCCGAGTTCTTCCGCAAGGAGCTGCGTGAATTCCTGCTGTTGGCCCGTGAAGAGCAGGTCGACCCGCTGACCCTCAAGGGTTCCTATGCCGGGGCGATGGGCCTGCCGCAGTTCATGCCCAGCAGTTTCCGCGCCTATGCGGTGGATTTTGACGGCGATGGCCACATCAATATCTGGACCAACCCGACCGATGCCATCGGCAGTGTTGCCAGCTATTTCAAGCGTCATGGCTGGGAAGCCGGCCAGCCGGTGGTCAGCCGTGCCGACGTGCGTGGCGAGCAGGTGGACGAGGGCTTGACCGAGGGCATCGAGCCGACGAAAACCGTCGGGGAGTTGCGGGCCTTGGGCTGGTCGAGTCATGATGCGCTGCGTGACGACATGCCGGTCACCGCGATGCGCCTGGAAGGCGAGCAGGGCCCCGAATACTGGATGGGCCTGAAGAATTTCTACGCGATTACGCGTTATAACCGCAGCGTGATGTACGCCATGGCCGTATATCAACTGTCTGAAGAGCTGGTCAAAGCACGGGGCGTCAAATAATGCAGGCAATGCCTACCTATCAACCCCTGAAAGCCAAGCCCCTCAAGTTTGTGGCGCTGGCCGCGCTGTCGCTGCTGGTCGTCAGTTGTTCGACCAGTCGCGCGCCGACCCAGAAAAGCTCAACCGCCGTGCGTTCCGCGCCGGGCCTGGACATCAACCGGGCCCACAAGGACGGCGCGCCGTGGTGGGACGTGGACGTGTCGCGCATTCCCGACGCCACCCCGACCCTGCACACCGGCCCCTACAAGGCCAACCCATATACGGTGCTGGGCAAGACCTACTTCCCGATGGCCGACTCCAAGACCTACGTCGCATCGGGCACCGCGTCCTGGTACGGCACCAAGTTCCACGGCCAGAACACCGCCAATGGCGAGGTGTATGACCTGTACGGCATGAGCGCGGCCCACAAGACCTTGCCGCTGCCCAGTTATGTGCGGGTGACCAACCTGGACAACAACAAGAGCGTGATCCTGCGGGTCAATGACCGTGGGCCGTTCTATTCCGACCGCATCATCGACCTGTCGTATGCGGCGGCGAAAAAGCTCGGTTACGCTGAAATCGGCACGGCGCGGGTCAAGGTCGAAGGCATCGATCCGCAGGAATGGTGGGCCCAGCGTGGCCGTCCGGCGCCTTTGATGCTCAACGAGCCGAAAGTGGCGCAAAATGCCGCGCCGACCGTGACGGCCTCTACCGGTACGGTCGAGCAGTGGACGCCACCGCCGCAGCAACACGCGGCCGCTGTGGTACCGGTGCAGCTCGACACAAAAAAAAACGCTTCTGCAACAGCGTCTGGCCAGTATCTGCAAGTGGGCGCGTTCGCCAACCCGGACGCTGCCGAGCTGCTCCGGTCGAAGCTCAGCTCGATGGTGAGCGCCCCGGTATTCATCAGCTCGATCGTGCGCAACCAGCAGACACTGCATCGGGTGCGCCTGGGGCCGATCGGCTCTCCGGGTGAAGTGCAGCAGGTGCAGAACAGTGTGCGCCTGGCCAATCTCGGTTCGCCGAGCCTGGTCACCGCCGAATGATTGATTGAAGGCCCGCTGCGGTTCGAGCGGGTCAGGTTGTTGGCTCCATGAATAACAAAAGCCCGGCAAGGGATGTGAGTGAGCAACTTAAATACGCGGCAGCCCGATTAGAAGGCTGCTTGTAAGTATTGCCTCCGGGCAGTTTCCATTAGCGATTTCGAGAGACGGATGAACATCACCACCTTTGCCAAACGCCTTTGCCTGCTAGTCCCGCTGCTGCTCTCACCTGCCGCGTTCGCGGTCGAGATGATGCCGTCGCCTCCACAACTGGCGGCCAAGTCCTATGTACTCATGGATGCCAGCAGCGGCAACGTGCTGGTGGAGAACAATGGTGACCAGCGCCTGCCACCGGCCAGCTTGACCAAGCTGATGACCGCCTACATCGCGACCCTGGAAATCCGTCGCGGCCAGATCGGTGAAAACGATCCGGTGACCGTCAGCGAAAACGCCTGGCGCACCGGCGGCTCGCGGATGTTCATCAAGGTCGGCTCGCAAGTGACCGTCAGCGATTTGCTGCACGGCATCATCATCCAGTCCGGCAACGACGCCAGCGTCGCCCTGTCCGAGCACATCGCCGGCAGCGAAGATGCCTTCGCCGACATGATGAACAAAACCGTCGCTGACCTGGGCATGACCAACAGCCACTTCATGAACCCGACCGGCCTGCCGAACCCCGAGCACTACTCGTCGGCTCACGACATGGCGCTTCTGGCGCGGGCGATCATCCACGAAGACCCCGCACACTACGCCATCTACTCCCAGAAGGAATTCTTCTGGAACGGCATCAAGCAGCCTAACCGCAACCTGCTGCTGTGGCGCGACAAGACCGTCGATGGCCTGAAGACCGGTCACACCGACGAAGCCGGCTACTGCATGGTGTCCTCGGCCGTGCGTGACGGCATGCGCCTGATCGCCGTGGTCTTCGGTACCAGCAGCGAAGTGGCCCGTGCCGCCGAGACCCAGAAGCTGCTGACCTACGGTTTCCGCTTCTTCGAAACCCAGACCTTCTACCAGAAGGGCACCGAACTGGCCCAGGCCCAGGTCTGGAAAGGCACCAGCAATCAGGTGAAGGCCGGTCTGGCCGAGGACCTGACCATGACCCTGCCCAAAGGCCAGCTCAAGAAGCTCGCTGCCAGCATGACCATGAACCCGCAACTGACCGCCCCGATCGCCAAGGGCGACGTGATTGGTAAAGTCGAAGTCAAGCTGGAAGACAAGGTGGTGCACAGCGCCGACCTGATCGCGCTGGACGCCGTCGAGGAAGGTGGTATCTTCCGCCGCATGTGGGATAGCATCCGTCTATTCTTCTACGGCTTGTTCAACTGATTTCACCTGTTGACCCGCATGGCCCCGTTCCGATCCGGTGCGGGGCCATGTTCGTTACCCGGGCTTATTGAGGCCGTTACGCCATGACCGATCCAGAAGTAAAGGCACCAAAGATCGAATTCCCCTGCGCGGATTACCCGATCAAGGTAATTGGCGACACGGGTGTGGGCTTCAAGGACACGATCATCGCGATCCTCGAAAAGCATGCCACCGTTGACCTCAAGACCCTCGCCGAACGCCAGAGCACCAACGGCAAGTACACGACGATCCAGTTGCACATCATTGCGACTGGCCAGGAACAGCTCTACGACATCAACAGCGAGCTGCGTGCGACCGGTTTCGTGCACATGGTGTTGTGATGCCGGGCACGCTGGGCTTTCGCGAGCTGGGCCGGATGGCTTACGAACCGGTCTGGCACGCGATGCAACGTTTCACCAATGAACGCGGCAACACCGCCGACGATGAAGTCTGGCTGGTGGAGCATCCGCCGGTGTTCACCCAGGGCCAGGCCGGCAAGGCCGAGCACCTGCTGCTGCCAGGCGATATCCCGGTGGTGAAGGTCGACCGGGGCGGGCAGGTGACCTACCATGGTCCCGGCCAGTTGGTCGCCTATCTGTTGCTGGATGTACGCAAGCTGGGTTTCGGCGTGCGCGAGCTGGTCACCCGCATGGAGACTTGCCTGATCGAGCTGCTGGCCAGCTACGGCGTAACCGCGGCGGCCAAGCCGGATGCGCCGGGTGTCTACGTCGACGGGGCGAAGATCGCCTCCCTGGGTCTACGGATCCGCCATGGCTGCTCATTTCATGGCCTGGCGTTGAACGTGGACATGGACCTTGAGCCGTTTCGACGGATTAATCCCTGTGGCTACGCGGGGCTGGCAATGACCCAGCTGCGCGATCACACAGGATCGATTGAATTTGCCGAGGTAAGTGCCCGGCTGCGCGCGCAGCTCGTCAAACACCTCGACTACGCTGAGCAGACGACCCTCACGGGCGGAATCGACTGATATGACTACTGATGCAGTGCAAACCATGATCCCGACGCTGGACGTTACCGAGCGTCCGGCCCCGCGTGCCAAGGTAGAGGCCGGCGTCAAGCTGCGCGGCGCCGAAAAGGTTGCACGCATCCCGGTGAAGATCATCCCGACCACCGAACTGCCGAAGAAACCCGACTGGATCCGCGTGCGCATCCCGGTTTCCCCGGAAGTCGACCGTATCAAGGCGCTGCTGCGCAAACACAAGCTGCACAGCGTCTGCGAAGAGGCGTCCTGCCCGAACCTGGGCGAGTGCTTCTCCGGCGGCACCGCCACGTTCATGATCATGGGTGACATCTGCACCCGTCGCTGCCCGTTCTGCGACGTCGGCCACGGCCGTCCGAAGCCATTGGACGCAGGCGAGCCGGAAAGCCTGGCCATCGCCATCGCCGATCTGAAGCTCAAGTACGTGGTCATCACCTCGGTGGACCGCGACGACCTGCGTGACGGCGGCGCCCAGCACTTTGCCGACTGCATCCGCGAGATCCGCAAGCTGTCGCCGAACGTGCAACTGGAAACCCTGGTGCCCGATTACCGTGGCCGCATGGACATCGCCCTGGAAATCACCGCGGCCGAGCCACCGGATGTGTTCAACCACAACCTGGAAACCGTGCCGCGCCTGTACAAGGCCGCGCGTCCGGGGTCGGACTACCAATGGTCGCTGACCTTGCTGCAGCGCTTCAAGCAGATGATGCCGCACATTCCGACCAAGTCCGGGCTGATGCTGGGCCTGGGTGAAACCGATGAGGAAGTGATCGAGGTCATGAAGCGCATGCGTGAACATGACATTGATATGCTGACGCTGGGTCAGTACCTGCAGCCTTCGCGCAGTCACTTGCCGGTGCAGCGGTTTGTGCATCCGGATACCTTTGCCTGGTTTGCTGAGGAGGGGTACAAGATGGGCTTCAAGAACGTGGCTTCGGGGCCGTTGGTGCGGTCTTCGTATCATGCGGATGAGCAGGCTAAGTTGGTCAAGGCTGAGTTGTTGGGTTCCTGATTTAGCGTTTGGGTGGTGTGTATATCCGTTTCTTCGGTAACGGC
>NZ_JAGGOF010000014.1 GCF_018614775.1 Pseudomonas fluorescens
ATTACTGACTCATACACCGCACTCGCGAGCAAGCCCGCTCCCACATTGGCTTTCTGAGTATCTCTAAATGCTGGTGTTCCGCTCCGGACACTTCTGGCATAACACTTGCTCCTGCCTTGCCAAGCAACAGTGAAAACCCCGATTAGTGACGGATTATTGGCATGGCGAAGAGTGAAGCAGCAGCTGTAAAAGACCCTGCAACCAAAGGCAAGCTCAAGATGATCATCCTGATCGTGGTGGGTGTGCTGCTGGCGATCGGCGTGTCTGTGGGGGCTACCTGGTATTTCATGCACAGCGCGCAGAGCAAGCCGGCGGTCGCGGTCGAAGCCGCACCGGTCGGCAAACAGCCGGCCATTTTCGAATCCATGGCGCCCGCTTTCGTGGCCAACTACACCCAGAACGGTCGGCAGCGCTACATGCAGGTCAGCATCACCCTGATGGGCCGCAACCAGGCCGACCTGGAGGCATTGCGAGTGCACATGCCGCTGATCCGCAATAACTTGGTGATGCTGTTCTCTGGACAGAGTTTCGACACCCTTGCTACGCCAATCGGCCAGGAAATGCTCCGTCAGAAAGCCACGGCCAGCGTGCAGGAAGTGGCGCAAAAAGAGCTGGGCAAAGTGGTGATCGAACAGTTGCTCTTCACTAACTTCGTATTGCAGTAGGAACCCGACATGGCCGTGCAGGACCTGTTATCCCAGGACGAGATCGACGCGCTGTTGCATGGCGTCGACGACGGCCTGGTGCAGACCGAAAACGCTGCTGAACCGGGCAGCGTCAAAAGCTACGACCTGACCAGCCAGGACCGCATCGTTCGCGGACGCATGCCGACCCTGGAAATGATCAACGAGCGTTTCGCCCGCTACACCCGCATCAGCATGTTCAACATGCTGCGGCGCTCGGCCGACGTCGCCGTCGGCGGCGTGCAGGTGATGAAGTTTGGTGAATACGTGCATTCGCTGTACGTGCCCACCAGCCTCAACCTGGTAAAGATCAAGCCTTTGCGCGGAACGGCATTGTTCATCCTTGACGCCAAACTGGTGTTCAAGCTGGTGGACAACTTTTTCGGGGGTGATGGTCGTCACGCCAAGATCGAGGGGCGCGAATTCACCCCGACCGAACTGCGGGTCGTGCGCATGGTGCTGGAACAGGCCTTCATCGACTTGAAGGAGGCCTGGCAGGCGATCATGGAGGTGAACTTCGAGTACATCAACTCGGAAGTGAACCCGGCCATGGCCAACATCGTCGGCCCGAGCGAAGCCATCGTGGTCTCGACCTTCCACATCGAACTCGATGGCGGTGGTGGGGACCTGCACGTGACCATGCCGTACTCGATGATCGAGCCGGTGCGCGAAATGCTCGACGCCGGTTTCCAGTCGGACCTCGACGATCAGGACGAACGCTGGATCAACGCGTTGCGCCAGGACGTGCTGGACGTCGACGTGCCGATTGGCGCGACGGTCGCCCGGCGTCAACTGCGCCTGCGGGACATCCTGCACATGCAGCCGGGAGACATCATCCCTGTCGAAATGCCCGAGGAAATGATCATGCGCGCCAATGGCGTACCGGCCTTCAAGGTCAAGATGGGCTCTCACAAAGGCAACCTGGCGTTGCAGGTGATCGAGCCGATCGAACGCCGCTGAGCGGTGTCGAAGCTCCAAAGTCTTTCACTGAATTTTACGTTTTGAACCGATTCAAGCCCGCCGAGGACACATGATGGCTGACGATATGAATACCCAGGATGACCAGGCGCTGGCCGACGAATGGGCTGCGGCCCTGGAAGAGACCGGCGACGCCGGGCAGGCCGACATCGATGCGTTGCTGGCGGCCGATACCGGCGCCCACGCCTCCAATCGCCTGCCGATGGAAGAGTTTGGCAGTGTGCCCAGAAACAATGAGCCAGTGACGCTGGACGGTCCGAACCTGGACGTGATCCTCGACATTCCGGTGTCGATTTCCATGGAAGTCGGCAGTACCGACATCAATATCCGCAACCTGCTGCAACTCAACCAGGGGTCGGTTATCGAACTGGATCGCCTGGCCGGCGAACCGCTGGATGTTCTGGTCAACGGCACGCTGATCGCTCACGGCGAAGTGGTGGTGGTCAACGAAAAGTTCGGCATTCGCCTGACGGACGTGATCAGCCCGAGCGAACGCATCAAGAAGCTGCGCTGAGTGAAAGGTTTATTTGCCGCAGCGCTGATGCTGCCGTTCAGCGTGTGGGCTGCCGAGCCGGTGGCCACTGTTGCCGCCTCGCCGGCTGGAGGCAGCGGCGTGGCCGGGCAACTGGCGCAACTGGTGATTGGCCTGTTGCTGGTGCTGGGCCTGATCTTTTTTCTTGCCTGGCTGTTGCGCCGTGTGCAACAGGCGGGGCCGGCCGGCAAGGCGCAGGTCATCGACATCGTCGGAACTCGTGCGCTAGGCCCGCGGGACCGGCTGGTACTGGTACAGGTCGGCACTGAGCAGATTCTGCTGGGCCTGAGCCCGGGCACCATTACTGCATTGCACGTCCTCAAGGAGCCGGTGCAGGTGCCTTCCACCGAACAGGCCACTCCCGAATTTGCCCAGCGCCTCATGGAGTTGCTGGGGAAAGACCAGAAGGATAAAAAGTAATGCCGTTGCGCATTCTGTTGGCGCTGGCCTTGATGCTGGCTACGCCATGGGCATTTGCCGCCGACCCGCTGTCGATTCCGGCGATTACCTTGGGTACCAATGCCGCCGGGGCCCAGGAGTACTCGGTCAGCCTGCAGATCCTGCTGATCATGACTGCGCTGAGTTTCATCCCGGCGTTCGTCATGCTGATGACCAGCTTCACCCGGATCATCATTGTCTTCTCGATCCTGCGCCAGGCCCTGGGCTTGCAGCAGACACCGTCGAACCAGATTCTCACCGGCATGGCACTGTTCCTGACCATGTTCATCATGGCCCCGGTGTTCGACCGGGTGAACCAGGATGCGCTGCAACCCTACCTGGCGGAAAAACTCACCGCCCAGGATGCGGTCGCCAAGGCCGAAGTGCCGATCAAGGATTTCATGCTGGCCCAGACCCGCAGCAGCGACCTGGAGCTGTTCATGCGCTTGTCCAAGCGCACCGACATCGCCAGTCCCGACCAGGCGCCACTGACCATCCTGGTGCCGGCGTTCGTGACGTCCGAACTGAAAACCGCGTTCCAGATCGGCTTCATGATTTTCATCCCGTTCCTGATCATCGACCTGGTCGTCGCCAGCGTGTTGATGGCGATGGGTATGATGATGCTGTCGCCACTGATCATTTCCCTGCCGTTCAAGATCATGCTGTTCGTCCTGGTGGATGGCTGGGCGTTGATCATTGGCACCCTGGCGGGCAGCTTCGGCGGTGTTTAGACCTTTTCTGCGAGTAGCACACCATGACGCCTGAAGTTGCGGTAGACCTGTTTCGCGAAGCCCTCTGGCTGACCACCATGATGGTCGCCATCCTGGTGATTCCCAGCCTGCTGGTGGGGCTGCTGGTAGCCATGTTCCAGGCGGCGACCCAGATCAACGAACAGACCCTGAGCTTCCTGCCGCGCCTGTTGGTCATGCTGGTGACGTTGATTGTCGCCGGGCCCTGGCTGGTGCAAACCTTCATGGAATACATCCTGCAGTTGTACGGCAGTATTCCGCAGTTGATCGGTTGATCTGATGTCGATGCTCGCACTGACCGACACCCAGATCAGCTCCTGGGTGGCGGCGTTCGTCCTGCCGTTGTTCCGCGTCACCGCCGTGCTGATGAGCATGCCGGTCTTTGGCACGACCCTGGTGCCCCGGCGCGTGCGCCTGTACTTCGCCCTGGCGATCACGGTGGTCATCGCACCCGGGTTGCCACCGATGCCACCTGTCCATGCCCTGGACCTCAGCGCACTGATGCTGGTGGCCGAGCAGATCCTAATCGGCAGCTTGCTGGGGTTCTCGTTGCAACTGTTTTTCCAGGCGTTCGTGGTGGCCGGGCAAATCATTTCGATCCAGATGGGCATGGCCTTCGCGTCCATGGTCGACCCTACCAACGGTGTCAACAGTGCGGTAATCGGGCAGTTCCTGACGATGCTGGTGACCCTGCTGTTCCTGGCCATGAATGGCCACCTGGTGGTGTTCGAGGTGCTGACCGAAAGCTTTACCACCATGCCGGTGGGCAGCGCCTTGCTGGTCAATCATTTCTGGGAGATCGCCGGCAAGCTTGGTTGGGTCCTGGGAGCGGCGATGGTGCTGGTATTGCCGGCGATCACCGCGCTGCTGGTGGTCAACATCGCTTTTGGCGTGATGACCCGGGCGGCGCCGCAACTGAATATCTTCTCCATTGGCTTCCCGTTGACCCTGGTCCTGGGCATGGTGATCTTCTGGATCACCATAGGCGACATCCTCAACCAGTATCAGCCCCTGGCCACCGAGGCCTTGCAGCTGCTACGCGACATGGCACAGGCGCGTTGAACCATGGCCGAGAGCGAAAGTGGTCAGGACAAGACAGAAGACCCCACGGACAAACGCAAGCGCGAGTCCCGGGAAAAGGGCGAGATCGCACGCTCCAAGGAACTCAACACCCTGGCGGTGATGTTGGCCGGTGCAGGCAGTCTGCTGATCTATGGAGGAGGGCTGGCGCATGATCTGCTGGAAATCATGCGCCTGAATTTCTCCCTGCCTCGTGAGGTGCTGCTCAGTCCGGGCGCCATGGTCCAGTACCTGTTGCAATCAGGGAAGATTGCGATCATGGCGGTGCAGCCGATCCTGCTTTTTTTATTGCTGGCGGCCATTGTCGGCCCGATTTCCTTGGGGGGGTGGCTGTTTTCAGGTCAGACCATGGCCCCCAAGTTCAGCCGAATGAACCCGGCCGCGGGCCTCAAGCGCATGTTCTCCACCACCGCGCTAATGGAGTTGCTCAAGGCCCTTGGAAAATTCTTTCTCGTTCTCTTTGTCGCGTTGACGGTGTTGCACTCAGACATCGATGACTTGCTGCGCATCGCCCACGAGCCGCTGGAACAGGCGATTATCCACAGCGTGCAACTGGTGGGATGGAGCACCCTGTGGATGGCCTGCGGCCTGATTCTGATCGCAGCCATCGACGTGCCGATCCAGCTTTATCAGAGCAAACAGAAGCTGATGATGACCAAGCAGGAAGTGCGCGACGAGTACAAGGACCAGGAGGGCAAGCCGGAGGTCAAGCAGCGCATCCGCCAGTTGCAGCGCGAGGTCTCCCAGCGCCGGATGATGGCGGCCATCCCGGACGCCGACGTGGTCATCACCAACCCGACCCACTACGCCGTGGCGCTCAAGTACGACCCCGAAAAAGGCAACGCCCCGGTGCTGCTGGCCAAGGGCAGCGATTTCCTGGCCTTGAAGATCCGCGAGATCGCCGTGGCCAATGAAGTGATGCTGCTCGAATCCCCGGCCTTGGCGCGATCGATTTACTACTCCACCGAGCTGGACCAGGAAATTCCCGGCGGCCTCTACCTGGCCGTGGCCCAGGTGCTGGCTTATGTCTACCAGATCCGCCAGCATCGCGCGGGCAAGGGCAAGCGTCCGGAGCCGCTGAAGGACCTGCCGATTCCGCCGGATTTGCGCCGCGATTCCTAAGGCGCGGGTGGGCTGGGTGGCGTCAGGTCTGGCTCCTCCTGGGCTAACGGAATTCTGCTCCACTTGTTGGTTGAAGCAACATATCGAAAGTGAAGGGTGTCGCCTGTTTTAAGCTGCAGGTCGACCCCTGTTGCCAGGTTGGTACCCTTGACGGTAGCGGTGTAGGTCGCGGTGGAGGTCAGCGTAACCTTGTCATTGTTCCAGGCATTGATGGGAAGTGTGATTTCCCGGACAAAGTCGCCGTTCCTGAAATGCACCTGGGTCTGTTCGGTGCCGGTATCTGCCATCTGGGCGCCTGCTTGGGCGGCACCGTAGGTGTGTATGGCCGCCTTTGCCACCTGCCACGAGCCCTGGTTGAACATGAAAAGGTACTTGTCATCCCGCTGGCAGCGATAGACCCTTTCACCGGATCGACGATGGATATAGCTGTAGTAACCGGCACTTGATGATATTTCGACATAGCTGTAAGCGGGCGCGGACGTCGGCAGGTTGACGTGTTCCGTCCAATTGCCATCCCCTGTCTGATACCTGATGAATTTTTCTTCGGCACTTGGAGTGGGGACTGTATCGCCTGAGGTAGCGGGAGAGTAGACAGTTTCGGGCTGCACTACCCACCTCGATTGGGGAATGTTGTATATAAACAGCACTACATCACCCTGTACCAGGGTGAGGTTGTCGGTTGGAATGTTACTGTTGAATACCTGCAGGGTTATATTCCACTGGGCCTTGTTAATGATAAGCAACGTCCCATTGGGTGTTCCATTCACTGGAAGCCTCATCGTGGCCAGCCAATTACCGTCGTACGCCTCCAAAGCAATTGCCCGGTGTCCATGAGGTATGTAACCGTTGGAAAGATCCTGGGGCGTGAGAGAAAGGGCGCTGTAGTTCCTGCTCCTGAAACTATTGGCATGAATGCAGTTGTCGATATGCCGATGACGCAGCGACCAATCCGTATTGATGATATGGAACTTCATGATTGGTGAATCGGCAGCACCCGCTGCAAACCAGTTCATGACGTCCGGCGACATGTCATCAGGTTGATAAACCTTCGTGTATTTATGCGCCTGGATGGACCGTAATTCATAGTCAGGCTTGACCTCGTTGCCCACCCGATCGATGAAACTCTTCAGTTCGCTGCTGGAGGGCGTGTCCTTGCCGATCCAGCGCTGATTGACCCCTGGCCAGAACAGCGGATCTCGCTGGCTGCTGTTGTAGGCAATCACGACGTTCTTCTGCAAGGCCCACAATTGCCTGAGTACCAGTACGTTCCACTTTGGTTCGATCAGTCTGCTGCCGAGCCAGTTTTTTATGATCGTGGCCAATTCCCGATGCGCCGCGTCGGTAAAATTCTTGAATTGATGGAAGTCGAGAATAACCACTTCTTGGCTGTGGGCGGTGTAGAGGTTGGTAGCGGCTTGAAGGCAGTCGCCTTCGATGGTTCTTTTGGAGTCCAAGCCATGGAATATCGAGAATCTTCTACGGTCTCCCAGGGGGTAACCCCAGGAGAATTGGACTCTCAGGTCAAGCACCCGGATGCCTGTATGTAGTTGACTGTGAGGCGATACGTCTTGGCAGGTATCGTAGCTGTTGGAGTAGGGCGCCTGTTTATCCATCGCCGAGTTGTGGGTGCCTGGCAGGATCATTTCATCAATGCGCAGGCTCCCGGTGGCGCCCGGGTAATAGCCCATCCAGTTGGGTCGGACGTTATTGAACGGCGAGCAGATACCGCCGTTGACGTTGCCGTTCGGGCACCAGCCGGTCCTGGGCGTTGGAAGCGGTTCATCCCCTGGAGCAGGATCACAGCGGGTCGGCAGCTCGGTGTCGGGGTATCCCTCATTGGCATAAGGAGCGAACTGCGGGGGCACATAAGGCTTCAATACACCGTGTTCGTCCAGGTCGTCGGGATGCACGCCCATTTGCTCGGCAAGGGCAGTATTGTCGGTCATGACCAGTCTCCACCATCTGTTGTGGCGGCTTGAGTGGCGCCACAACTGCTTGAACATTCATTCAATACCCCGCGGGGCGTCCCGACCACTCTCAGAACTGTCAGGTTGACATCCCGCTATTTTGGTGGCTGCTGCATTCGCGATTACCTGTTCGGTCCCCGCACTTCGACTCAATTTTCCGTTGCCGGCAAAGTTGGACGGTTTTTTGCAAAAGCAGGTCCAGGACGCTGCCGGCGTCAAAAGTTTGCTTCACAGGAACGGGGAATATTGGTGGATCGCTCTCAGTTACTCAGCACCGCGCGCAGCAACGTCGTAGACCTCAGCCGGGGCAACCTGGGTGTGCCGCTGCTGCTGATGGTCATGCTCGCCATGATGATGCTGCCGGTGCCGCCGTTCCTGCTGGACGTGTTCTTCACGTTCAACATCGCCCTGTCGATCGTGGTACTGCTGGTCTGCGTCTACGCGTTGCGTCCCCTGGATTTCGCCGTCTTTCCGACCATTCTGCTGGTGGCCACGCTGCTGCGCCTGGCGTTGAACGTGGCGTCCACCCGGGTGGTCATGCTCCACGGCCAGGATGGTCACGCGGCCGCCGGCAAGGTGATCCAGGCCTTCGGTGAGGTGGTGATCGGCGGTAACTACGTGGTGGGTATCGTGGTTTTCGCCATCTTGATGATCATCAACTTCGTCGTGGTGACCAAGGGTGCCGGGCGGATTTCCGAGGTGAGCGCGCGTTTCACCCTCGACGCGATGCCCGGCAAGCAAATGGCAATCGACGCCGACCTCAACGCTGGCCTGATCGATCAGAACCAGGCCAAGGTCCGTCGTCTTGAAGTCGCCCAGGAAGCCGAGTTCTACGGTTCCATGGACGGTGCCAGCAAATTCGTTCGCGGTGACGCCATCGCCGGCCTGTTGATCCTGTTCATCAACCTGATCGGCGGCATGGCCGTCGGTATCTTCCAGCACGGCATGAGTTTCGGCGATGCGGGGAAGGTTTACGCTCTTTTGACTATTGGTGACGGTTTGGTGGCGCAGTTGCCATCACTGTTGTTATCCACAGCAGCCGCCATCATGGTGACCCGCGCGTCGGGCTCCGAAGACATGGGTAAGCAGATTGGCCGGCAGATGTTCGCTTCCCCCCGGGCCCTGGCCGTGGCCGCTGGCCTGATGGCCGTAATGGGCTTGGTGCCGGGCATGCCGCATGTGTCTTTCCTGAGTATGGCTGCGTTGGCGGCGGGCGGTGCCTACCTGTTCTGGAAAAAACAGAACACCCAGAAGGTCCAGGCCCTGCAAGAGGTCAAGCGTCAGCAGGAACTGCTGCCATCGCCGGCCCGGGCCCAGGAAACCAAGGAATTGGGCTGGGATGACGTGACACCGATCGACATGATCGGCCTGGAAGTCGGTTATCGCCTGATTCCATTGGTCGATCGCAACCAGGGCGGCCAGTTGCTGGCGCGGATCAAGGGCGTGCGCAAGAAGCTCTCCCAAGACCTCGGCTTCCTGATGCCGACCGTGCACATCCGCGACAACCTCGACCTGGCGCCGAGCGCCTATCGCCTGACGCTGATGGGCGTGATCCTGGCCGAAGCCGAGATTTACCCGGATCGCGAACTGGCGATCAACCCGGGGCAGGTCTACGGCAGCCTAAACGGCATCACCGCCAAGGATCCGGCTTTCGGCCTGGAAGCGGTGTGGATCGAGATCAGCCAGCGTGCGCAGGCCCAGTCCCTGGGCTATACCGTGGTAGATGCCAGCACCGTGGTAGCAACCCACTTGAACCAGATCCTGTACAAGCACTCCAGCGAGCTGATCGGCCACGAAGAAGTCCAGCAATTGCTACAAGTCCTGGCCAAGGGTTCGCCAAAGTTGGCTGAAGAACTGGTGCCGGGGGTTGTTTCGCTGTCGCAGCTGCTCAAGATTCTGCAGGCGCTGTTGGCCGAACAAGTGCCGGTGCGCGACATCCGCAGTATTGCCGAAGCCATCGCCAACAACGCTTCCAAGAGTCAAGATACCGCCGCGATGGTGGCAGCGGTGCGGGTCGGCGTATCCCGCGCAATCGTCCAAAGCATTGTAGGCACTGAGTCCGAGCTGCCTGTGATCACGTTGGAGCCAAGGTTGGAACAGATATTGCTCAATAGTCTGCAGAAGGCAGGACAAGGCTCGGAAGAGGGTGTTCTGCTGGAGCCAAGCATGGCCGAAAAGCTGCAGCGTTCGCTGATCGACGCAGCCCAACGGCAAGAGATGCAAGGCCAGCCAGTGATCCTGCTGGTGGCCGGTCCGATTCGCGCGATGCTCTCGCGATTCGGACGCCTCGCGGTCCCGGGGCTGCACGTGCTGGCGTACCAGGAAATACCGGACAACAAGCAAGTGACCATCGTTGCGACAGTAGGGCCCAACGGCTGAGGTAGTGGTTTATGCAAGTGAAGCGTTTTTTCGCCGCCGATATGCGTCAGGCCATGAAGCTGGTTCGTGACGAGCTGGGCGCCGAGGCAGCCATCATCGGTAATCGCCGGATCGCCGGCGGTGTCGAGCTGACAGCAGCCCTGGATTACAAATTGTCGGCGCTGGCCCCACGTGTTCCGAACATGGAACTCGAGGACGAGCTGCGCAAGACCCAATCGCGTATCGCCAGTGCCCAGGCCGAATTGAGCCTGCGCACCAGTGAGGGCGAGGCCGCTCCCGGAACCAATCGTCAATTGTTCGCCGGTCAGCCACTGACCGCCGGCCTGCCGTTGACCGCTGCCGAACCGCTGATCGAGCCAACGCTGGCCGAGCCGCGTCGTCCGGCACCGGCGCCGGCCGCGCCAGCCCGTGGCGTCGATCCGCGTGCCCTGGACTCGATGCGTTTCGAGCTCAACAGCCTGCGTGAATTGATGGAGGTCCAGCTCGGCTCCCTGGCCTGGAACCAGCTGCAAGGCAGCCGTCCGGCCCAGGCCAACCTGTGGCGTCGCCTGCAACGTATCGGCTTGTCCGGTCCGTTGTCCCGCGACCTGCTGGCACTGATCAATGGTATTGAAGAGCCTCGCCAGGCCTGGCGCATGTTGCTGGCGCACCTGGCGCGGATGATCGCCACGCCGGAAGTCGAGCCGTTGGAAGAGGGTGGAGTGATTGCCATGGTCGGTCCTGCCGGCATGGGCAAGACCACCACCCTGGCCAAGCTCGCCGCCCGCTATGTACTCAAGTACGGTGCCCAGAGCATCGCCCTGGTGAGCATGGACAGTTTCCGCATTGGTGCCCAGGAGCAACTCAAGACCCTTGGCCGCATCCTCAATGTGTCGGTGACCCACGTAGACCCTGGCCAGTCCCTGGCCCAGGCGCTGGAGCCCCTGCTGCGCAAGCGCGTCGTGCTGATCGATACCGCCGGCCTGCAAGCCAGCGATCCGGCCCTGCGCTTGCAGCTCGAAAGCCTGGCCGGGCGTGGTATCAAGTCAAAAAATTATCTGGTGTTGGCAACCACCAGCCAGAAGCAGGTTCTAACCGCCGCATACCACAGCTACAAGCGCTGCGGGCTGAGCGGCTGCATCCTGACTAAGCTGGACGAAACGGCAAGCCTGGGCGAGGTGTTGAGCCTGGCAATCAGTCATGAGCTGCCGGTGGCCTACCTGACCGACGGGCCGCGGATCCCGGATGACTTGCATCTGCCGCGCCGTCACCAACTGGTCAGCCGTGCCGTGAGTGTGCAAATGCAGGAAGAACCCAGCGAGGAAGCCATGGCTGACATGTTCGCTGATATCTACCACAGCCCATCCAAACAGGTCGGCTGAGGTTATCATGAGTATTTTTTCTACCTACATCGATGGTCTGCCATGCATTGTTCCGTGTGAACGCGCAGCCAGTAATGTGGCCTCCGTCTAAGTAAGACAAGGTAAAGAACGAACATGGGCAGCATGCATCCCGTACAGGTGATCGCGGTGACCGGCGGCAAAGGTGGCGTCGGGAAGACTAACGTGTCAGTGAACTTGTCCCTGGCGCTGGCAGAGCTTGGCCGTCGGGTCATGTTGCTGGACGCCGACCTGGGCCTGGCGAACGTTGACGTGCTGCTGGGGCTCACCCCCAAGCGGACGCTGGCGGACGTGATCGAGGGCCGTTGCGAACTGCGCGACGTGCTGTTGCAGGGGCCTGGCGGGATTCGCATCGTGCCGGCCGCTTCCGGTACCCAGAGCATGGTGCACCTGACCCCGGCCCAGCACGCGGGCCTGATCCAGGCCTTCAGCGACATCGGCGACAACCTCGATGTGCTGGTGATCGACACGGCGGCCGGCATCGGCGACTCGGTCGTCAGCTTCGTCCGCGCGGCCCAGGAAGTGTTGCTGGTGGTCTGCGATGAACCGACGTCCATCACCGATGCCTACGCCCTGATCAAGCTGCTGAACCGCGACTACGGCATGAACCGCTTCCGCGTCCTGGCCAACATGGCCCAGAGCCCCCAGGAGGGTCGCAACCTGTTCGCCAAATTGACAAAAGTCACGGATCGCTTCCTTGACGTCGCCCTGCAATATGTTGGCGCGGTGCCCTACGACGAAAGCGTGCGCAAGGCCGTCCAGAAGCAACGTGCCGTCTATGAAGCTTTTCCACGTTCCAAATGCGCGCTGGCGTTCAAGGCAATCGCCCAGAAGGTCGATACCTGGCCACTGCCTGCCAACCCGCGCGGGCATCTGGAGTTTTTCGTCGAGCGTCTCGTGCAACAAACAGCAGGGCCCGTGCTATGACAGCCAGCAGTTACAACCATCTTTATAAAAAATCGGCACGGGACGCCCAATACGAATTGATCGAGCGCTATGCGCCACTGGTCAAGCGTATCGCCTATCACCTGCTGGCGCGGTTGCCGGCCAGTGTCCAGGTCGAGGATCTGATCCAGGCCGGCATGATCGGTTTGCTCGAAGTGTCGAACAAGTACGACGCGAGCAAGGGCGCCAGCTTCGAGACCTATGCCGGCATCCGTATTCGCGGAGCGATGCTCGATGAAGTCCGCAAGGGCGACTGGGCGCCGCGTTCGGTGCATCGCAACACCCGCATGGTCAGTGATGCGATCCGTGCAATTGAAGCTAAAACCGGGCGTGACGCTAAAGATCACGAGGTTGCGGCCGAACTCCAGTTGAGTCTCGATGATTATTACGGGATTTTGAACGATACCTTGGGCAGCCGCCTGTTCAGTTTCGACGACCTGTTGCAGGACGGCGAACACGAAGGGCTGCACGAGGATGGCGCGAGTGCTCACATGGAGCCATCGCGTGACCTGGAAGATGAACGCTTCCAGAGCGCGTTGGCGGAAGCGATTGCCAATTTGCCGGAGCGTGAGCGACTGGTCTTGGCGCTGTACTACGACGAAGAGCTGAACCTCAAGGAAATCGGTGAGGTCCTGGGGGTCAGCGAATCGCGGGTCAGCCAGTTACACAGCCAGTGCGCGGCCCGTTTGCGGGGGCGTTTGGGGGAGTGGCGAGCGCGCTGACAGGCCGCGAGCACTGCAAGCGAGGCTGGCAGGTACTGCACGGTCTCCCTCGTGGTGTTCGAGCTGTTGTCGAGTGTTGTGCCGGATTGATTGAAATGGCGTGTTCAGGTGCTGGACGCGTTTAAGACTGCTTGGAGGTCGAATTGGACAAGAACATGAAAATCCTCATCGTTGATGACTTCTCAACGATGCGGCGGATCATAAAAAACCTGTTGCGTGACCTTGGGTTCACCAACACGGCCGAAGCAGATGACGGGACCACTGCGCTCCCGATGTTGCACAGTGGCAACTTCGATTTTCTGGTCACCGACTGGAACATGCCCGGTATGACCGGTATCGACCTGCTGCGCCAGGTGCGTGCCGATGAAAAACTCAAGCACCTTCCCGTGCTGATGGTCACTGCCGAAGCCAAGCGCGAGCAGATCATCGAAGCGGCCCAGGCCGGTGTAAACGGCTATGTGGTCAAACCCTTCACGGCCCAGGCGTTGAAAGAGAAGATCGAAAAAATCTTCGAACGCATCGGCTAACGCGCCACGGGGGGGAGCTATGGATAACGAATCTTCAATGGGCGATTTCGAATCGACCCTGAAAAAACATGCCCGCGAACTGGTCGACAGCCTTGAAAAAGGCCGCTTTGGCGATGCGGTTCAAATGATCCATGAGCTCAACCAGACCCGTGACCGCGGTCTGTATCAGGAAGTGGGCAAGCTCACGCGTGAATTGCACAGTGCGATTGTCAACTTCCAGATCGACCCGCACATGCCGCAGGCCGAGGAAGTCTCGCAGATCACCGACGCCACCGAGCGCCTGGGCTATGTGGTCAAGCTGACCGAGGCTGCGGCCAACCGCACCATGGACCTGGTGGAAAGCGCTACGCCGCTGGTCAATGGCCTGGGCGAGGAAGCCCAGGCCTTGAGCGCCGACTGGGGCCGGTTCATGCGTCGCGAAGTCGGGGCTGAAGAGTTTCGGGAGCTGGCCCGCCGGGTCGACGGTTTCCTGACGCGCAGCAGCAACGAGAACCGCGCCGTGGCCAGCAACCTCAACGACATTCTGCTGGCCCAGGACTATCAGGACCTGACCGGGCAGGTGATCAAGCGCGTGACCCAACTCGTTACCGAGGTGGAAAGCAATCTGCTCAAACTGGTGCTGATGGCCAGCCAGGTCGACCGCTTTGCCGGCATCGAACACGACCGTGAAGCGATGCTTGCTGAAAAAGATCCACAAAAACATCTCTCTCAGGGTGAAGGTCCGCAGATTCATGCCGATAAAAGAGAAGACGTTGTGTCCGGTCAGGACGATGTGGACGATTTGCTGTCCAGCCTTGGATTCTGAGTTTTAGCCCTGTTTTAGGAGCACCCCATTAATGAGCTTCGGCGCCGATGAAGAGATCCTTCAGGATTTCCTGGTTGAGGCTGGCGAGATTCTCGAGCAACTGTCCGAGCAACTGGTCGAGCTGGAAAGCCGGCCTGATGATGCGGACTTGCTCAATGCAATCTTTCGCGGTTTCCACACTGTAAAAGGAGGCGCCGGCTTCCTCCAGCTCAACGAGCTGGTGGAGTGCTGCCACATTGCCGAAAACGTGTTCGACATCCTGCGCAAGGGTGAACGTCGTGTCGATTCGGAATTGATGGACGTGGTGCTTGAAGCGCTGGATGCGGTCAACAGCATGTTCAGCGAAGTGCGCGAGCGCTCGCCGATTACTGCCGCCACACCCGAGCTGCTCGCCGCGCTGGCGCGCCTGGCAGAGCCGCAGTCGGCTGATGAAGCCGTGCCGGTGGTCGAGGCGGTGGTTGAAGAACCCGTCGCCGAGGAATCAGGCGACATTACCGATAACGAATTCGAACAACTGCTGGACTCGCTGAACGCCGCCAAGGCCCAGGCCGAGGCGCCGGCGGCACCTGCTGTTGCACCGGCCGGCAATGCTGCGGCCAGCGATGAAATCACCGACGCCGAGTTCGAGTCGTTGCTCGATCAGTTGCATGGCAAGGGGCAATTTGCCGTGGATGCGGTCGCTCCAACGGTGGCCCCGGTGGCCCCGGCCGCCCCGAAAGCGGCGGGCGACAACTCCGACATCACCGACGACGAATTCGAAGCCTTGCTCGATCAGTTGCACGGCAAGGGTACCTTTGCCGTTGAGGCGTTGGACTCGGCCATCGCTTCGGCACCGGCGCCCGCCAAACCGGCTGCGGCTGCGGCTGGCAGCGACCTGATCAGCGACCACGAATTCGAATCGCTGCTGGATGAGCTGCACGGCAAGGGCAAGTTCAGTGAGGTCGGCACGGCTTCCGCTGCGCCTGCTGCTGCCGCTACGGCTGCCCCGGCGGCCAAGGCTGCGCCAAGACCCGCTGCCAAGGCACCGGAACCGAAGGCCGAGACACCCAAGCCTGCTGCCGCTGCACCAGCACCGGCTCGTGCCGCGGCTGCGCCGCCACCGGAAAAACCGGCCAGCGAAGCCGAGACCACTGTTCGGGTCGACACCGCACGCCTGGACGAGATCATGAACATGGTCGGCGAGCTGGTGCTGGTGCGTAACCGCCTGGTGCGCCTGGGCCTCAACAGCCAGGACGAGGCCATGTCCAAGGCCGTGTCGAACCTCGACGTGGTCACGGCCGACCTGCAAACCGCGGTCATGAAGACCCGGATGCAACCGATCAAGAAAGTCTTCGGGCGTTTCCCGCGCCTGGTTCGCGACCTGGCTCGCCAGCTCAAGAAAGAAATCAACCTGGAACTGGTGGGTGAAGAGACCGACCTCGACAAGAACCTTGTCGAGGCCCTGGCCGACCCGTTGGTCCACTTGGTGCGCAACGCGGTCGACCATGGCATCGAGTCGCCGGAAGAGCGCGAAGCGTCGGGCAAGGTTCGCAGTGGCAGGGTGATCCTGGCCGCCGAGCAGGAGGGCGACCACATCCTGCTGTCGATCTCCGACGACGGCAAGGGCATGGACCCGAACGTGTTGCGTTCCATCGCGGTGAAACGCGGTGTGATGGACAAGGACGCCGCCGACCGCCTCAGCGACACCGAGTGCTACAACCTGATCTTTGCGCCGGGCTTCTCGACCAAGACCGAGATCTCCGACGTGTCGGGCCGTGGCGTGGGCATGGACGTGGTGAAAACCAAGATTTCCCAGCTCAACGGTTCGATCAACATTTATTCGACCAAGGGCCAGGGCTCGAAGATTGTCATCAAGGTCCCGCTGACCCTGGCGATCATGCCGACCCTGATGGTGATGCTGGGCAACCAGGCCTTTGCCTTCCCACTGGTCAACGTCAACGAGATCTTCCACCTCGACCTGTCGCGCACCAACGTGGTGGACGGCCAGGAAGTGGTGATCGTACGGGACAAGGCACTGCCGCTGTTCTACCTCAAGCGCTGGCTGGTCAGCTCGGCGGCGCATGTGGAGCAGGGCGAAGGCCACGTGGTGATCCTCTCGGTAGGTACCCAGCGGATCGGCTTCGTCGTCGATCAGTTGGTGGGCCAGGAAGAAGTGGTCATCAAGCCATTGGGCAAGATGCTCCAGGGCACCCCGGGCATGTCCGGCGCCACCATCACCGGCGACGGTCGCATCGCATTGATTCTCGATGTGCCAAGCATGCTCAAGCGTTACGCCGCCCGGCGTATTTGATTCTGGAGGAGGGCGGCCCATGGCCGCGCCTCGTCTAACGGAGTGTTTATGGTAGTTAAAGTCCTGGTGGTGGACGATTCGGGGTTTTTCCGCCGTCGCGTCTCGGAAATTCTTTCGGCGGACACGAGTATCCAGGTTGTCGGTACGGCAACCAATGGCAAAGAAGCAATCGATCAGGCGCTGGCCCTCAAGCCCGACGTGATTACCATGGACTACGAGATGCCGATGATGGATGGCATCACGGCCGTGCGCCACATCATGCAGCGCTGCCCGACCCCGGTTTTGATGTTCTCGTCCCTGACCCACGAAGGCGCCCGGGTAACCCTCGACGCGCTGGACGCCGGGGCGGTGGATTTCCTGCCGAAGAATTTCGAAGACATTTCGCGCAATCCCGACAAGGTTCGGCAGTTGCTGTGCGAGAAGGTCCACAGCATTTCCCGCAGTAACCGGCGTGTTGGCGGCTACAGCGCACCGGCGCCCGCAGCGGCTGTAACACCAGGCGCTGCGCCCGCTGCGAAGACCTCCAGTGGCTTCAACCCGGCCCCGGTGCGCAGTGCCCCGGCACCTGCGCCTGCTCGCTCGGCGCCAGCCAGCGCGTCGTCGCCGGCACCCAAGCGCAAGGCCTACAAGCTGGTGGCAATCGGCACGTCCACAGGTGGCCCGGTAGCGCTGCAACGGGTCCTGACCCAGTTGCCGGCCAACTTCCCGGCCCCCATCGTGCTGATCCAGCACATGCCGGCGGCGTTCACCAAAGCGTTCGCCGAGCGCCTCGACAAGCTGTGCAACATCAGCGTCAAGGAAGCCGAGGATGGCGATATCCTGCGTCCGGGCCTGGCATTGCTGGCGCCGGGCGGCAAACAAATGATGGTCGATGGTCGCGGCGCGGTAAAAATCCTGCCAGGGGACGAGCGCTTGAACTACAAGCCGTGCGTGGACATTACCTTCGGTTCTGCGGCCAAGTCCTACGGTGACAAAGTTCTGGCGGTGGTGCTCACCGGCATGGGCGCCGACGGTCGCGAAGGCGCGCGCCTGCTCAAGCAGGGCGGCAGTGCGATCTGGGCCCAGGACGAAGCCAGCTGCGTGATCTACGGCATGCCGATGGCCATCGTCAAAGCCGATCTCGCCGACGCGGTGTATGGGTTGGACGACATCGGCAGGCACCTGATCGAGGCCTGTCTGTAATGGATGTGCTCAGCCTCATCGGCATCGTCATGGCGTTCGTCGCCATCATTGGCGGCAATTATCTGGAAGGCGGGCACCTGGGAGCCTTGGCCAACGGCCCGGCGGCCTTGATCGTGCTCGGTGGCACCGTGGGCGCCGCGTTGCTGCAGTCGCCCATGAGCGCGTTCAAGCGCGCCATGCAGGTGCTGATCTGGATCCTGTTCCCACCACGGGTCGATCTGGCCGGTGGCATCGACCGAGTGGTTAACTGGAGCCTGACCGCGCGCAAGGAAGGTTTGCTCGGACTGGAAGGGGTGGCCGATGCCGAACCCGACAGTTACTCGCGCAAAGGCCTGCAATTGCTGGTGGACGGTGCCGAACCGGAAGCCATTCGCAGCATCCTCGAGGTGGATTTCTACACCCAGGAAAGCCGCGACATCGAGGCGGCCAAGGTGTTCGAAAGCATGGGCGGCTACGCGCCGACCATCGGCATCATCGGCGCGGTAATGGGCCTGATCCACGTGATGGGTAACCTGGCAGATCCGTCGCAACTGGGCAGCGGCATCGCCGTGGCTTTCGTCGCAACGATCTATGGGGTGGCCAGCGCCAACCTGGTGCTGCTGCCGATTGCCGCCAAGCTAAAATCCATCGCCTTGCGCCAATCACGCTATCGCGAAATGTTGCTGGAAGGGATCCTGTCGATCGCCGAAGGTGAAAACCCACGCTCCATTGAGTTGAAGCTCCAGGGCTTCATGGACTGATGGGAGACACGGAATATGGCCCGTCGCAGGCACACTGAAGAACACGTCAACCATGAACGGTGGCTGGTTTCCTATGCCGACTTCATCACGCTGCTGTTCGCCTTTTTCGTGGTCATGTATTCGATCTCGTCGGTCAACGAAGGCAAGTACAAAGTCATTTCCGAGGCGCTGATCGGCGTCTTTACCGACTCCGATCGCGCCCTCAAGCCCATCCCCATCGGCGATGAGCGGCCCAAGAGCACCACACCGGCCCAGCCGTTGGTCAAGGACTCCGAGCAGGTCGATGCCGGTATCGCCGGCGGCAGCGATCCGTTGAAAAGCATTGCCGACGACATCAGCGCCGCGTTCGGTGACCTGATCAAGTCCAACCAGATGACCGTGCGGGGCAATGAGTTGTGGGTCGAGATCGAACTCAACTCCAGCCTGCTGTTCGGCAGCGGCGACGCGATGCCCAGCGACATGGCCTTCAACATCATCGACAAGGTGGCGGCGATCCTGAAGCCGTTCGACAACCCGATCCATGTCGAAGGTTTCACCGACGACCAGCCGATCCGTACGGCGCAGTACCCGACCAACTGGGAACTGTCCTCGGCCCGATCGGCGAGCATTGTCCGGATGCTGGCCATGCAGGGCGTGAACCCCGGGCGCCTGGCCTCGGTGGGCTATGGCGAGTTCCAGCCGGTGGCCAACAACACCACCGCCGAGGGGCGTGCGCGCAACCGTCGTGTGGTGCTGGTGGTGTCGCGTAACCTCGATGTGCGGCGCAGCCTCACCGCTACGGGTACGGCCAACGCAACGCCGGATGCGGCATTGAAGCGCGCTGGCACACAAACTGCACCGGCTCCGGTCAAGTCGCCGGGACAGCGGAGCGCCGTCAATTCTCCGTCACCTGCTTTATAACCGAGCTATTTCTCGGTCGAGCCTGTTTCGGCCGGGAGGAACGATCTGAATGAGAGTCTGGGCAGTCGCCAATCAAAAAGGTGGTGTGGGCAAAACCACATCTTCCATCGCTTTAGCCGGGTTGCTGGCCGAGGCGGGCAAGCGCGTGGTCATCGTCGATCTGGACCCCCACGGCTCGATGACCAGCTATTTTGGCTACGACCCCGATAGCCTGGAGCACAGCAACTTCGACCTGTTCCTGCACAAGGGCACCGTGCCCGAAGGCCTGCCCGGGCAGTTGCTGCTGTCGACCAGCCACGAAGGGATTTCCCTGTTGCCCTCCAGTACTGCCCTGGCGACCCTGGAGCGCCAGTCGCCCGGCCAGAGTGGCCTGGGCCTGGTGATCGCCAAGAGTCTGGCGCAGCTGTGGCAGGATTTCGATTACGCGATCATCGACAGCCCGCCGCTGCTGGGTTTGTTGATGGTCAATGCCCTGGCCGCGAGCCAGCAGTTGGTGATCCCGGTGCAGACCGAGCATTTGGCGGTCAAGGGCCTGGAGCGCATGGTCAATACCCTGGCGATGGTCAACCGTTCACGCAAGCAAACGCTGGCGTTCAACATCGTGCCGACCCTGTTCGACCGCCGGACCCAGGCCTCCCTGGGGACGTTGCGTGTCCTGCGGGACAAGTACCCGGATGACATCTGGCAAGGCTACATCCCTATCGATACGCGCTTGCGGGATGCCAGCCGCGTCGGTGTGACCCCGTCGCAGTTCGATGGCAAGAGTCGTGGCGTGCTGGCCTACCGGGCGTTGCTCAAGCACCTGCTGGCCCAGCAGCTCGTTTCACAGCAGGTGGCTTAAGGTGACGAGCTTTCCCACCCTTGCGTTCGCCTGCGAGCGCTCAAGTCCTACCGTGTTCATGCCGATAACCTTTTCAAGTGGCGGACTTTTCCAATGAACCGCCCGATAAAGACCACCTCGCGTCCGCAACTGGCCTTGCAGTCCTACCTGGACGGGCTGTTGCAGGAAGCGACCGAAGAACTGCCACCGCAGCCAGGCGTGATCGAGGCGTTGCCCGAGCCCGTCGAAGCCGAAGCGGTGCTGGATGAATTCCAAGCGGCCGTGCTCGAAGAGCAGGCCCGTGATGCACGCACCTCAGTGGTTGCCGCAGCGGCCGAGGCACCGTTCGTCAAGCCGCAAGTGAAGGTCATGGACGCACCCGCGCCGATCCTGGCGCCGGTGTCGACGGTTGCACCGCTGTTGCAGGGCCTGGTGACGCCGGTGGTGGAAGTCCACCTGCCGCCAAGCAGCCCGCCACCGCCGGAGCCGACCGATGATCGTCCGAACTGGGCCGCTGAGCCGTTCGAGTGTCTGTTGTTCGATGTGGCCGGGTTGACCCTGGCAGTGCCCTTGGTGTGCCTGGGGTCGATTTACTCCCTGGCCGGGCAGGAACTGACGCCGTTGTTCGGCCAGCCGGAATGGTTCCTTGGGATCCTGCCGAGCCAGGCCGGCAACCTGAAGGTGCTGGATACTGCGCGCTGGGTAATGCCGGACCGTTATCGCGATGATTTTCGCCAGGGCCTGCAGTACGTGATTTCGGTGCAAGGCTACGAGTGGGGGCTGGCGGTGCATCAGGTCAGCCGTTCGCTGCGCCTGGACCCGAACGAGATCAAATGGCGCAGCCATCGAGGACAACGGCCATGGCTGGCTGGTACGGTGATCGAACACATGTGCGCCTTGCTGGACGTTTCCGAGTTGGCGGAGCTGATCGCCAGCGGCGGGGCAAAACACCTGGGCGGCAGCAAGCCGGTCCAGAAACCGAAATAACACAAACGGCTGCGCACAGCGTCGCCGGACAGAACACACGCCGCCACAGGCGGTTTTTCGAGGGGTCAGGGTATGAATGATAAGGCGTCGTCTCTCAAGGGTTCCGAAGATCCGATTTTGCAATGGGTGACCTTCAAGCTCGATAACGAAACCTACGGCATCAACGTGATGCGCGTTCAGGAAGTGCTGCGCTATACCGAGATCGCCCCGGTTCCGGGTGCACCCAGCTACGTGCTGGGCATCATCAACCTGCGCGGCAACGTGGTCACGGTGATCGACACCCGCCAGCGTTTCGGCCTGAGCTCCACCGAGGTCAACGACAACACCCGTATCGTGATCATCGAGGCCGACAAGCAAGTGGTCGGTATCCTCGTCGACAGCGTCGCCGAGGTGGTTTACTTGCGTCAGTCGGAAATCGAAACCGCGCCTAACGTCGGTAACGAAGAATCGGCCAAGTTCATCCAGGGCGTCTGCAACAAGAACAACGAGTTGCTGATCCTGGTCGAGCTGGAAAAAATGATGAGCGAAGAAGAGTGGTCGGAACTGGAGAGTATCTGATTTGATTCTTGAGGTAGCAGTCATTGTCCTGTTCCTTTTCTGGGCAGGCACGCTGGCGATGTTCGTGGCGTATGTGCGCGACCAGCGGCAAGTTGCCGCTCAGCAGGCCCAAGGCGATGCGCTGCGCGATCAGCGCATCAAGGAACTGGCCAAGCGCGTCGACGACTATCAGAACGGCACCGTGCGCATGGGCGAAGCGCTCCATGAGCTGCGTGCCGTGGTCGGGCCGTTGCCGGACAAACTCGCCCAGCTGGAGCAGCGCGATCCTTCCACCCTGTCCTTCGCCCAGGCCGCCCGCCTGGTCGGCATGGGCGCCAGCGTCGACGAATTGACCCAAGCCTGCGGCCTGACCCAGGCCGAGGCGGAGTTGATGAGCAAGTTGCATAAGGGCGGTTGAGCGTTTCAGAGTCAGCTAGTCAAGGATCAAGCGACGCAACACCTGTGGGAGCAAAGCTTGCTCGCGATAGCGGCAGACCAGCCAATATGGTCGTCGACTGTCTGTGCCAATCGCGAGCAAGCTATGCTCCCACAGGCGCCCTGACCACAGTCATGCAAGTGGTCTCAGTAATCGTCCCCACGCTCAGTCACATCTTTCTCGATACTCGGCGCGTTCGGGTCGTAGCCCTTGGGGAATTTGCCTTTCAGGTTCCAGGCAAACGCGATGATCTCGGCGATCGTGCGGTACAACTCCTCCGGAATGCTGTCGCCCAATTCCAGCCTGGCGAGCAGTTTCACCAACTCGGCGTTTTCATAGATCGGCACTTCGCTGTCCCGGGCGATCCGCAGGATCTCCTCGGCCAGGGCTTCGTCGCCCTTGGCGGTGAGGGTCGGGGCGTGGTGGCCGTCGTATTTGAGGGCGATGGCCTGGCGCGGTTCGGTGTGGGTTGTCATGCGGTTTCGTCCACCCAGCGTTGTTCCAGGCGAGTCTTGGGTCCCTGGGGCGGGATGCCGAGGTGGCAGTCAAGGTCGCCGACGTTCAGTCCGCAGGTCACGAGGCGCTCACGCAGTGCCGTGAGGTTGCTTTCGATCAGGTTCGCGGTGTAGGGCCGTAGCGCCCATAACTGGCTCGACAGGCTGCCGCTGAGCAACTGGGCCTGAATCTGCAGCGGCCCCAGTGGCTCCATGTCGAACGCAAGTTCAACTCGCCAGAGTTGCTGTTTCGGCTCATGTTCTTCCCGGCGCTCGTTGGGTTGCTCCCGAGGCGGCGTTTCCTCGCGCTGGAGCTTGACCTGCAGCGGCACGATGTCCTGCAGGTTGCGCATTGGGATCTCCAGTTGCCAGGTACTCATCAGTCGACCGTCGTCGGTCAGGCCCGTCTGTTCCAGACTCGACAACTGATGGCTTTGCAGGCGCGACACGGCGGCGGCGGCCAGGCGCAACAGGTGTTCCAGGTCGCCGTCTTCGTCCTGTTCTTTCAACAGCCGCGAGGGCAACGGAAAACTGGTGGGTTGCGGCTTGGCGCTGACCTGGCCGAGCATCCCCAAGGCGCTGCGCACAAAGCTGGGCAGGGCCTGGGCCAGGGTGTTGGCGGCGATGATGGCACCGAGATTGGTGGAGGCGGGCAGGGCCGGTGTCAGTTGGGCGATCAACTTCAGCAGGTCGCCTTTGAGGTCCGCTGCCTGCCCCGGCGGTTGCCCGGCGAGCAGTTTGCTTTCCAGGAACACCCCGCTGGCTGCCATGGCCTGGGCCAGCCCTTTGGGCGTACTCAATTGCTGGACATCCGGCAGGCCCGCCAACAGGCGCGTCACGGCGGCACGCAGCTCAGTGCCGGTATCGTCGGTGACGGGAAGGTTCTGCAGGACACTGATCAGGCTGTCCAGCGAGCCTTGGCGACTCACCTGGGTGACCAGTTGCTGGCTCACCGCCAATTGCTCCTGGCGGTTGCTCAAGGGGACGAATTTCAACGACTGGGCATCTTGCACCTGGGCGCTCAACAGCGTGCCGATACGCAGCGGCTGCGGGCTGTCGATGTCCAAGGTGGCGCCGGCCTGGGCTGTATTCACCAGGCTCACCAGCGACCGATACACCGCCGGCTGCCCCGGCACTTGCGGCAACGGCTGGCTGGTCAGCACCTTGCCTTGCAACAGGGTGCCAACCGGTATCTGCGTGGTATCGATTCGAGTGAGGGTGGCGACGCTGGAGGCAATTGCCTGCTGCACGGTAATCGCCAGGTTACTCGCTGACGGCTGGGTCACCGCCAGGCTGGTGCCCTGCGGCAGCGGCTGGGTGCTGGTGGCCTGCACCGTGGTCTGGCGGCCGCTCTCCAGGGTGACTTTGAGCAACAGCTGGAAAGTCTGGTCGGCCTGCTTGAGCGAAAGCACTTCGGCACTGGCCGTCTGGCCTGCACCGATCAGGCCTTCGGCGGGTGTCAGTAGTTTGAGCAGCTCGCCACTGACCACCGGCGCACGCGTCGTCGCTGGGGTCTGGGGCAGCGGCAGGATGTTCATGTCGCCTGTCATCTGCGGTCTTACCTGAGGAAAATAAGCCCTCTTTAGAGTAGGGCACGGCATGTATAATGCCGCCCGTCTTACAGGGAGTGGCGAAAACCTTGCAATTGTTTGACGTAGCTCTGTGGAACAGGCCGTCAATGCATCTATGCTGCATCTCTTTAACGGCCACTGCACCGCCGACTTGAACCGTATAAGGCCCGCGATCCCTTGACCAGTCCTCTCCTGCAAACCGTCGGCCTCGCCTGTGAGCGAGACTTGCGGCTGCTTTTCGAAGATCTCGAGCTGAAACTCTCGCCTGGCGATATGGTGCAGGTCAGTGGCCCCAACGGCAGCGGCAAGACCAGCCTGTTACGGCTGCTGGCGGGGTTGATGCAGCCGACTGCCGGCCAGGTGCTGCTCAACGGTCAATCCTTACAGGACCAGCGCAGCGAACTGGCGCGCAACCTGCTCTGGATCGGCCACGCCGCCGGTATCAAGGACCTGCTCACGCCGGAAGAAAACCTCAGCTGGCTCTGCGCACTGCATCGACCGGCCGAGCGCGAGGCGATCTGGCAGGCGCTGGCGACGGTGGGCTTGCGCGGCTTCGAAGACGTGCCGTGCCATACCTTGTCCGCCGGCCAGCAGCGCCGGGTGGCCCTGGCCCGCTTGTACCTGGACAGCCCGCCGCTGTGGATTCTCGACGAGCCCTTTACCGCCCTGGACAAGCAGGGTGTGGCGCAGCTCGAGGAACACCTGGCCCGGCACTGCGAGCGCGGCGGCATGGTTGTCTTGACTACCCACCACACGCTGGCGCGGATGCCGTCCGGTTATCGCAGCATCGATCTGGGGAACTGGGCGGTATGAGCGTGTTTGGCTTATTACTGGCCCGCGAGGCGCGCCTGCTGTTCCGCCGTCCGGCCGAGTTGGCCAACCCGTTGGTGTTCTTCGCGATCGTCATCGCGCTGTTCCCGCTGGCGGTCGGACCGGAGACTCAATTGTTGCAAACCTTGTCGCCAGGACTGGTCTGGGTCGCGGCACTTTTGTCGGTCCTGCTCTCGCTGGACGGGCTTTTCCGCAGTGATTTCGAAGACGGTTCCCTGGAACAGTGGGTCCTTTCGTCGCACCCCCTGGCCCTTCTGGTTTTAGCCAAGGTACTGGCACACTGGGTTTTTTCCGGGTTGGCGCTGGTGCTGCTCTCACCGCTGCTGGCCATGATGCTGGGCTTGCCCGCCGCCTGCATGCCGGTGCTGCTGGTATCGCTGCTGTTGGGGACGCCGGTGCTGAGCCTGCTCGGTGCGGTAGGCGCGGCATTGACGGTGGGCTTGAAACGCGGCGGCTTGCTATTGGCGTTGCTGATCCTGCCGTTGTATATCCCGGTGTTGATCCTCGGCAGTGGCGCCTTGCAAGCCGCATTGCAGGGCATGCCGGCGACCGGTTATCTGCTCTGGCTGGGTAGCCTGACCGCCCTGGCGATAACCCTTACACCCTTTGCAATAGCCGCTGGCCTGAAGATCAGCGTCGGCGAATAATAATGAGGCCTGGTCAAAAACTGACCACTTCCCTGGAAGTAAAGGCCGCCCCGGCGGTTCGTGATGACGAGCCGCAACCGTGATGGAAACAGCAATGAACTGGACCTGGTTTCATAAGCTTGGCTCACCCAAGTGGTTCTACGGCATCAGCGGCAAACTGCTGCCCTGGCTGAGCATCGCCGCTCTGCTGCTGATCGGCTCCGGCATCGTCTGGGGGCTGGCCTTCGCCCCGCCGGATTACCAGCAGGGCAACAGTTTCCGCATCATCTACATCCATGTGCCCACCGCGATGCTGGCCCAGTCCGTCTACGTGATGCTGGCGGTGTGCGGGGTGGTCGGGCTGGTCTGGAAGATGAAACTGGCCGATGTCGCCCTGCAATGCGCAGCGCCGATCGGCGCGTGGATGACCGCCGTGGCGCTGGTTACCGGAGCGATCTGGGGCAAGCCGACCTGGGGCTCGTGGTGGGTCTGGGATGCCCGACTGACGTCGATGCTGATCCTGCTGTTCCTGTACTTCGGTCTTATTGCGCTGGGCAACGCCATCAGCAATCGTGACAGCGCCGCCAAGGCTTGCGCGGTGCTGGCAATTGTCGGCGTGATCAACATCCCGATCATCAAGTATTCGGTGGAGTGGTGGAACACCCTGCATCAGGGCGCCACCTTCACCCTCACCGAAAAGCCGGCGATGCCCGTCGAGATGTGGCTGCCGCTGTTGCTGACGGTGTTGGGTTTCTACTGTTTCTTCGGCGCGGTGCTGTTGCTGCGCATGCGCCTCGAAGTGCTCAAGCGTGAGGCCCGGGCCAGTTGGGTGAAGGCCGAAGTGCAGAACAGCCTGGAGGCCGCTCGATGAGTTTCGCTTCATTCGGCGATTTCCTCGCCATGGGTCATCATGGCCTGTATGTCTGGTCAGCCTATGGCATCTGCCTGGCGGTGCTGGTGCTCAACGTGGCGGTGCCGATCCTGGCCCGCAAGCGGTATCTGCAACAAGAGGCGCGTCGTCTGCGCCGGGAGAACGGTCAGTGAATCCGCTGCGCAAAAAACGTCTTGTCATCATTCTGGCGATCCTGGTAGGTGTCGGCGCTGCGGTCGGCCTGGCCCTGAGCGCCTTGCAGCAAAACATCAACCTGTTCTACACCCCGACCCAGATCGCCAACGGCGAAGCGCCGCAAGACACGCGCATCCGCGCCGGAGGCATGGTCGAGAAGGGCTCGCTGGTGCGTTCCGGGGACTCACTGGACGTGAAATTCAACGTCACCGACTTCAACAAGACCGTCACCATCACTTACCGCGGCATCCTCCCGGACCTGTTCCGCGAGGGGCAGGGCATCGTCGCCCTGGGCAAGCTCAACGCCGAGGGCGTGGTGGTGGCCGACGAAGTGCTGGCCAAGCACGATGAAAAATACATGCCGCCGGAAGTGACCAAGGCCCTGAAAGACAGCGGCCAGTCGGCGCCTGCTCCCGTGAAGGAGGGTTGATCGATGACCACCGGTATCTTTATTCCCGAGTTGGGCCACCTGGCGATGATCCTGGCCCTGTGCTTTGCCCTGGTGCAGGCCGTGGTGCCGCTACTGGGTGCCTGGCGCGGCGACCGCTTGTGGATGAGCCTGGCCCAGCCGGCCGCCTGGGGGCAGTTCGCCTTCATGGTGTTCGCCTTCGGGTGCCTGACCTATGCCTTCATGACCGACGACTTTTCCGTGGCCTACGTCGCCAACAACTCCAACAGCGCCTTGCCCTGGTACTACAAGTTCAGCGCGGTATGGGGTGCCCATGAAGGTTCACTGCTGCTCTGGGCGCTGATCCTCGCTGGCTGGACCTTCGCCGTGTCGGTGTTCTCCCGGCAGTTGCCCCAGGTGATGTTGGCCCGGGTGTTGGCGGTGATGGGCATGATCAGCACCGGTTTCCTGCTGTTCCTGATCGTCACGTCCAACCCGTTTGAACGCATCCTGCCGCAGATGCCGATGGATGGCCGTGACCTCAATCCGTTGCTGCAGGACATCGGCCTGATCGTGCACCCGCCGATGCTCTACATGGGCTATGTCGGTTTCTCCGTGGCCTTCGCCTTCGCCATCGCCGCGTTGCTGGGCGGGCGCCTCGATGCGGCCTGGGCCCGCTGGTCGCGGCCGTGGACCATTGTCGCCTGGGCCTTCCTCGGCATCGGCATCACCCTCGGTTCGTGGTGGGCCTACTACGAACTCGGCTGGGGCGGCTGGTGGTTCTGGGACCCGGTGGAAAACGCCTCGTTCATGCCCTGGCTGGTGGGCACGGCGCTGATTCACTCCCTGGCCGTGACGGAAAAACGCGGCGTGTTCAAGAGCTGGACCGTGCTGTTGGCGATCGCGGCGTTCTCCCTGAGCCTGTTGGGAACCTTCCTGGTGCGTTCCGGCGTGCTGACCTCGGTGCATGCCTTCGCCTCGGACCCCGAGCGCGGCGTGTTCATCCTGATGTTCCTGCTGTTCGTGGTCGGCGGTTCGCTGACGTTGTTCGCCCTGCGGGCGCCGGTGGTCAAGAGCCAGGTCGGTTTCAACCTCTGGTCGCGGGAAACCCTGCTGCTGGGCAACAACCTGGTGCTGGTGGTGGCCGCGTCGATGATCCTGCTGGGTACGCTGTACCCGCTGGTGCTCGATGCGCTGTCCGGGGCGAAGCTGTCGGTCGGACCGCCGTACTTCAATGCGCTGTTCATTCCGCTGATGGCGATCCTGATGGTGGTCATGGCCATCGGCATGCTGGTGCGTTGGAAAGACACCCCGGTCAAGTGGCTGCTGGGCATGCTCACGCCCGTGCTGTTGGGCACGGCTGCCCTGGCCGTGGTCGCCGGCGTGGCGTACGGCGACTTCAACTGGGCAGTGCTGGCAACTTTCGTGCTGGCGGCCTGGGTGTTGCTGGCCGGCGTGCGGGACATCTTCGACAAGACCCGGCACAAGGGCCTGATCAAGGGCCTGCCGACCCTGACCCGCAGTTACTGGGGCATGCAGGTCGCCCACCTGGGCATCGCCGTCTGCGCCCTGGGCGTGGTGCTGTCCAGCCAGAACAGCGCCGAGCGCGACCTGCGCCTGGCGCCGGGACAGTCCATGAGCCTGGCCGGCTATCAATTCGTGTTCGAAGGAGCGAAACATTTCGAGGGCCCGAACTTCACGTCCGACAAAGGCACCGTTCGGGTCATTCGCAATGGCCAGGAAGTGACCGTGTTGCACCCGGAGAAGCGCCTGTACACCGTACAGAACTCGGTAATGACCGAAGCCGGGATCGACGCCGGTTTCACCCGCGACCTCTATGTGGCACTGGGTGAATCCCTGGGCGACGGCGCCTGGGCGGTGCGGGTGCACGTCAAGCCGTTCGTACGCTGGATCTGGTTCGGTGGCTTGCTTACGGGCCTGGGCGGGGTACTGGCGGCGCTGGATCGGCGTTATCGGGTCAAGGTGAAAACCCGGGTGCGCGAAGCCCTGGGCGTGACGGGAGCCACTGCATGAGACGTTGGTTGATGGTGTTGCCGCTGGCGCTGTTCCTGCTGATGGCGGTCTTTCTGTACCGGGGGCTCTACCTGAACCCGGCCGAGTTGCCCTCGGCGATGATCGGCAAGCCGTTCCCGGCGTTTTCCCTGCCGTCGGTGCAAGGTGACAAGACCTTGACCCGCGCCGACCTGCTGGGCAAACCGGCGCTGGTCAACGTCTGGGGCACCTGGTGCATCTCGTGCCGGGTCGAGCACCCGGTGTTGAATAAACTGGCCCAGAACGGCGTGGTGATCTACGGCGTCAATTACAAGGACGTCAACGTCGATGCCTTGAAATGGCTCGCCGAGTTCCATAACCCGTATCAACTGGACATCCGCGATGAAGAGGGCTCCCTGGGCCTGAACCTGGGTGTCTATGGCGCGCCGGAAACCTTCTTCATCGACGCCAAGGGCGTGATCCGCGACAAGTATGTCGGGGTGATCGACGAACAGGTCTGGCGTGAGAAACTGGCCGCCAAATACCAGGCACTGGTCGATGAGGCCAAGCCATGAAGCGTTGGCTGGCCGCCGCCATTCTCGGACTGAGCCTCGTGGGTGTGGCCCACGCCGCCATCGATACCTACGAGTTCGCCAACGAAGGCGAACGTGATCGGTTTCGCGAACTGACCAAGGAACTGCGCTGCCCCAAGTGCCAGAACCAGGACATCGCCGACTCCAATGCGCCGATTGCCGCCGACCTGCGCAAGGAAATCTTCCGCATGCTCGGCGAGGGCAAGGACAACCAGCAGATCATCGACTTCATGGTCGACCGCTACGGTGAGTTCGTGCGCTACAACCCCGCCCTGTCGTCCAAGACCGCGTTGCTTTGGTTCGGCCCCGCCGGGCTGTTGCTCGGCGGCTTCGTGGTCATTGCGCTGATCGTGCGCCGCCGTCGGGTGCAGCGCACGGCCGCCCCGGACACGCTTTCTGTCGAAGAGCGCCAGCGCCTCGACCAACTGTTGGATAAAACCAAGCATGATTGATTTCTGGCTCGCCGCAGGTCTGCTTCTCCTGGTTGCCCTGAGTTTCCTGTTGATCCCCGTGCTGCGGGTCCGTCGCGCCCAGCGGGAAGAGGACCGTACCGCGCTCAACGTGGCGCTGTATCAGGAGCGCGTTGCCCAATTGCAGGCCGAGCAGGAGGAGGGCGTGCTCAACGCCGCGCAGCTGGACACCGGTCGCGCCGAAGCCGCCCGCGAACTGCTCGCTGACACCGAGGGCGCCGATGCGCCCCGTGAATCCCGCTTGGGCAAGCCCTTGCCGTTGCTCGCGGCGGTGCTGGTGCCAGTGTTGGGCATGGCGCTGTACCTGCATTTCGGCGCCAGCGACAAGGTCGCGTTGACCCGCGAGTTCGCCCAGGCACCCCAGTCGATGGAGGAGATGACCCAACGCCTGGAGCGTGCGGTGGCGGCGCAACCGGATAACGCCGAGGGCTTGTACTTCCTGGGTCGGACCTACATGGCCCAGGACCGGCCGGCGGATGCCGCGAAGATCTTCGAGCGCACCGTGGCGGTGGCCGGGCGGCAGCCCGAGCTGCTGGGCCAATGGGCCCAGGCGCAGTATTTTGCCGACGGCAAGAAATGGTCGGACAAAACCGAGGCCCTGACTGACGAGGCGCTCAAGCTTGATCCAAAGGAAGTCACCAGCCTCGGTCTGTTGGGCATTGCCGCCTTCGAGGGCGAGCGCTATCAGGACGCGATCGATTACTGGGGACGTTTGCTGGTGGAGCTGCCTGAGGGGGACAAGTCCCGTGAGGCGTTGCAGGGCGGCATCAACCGCGCCACCGAGAAGCTGCAGGCCAGCGGCGGCAGGGTGGTCGTCCAGGCTCCAGCGGCCAAGGCCGGCGCGCTGCTCAAGGTGCGTGTCGACCTGGCGCCGGCCCTCAAGGCCAAGGTCCAGCCGGGCGACAGCGTGTTCGTCTTCGCCCGCGCCGCTTCCGGCCCGCCGGCACCGCTGGCGGCCAAGCGCCTGACCGTCGCCGACCTGCCGGTTACCGTGGAGCTGGGCGACGCGGACGCGATGATGCCGCAACTGAAACTGTCGAACTTCCCTGAAGTCCAACTGGTGGCACGCATCTCCCGGGCCGGGCAACCGACGTCCGGCGAGTGGATCGGCCGCAGCCAGCCCCTGGCGAGCAGCACCACCGTGCAGCAGCAATTGACCATCGACAGCCCGGATAAATAACAGGAATTCGCACCATGACCGCCATCGCTCGTATCACCCTGCTCACGCTCGTCATGGGCCTGAGCGCTTGTGCGGTTCAGCGCCCGCCAGAGCCGTCGACACCACTGCCACCGATTCCTCCGTCGACTCCGACCACCAAGCCTGGCCCGTCCACGCCGCCGGGCAAGCCGGTTACGCCAAACAAACCGGCCAAGCCCGTGCCGCGCACCTCTGCCAGCTTCGCCCCGCCGCCGGGTGGCAACAGCCACTGGGATGCCAAGCTGGGGGTCTATGTGCTGGATAACCAGACCAATACCTTTTATCGCCAACGCACCTATTACCGCTGGAACAACGGCTGGAGCCGCTCCGTCAGCCCGAATGGCCCATGGGAAGACACCACCATCGAAGGCGTGCCGGCGGGGTTGGGGCGGCAGTTCCACTGAGTAATGAGCTCCCCTGTGGCGAGGGGATTTATCTCCGTTGGGCTGCGAAGCAGCCCTAAAATCTGCTGGCTCGGTGTGTCAGGCAGATTGAGTCTACTGTGATGGGGCCGCTTCGCTGCCCAGCGGGTATAAATCCCCTCGCCACAATAAGGTTCGCCTGAACTCTACGGTGAGCCGGGCATTTTGTGTTTCTGAATATTCATTGAACGAAATTTTCACAAAATCTTGCGGACAATCCCCCGCGCCGTTATTGCCGCCGGTTATTTAATGGCAATGCCATAGCCGTTCGTGCAAACATTTGCGCACTCGCGCAAGCCCCGGGCCAGGCATTGGCCAACAGAGGGCGCGCCGTTGTTCTTTTTTGTCACTCAAACTCCAATAGGTCCTTAAACGACATGGCAATCCCGGACGCCCTGAGTCAGCAGCGCACTACGCATCGCCTGCTGCAACCGACCGTCAAATCGCACCTGGCCTACACGCTGCTTTGCGCACTGGTGATGATGGTCATGTTCAGCCTGCTGCGCGTGGCGCTGCTGGTCTACAACCGCCAGATGATCCTCGACACCCCGGCCTCGACCTTCGTCGAGGCGTTCGTCAACGGCCTGCGTTTCGACCTGCGCCTGGTGGTCTACCTCAGCATCCCGTTGCTGCTGGCGTTGTTCAGCGCAAGGGCCATGGCCGCGCGTGGCTTCTTTCGTTTCTGGTTGACCGTCACCTCCAGCATCGCGCTGTTCCTGGGCCTGATGGAGATGGATTTCTACCGTGAATTCCACCAGCGCCTCAACGGCTTGGTCTTCCAGTATGTAAAGGAAGACCCGAAGACCGTGATGAGCATGCTCTGGTACGGTTTCCCGGTGGTGCGCTACTTGCTGGCCTGGGCCGTCGGCACCGTCATCCTGAGCCTGGCGTTCAAGGGCGCCGACCGTGCCACCCGACCGCGTGGGCCTTTCAGTGGCGGTAGCATCGGCACGCGCCAGATCGCCCCGTGGTACGGCCGCGTGGCCGTGTTCATCGTCTGCTTGCTGGTGGCGGTGGTTGCCGCCCGTGGCACGCTGCGCCAGGGCCCGCCGCTGCGCTGGGGCGACGTGTACACCACCGATTCGAACTTCGCCAACCAGCTGGGCCTCAACGGCACGCTGTCGCTGGTGGCGGCGGCCAAGAGCCGGATGTCCGAAGACCGTGACAACATCTGGAAAGCCACCCTCGCTCAACCGCTGGCTCAGCAGACTGTGCGCGACATGCTGGTGATGCCCGACGACAAGCTGGTGGATTCCGAGACCGCCGCCGTGCGCCGCGACTACACGCCGCCGGCCGACAAGACGCTGCCCATCAAGAACGTGGTAGTGATTCTCATGGAAAGCATGGCTGGTCACTCGGTGGGCGCCCTGGGCGCACCGGGCAACATCACGCCATACCTGGACAAACTGTCCAAGGAAGGCCTGCTGTTCGATCGCTTCTTCTCCAACGGCACCCACACCCACCAAGGCATGTTCGCCACCATGGCGTGCTTCCCGAACCTGCCGGGTTTCGAATACCTGATGCAGACGCCGGAAGGCAGCCACAAGCTGTCGGGCCTGCCGCAACTGCTCAGCGCCCGTGATTACGACGACGTGTATGTCTACAACGGCGATTTTGCCTGGGACAACCAGTCGGGGTTCTTCAGCAACCAGGGCATGACCAACTTCATCGGGCGCAATGACTTCGTCAACCCGGTGTTCTCCGACCCGACGTGGGGCGTGTCCGACCAGGACATGTTCGACCGTGGCCTGGTCGAGCTCAAGGCGCGGGAAAACGGCAAGCCGTTCTATGCCTTGCTGCAAACCCTGTCCAACCATACGCCGTATGCACTGCCGACGCCGTTGCCAGTTGAACGGGTCACCGACCGTGGCAGCCTGAACGAACACCTGACCGCCATGCGTTACGCCGACTGGGCCCTGGGCCAGTTTTTCGAGAAAGCCCGCAAGGAGCCGTACTTCAAGGAAACCCTGTTTGTCGTGGTCGGTGACCATGGCTTTGGCAACGAACGCCAGATCACCGAAATGGACCTGGGTCGTTTCAATGTGCCGATGCTGCTGATCGGCCCCGGCATCCAGGAAAAGTTTGGCCAGCGTAGCCACACGGTGGGCACCCAGGTCGATATCGTACCGACCATCATGGGCCGCATCGGCGGGCAGGTGCGCAACCAGTGCTGGGGTCGCGACCTGTTGAACCTGCCCCAGGGCGATACCGGTTTCGGCGTGATCAAGCCATCGGGCAGTGAGCAGACCACGGCCATTGTTCACGATGACCAGATCCTGGTGCTGCCGAAGGACAAGGAAATGGCGCCGAAGATGTACCGTTATGAGCTGGGTGCCAACCCCCATGCGGAAATCATCCCGGACGCGCCGGACACCGCGCAGATGAAGCTCAAGCTTGAAGCGTTCCTGCAGACGGCTACCAAGAGTCTGTTGGACAACACCGCCGGTGTAGTGGACGGCAAGCCTGACTGATAGTCGGCGAGCATAAAAAAAGAGGCCTCAAAGGCCTCTTTTTTTATGCGCTTAGTGGGTCATATCTTGCCCATTAACAGCAGGACCAGCAGTACCACCAACACTACACCGATAATACCGGACGGGCCGTAACCCCAACTTCTGGAGTGCGGGAAGACCGGCAGGCCGCCGATCAGCAGGAGGATCAGGATAACGATAAGAATTGTGCCCATTGTAGATTTCCTTATTGGTCAGTTCTGGGGTGATGCCATCTATAAATGCCAGCGCGCGTGTTCAATCGGGGCGGCTTACTATGTCCGACCGTAACGTCCTGTAAAAAATTCAATGTTTTTTGCGGCAATAGCCCAGTGGGAGCAAGCTTTGCCTCCCACAAGTTTGCCCTCGCCATTCAGCAATTTGATGGAGCGTGGGTCCGAAGGGGTCCTTCGCTACACTCGGCCTATCTCTCCCGGAACAACAAGGCTGTCTGCTATGCAAAACCGCATGATGATCACCGGTGCCGGCTCTGGCCTGGGTCGCGAAATCGCGCTGCGCTGGGCCCGCGAAGGCTGGCGTCTGGCCTTGTCGGATGTCAGTGAGCCGGGCCTCCTGGAAACCCTGAAGTTGATACGCGAGGCCGGTGGCGATGGTTTCATCCAGCGCTGCGATGTGCGCGATTACAGTCAATTGACGGCGTTCGCCCAGGCCTGCGAAGAGAAGTTCGGCGGCATCGACATCATCGTCAACAACGCCGGCGTGGCCTCGGGCGGGTTCTTCGCCGAACTGTCCCTGGAGGACTGGGACTGGCAGATCGCAATCAACCTGATGGGCGTAGTCAAGGGCTGCAAGGCGTTCCTGCCATTGCTGGAAAAGAGCCGCGGCAAGATCATCAACATCGCCTCCATGGCCGCCCTGATGCAAGGTCCTGCCATGAGCAACTACAACGTGGCCAAGGCTGGCGTGGTGGCATTGTCGGAAAGCCTGTTGATTGAACTGGCCCAGCAGGAAGTCGACGTGCACGTGGTTTGCCCGTCGTTTTTCCAGACCAATCTGCTGGACTCTTTCCGGGGCCCGACCCCGGCCATGAAAGCGCAGGTCGGCAAGTTGCTGGAAAGCTCGCCCATCAGCGCCGCCGACATCGCCGATTACATCTATCAGCAGGTTGCCCAGGGCGAATTCATGATCCTGCCCCATGAGCAGGGCCGTATGGCCTGGGCCCTGAAGCAGAAGAATCCGCAGTTGCTGTACGACGAAATGACCGTCATGGCCGACAAGATGCGCGCCAAGGCCCGACAGAACCTGAGTTGACCTGGCGGCGCGGTGTCCTCAGGATGGCGCCATTCGGCCTTCCTGATGGACACGCTCATGCTCAACTACTTGTGGTTTTTTCTCGCCGCGCTGTTTGAAATCGCCGGCTGCTACGCCTTCTGGATGTGGCTGCGCCAGGGCAAGAGTGTCTGGTGGGTCGTGCCGGCCTTGTTCAGCCTGACCCTGTTTGCCCTGTTGCTGACCCGCATCGAAGCCACCTATGCCGGGCGCGCCTACGCCGCCTATGGCGGCCTCTACATCATTGCCTCGATTGGCTGGCTGGCTCTGGTAGAGCGGGTGCGGCCGCTGGGTTCCGATTGGATCGGCGTAGCGCTCTGCGTGCTGGGCGCGAGCGTGATTCTGTTCGGCCCGCGCTTCTCGGCGCCATGAAATAAACAGGAATTTCTGGGGTTTTTGCAGGAAGTTTCCTTCAGCCGCCAGCGCTTTGCGTGTAGGGCCTTACTGATTTCTCACGGGTGCCTTGAGAACGTGAGGCAGGCCGGGCATGGTCAAGGTCCAGACATTCTTAAGGACAAGGACTATGCTCGTACTAAGCCGTGCTGTGGGTGAATTGATTTCCATCGGTGACGATATTTCCGTCCGCGTGCTGTCGATTACCGGCGGCACCGTGCGTTTTGGCGTGGAAGCGCCACGGCACATCGATGTACATCGCTCCGAAATCTACGAAAAGATCCAGAAGAAGAAAGCCAACGCCCTTCGCAAGGCCTGCTCAGTCGAATAGGTGCTTGGGTACGTCGTGCTTGAGCATCAGCTGGCACTGCTCGCTTTCAGGGTCGAAGACGATCAGTGCCTGGCCTTTGGTCAACGCTTGCCGTACCCGTAGCACGCGGGTTTCGAGGGGCGTTTCGTCGCCGTTGTCGGTGCCGTCGCGGGTCACGAAATCCTCGATCAGGCGGGTGAGCGTGTCGACTTCCAGTTGGTCGTGGGGAATCAGCATGGGGTACCTCGGCTAGACAATGTCGCGATGCTACGACCAATGGGCCGTTGCGGCTAGCCTTTGGGTTTTTGTGTGGCTGTGATTACGCCTTCGCGAGCAAGCCCGCTCCCACAGGTGTGCATGGCGCAGATCCATTGTGGGAGCAGGCTTGCTCGCGAAGGCGATTTTCCTCACAACAACTGTCTTGAACCTGTACTCAGTTGTCCGAGCGCTGCCCCAGAAGGCTATCCACCGAAGGCACCCGGGTATCGCTCTCCATCTGCGCATCGTGCTCTATCTGGTGACTGAAGCGGTCCAGCGAACCTTGGGCCGGTTGCGCGTCGCTGGCAAACACCGGTGGGCTGAGGATGTAGGCACCGAGCAAGCGACTGAGGGCGGCCAGGCTGTCGATGTGGGTGCGTTCGTAGCCATGGGTGGCATCGCAGCCGAAGGCGAGCAGGGCGGTGCGGATGTCATGGCCGGCGGTAATGGCCGAATGGGCATCGCTGAAGTAGTAGCGGAACAGGTCGCGGCGCGCCGGCAGCTCGTTTTCCTTGGCCAGTTTCAACAGGTGTCGCGACAGGTGATAGTCATAGGGGCCGCCGGAGTCCTGCATCGCCACGCTGACCGCGTGTTCACTTGAGTGCTGGCCTGGTGCGACCGGAGCGATGTCGATGCCGACGAACTCACTGACGTCCCAAGGCAAGGCGGCCGCCGCGCCGCTGCCGGTTTCTTCGGTAATGGTGAACAGCGGATGGCAGTCGATCAACAGCTCTTCGCCGCTGTCGACAATCGCCTTGAGCGCCGCCAGCAGCGCGGCGACGCCGGCCTTGTCGTCCAAGTGGCGGGCACTGATGTGACCGCTTTCAGTGAACTCGGGCAGGGGGTCGAAGGCCACGTAGTCGCCGATGCCCACCCCCAGGGTTTCGCAATCGGCGCGGGTGGTGCAATAGGCGTCCAGGCGCAGTTCGATGTGGTCCCAACTGATGGGCATCTCATCCACGGCGGTATTGAACGCATGCCCGGAGGCCATCAACGGCAGCACGCTGCCACGGATCACGCCGGTGTCGGTGAACAGGCTGACCCGGCTGCCTTCGGCGAACCGGCTGGACCAGCAGCCCACCGGGGCCAGGGTCAGGCGCCCGTTGTCCTTGATGGCCCGCACCGAGGCGCCGATGGTGTCCAGGTGTGCCGATACGGCCCGGTCGGGGCTGTTCTTGCGGCCCTTGAGGGTGGCCCGGATCGTGCCGCGGCGGGTCATTTCAAACGGTATACCCAATTCTTCAAGCCGCTCGGCGACATAACGCACGATGGTGTCGGTGAAGCCGGTAGGGCTGGGAATGGCGAGCATTTCCAGCAGGACTTTTTGCAGGTATTCGAGATTCGGTTCGGGGATCTTGCTGATCATGGGAACTCCTGATCGGTTGAGTACATGATCCTTCCCACGCTCTGCGTGGGAATGCAGCCGCTGACGCTCCGCGTCATCTGGACGCGGAGCGTCCCTTGAGGCATCACGCCGAGGTGGGAACGATCGGTACACTACAAAAGCGTCAGGCCACCGCCTGGCTATGGGGAAACAACAGGTCCACAAAGCGTTCTGCGGTGGGTTGCGGTTCGTGGTTGGCCAGGCCCGCGCGTTCGTTGGCTTCAATGAACACGTAGTCGGGCTGATCGGCCGCAGGCACCAGCAGGTCAAGGCCGACCATGGGAATGTCCAACGCCCGGGCGGCGCGTACCGCCGCGTCGGCCAGGGTCGGATGAAGGATGCCGGTGACGTCCTCCAACACCCCGCCCGTATGCAGGTTCGCCGTACGCCGTACGAACAGGTGTTCCCCGGCTGGCAGGACGCTGTCGTAGTCAAAGCCTGCCGCTTTCAGCGTACGTTCGGTCTCGGCGTCCATCGGGATTTTGCTTTCGCCGCCTGTGGCAGCCTGGCGCCGACGGCTCTGGGCTTCGATCAGTGCGCCGATGGTGTGCTGACCGTCGCCGATCACTTCGGCCGGGCGCCGGATGGCCGCCGCCACCACGTCAAAGCCGATCACCAGGATCCGCAGGTCCAGCCCTTCGTGGAAGCTCTCCAGCAGCACCTGGCTGTCGAACTGCCGCGCCGCTTCGATGGCGTTCTGCACGTCTTCGATAGTGCGCAGATCCACCGCCACGCCCTGGCCCTGTTCACCGTCCAGGGGCTTGACCACGACGCGCTCGTGCTCATCGAGAAACGCCAGGTTGTCGTCGGCATTGCCTGCCAGCTGTTGCGCCGGCAGGTTCAGGCCGGCGTTTTTCAGCACGTTGTGGGTCAGGCTTTTGTTCTGGCACAAGGTCATGCTGATGGCGCTGGTCAGGTCGCTCAGGGATTCGCGGCAACGCACCCGGCGGCTGCCATGGACCAGGGTGAACAAGCCGGCTTCGGCATCGTCCACCTGGACTTCGATGCCGCGACGGTGGGCTTCCTCGACAATGATCCGCGCATAGGGATTGAATTGCGCCTCCGGGCCCGGGCCGAGGAACAGCGGCTGGTTGATGCCGTTCTTGCGTTTGATGGCGAATGTCGAGAGGTTGCGAAAGCCAAGCTTGGCGTAGAGGTTTTTCGCCTGGCGATTGTCGTGCAACACCGACAGGTCGAGGTAGCTCAGGCCGCGGCTCATGAAATGCTCGATAAGGTGCCGCACCAGCACTTCACCCACGCCGGGCCGGGAGCATTGCGGATCCACGGCAAGGCACCAGAGGCTGCTGCCGTTTTCCGGATCGTTGAAGGCTTTCTGGTGATTGAGGCCCATGACGCTGCCGATCACCGCACCGGTGTCGTCGTCTTCGGCCAGCCAGTACACCGGGCCGCCCTCATGGCGCGGGGTCAGCCGTTGCGGATCGATGGGCAGCATGCCCCGGGCCTGATAAAGCTGGTTGATGGCTTGCCAATCGGTATCGCTTTGGGCGCGGCGAATGCGAAAGCCACGGAACACCCGCGTGGCCTGGCGATAGTCGCTGAACCACAGGCGCAGGGTGTCGGACGGGTCGAGGAACAGATTCGCCGGTTCCAGTCCCAATACTTGCTGGGGCGCGGCGACGTACAAGGCAATGTCGCGCTCGCCGGACTGCTCATTGAGCAGTTCCTGGGCCAGGCAGGCCGGGTCTGGAAAGGTGTGGCCGATCAGCAGTCGGCCCCAGCCGCAATGCACCGCGATCGGGTCGGCGCCCAAAGTGCTGCCATCTTCGGCCAGGCGTGCCTGCAAGCGTTCATAGGAAGGCGCCTGGCCGCGCAAAAGGCGCTGGTTGTGGACGGTAGGGTGGGGTTTCATCAATCAGATTCCTTGCTCGCTGAGCCACAGGTTCAGCGCCGCCAGTTGCCACAGCCGTGAGCCGCGCAACGGGGTGAGTTGGCCATTGGGGTCGGTGAGCAGACGGTCGAGCATTGCCGGTTGAAACAGGCCGCGATCCTGGCTCGGATCCAGCAGCAGTTCGCGGACCCAGGCCAGCGTGTCACCTTCCAGGTGTTTGAGACCCGGCACCGGGAAATAGCCTTTCTTGCGATCGATCACCTCGCCGGGGATCACCCGTCGGGCGGCTTCCTTGAGCACCTGCTTGCCGCCGTCGGGCAGCTTGAACTTCGCCGGGACCCGGGCCGAAAGTTCCACCAGTCGGTAGTCGAGGAACGGCGTGCGTGCTTCCAGGCCCCAGGCCATGGTCATGTTGTCGACGCGCTTGACCGGGTCGTCCACCAGCATCACCGTGCTGTCCAGGCGCAGGGCCTTGTCGACCGCGGCATCGGCGCCCGGTTGGGCGAAATGCTCCTTGACGAAGTCGCCGGCGGCGTCGTTGGCCGTCAGCCATTTCGGTTGCACGGTGGTGGCGTATTCCTCGTAGCTGCGGTCGAAGAACGCGGCGCGATAGGCCGCGTAGGGATCGCTGGCGCCGTCCACTTGCGGGTACCAGTGGTAGCCGGCGAACAGCTCGTCGGCGCCCTGGCCGCTTTGCACCACTTTGCAGTGCTTGGCCACTTCCCGCGACAGCAGGTAAAAGGCGATGCAGTCGTGGCTGACCATCGGTTCGCTCATGGCACGGAAGGCCGCCGGCAGTTGTTCGATGATCTCTTTTTCGTCGATGCGCAACTGGTGATGGCGCGTGCCGTAGTGCTTGGCGATCAGGTCCGAATACTGGAACTCGTCTCCGCGCTCGCCGCCGGCATCCTGGAAGCCGATGGAGAAGGTCGACAAGTCTTCCACGCCGACTTCCCGCAACAGCCCCACCAACATGCTCGAATCCACACCACCCGATAGCAGCACGCCGACATCCACGGCGGCTCGCTGGCGAATGGCGACCGCTTCGCGGGTGCTGTCGAGCACGCGGTCGACCCAGTCTTCCAGGTTGAGATTCTGCTCATCGGCGCGGGGGCCGTAGGGCAGGGTCCACCAGGTTTTCTGCTCGGTGCTGCCGTCGGCTTCTACGCGCATCCAGGTGGCGGGCGGCAGCTTTTCAACGCCGGCCAGCAAGGTGCGTGGCGCCGGGACCACCGCATGGAAATTCAAGTAATGGTTGAGGGCCACCGGGTCGAGCATCGGGCTGATGTCACCGCCCTTGAGCAGCGCCGGCAGCGCCGAGGCGAAGCGCAAGCGCTGGCCGGTGCGCGACAGGTACAGCGGCTTGACGCCGAGGCGGTCGCGGGCGATGAACAGCCGCTTGGCGTCCCGCTCCCAGATGGCGAAGGCAAACATGCCGTTGAGCTTGGGCAGCAGTGCTTCGCCCCAGGCATGGTAGCCCTTGAGCAGCACTTCGGTGTCGCCGCCGGAATGAAACGCGTAGCCCAGCGCTTCCAGTTCGACGCGCAATTCGGGGAAGTTGTAGATCGCACCGTTGAACGCCAGGGACAGGCCCAGTTGATTGTCGATCATCGGCTGCGCCGAGCCATCGGACAGGTCCATGATTTTCAGGCGACGATGGCCCAGGGCAATCGGCCCCTGGCTATGAAACCCCCAGGCATCAGGGCCGCGAGGGGCCAGGTGATGGGTGATTCGCTCTACGGCCGCAAGATCCGCAGGTTGTTGATCGAAACGTAATTCTCCAGCTAATCCGCACATAAGTCCTTACCGGTTTTTCCGTTGGGGAGGGGTCAAACAGATGCGCCAAAAATGGCGTCTACCCTGAAACTGACCGGGGGGATTGCTGTGAGTTTTAGATCGATGCGTTATAAGCCGACAAGTGGGTGCCGTTGGGTTGCCTTATCACCCAAGGCATGCGGAACCTGTGGGAGCGAGCCTGCTCGCGATAGCGGTGGGTCAGCTAACTCATGCGCCACTGATTTACCGCTATCGCGAGCAGGCTCGCTCCCACATTGGATCTTCCACATTGGATCTCCCATATTGGGTTGTGGTGTGGGGTTGGGGTGTGTCAGGCCTTGCCCCGGATCAGCGCCCGCAAGGCAAACCGGTTCGGGTGGCAGGCTTCGGCCACGCTTCGCGGCAGCGGTAGAGGTTCATTGTCGAGCCAGGCGGCGATCAATTCGCCCGACAGCGGGGCGGTGATCAGGCCGCGAGAACCGTGGCCGCTATTGATGTACAAACCGTCGAGCCAGGGGCAAAGGCTGTCCGGGACCTGGCGCGCGTCTTTGCTCAGGGCCTGGTAGGCCTCGTTGAATCCCCGACTGTCAGCCAGCGGCCCGACTATCGGCAGATAGTCCGGGCTGGTGCAGCGAAACGCCGCGCGCCCTTCGAGCCGTTGCGGGTCGAGGGTCGTCGCGCCCAGGCGGTCCAGCAGGTCCACGGAGATCTCTTCAAGCATCTGCAGGTTACCGGCGTGTTCGGCAGCGGTGGGGGTCAGGTCGTCATTGGTGAAATCGAAGCTGGCGCCCAGGGTGTGTTCACCCAGGCGCGACGGCGCTACGTAGCCTTCGGCGCAGACCACCGTCGCCAGGCTCTGGCTGCGTGCGGTTTGCGGCAGGCGGGTGATTTGTCCGCGAATGCGCTTGAGGGGCAGATCGGCAGCCGATTCGAAACGTTTGATCTCGGCGGCACTGGCGAGGATCACCACGGGCGCACTGGCCAGGCAGCGTTCGCCGTCCCATGCTTGCCATTGGTCATCGATGCGGCGCAGTTCCAGTACTTCATGATGCGGTTGCACATCAATCGTCGCCCCCGAGGCTTGCCAGCGACACAACGCCGGCGGATGCACCCAACCCCCTTCGGGATAAAACAGCCCGCCGCAGGCCACGCTGATCCCGGATTGAACCTGCGCCTCTGGCTGATTCAGGATGTACAGCAGATCGCGTGGAAACGCCTCGGCCAGTTGCGCCTGGCGCTCGGCTTCCTTGCGGTTGAAAGCCAGTTGCAAGACCCCGCAGCCGTCCCAGTCAACGCCCCGTTGCAAGTGCTCCAGCATTCGTCGCGTGTAGCCGAAGCCGCTGAGAATCATCTGCGACAAGGCGGTGCCGTGGGCGGACAACTTGAGGTACAGCACACCCTGCGGGTTGCCGGAAGCCTCTTCGGCCAACCCCGCGTGACGTTCCAACAGCGTCACCTGCCAGCCCCGGGCGGCAAGGCTCGCTGCGCTGGCACAGCCGGCCAGGCCACCACCGATGACCAGTGCCCGCCGTTCGCCGGTGAGCGAAGCGGGGCGGGCGTACCAGGGTTTTGCCGTGGCCGGCGCCGGTGCTTGCTCCGGCCAGCCGAGGAACACCCCGCGCAGGATTTCCCACTTATGGCCGATGCCCGGCGTGCGCTTCATTTTGAAGCCCGCCGCGTTCAACAACCGCCGTACCCAGCCGGTGCTGGTGAAGGTGCTGAGGGTCGACCCGGGTGCCGCCAGCCGTGCCAGTTCGGCAAACAGTTCGGCGGTCCACATCTCGGGGTTCTTGGCCGGCGCGAAACCGTCGAGGAACCAGGCATCGATCTGGGCATCCAGTTGTGGCAACTGCTCCAGCGCGTCGCCGATCAACAGGGTCAGCGTCACGCGCCCGTTCGCCAAGGCCAGGCGTTGGAAACCCTGGTGGATGGCAACGTACTGCTCCAGCAATTGATCCGCTTGTGATTTCAGTGGCGGCCACAGGGCCAAGGCTCGCTCCAGGTCCTCGCGGCTCAAGGGGTATTTCTCGACGCTGACAAAATGCAGCCGCGCCCCGACGGGTGCGCATTGTTCAAACAGTTGCCAGGCGCAAAGGAAGTTCAGGCCGGTGCCAAACCCGGTTTCGCCGATCACCAGGCGCCCATCGTGGGGCAGCGCGGCGAAACGCTCGGCCAGGTTGTTCTGTTCAAGGAACACGTAACGGGTTTCATCCAGCCCCGACCGGTCGGAAAAATACACATCGTCGAACACCCGCGAGCGCGGGCGACCCTGGTCATCCCAGTCGAGTTGGGCGTGTTGCTGGATGGGCGTCATGGCGGGCTCGGTGAAAACTGGGTGACCATTCTAGCTGATCCGGAAAGCCGAAAACGCGGAGCGTCCGTAGACGCATGCCCACGCAGAGCGTGGGAATACTCCGGGCAGGGCTACACCTGGCGGTATCCAATCCGCTAGTCTTGATTGATCCTTGGAGGGAGTAGCCCATGTTCGAATCCGCTGAAATCGGTCACGTCATCGATAAAGACACCTTTGAGGCCGAAGTGCCGGCCCTGCGTGAAGCGCTGCTCGAAGCGCAGTTCGAGTTGCAGCAGCAGGGGCGCTTTCCGGTCATTGTGCTGATCAACGGCATCGAAGGCGCGGGCAAGGGCGAGACGGTGAAGTTGCTCAATGAGTGGATGGACCCACGGCTGATTGAGGTGCGCACCTTTGACCAACAGACCGACGAAGAGCTGGCGCGGCCACCGGCCTGGCGCTATTGGCGGATGCTGCCGGCCAAGGGGCGCATGGGGATTTTCTTCGGCAACTGGTACAGCCAGATGCTGCAGGGGCGGGTCCATGGCGAGATCAAGGACCCGCGGCTCGACCAGGCGATCAACGCTGCCGAGCGCCTGGAAAAGATGCTCTGCGATGAAGGCGCGCTGATCTTCAAGTTCTGGTTCCACCTGTCCAAGAAACAGATGAAAGCCCGGCTCAAGGGGCTCAAGGACGATCCGCTGCACAGCTGGCGCATCAGCCCGCTGGACTGGCAGCAGTCCCAGACCTACGACAAGTTCGTCAAGTACGGCGAACGGGTGTTGCGCCGCACCAGTCGCGATTACGCGCCCTGGCATGTGATCGAGGGCATGGACAGCTGTTATCGCAGCCTCGCCGTCGGGCGGATCCTGCTCGAGGGCCTGCGCCAGGCCCTGGACCGGCCGAAGGTCAGATCGGAAAAGGTCAGCGTGGCGCCGCTGCCGGCGCTGGGCGATCAGGTCACGCTGATCGACAGCCTCGACATGGCCCTGCGCCTGGACAAGGACGATTACGAAGAACAGTTGATTACCGAACAGGCACGCTTCGCCGGCCTGCTGCGGGACAAGCGCATGCGTCGGCACGCCTTGGTGGCGGTGTTCGAAGGCAACGATGCGGCGGGCAAGGGCGGGGCGATCCGACGGGTCGCGGCGGCCCTCGACCCGCGCCAGTACAGCATCGTACCGATTGCCGCCCCCACCGAAGAGGAACGCGCCCACCCGTACATGTGGCGGTTTTGGCGACACATCCCGGCACGGGGCAAATTCACCGTGTTCGATCGCTCCTGGTATGGCCGGGTGCTGGTGGAGCGGGTCGAGGGATTTTGCAGTCGGGCCGACTGGTTGCGGGCCTACGGCGAGATCAATGATTTCGAGGAGCAGATCGCCGATGCCGGTGTGGTGGTGGTCAAGTTCTGGCTGGCCATCGACAAGGAGACCCAACTGGAGCGCTTCAAGGAGCGCGAGGACATCCCGTTCAAGCGTTTCAAGATCACCGAAGACGACTGGCGCAACCGTGACAAGTGGGACGCCTACCGGGCCGCGGTATGCGACATGGTGGACCGCACCAGCACCGAGATTTCCCCTTGGACACTGGTAGAAGCCAACGACAAGCGCTGGGCGCGGGTCAAGGTGTTGCGCACCCTGAACGAGGCGTTGGAGGCCGCGTTCGAGCACACCGAGAAGCAGGCTCGCAAGAAGAAGGACAAGAAATAGGCCGATGGGCTCGCATACGCGGGGTGAATGATTGTCGCGGTCGGTTATGCAGTGGATTTATGCTCGGTCCACTCTCAACCGACAACAACAATGGGGTACAGCCATGCGTGAAGTGGTGATCGTCGACAGCGTACGAACCGGCCTGGCCAAGTCTTTTCGCGGCAAGTTCAACATGACCCGCCCGGACGACCTGGCGGCGCATTGCGTCAACGCCCTGTTGGCGCGCAATGACATCGACCCGGCCAGCGTCGAGGACTGCATTGTCGGCGCCGGCTCCAATGAAGGTGCCCAGGGCTACAACATCGGCCGCAACGTGGCGGTGCTCTCGCAACTGGGCACCGGCACCGCCGGCATGACCCTCAACCGCTTCTGTTCCTCGGGGCTGCAAGCCATTGCCATCGCCGCCAACCAGATCGCCTCCGGTTGCAGCGACATCATCGTTGCCGGTGGCGTGGAGTCCATCAGCCTGACGATGAAAAGCGTCAACACGGACAACCTGATCAACCCGCTGCTCAAGGAGCAGGTGCCGGGGATCTATTTCCCCATGGGCCAGACCGCCGAGATCGTTGCCCGCCGTTACCAAGTCAGCCGCGAGGAGCAGGACCGCTACGCCTTGCAGAGCCAGCAGCGCACCGCCAAGGCCCAGGCCGCCGGGTTGTTTGCTGACGAGATCATTGCGATGCAGGTCAAGTATCGGGTCGAGGACAAGAACACGGGTGCGGTGCAGATCCTTGAGGGCGTGGTTGACCACGACGATTGCAACCGCCCGGACACTACCTACGAAAGCCTGGCCGGGCTGAAGCCGGTGTTTGCCGAAGACGGTTCGGTGACGGCGGGCAATTCGTCGCAGTTGTCCGACGGTGCCTCGATGACCCTGGTGATGAGCCTGGAAAAAGCCCTGGCGCTGGGGCTCAAGCCCAAGGCGTTCTTCCGCGGCTTTACCGTGGCCGGGTGCGAGCCGGACGAAATGGGCATCGGCCCGGTGTTTTCGGTACCCAAGTTGCTCAAGGCCAAAGGCTTGCAGGTGGCAGACATCGATTTGTGGGAACTCAACGAGGCGTTCGCTTCCCAGTGCCTGTACAGCGGCAACCGGCTGGAAATCGACAATGAGAAATACAACGTCAACGGCGGCTCGATCTCTATCGGCCATCCGTTCGGCATGACCGGTTCACGGCAGGTGGGGCATCTGGTGCGCGAGCTGCAACGGCGCAACCTGCGCTACGGCATCGTGACCATGTGCGTGGGCGGCGGAATGGGGGCGACGGGGTTGTTTGAGGCGGTTAGATAAGACAGCGCTCTGCCATGTCTTGTCAGACCGCGTTCAGCCCACAGCCCGCGGCAGCCGCACCATGCGCTCGATGTACGCGGCAACTTCGCGTTCCGCTGTTTCACGGTCAGCGAAAGGCCCCTCATGCGTGCCTTCCCGGGTGCTGAAATAGAATTCGCCGTTGACCCGGCAAATCCGGTCACTGGGAAAGACCATCGCAGGGGCAAGGTCCTGGGCTCGTTTGCCAAGCATGGGTGACTCCAAAAGGAAAGCGACATCAGGTTGAGTGAAGTCTATGTGTTGTCGCCGATTGACGCTTGGGCAGCCGATAGGCGGCGATGTGCCATGTCTCGTCATGAACTGTTCGTGCCCAACTGTCCCTGGGTCGCCGAGCGATCCGCGCCTAGAATGGATGTTCTTTGGTCTTGGGCTTCGAGGGTTGCATGCACATATCGTCCGGTCGCTGGGTCTACGGCCTGTTCCTCGCCTTGCTGACCGCCCTGCTGTGGGGAATCCTGCCGATCAAGCTCAAACAAGTGCTGCAAGTGATGGACCCGGTCACCGTGACCTGGTTTCGCCTGGCGGTGTCCGGGAGCTTGCTGTTCATCTACCTGGCGGCCACTCGGCGCCTGCCCAGCCGCAAGGTGCTTGGCCCGCGTGGCGGCTGGCTGGTGGCGATGGCCGTGCTGGGGCTGGTGGGCAACTACGTTCTCTACCTGATGGGCCTGAACCGCTTGAGCCCCGGCACGGCGCAGCTGGTGGTGCAGATGGGGCCGATCATGCTGCTGGTCGCCAGCCTGTTCGTGTTCAAGGAGCGTTTCAGTGTCGGCCAGGGCATCGGCCTGGCGGTGCTGCTGATCGGCTTCACGCTGTTTTTCAACCAGCGCCTTGGTGAGTTGCTCACCTCCCTGAGCGACTACACCGCCGGGGTCTTGATGGTGTTGCTGGCGTCCACGGTCTGGACGTTCTATGCCCTGGGCCAGAAGCAATTGCTGACGGTATGGAACTCGTTGCAGGTGATGATGGTGATCTACCTGTTCTGCGCGTTGCTGCTCACGCCGTGGGTCCATCCGTTGGAGGCGCTGCAATTGAGCCCGTTGCAAGGCTGGCTATTGCTCGCATGCTGCCTCAACACCCTGATTGCCTACGGCGCGTTTGCCGAAGCCCTGGCGCATTGGGAGGCGTCACGGGTCAGCGCGACGCTGGCGATCACGCCGCTGGTGACGTTTGCCGCGGTGGCGATGGCTGCCTGGTGGTGGCCCGACTATGTGCATGCCGAGCAGATCAATCTGCTGGGGTATGGCGGGGCGGTGCTGGTGGTGCTCGGATCGGCTCTGGTGGCGCTGGGGCCTTCGCTGATGGCCGGGCTCAGGGCGCGGCGGGCGCGGTTGGTTGCAGGCAGGTAGACCGCGTCTGCTTTATCGCGAGCAGGCTCGCTCCCACACTGGATTCCGGTCGGATACAAGATTTGTGTCCGCTGAAGATCGGGTGTGGGAGCGAGCCTGCTCGCGATGGCTCCCTATCGGGCAACGCAGCACTCAGCCCTGGCTACCGGCCTCCAGCATGTTCTCCGGCCTCACCCAGGCATCGAACTCTTCATCGGTGAGATACCCCAATTGCAATGCGGCTTCACGCAAGGTCAGCCCTTCGCCGTAGGCTTTCTTGGCGATTTCGGCGGACTTGTCGTAGCCGATGTGCGGGTTCAGCGCGGTCACCAGCATCAACCCACGCTCCAGGTGCGCTGCCATTTGCCCGGCGTCCGGTTCGAGGCCTGCAATGCAGTGCTGCTGGAAGTTGCTGCAGCCATCGGCCAGCAGGCGGATCGATTGCAGCAGATTGTGGATGATCACCGGTTTGAACACGTTCAACTGCAAGTGACCCTGGCTGGCGGCGAAACCGATGGTCACGTCGTTGCCCATCACCTGGCAGGCGAGCATCGACAAGGCTTCGCACTGGGTCGGGTTGACCTTGCCCGGCATGATGGAACTGCCCGGTTCATTGGCCGGCAATTTCACCTCGGCAAACCCGGCGCGGGGACCGGAGCCCAGCAGGCGCAGGTCGTTGGCGATCTTCATCAAGGTCACGGCCAGGGTTTTCAGCGCGCCGGACAATGCGGTCAGCGGCTCATGGCCCGCCAGCGCGGCAAACTTGTTCGGCGCGGTGACGAACGGCAGGCCGGAAAGCGCGGCCAGTTCAGCGGCAATCGCTTCACCAAAACCGTGGGGCGAGTTGAGCCCGGTGCCCACCGCCGTGCCGCCCTGGGCCAGTTCACACACCGCTGGCAGTGCCGCGCGGATGGCCCGTTCGGCGTAGTCGAGCTGGGCAATGAACGCCGACAGTTCCTGGCCAAAGGTGATCGGCGTGGCGTCCATCATGTGGGTACGGCCGGTCTTGACCAGTTTCATATGCCGCGCCGCCAGTTCCGCCAGCCCGCCGGACAATTCGCCGATGGCCGGCAGCAGTTGCTGCTGGACGGCCTGGACGGCGGCGATGTGCATGGCCGTCGGGAAACAGTCGTTGGAGCTCTGGGAGCGGTTGACGTGGTCGTTGGGGTGCACCGGGCTCTTGCCGCCCCGCGGATTGCCCGCCAGCTCGTTGGCGCGCCCGGCGATCACTTCGTTGACGTTCATGTTGCTCTGGGTGCCACTGCCGGTCTGCCAGACCACCAGCGGGAACTGGTCGTCATGTTGGCCATCCAGCACTTCGTCGGCGGCCTGTTCGATCAGGCGGGCGATGTCGGCGGGCAGGTCGCCGTTGCGGTCATTGACCCGGGCGGCAGCTTTCTTGATCAGCGCCAGGGCGTGCAACACCGACAGCGGCATGCGTTCGTTGCCAATGGCAAAGTTGATCATGGACCGCTGTGTCTGGGCGCCCCAGTAGGCGTCTTCCGGGACTTCAACCTGGCCCAGGCTGTCGGTTTCGATACGGCTCATCGGGTCAAACTCCTTAAGGTTGAATGTGCAGTTTAGGCCCGGATGGGCGGCGCCGGTTCCCTCAATCTAGAGGCCCCGGGTTCGGCCCGTCAATCAGACCCGACACGCATCGGGGTTGAGGCCCGGCGTTTTTTAGGCGCAGAATGGTCGCCCTTGGGGTTTTACCTCGCCTGTAATGAAAGGAAACTCGATGACCCGTCTTCGTGCCATCTGTACCGCAGTTGCTCTGGTGTGTGCCAGCGGCCCTGTTTTCGCCGATACCGCCAGCCACAACGCGAGCGCCGAAGCATTCCTGACCTTGGCACACGCTGACAAACTGGGCACTCCGGTGTACATGCAAGTGCAGCAGATGTTTGCCCAGCGCTTCGAACAGACCAAGGCCCCAGAGTCGAAGAAAGCGACCCTGGAAACCTACCAGGCCAAGGCCAATGCGGCGCTGGACCAGGCCATCGGCTGGAACAAGCTCAAGCCGGACATGGTCAAGCTCTACACCAGCAACTTCAGTGAGTCGGAGCTCAAGGACCTGGTGGCGTTCTACCAGTCGCCACTGGGCAAGAAAGTCCTGGAAAAAATGCCCCAGCTGACCCAGCAATCGGCCCAGCTGACCCAGGCCAAGCTTGAAAGCGCAGTCCCGGTGGTCAATAAGCTGCTGGCGGACATGACGGCCGAGCTTGAGCCTAAAGCCGCTGCACCAGCCCCTGCCAAGAAGAAGCCGTAAGCGGAGCCTGGTATGAGCATGCAGCAACGCATCGAATCTACGCTCGGGCTGTTGCAGCCCGAGCACCTGCAAGTGCTGGATGAAAGCCACATGCACAGCCGTGGGCAGCAGACCCATTTCAAGGCAGTGGTGGTCAGCCGGCAATTCGAAGGGCTCAATCGCGTCAAGCGGCACCAGAAGGTCTACGGTACGCTGGGTGAGCTGATGGGCGAGTTCCATGCATTGGCGCTGCACACCTACACCCCCGAGGAGTGGGCGCAGATTGGCGCGGCCCCGGCTTCGCCGACCTGTGCGGGTAAGCCGCAGTAGCCAGCTACAAACTACAAGCTACAAGCTACAAGCTACAAGCTACAAGCTACAAGCTACAAGCTAAGCGTACGGCTTGAGCTTGTCGCTCGAAGCTTGTAGCTTGCCGCTGTTTTTATATCCGGTTCACTCTTTACGAGGGTAGCCACCTGGAGAAATACCCATGACACAACCGATTGTCGTGGCGGCACTGTATAAGTTCGTCACTCTGGAAGATTACGTCGAGCTGCGTGAGCCCCTGCTCAAGGCCATGCTCGATAACAGCATCAAAGGCACGCTGCTGATCGCCGCAGAAGGCATCAACGGCACTGTCTCCGGCACCCGCGAAGGTATCGACGGTTTGCTGGCCTGGCTCAAGAACGATCCGCGCATGATCGACATCGACCACAAAGAGTCGTACTGCGACGAGCAGCCGTTCTACCGGACCAAGGTCAAGCTCAAGAAAGAGATCGTCACCCTCGGCGTCGAAGGCGTGGACCCGAACAAGCAGGTTGGCACCTATGTCGAGCCGCAGGACTGGAATGCGTTGATCAGCGATCCGGAAGTGCTGTTGATCGATACCCGTAACGACTACGAGGTGTCCATCGGCACCTTCGAAGGGGCGATCGACCCCAAGACCACCAGCTTTCGTGAGTTCCCCGAGTACATCAAGGCCAACTTCGACCCGGCCCGGCACAAGAAAGTCGCGATGTTCTGCACCGGCGGCATCCGTTGCGAAAAAGCCTCCAGCTACATGCTTGGCCAGGGTTTCGACGAGGTTTATCACCTCAAGGGCGGCATCCTGAAATACCTTGAAGAAGTGCCCCAGGCAGAAACCAGGTGGCGCGGCGACTGCTTCGTGTTCGATAACCGCGTCACCGTTCGCCACGACCTCAGCGAAGGCGACTACGATCAATGTCATGCCTGTCGTACACCGGTCAGTGTCGAAGACCGCGCCTCGGAGCACTATGTGCCTGGCATCAGTTGCCCGCATTGCTGGGACAAGCTGAGCGAGAAGACCCGGCGCAGCGCCATTGACCGGCAAAAGCAGATCGAACTGGCGAAGGCCCGCAACCTGCCGCACCCGATCGGCTACAACTACAAGCAGTCACCTTCCGAGGCTTGAACCATGGCGCGACGCCTGCTCTATGTGATGGACCCAATGTGTTCCTGGTGCTGGGGGTTTGCCCCGGTGGCCGACGCATTGGTCGAGCAGGCTCAGGCAGCTGGCGTGGAGTTGCACCTGGTGGTGGGTGGCTTGCGCACCGGCAGCGGCTCGGCGCTGGAGCCGACCACCCGGCGCTACATCCTCGAACACTGGCAGGCCGTCACCCAGGCCACCGGCCAGCCGTTCAAGTTTGACGGCGCACTGCCGGACGGTTTTGTCTACGACACCGAACCGGCCTGTCGCGCCGTGGTGACCGCCCGCACCCTGGCACCGGACCTGGCCTGGAAACTGGTGAAACTGATCCAGCAGGCGTTTTATGTGCAGGGCCGCGACGTGACCCACGCCAGCATCCTGGTGGAACTGGCCGAACAGGCCGGGCTGCCGCGCATCGAATTCGCTGCGGCCTTCGACCGCGCCGACCAACATGCGGCCACGGCTGCGGATTTCACCTGGGTGCAGGACCTGGGCATTGCCGGGTTCCCCACCCTGCTCGCCGAGCGTGACGGCCAGTTGGCCTTGTTGACCAATGGCTACCAGCCCCTGGAGCTGTTGTCGCCATTGCTGGGGCGTTGGCTGGAGCGCGCGACCTGTGCCTGAGCGACCGGAGCACACGTGGGGCCCGCAACGCATCGACCGCTTGAGCTGGGCCGAAATCCGCCGCCTGGCGCTCACCCACAAGAAGGCCCTGTGGATCGCTAACGGCGTGGCCGTGCTGGCGACGCTGTGCAGCGTGCCGATTCCGCTGCTGTTGCCCCTGTTGGTGGACGAAGTGCTGTTGGGGCGCGGCGACGCGGCCTTGAAGGTCATGAATCAGGTCTTGCCGACGGATTGGCAACGCGCCGCCGGCTATATCGGACTGATGCTGCTGCTGACCCTGGCTCTGCGATGCAGCGCGTTGTTGTTCAACGTGGTGCAGGCGCGATTGTTCGCCACGCTGGCCAAGGACATTGTCTATCGCATCCGCATCCGCCTGATCGAACGGCTCAAGCGTATTTCCCTGGGCGAGTACGAAAGCCTGGGCAGCGGTACCGTCGCGGCGCACCTGGTCACCGACCTGGATACGCTCGACAAATTCATCGGTGAAACCCTCAGCCGTTTTCTGGTGGCGATGCTGACCTTGGTGGGCACCGCCGGGATCCTGATGTGGATGCACTGGAAACTGGCCCTGCTGATCCTGTTGTTCAATCCGCTGGTGATCTACGCCACGGTGCAACTGGGCAAACGGGTCAAGCACCTCAAGAAGCTGGAGAACGACAGTACATCGCGTTTCACCCAGGCCCTGACTGAAACCCTGGACGCCATCCAGGAGGTGCGCGCCGGCAACCGCCAGGGTTTCTTCCTCGGGCGCTTGGGCATGCGGGCCAGGGACGTTCGTGACTACGCCGTGAGTTCGCAGTGGAAAACCGATGCCTCGAACCGCGCCAGTGGTTTGTTGTTCCAGTTCGGCATCGATATTTTTCGCGCGGCGGCCATGCTCACCGTGGTGTTTTCCGACCTGTCCATCGGCCAGATGCTGGCGGTGTTCAGCTACCTCTGGTTCATGATCGGTCCGGTCGAGCAACTGTTGAACCTGCAGTACGCCTATTACGCGGCCGGCGGCGCCTTGAGCCGGATTAACGAACTGCTGGCCCGGGCCGACGAGCCCCAGTACACGGGTGTCGTCGATCCGTTCAAGGGCCGTGACACCGTGGGCATCGACATCCAGGGGTTGAGTTTCGGTTACGGCGAGGAGTTGGTGCTCGACCAGTTGAACCTGTCCATTTCGCCGGGCGAGAAAGTCGCCATCGTCGGGGCCAGTGGCGGCGGCAAGAGTACCCTGGTGCAGTTGTTGCTGGGGCTGTACACGCCACAGTCGGGCAGTATCCGTTTTGGCGGCGCCACGCAGCAGGAGATCGGCCTGGAAACCATCAGGGATAATGTTGCAGTGGTGTTGCAACATCCGGCGCTGTTCAACGACACGGTACGGGCCAACCTTGCCATGGGTCGTGAGTGCAGCGACGACGACTGCTGGCGGGCGTTGGAGATCGCCCAGCTCGACGCCACGGTGCGGGCGCTGCCCCAAGGCCTGGAAAGCGTAGTAGGGCGTTCCGGGGTTCGGCTGTCGGGCGGACAGCGCCAACGGCTGGCCATTGCCCGCATGGTACTGGCCGATCCACGGTTGGTGATTCTCGACGAAGCCACCTCGGCCCTGGATGCCGCCACTGAATACAACCTGCACCAAGCGTTGGCGCGGTTCCTGAGCAATCGCACCACGTTGATCATTGCCCATAGGTTGTCGGCCGTAGAACAGGCTGACCGGGTGCTGGTGTTCGATGGCGGCCAGATTGCCGAAGACGGCGATCACCAGCAGTTGATTGCTGATGGCGGTCTCTATGCCAGGCTCTATGGCCATCTGCAGCAGCATTGATGGCGCTGGCTCAGTCCGAATTGGTTGACGTGTTCATCTCGGCGGCCGGGCGCTTGCGTCGTTGTCCCCAGATGACGTTCAGGGTATCGGCCCCGCGCTCATGGCCGAACTCTTTCATGACAATCGAACAGGATTCGCAGGGCGGCAGGGTGGTAGCCACCGTGATCGACTTGATGTCTTCAGGAGCGGGGTATTTCTCACTGAGGTAGCCGATCAGTTTGCTTTCACTGTCGCCGGAAGTGACCCGGCCCAACCTGTCCGAGTTGCCCGGGGCGTCCATGAGGTGGGGGATTGCCAGCAGTTTGCCGTCAGGGCTCAGGCTAAGGGCTGCTGGATCGACGGGCTGCCTGAGCCCGTCGACATTGAAGTACGTGACGTCGTCCCACTCAATCTCGGTCAGTCCGCCGCTGGATTTGAACAGGGGCAGATGCCGGGTGTAGTCCTCGATTCCGGAGACACTGATATACACTTCTTTTTTTCCCGAAGTCGTCGTCACGCTGGCGAAGGCAATGTTCTTTTGATTTTGCGTCGGCAGGATTCTTTGCAGCTCTAGCATGGCGTCGTTGATAGTGACGACTCGGGTTCGTGAATGTGTTGTCGTGGGGATGGAGGGATCTGTAAAAAGCGCACCGAAGATATCGGCTGTGGATTTTTGCAGGGCTTCGGGCGCCTGCGTGGAGGGCTTCCACACGGCCGCGCCATTTGGTAGATCCGAGACGATCATTCTTGTCCTGCGGTCAAACAGCACCGCTTCAGCGGGGTAGGTGTCGACTTTCACCCACTTCATGTTCGAAGGCGGGTGGTCTGGCGCGCCGATGGGAAGCGAGATGTCATCGATTTTGTCTAGCGCCAGTTCAACCTGATCTCTTCCGTAAATCCTCGCGGCGTTGTTCGCGTTCAGCGAGCCGATGTACACCCGCTGGAGTTCCTCACCCACAGTACCGGGCGCCAGCTCATCAGTGCTCAGTTTCTTCAGGGTAAGGGGAGTTTCGATACTGTCTGCGACCGACATCTTCGTCATGTAGTAATCGTCGAAGTTCAGGCGAATGAACACGTACCTGTACTGCTCGTCGATCGAGTGGATGATGAGCGCTCCGGTCTCGTGTATATCATCGATCTTCTCAGCCGTGCCGGTGACTTTGATTCCGCCATACAGACCGGTCTGGAACAGCATGGTCGCGGAGACTGTTTCTCGGGGAACGGGGGTTCTGCTGGGGAGACCGATCCATTCCGGTCGGCCTTTGTAAGTGTTGAGCTTACCGTCCTTGAATTCATAGATTTTCCCTTCGAACGCCAGCAGGGAACGTTCGTTAGCGCTTGTCGGTACGGAAGGGTAAAGCGTCGTGTCGCCAAACCAGGGAGCCCAGCTTTTCTCGGTTTCGAATTCTCCTGTCGGCGGGCGCTCGGCGGGGTTGTCCGGCAAAACGTACTGGGTCTTGCACACCGCGCCGGGCGAGCGACGTATACGGCATGGGAGCTTCTGCAGCCGTTCACTGGCATTGAGGTGACTGGCGCGGCGCAGCGTTCCATCGTGCAACCGATAGGGAAGATCATCCAGATAAAAAGTGTGGCTACCATCGACCTCAAACCGTTCTCGCACGCGGGTATTGCCGGGCACTTCGACGATGACATGGGCGTCGGTCGTGGCCAGCGTGTTGTAGTGAGAGCGCCCCAGTGATAATTCCGCCGGGCCGCTGGTCAATGACGGGCCGTAAGGTTTGGACGATAGCGGGTCAATCAAGCGGTAGTCTATGTTACCCATAGCGCCGATGTTGCGCACAGGCACATCGTCCACTCCACGCGCCGTACTGAGTTGATCGTTTAACAGCAGAGGGCGCCATCGTCCCGGATCGGTGACCTGGCTCATGCCTTTTACGAAATCATATTGCCCCGCTCTGCCGCTCAAGGTCTTGAGGCTCAGATAACCTCTTTTAGCAAGCCGATACGCACTTTGACTGCCAGCCTGCAGCAAGGATGGAATGCCATCGAGGGGGTTTAAGGTAGCGTTGAGCAAAGTACCCGTAAGTTTCGCAAAGGCGGGAAGCGCTTCGCGGATACTCCATTTACCTACCGTCTTGACCAGTCTCACTGAGCCAGAGGCGAATTTCCCGATGGGCAGGGCGAACGAAACTAAATCAACGAACAGACCAAACGCGCCACTGGCCAGGCGGTCACGATCGCCTGAACTCAGGTCTTCGATGCTGCTCCAGAAAGGCACCAGCATTTTTGTCAGTTCAGTGACTTTCTTACGCTTGGCGTTCTCGTGGTCGAATTCGGTTTGCCCATAGCAGCTGTCGTAGAGTTCTTTTTCATCGACGTACAGCAGATGCTCGGTGATGTGTCGGGTGATCCGTCGAGTGCTCTTCGATTCCAATGTATGTGGCAGGGCGTAGTCGTTATCTGTTTCAAGTGGCTCAAGCGTGCTGCCCAATTGATCCATGATGGCGTGGCATTCGGCGACATCGCTGGGAACGGTTCCTTTTACATGGGCATCCCAGTCGAAAGGAAGGCGTTTGTGGCCTATCACGTTCACGCTCACGGCTGGACCGTTGCTGACTCTCCATTTCTCCCTCTTTCGTTCACCGTCAATATGCTGCGAGGAGATATCTGTCCGGCGCCGGATGACTCCGGCTCGCGGCAGGAGTTCGTAATAGGAGGTCGTTTCGTCGCGGGTCGCTGCCAGGATGAAACCATTACGTGCCCGAAGGCGGAGTGTGACCTCGTGCGTTTCATTCGCCGCCTCGACACCTGTGGTTGCTTTTCTCAAGGTGTATACCTTGATCGATCCGTATTCCAAGGCGTAGCGGTCAACCAAGGGGAGGGAAGCGAGTTGATGGCTGATCAGCGTCCGGTAGGCACGCTTGATAAAATTGATATAGATCTTGAAGTGAATTGAAAATGTCTGGTTCACGTCCGGCAACGTTCTGCTTTCGAGAGCGATTGCATGGAGGCTCGGCCACGATAGATTCGTCTGCACGGTTCGATCAGCGTCGATTGTCACCCACTTATCGGTCGAGGACTTTCCGTCGGGTTCGGTGACAAACCATTTTCGCTCGGCGAGCTGGCCAGAGGCATACACGTCAATGAATGAATAAGCGTCAGGTGCGGGCCTGCCAATCGGGGTCATCTGTCGAAATTGAGGAGTGGTGTATATGACATTGGCCTCCTTGACCAATTTCCGCCGATCCTTGACGAAGCGCGTTGTGCCAAAAAGTTTGGCCATCTTGAGTTTGGCGATGTTAAGCCTTTCGGGGGGCGGACTATTGAGCCAGCGGATCGCGCTGTTCAGGCTATCAATTTCAGCGTCGAGCCTTCGCGCGGCGTCCAGTACATCTTGCGTCGTATAGCTGGCGTCCACTCTGTGAGCGATCATGCCATTCGTGATTGCCCATTCCAGCATCGGTTTCAATCGGGTCAGCGTGATCAGCTTCAGATCTTCTGGCGTGGCGTCGCCTGCCTGCCTGATCGGCAAGTCAACCAACTGCTGGAAGTTCAGGCGTTGGAGCAACAAAGGGTCCGTGGCATTGGCAAGTTGGACCCCATGGACAAAATTTACCCAGACGGTGGAACTGCGGTAGGACAATTGCGGCGGTATGTCGCTTACTCGGAACTCTGCCGGGAACAATGGCTGGAAAAGTCCGGCGATCAAAATGGATTCATTTACGCAAGACGCGCGTTTTGTCGTGATCAGATGGGTCTCGAACGCGGTCCGGATGTCCTTGTAGCGCTTTCCCCAGTTCGACGAGTTTTGCCAACGGAAGCCGGCGATGCCGTCCGGATTTTCGGTGTCGACCGAGGCAATCCACAGGCGAATAGCCTTCATCAACAATTTGTTGCGTATTTGCGGCGCGGTTTCTTCGCCGGCCTGGCTGCCGTACCAGCCCAAGGCTTGTAACAGTTGGCTTGCCAGATCCTGGGCTTTAGTCGATTGCAGTATGCCTTCGAGGTACATCGACGGTTTTGCACGAAGTTTCGTCGTAGGCAGATTGCCGATATCGACTGCATCGAAATGGGCCAGCAGGGAGGTGTGTCGAGTAGGCAGGAAGTGACGCACCGTGTCGATGATCCGACTGTCGGTCAACTCTTGTTCGGGAGCCACTTCCTGGTCTGCTTCATCCAGATTTATTCCGTGCCACAGCCCCAGTGAGAGGCGGGCACGTTTTTCTTCCAACGTATCGACAGTGTTTTCACGTTGCCCGGCATCTCGCGGGTCCCATGGGGCGATTCCATAGAACCCGGTCATTCTGATGAGTGAAAACTGGCTGTCGAAGCGAATCTCTCCACCCAGCCTTAGGGCGGATTTTTCAATAGGCATCAACAACTCATGCCAGCCAGGCTGCGTGTCGAGTACAAGCGAGACGGTGCTTGGCCCATTTATCTGGCGTGCCGAATAACGAACTTTGCCTTCTTCTAGGATGACCGTCAGGGTGTTGTAAGACGCCTGCACTGTGTTGCACAGGGCCTGATACGCCTTGTTTTCGGTCAGCGCCCGTAACGCCCGCTGCCCGCTTGCATTTTCCAGGGCCATGGGTGAGTAAGGCCTGGGTGTAACCAGCGTGTCGAGAGGGGTTGCACTGTTTCGAATCAGTGTCAGCAGTGCGTCATATTCATCCAGCAGGCCCTGGTGCGTTTGGGCATGGGACGGCCGGTTAAGGGCTGAAAGATCAGGAGCGGGTAAGAATTGCATAGTAAGGTTCTCCGGGACCTAACGAATGGGCTCGAACCATTCGAAAATGGCGAGATAGAAACCCGTATCCAATCACTCCAGGGCGAGCCAGGGGCGGTAAATATGTATAGTGTCCCTGCCAGTTGTAATTCTTGGCAGGTTCATTGCCTGTCGCTGGCGGTGATCAATCGCTCGGAAAAGCGCAGCGTTAAATAATGTCCGACGTTCTTGCGAGGAGCCGCTGAGGCTCCTAGTCTTGCTGGAATGATCGGTCTGAAGGCTGGTCGACGAGCCTATACAGGGACCTCATGAATCAAGCGCGGACTCTTGGAACCCCCCGGTTGTTGGGCATCGTGTGGCCTTTTATCGCCGTCGTCCTGTTTCAGGCGTTGCTGGGAGGTGTCAGCCTTTACGTGCTGTCCGCGGTTCGCGGCTATGTAGCGGGGGAAAGTCTCTGGTCCAAGGGCCAGAAAGACGCCATCTATTACCTCAACCTCTACGCCGACAGCCGCGACGAGGCGATTTTCCGCAAATACCAGCAAGCCATCGCCGTACCCGAGGGCGGCCATGAACTGCGGGTGGCGCTGGACCGCGAACCGCCGGACCTGGAAGCAGCACGGGCCGGTATCCTCAAGGGCGGCAATCACCCCGACGATGTGTCCAGCCTGATCTGGCTTTATCTTAATTTCCGTCACTTCAGTTACCTGGAAGAAGCCATCGACCTCTGGACGGTGGGTGACGGCTACCTGATCGAGCTGGATAACGTCGCCCGGCAGATGCACGCCAGCATCAGCGCGGGCGAGGCGTCGGAGGTCGACATCCGCGGCTGGAAAGCGCGGATCTTTGCGATCAATGATTCCGTCACCCCGGCCGCCAAGGCCTTCAGCGACGCACTGGGCGAGGGCTCGCGTTTCATCCTGCGGCTGTTGCTGGTGACCAACTTCGCCACGGCGTTGGGGTTGATCGTTCTCGCGTTGTTGCGCACCCATAAACTGTTGGCTCAGCGGCAGGTGTTTGCCAACGCGTTGCAGTTGGAGAAAGAGCGGGCGCAGATCACCCTGCAATCCATTGGCGATGGGGTGATCACCACCGACGTCGATGGCGCCATTGCCTATATGAACCCTGCCGCCGAGGCGATGACCCACTGGAAGGCCGAACACGCCACCGGGCTGCCCCTGGCCGCACTGTTCAATTTGCTCGATGACAACGCCCAGGCCGAAGGGCTGACCTTGATCGAGCACATCCTCACCGGCCGGCTCAGCGGTGCCAGTGAACATTCCAAGCTGATCCAGCGCCTGGACGGCAGCACCGTGTCGGTCACGCTGGTGGGCGCACCGATCCGGCATGCCGGCAAAGTCAGTGGCGCCGTGCTGGTGCTGCACGACATGACCCAGGAGCGCCAATACATCGCCAACCTGTCATGGCAGGCCACCCATGACGCGCTGACCGGGCTCGCCAACCGCCGGGAATTCGAATATCGGCTCGAGCAGGCCTTGCACAATCTCACTCGCCAGGTAGGGCGCCATGCCCTGATGTTCCTCGACCTGGACCAGTTCAAGCTGGTCAACGACACCTGCGGCCATGCCGCCGGCGACGAGTTGTTGCGGCATATCTGCGCGCTGTTGCAAGCAGGGCTGCGAGAAAATGACACCCTCGCCCGGTTGGGCGGGGATGAGTTCGGGATCCTGTTGGAGAACTGTTCGCCGGAAGCCGCGGAAAAAATAGCCGAAGGGCTGCGCCAGACCGTGCAGAACCTGCACTTCGTCTGGAAGGGCCGGCCGTTCGTGACCACCGTGAGCATCGGCCTGGTGCATATTTCCCAGACGCCGACGACCCTGGAGGCGTCCCTGCGGGCCGCCGATATGGCCTGCTACATGGCCAAGGAAAAAGGCCGCAACCGGGTCCAGGTCTATCATGCCGACGACTCGGAATTGTCCCTGCGTTTTGGCGAGATGGCCTGGGTCCAGCGCTTGCACATGGCCCTGGAGGAAAACCGTTTCTGTCTCTACGCCCAGGAAATCGCCGCGTTGGGCCCGGGCGACCATGGCGGTGGCCATATCGAGATCCTGCTGCGGCTGCACGACGAAGCCGGGCGGATGATCCTGCCGGACAGTTTCATTCCCGCAGCGGAACGCTACGGCCTGATGACGTCCCTGGACCGCTGGGTGGTGGAGAATGTGTTCAAGATCATCCGCCGGTGCCTGAATGACTCGCGTCAGGGCCCCATGGCGATGTGTGCGATCAATCTGTCAGGTACAACTATCGGCGATCAGGCGTTCCTCGACTTCCTGCGTAAACAGTTCGCGGCCTACTCGATTCCGCCGGAAATGATTTGTTTTGAAATTACAGAAACCAGCGCTATTTCGAATTTGGGCAGTGCGATTCGCTTTATCAATGAACTCAAGAGCTTGGGTTGTTATTTTTCCCTGGATGACTTTTGCGCCGGAATGTCTTCATTCGCTTACCTGAAACATTTACCTGTAGACTTCCTGAAGATCGACGGGAGTTTCGTAAAGGATATGCTGGACGACCCGATTAACCGTGCAATGGTCGAAGTGATCAATCACATCGGCCACGTCATGGGTAAGCGCACGATTGCCGAGTTTGTTGAAACCACCCAGATCGAGCAGGCATTGCTGGAGATCGGGGTGGATTACGCTCAAGGGTATGTGATTGAACGCCCGCAATTGTTTACCTGCGATACGTTGCAATGTAGGCCGGCCCGGCCCCAGCCGTTGTTATTCAAGGCCCCCGGCACGTTCCGCTGAACCTCTTGTTGATCCGGACAATCACAATCAAAAGGAGCCAGACAGTGATCGACACATTCAACCGAACAGGCCCGCTCATGGAGCCCCAAAGCTATCCGAAGTGGGCGCAGCAGCTCATTACCGATTGCAGCGAGAGCAAGCGCCGGGTTGTCGAACACGAGCTGTATCAACGCATGCGCGACAACAAGCTCAGCGCCAAGACCATGCGCCACTACCTCATTGGTGGTTGGCCGGTCGTTGAACAGTTCGCCTTATACATGGCACAGAACCTCACCAAGACCCGCTTTGCCCGCCATCCCGGCGAGGACATGGCGCGTCGCTGGCTGATGCGCAACATCCGTGTCGAACTCAACCATGCCGACTACTGGGTCAACTGGAGCGCCGCCCATGGCGTGACCCTGGAAGACCTGCAAGCCCAGCAAGTGCCGCCGGAGCTGCATGCCCTGAGCCACTGGTGCTGGCACACCAGTTCGTCGGACTCGCTGATCGTGGCAATCGCCGCGACCAACTACGCCATCGAGGGCGCCACTGGGGAGTGGTCTGCCGTGGTGTGCTCCAGCGGTGTCTATGCGGCAGCGTTTGCCGACGAAGACCGCAAGCGGGCCATGAAGTGGCTGAAGATGCATGCCCAGTACGACGATGCCCATCCTTGGGAAGCCCTGGAGATCATCTGCACGCTGGCGGGCATGAACCCGAGCAAGGCGTTGCAGACGGAGCTGCGCCAGGCCGTGTGCAAGAGCTACGACTACATGTACCTGTTCCTGGAACGATGCATGCAACTGGAACAGTCGGAGCCTGCAGGTAAATCGTCAGCGAGCCGTGAGCGGCTGGCGCTGGCTGAGAACTGAGCTTTTCCTGATGCATAGCTGAGCCCGAGTGGGAGCGAGTCAGCTCGCGGTAGGGCCGGGCAGTCAACGGGGAGGTTGACTGTCACGGCCTCATCGCGAGCAGGCTCGCTCCCACAGTTGTCTTGGGCCTGCCGCTATTTTCTAATTCACCACCAAAATCCAGTGTGGGAGCGAGCCTGCTCGCGATAGCGGTGGGTCTGCCACTCAGAATTGATCTGGTCAACCCGCCATCGCCAGCCGGTTGCGTCCCTCGCGCTTGGCCACGTACAGCGCGCTGTCGGCCCGTCGCAGCAGGCTTTCCACTGATTCGCCCGGCAGCAGCGTCGCGCAGCCGAGGCTGACCGTCAGCTCGATCCGGGCGCCCTCGGCGAAGTAGTCCTGTACCTGGGCGGCATAACGCAGTCGTTCACCGATCATGGCGGCGGCGTCCCGGTTGGTATTGGCCAGCAGGATCAGAAACTCTTCGCCGCCGAACCGGAACACCATGTCGACATTGCGCAACTGCTGCTTTATCGAATCGGCCACGGCCTTGAGCACATCGTCGCCGACACTGTGTCCATAGCTGTCGTTGATGCGCTTGAAATGGTCGATGTCCAGCATCAGCAGCGACAAGGGCTGCGAATGACGCCTGGCCATGTCGATTTCCCGGGTCAGGGTCTGGTCCATGGCGATGCGATTGCCGGTGCCGGTCAGCGGATCGCGCAGGGCGCTTTGAGTCGCGGCGCGATAGAGCAGGGCGTTGCGCAGTGGATACAGCAAGCTGGACAGCATCGACTCCAGATCGCCCTGTTCCGCCTCTGAAAAGCGCTGGTTGCGACGGAATACCAACTCGCCCAGGTGCTCGCCTTCATGGCTGAGGGTATAGCTGACAGTGTGATGCCCGCGCTGACCGAACTCCAGGCGCAGATCGCTGGGCTTGTGCTGATACGCCAACGCATCCAAAGGAACCAATCGCTGAATTTCGCGAAAGAACAGGCCCAGGATGCGTTGCGGCTCCAGGCTGGTCTGCAATTGCTGGCCCAGTTGCTGGCGCAATTGCGCAAGACTGACGGACCGCGCTGCGCGCGGCGACGGCTGGCCGAGGCCAAGGCGCTGCAATTTGGCGCTGTCGAAGTCAATCGCGTTCATCTGCGTCGGCGTTTTCATAATGGCGTAAGCCCCTAAGCTAATCTGTCCCGACAGGCTGGGTGCCGCGGCTTTGGGCTGCGCGTCGTACTGGTCCTTCAGTCCCGTAGGACTCTGATAGGAGTTTAGTCCGCTTTCCTCGGCTGGCCTAAGTCTCGTCTCAATGTCCGTTACCCGCCGAACATGGCGTGTTTGAGGATATTTAGAGCGAAAGTCGTGCCATTCGGTTCATTTCTATGAAAACCTTCAAAAAATCAATGAGTTGTCAACAGGTGGGTGAGTGATTCAGCGGTGGGGGCGCCGCCGATTTGGCGGTTCGCCTGGCAGCGTGCCATCAGAAGGCGCGTCGCGACGGGAAGCCGTCGCGACGTGTAGGTGGGTCACTGGGCGTTGAACGCCTGCCCGTTGACGCCCGTGCTGTCCGGGCCCATCAGGTAGAGGTAGACCGGCATGATCGCTTCAGGTGTCGGGTTGTCGAGGGGGTTTTCCCCCGGATAGGCCTGGGCGCGCATGCTGGTGCGAGTAGCGCCGGGGTTGATGCTGTTGGCACGCACGGCGGCGACGCTGTCGACTTCGTCAGCCAGGGTTTGCATCAGCCCTTCGGTGGCAAACTTGGACACGCCATAGGCACCCCAATAGGCACGGCCCTTGCGGCCTACGCTGCTGGAGGTGAACACCACCGAAGCATCCCTGGACAGCTTGAGCAGCGGCAACAGGGTACCGGTGAGCATGAACATGGCGTTGACGTTGATGTGCATCACCCGCATGAAGTTCTCACCGGACAGTTGCTCCAGCGGCGTGCGCGGGCCGATGATCGAGGCATTGTGCAGCAGGCCGTCCAGGTGACCGAACTCGGTTTCGATCATGGCCGCCAGTTCATCGTACTGATGGGGCAGGGCGGTTTCGAGGTTGAACGGAATTACCGCCGGCTGCGGATGACCGGCCGCTTCGATTTCATCATAGACCTGGGTCAGGTTGGCTTCGGTCTTGCCCAGCAGCAGCACGGTGGCGCCGTGGGCGGCGTAGGTCTTGGCAGCGGCTGCGCCGATACCGCGACCGGCACCGGTGACCAGGATGACCCGGCCCTGGAGCAGGTCGGGGCGGGCAGAGTAATCAAACATAAAAAACCTCACGAAAACATAACGATGCGTAGTGACGAACTGTGGTGAAGAGCAGGTTTACTGTGAGAGCAAAGCTTGCTCCCACAGATGTATCTTCAGGCTGTTCTTCAAAGACCTTCTTGCCAGTCTCCTTGCCACAAAGAGCGATCAGCTCAGCAACTGCACAACGCGTTATCCAGCACTTCACGCAGCGCCGACGGATGATCGATCACCACGTCCGCACCCCAGTGCCTGGGGTTGTCGTCCGGGTGGATGTAGCCGTAGGTCACCGCGCAGGTCCTGGTGCCGGCGCTGCGGCCGGACTCGATGTCGCGCAGGTCGTCGCCGACGAACAGCACGCTGGCCGGGTCCAGGTCGAGCATCTTGCACGCCAGGGTCAGCGGTTCCGGGTCCGGCTTGCTGTTCTTCACATGATCAGGGCAGATCAGCACTTTCGAGCGCTCCGCCAGGCCCAACTGCTGCATGATCGGCTCGGCGAAGCGCACTGGCTTGTTGGTGACCACGCCCCAGATCAGGTTGGCCGCCTCGATGTCGGCCAGCACCTGGGCCATGCCGTCGAAAAGATGGCTGTGCACCGCGCAACCCTTGAGGTAGCGGTCGAGGAATTCCTGGCGCAGTGCCTCGAACCCTGGCGATTCCGGGTCCATGGAAAAGGTCACCGCGACCATCGCCCGGGCGCCACCGGATATTTCGTCGCGAATGTGCTGCGCGTTTACCGGTGGCAGGCCACGGTCGGCGCGCATGGCCTGGCAGATGGCGATGAAGTCCGGCGCGGTATCGAGCAGCGTGCCGTCCATGTCGAAGAGAACCGCTTTGAGACGCATCGCCTTACTCCTCGCGCAGGGTCTGGATCATGTAATTGACGTCGACGTCGGCGGCCAGCTTGTAATGCTTGGTCAGCGGGTTGTAGGTCAGGCCGATGATGTCCTTGACGGTCAGCCCGGCCATGCGGCTCCAGGCACCCAGCTCGGACGGGCGGATGAATTTCTTGAAGTCGTGGGTGCCGCGCGGCAGCAGCTTCATGATGTACTCGGCGCCGATGATGGCGAACAGGTACGCCTTCGGGTTCCGGTTGATGGTGGAGAAAAACACCTGGCCGCCCGGCTTGACCATGCGGAAGCAGGCGCGGATGACCGAGGACGGGTCCGGCACGTGTTCGAGCATTTCCAGGCAGGTGACTACGTCGAACTGCTCGGGCATTTCCTCCGCCAGGGCTTCGGCGGTGATCTGCCGGTACTCCACGCTGACGCCGGATTCCAGCTGGTGCAGCTGCGCCACTGCCAGCGGTGCTTCGCCCATGTCAATGCCCATCACCGTCGCGCCGCGCTGGGCCATGGCTTCGCTGAGGATGCCACCGCCACAGCCGACGTCGAGCACCTTCTTGCCGGCCAGGTTGACCCGTTCGTCAATCCAGTTGACCCGCAGCGGGTTGATGTCGTGCAGCGGCTTGAACTCGCTTTCACGGTCCCACCAGCGATGGGCCAGGGCTTCGAATTTGGCGATTTCGGCGTGGTCGACGTTGCTCATGTGCAGATCCTCGAAAAGCTGGGAAAGTCAGGTGTCCCGAGCGCTACGGCTCCAGGGGCGTTGGTTAGTCGTCGTGGCCGCTGATGCGGCGCCCCCAGGCCTGTGCCGTGGCGGTCAATTGCGATTCGTCGAGACGGGTCAGCCGGCCATCTTCCAGCAGCGGTTTGCCGGCCACCCACAGGTGTTTCACGCAGTCGCGCCCCGTGGCATAGATCAACTGTGACACCGGGTCATAGATCGGTTGCTGCGCCAGGCCCGACAGGTCGAAGGCCACCAGGTCAGCGGCCTTGCCGACTTCCAGCGAGCCCACGGTCGCTTCAATGCCCAGCGCCCGAGCGCCATTGAGCGTGGCCATGCGCAGCGCGCGATGGGCGTCCAGGGCCGTGGCCGAGCCGGCAACCGCCTTGGCCAGCAGGGCGGCGGTACGGGTTTCGCCAAGCAGGTCCAGGTCGTTATTGCTCGCGGCGCCATCCGTGCCGATGGCCACATTGACCCCGGCCTGCCACAACCGCTCCACCGGGCAGAATCCGCTGGCCAGTTTCAGGTTCGATTCCGGGCAATGGATCACGCTGCAATTGCTTTCTACCAGCAAAGCCTGGTCTTCATCGCTGATCTGAGTCATGTGCACGGCCTGGAAGCGCGGCCCCAGCAGGCCGAGTCGCCCCAGCCGAGCCAGCGGTCGTTCGGCGGTGTTGTCCACAGCCTGCTGCACTTCGAAGGCGGTTTCATGAACGTGCATATGAATCGGCGCGTCCAGTTCCTCGGCGATCACGCGGATTTTCTCCAGGTTCTCGTCGCCCACGGTGTAGGGCGCGTGGGGACCGAATGCGATTTTGATCCGCGGATGGTGCTTGAGGTCGCCAAACAGCTCGATGCCCTGACGAATGGCGTCGTCGGCGCTGGCGGCACCGGGGATCGGAAAATCGAGGATCGGAATGGCGAGTTGCGCGCGCATGCCGCTGTTGTGCACGCGCTCGCTGGCAACCTTGGGGTAGAAATACATGTCAGAGAAGCAAGTGATGCCGCCCTTGATCTGCTCGGCGATCGCCAGGTCGGTGCCATCGCGGACGAAATCCTCGTCGACCCATTTGGCCTCGGCCGGCCAGATGTGCTGTTCGAGCCAGGTCATCAGGGGCAGGTCGTCGGCCAGGCCGCGAAACAGGGTCATGGCCGCATGGCCGTGGGCATTGATCAGCCCTGGGGCCAGAAGCATGCCGGGCAGCTCCCGGACCTCTGCGGCATCACACTTGAGGGCTTCTGCCCGTGGGCCGATAAATACGATGCAACCGTCGCGAATGCCCAGGCCATGATGCTTGAGCACCACACCGGCGGGTTCGACAGGCACCAACCAGCTCGGCAGCAATAATAAGTCGAGCGCAACGGCAGGCTTGGGCATCGTGGAGCGGTTCCATGGCGTATAAAGGATGGCGAAGTATACCCGAGCGTCTTCGCGGAGGGATCGCTATAATCGGCGGCTTTTGTTGATGAGTACGGGGTGAGGGATGCGCGATCGACTGTTGGCTGCAGAGAAGGTGAAAGCCATCGATTGGCGTGATGGCGTCCTGTACCTGCACGATCTGCGCAGTTTGCCGTTCGAGCAACACTGGATCGCCTGCTCCAGCGCTGCCGATGTGGCCGAGGCGATTGGCGCGAGGGTGGTACAGGGTGCGTCGGTTATCGGGATCTGCGCGGCGTATGGCGTGGTGCTGGCTGCTCGCGCCAGGCTGGCAGAGGGTGGCAACTGGCACGCTGCCCTGGAAGCCGATTTCTCCCTGCTGGCCGCGGCCCGGCCGACGGCGGCGAACCTGTTCTGGGCGCTGGACCGGATGCGCGACCGGTTGGGGCGCTTGAAGGACCATGCCGAGCCGTTGGCGGTGCTCGAGGCCGAAGCCGTTGCCATTCATGAGAGCGATCGCGAAGCCAATCTGACCATGGCCCAGCTCGGCGTCGACCTGATCCGCAAGCATCAGGGCAATGCCCAGGCCATCCTGACCCACTGCAACACCGGTGCCCTCGCCACTGGCGGGTTCGGCACTGCGCTGGGCGTGATCCGTGGCGCGTTCATCGAGGGCATGGTCGAGCGTGTCTATGCCACCGAAACCCGCCCGAGCCTGCAGGGTGCGCGCCTGACCGCGTGGGAGCTGGCCAGCGAAGGCGTCCCGGTGACCCTCAATGTCGATTCCGCCGCTGCCCATATCATGAAGACCAAGGGCGTGACCTGGTTGATCGTGGGGGCTGACTGCGTTGCCGCCAACGGCGACGTGGCGAGCCGGATCGGCACCTACCAGCTGGCGGTCTGCGCGATGCATCACGGTGTGCGCTTCATGGTGGTGGCGCCCAGCGCGACCATCGACCTGAGCCTGGCCAGTGGCGAGGACATCCCGGTCGAGGAAGGTGATGGGCGCGAGTTGCTGGAGATCGGCGGCAAGCGGATTGGCGCGCAGGTAGACGCGTTCAATCCGGTGTTCGATGTCACCCCGGCGGACCTGATCGACGTCATCGTCACCGAAAAGGGCATCATCGAGCGCCCCGATACGGCGAAGCTTGCGCAGTTGATGTGTCGCAAGCGGCTGCATTGAGAAGTTGTGTCGCCTGAACTATTGCATTCGCGAGCAAGCCCGCTTGTGTCTTGCGCTGCGATTAGCGTTGTTTTCGATATCCGGGGAAACACAAACTCCCTGTGGGAGCGGGCTTGCTCGCGAAGAGGCCCTTGCGGGCGGCAAATAGCTTGCATTTGAGAGCAAATTTTCCAGTCGCACTGCTTCTAAGCCCCCCTGATCCCCTACCAGCCTGTCATCGGTCAACTAACTACGCACCATGCGCATCTGGGGGATAGGTGCGTGGCGGCTCTTGTGATAACATCCGGCGGTTTCCAGGGCTGCCTCGCGAGGTGGCCTTTACTGCGCAGATCCATGGCATAACTCGTTGATTTGTCGTAAGTCGCTGCCTGGCACTTGTCCAGCAGCGGCGAGCTTCGTTCGTCCCATCTGGACTGACGAGGTTTCACCAGAAAAAGGAATCAGGCTTCTCATGGGCGAACTGGCCAAAGAAATCCTCCCGGTCAATATCGAAGACGAGCTGAAACAGTCCTACCTCGACTACGCAATGAGCGTAATCGTCGGGCGGGCGCTGCCGGATGCGCGCGATGGCTTGAAGCCCGTGCACCGGCGCGTGCTGTTCGCGATGAGCGAGCTGGGCAACGACTTCAACAAGCCGTACAAGAAATCCGCCCGTGTCGTCGGTGACGTGATCGGTAAGTATCACCCCCATGGCGACACCGCCGTGTACGACACCATCGTCCGGATGGCGCAGCCCTTTTCCCTGCGCTACCTGCTGGTAGACGGCCAGGGCAACTTCGGTTCCGTGGATGGCGACAACGCCGCGGCCATGCGATACACCGAAGTGCGCATGACCAAGCTGGCCCACGAGCTGCTGGCCGACCTGCACAAGGAAACCGTGGACTGGGTGCCGAACTACGACGGCACCGAAATGATCCCGGCGGTCATGCCGACCCGTATTCCCAACCTGCTGGTCAACGGTTCCAGCGGTATCGCCGTGGGCATGGCGACCAACATCCCGCCGCACAACCTCGGTGAAGTCATCGACGGTTGCCTGGCCCTCATCGACAATCCCGAGCTGACGGTCGATGAGCTGATGCAATACATCCCCGGTCCGGACTTCCCGACCGCCGCGATCATCAACGGTCGCGCCGGCATCATCGAAGCCTACCGCACCGGCCGCGGCCGTATTTACATGCGCGCCCGCTCGACCATCGAAGACATCGACAAGGTCGGTGGCCGCCAGCAGATCGTCATCACCGAGCTGCCGTACCAGCTGAACAAGGCCCGCCTGATCGAGAAGATCGCCGAGCTGGTGAAAGAGAAGAAGCTTGAGGGCATCACCGAGCTGCGTGACGAGTCCGACAAGGACGGCATGCGCGTCGTGATCGAGCTGCGTCGTGGCGAAGTGCCCGAGGTGATCCTCAACAACCTCTACGCCCAGACCCAGCTGCAGGCAGTGTTCGGTATCAACATCGTCGCGCTGATCGACGGTCGCCCACGGATCCTGAACCTCAAGGACCTGCTGGAAGCCTTCGTGCGTCACCGCCGCGAAGTGGTGACCCGCCGTACCGTGTTCGAGCTGCGCAAGGCCCGTGAGCGCGGCCACATCCTCGAAGGCCAGGCCGTTGCCCTGTCGAACATCGACCCGGTGATCGCCCTGATCAAGGCCTCGCCCACCCCGTCGGAAGCCAAGGAAGCGCTGATCAGTACGCCTTGGGAGTCCACTGCGGTGGTAGCGATGGTCGAGCGTGCCGGTGCCGATTCCTGCCGTCCGGAGAACCTCGATCCGCAATACGGCCTGCGCGACGGCAAGTACTTCCTGTCCCCGGAGCAGGCGCAAGCCATCCTGGAACTGCGTCTGCACCGCCTGACCGGCCTGGAGCACGAGAAGCTGCTGGCCGAGTATCAGGAGATCCTCAACCAGATCGGCGAGCTGATCCGCATCCTCAACAGCGCCACGCGCCTGATGGAAGTGATCCGCGAAGAACTGGAAGTGATCCGCGCCGAATACGGCGACGTGCGCCGCACCGAGATTCTCGATGCGCGCCTGGACCTGACCCTGGGTGACATGATCCCGGAAGAAGAGCGCGTGGTGACCATTTCCCACGGCGGCTACGCCAAGACCCAGCCGCTGGCGGCCTACCAGGCCCAGCGTCGCGGTGGTAAAGGTAAATCGGCGACCGGCGTGAAGGACGAGGACTACATCGCTCACCTGTTGGTCGCCAACAGCCACACCACGCTGTTGCTGTTCTCCAGCAAGGGCAAGGTGTACTGGCTCAAGACCTACGAAATCCCCGAAGCCTCCCGTGCCGCCCGTGGTCGTCCGCTGGTCAACCTGCTGCCGCTGGACGATGGTGAGTACATCACCACCATGTTGCCGGTCGAGGAATACACCGAAGGCCACTACATCTTCATGGCGACCGCCAACGGCACCGTCAAGAAGACTCCGCTGGAATCCTTCAGCCGCCAGCGCAGCGTCGGCCTGATCGCCCTGGAGCTGGACGAAGGTGACGTGCTGATTTCCGCCGCCATCACCGACGGCGAGCGTGAAGTCATGCTGTTCTCCGACGGCGGCAAGGTCACCCGCTTCAAGGAATCCGATGTCCGCGCCATGGGCCGTACCGCCCGCGGTGTGCGTGGTATGCGCCTGCCGGAAGGGCAGAAACTGATCTCCATGCTGATCCCCGAAGAAGGCAGCCAGATCCTCACCGCTTCGGCGCGTGGTTATGGCAAGCGCACCGCCATCAGCGAGTTCCCCGAGTACAAGCGTGGCGGCCAGGGTGTGATCGCCATGGTCAGCAACGAGCGTAACGGCCGTCTGGTCGGCGCGGTCCAGGTGCTCGACGGCGAGGAGATCATGCTGATCTCCGACCAGGGTACCCTCGTGCGCACGCGAGTCTCCGAGGTGTCGAGCCTGGGCCGTAACACCCAGGGCGTGACGCTGATCAAGCTGGCCAGCGATGAAACGCTGGTGGGGCTTGAGCGGGTCCAGGAACCGTCGGAAGTCGAAGGCGAGGAGCTGGAAGGCGAAGACGATGGCGTGGCGTTCGACGCTACCCTAGGAGCCGATGTCGACGACATGGCCGGCGCCGATCAATCGCTCGACGCAGCCGCAGACGAAGAAGAACCGCAGGACTAAGCGGACACGCAGGGGGCGGATGAAGATTCGCCCCCTTGTTGTTTGTCCCTTTTGAAAATTTGCGACACTGCACGTCAGGATCGTTCCCTCGCTCTGCGT
>NZ_JAGGOF010000015.1 GCF_018614775.1 Pseudomonas fluorescens
AAGCAGCCGTTACCGCAGCAATGGATATGTACACGGTCAACCAGATCCAGATCCAGATCCTGGCGGTGGGTCGGTTTGCATGTGATGTTGGATTCGCGGACGTCATCGGAGCAAAGCTTGCTCGCGATGGCGGCGCTGGATATTCCAGTCAGAGCTGGCGGGCCCTATCGCGGGCAAGCCGTCCTCTCCCGGACTGGCCTCCAGGCAGGCCCGATCGGATCATCGGGCCAGGAGTGGCTCAGGCGTCTGGCGCCTGCTCTTTCGGTGCAGCATCGTCTGCCGTCTCTTCGGCTTCAGTATCCGGGTTCAGTTCCGTTTCGTCAGCCGAGGCTTTCTTGCGCTGCAGCTTTTCCTCTTTCTTCTGCTCCTTGGCCAGGTCTCGTTGACGTTTGGCGAAGGAATAATTGGGTTTGGCCATGGGCGATCCTCTTGGGTCGAAGGTGAGGTTGAGCGGCGCATATTCTGCCCTGTATCGGGGCCGAGCCGTTAGCGGGGTTTTTGTCCGGCCCGCTTTGATTGCACCGAGGGCTGCCATTCCCCCAGCGCATCGAGCAACTCGCGCGGTGATTCGCTCCCTTGCAGCATGTCACGATGAGGCGCGCCACGGACATGCTCTGCCGCTCCAGAGTAAAGCCTGGCCGCTGTCGTGCAAAGGGGCGCGAGGCCTCAAACCTCGCGCTGGGGTTTTTCGTAGGTGCCACTGGCGCCGCAGGCATAGGCGGCGAGCAAGCTGCATAACAGGCTGTTGAGGTTCATGACGGCGCTCCAGAGAGGTGATGGAGCCGATCATAGGCGCGGGTCGTGGGTCTGGCTGGTTGATTGTGTCCATCAGGCTGATAGCCTTAAGTTGTATACAATTTTTGATTCAGGTCATAGGAACTTGTCTGAAATTAGGGCAGTCTTCCCCCTTGAAGGAATTTTCTAACCATGCCTTGGAGATTCATGATGTTCGCCAAACTTGTAGCAGTATCCCTGTTGACGCTGGCCAGCAGCCAACTGATGGCAGCGGAGTGCAAGACCACCATCGACTCGACCGACCAGATGTCCTACAACACCAAGGCCATCGAGATCGACAAGAGCTGCAAGGAGTTCACCGTTGAGCTGAAACACTCGGGCAACCTGCCGAAAAACGTCATGGGCCATAACTGGGTGCTGAGCAAAGAGGCGGACATGCAGCCGATCGCCACCGATGGCCTGGGCGCCGGTATCGACAAGAACTACCTGAAAGAGGGCGACGCTCGTGTCATTGCCCACACCAAGATCATTGGTGCCAATGAAACCGACTCGGTCACCTTCGACGTGTCGAAGCTCGACGCTGCCGAAAAGTACGGCTTCTTCTGCTCGTTCCCGGGCCACATTTCGATGATGAAAGGTACCGTGACCTTGAAGTAATTCTTCAGGCACAAAAAAGCGCCCGACGCAGGGCGCTTTTTTATGCCTGGCAAATCACCGTATCCCTAATGTGGGAGCGAGCCTGCTCGCGATGGCGCAGTGTCAGCCAACTACCATGCTGGCTGACCTGCCGCCATCGCGAGCAAGCTCGCTCCCACAGGGTTTTTGGTGCCGGTCAGGGGGCGTAGGGCATCACCCGCTTGTGCTCGGTCTTGCGGTAGGTTTCGCAGATGATCCGGGCCGCGTCCTCGCGAATGGTCTGGCCGTGCAAAAAGGCATCGATCTCGCCATAGGTCACGCCGTGGGCGGCTTCGTCGGGTTTGCCAGGAGACAGGTCTTCGAGGTCGGCGGTGGGGACTTTTTCCACCAGCGATTCCGGCGCGCCGAAGTCCCGGGCGATGGCCCGGACCTGGTTTTTCACCAGGCCGCTCAACGGCGCGAGGTCACAGGCGCCGTCACCGAACTTGGTGAAGAAGCCCATCACCGCTTCGGCCGCATGGTCGGTGCCGATCACCAGGCCTTGCTCGGCACCGGCGATGGTGTATTGCGCCACCATGCGCATCCGCGCCTTGGTATTGCCCAGCACGAAATCCCGCGAGCCCGGCGCCTTGCCTTCGAATGCCAGGACTTCCTTGGCCAAGGCCTTGACGGCCGGGCCGATGTTGACGGTGTGGCGCTCGTCCGGCTCGATGAAGTCGACACAGGCTTGTGCTTCGTGCTCGTCGAACTGGGTTTCATACGGCAGGCGCACGGCGATGAACTTGTAGGCCGGGTTGCCGGATTTTTCCCGCAGTTCGCGCACGGCGCGCTGGGCCAGTAGCCCGGCGGTCAACGAGTCGACGCCGCCACTGATGCCCAGCACGAGGCTCTTGAGCCCGGAATTGACCAGGCAATCCTGGATGAAGCTGACCCGCCGGGCGATGTCGGCCTTGAGGGCGGCGTCATCGGCGAACGGTGGCTGGACGTTGAGCTGTTCAGCAATCTCACGCTGTACGGCTTGCATGAATTCACTCCTTGCTAGAAAGGGCGGCAGGTACTTGGAAGACGTGTCGCATGTAGGCGACGAAATTCGGGTCCTTGCAGTGGGTCTTGCCGGGCTCATCTGAAATCTTGGCCACGGGTTGCCCGTCACAGCTGATCATTTTAAGCACGATGCTCATGGGCTCCACGCCTGGGATATCACAGGTCAGGTTGGTGCCGATACCGAAGCTGACATTGATGCGACCACGCAATGCGCGGAAAATCTCCAGGCATTTGGGCAAGTTCAGACTGTCGGAGAACACCAGGGTCTTGCTCATCGGGTCGATGCCGAGCTTGTGGTAGTGGGCGATAGCTTTTTCCGCCCAGATCACCGGGTCGCCCGAGTCATGGCGCAGGCCGTCGAACAGCTTGGCGAAGAACAGATCGAAATCCGTCAGGAACGCGTCCATGGTGATGCAATCGGTCAGTGCGATCCCCAGCAGGCCGCGGTACTCGCGCACCCAGCAGTCGAGGGCGGCGATCTGGCTGTCGATCAGCCGTGGGCCCAGTTGCTGATGGGCCATGATCCACTCATGGGCCATGGTGCCCAAGGGTTTCATATCCAGCTCCCGGGACAGGTGCACGTTGCTGGTGCCGACGAAGCGTCCGGGGAAATCGTGCTTGAGCACGTTCACCACTTCCTCCTGGACACGGTAGGAAAAGCGTCGCCGGGTGCCGAAGTCCGCCACTTGCAGTTCGGACAGTTCGTCGGCGCTGGCGTTGGCGCTCAGCCAGTCGAACTTGCGATACAGCTGCTCCCGCGCCTGCTCCAGGACGATTTCCTGGTGGCGATAACGGTTGCGCACTTCGCTGACGATGGCCAGCAACGGTACTTCGAACAAGATCACGTGCAGCCAGGGGCCACGCAGGCGGATGAACAGCTCGCCGTTTTCGATGCCGGTGTGCACATAACGCAGGTTGAAGCGAAACAGGCCCAGGAAGCGCAGGAAGTCCGGTTTCAGAAAGCTGATGCGTTCGAGAAAACCCAACTGGTCGGCGCTCAGGTTCAACTCGGCCAGGCGCTCGATCTGAAAGCGGATCTCCGCCAGGTACGGGCGCAGGTCCTCGCTGTTGCGGCAACGAAATTCCCACTCGACTTCGACGTTGGGGTAGTTGTGAAGCACCGCCTGCATCATCGTCAGTTTGTAGAAGTCAGTGTCGAGCAGGTTCTGCACGATACGATCGGCAAATACACTCTCGCTCATGGCGGGAATCTCCAGGCAGGTCGCCGCATGGGGCGGCGTCGGACAGCGGTTTCGATGAAGGATGTAGTGGCGCACATCAGTGGTCGGTATTGCCAGTGTTTTTTGGATACAGGCTTTTGTGGCGACGCTCCTACTGCGGTGCATCTGGGTTGGCTATTTGCTCCAGCATCCACTCCACAAACAGTTTCACCTTGGGCACTTCCGCCGAATGCTCGGGGTAGGCCAGGTAATAAGCGTGGGTGCTGGGCATTGCGTGTTGCCAGGGGATGACCAGTTTTCCGTCGGCCAGTTCTTCTTCCACCAAAAACCGCGGCAGCAACGCAACGCCGCAGCCGACCTGGGCGGCGCGGATGCACATGTAGAAGGTTTCGAAGCGCGGCCCGTGGTAGCTGTGTTCGGTGTGGTAGCCCTGGCTGTCGAACCAGTCATGCCAGGCCTGGGGCCGCGAGGCGTTCTGCAGCAGCACCAGGTCGGCCAGTTGGGTCGGGTCGCTGAAGGGCTGGTCGGGCAGGCTGCCGGGTGCGCAGACCGGCACCAGTTCTTCGCCAAACAGCTTCAGGGATTCGGTGCCAGGCCGTGAGCCCTGGCCGAAATAGAACGCCAGGTCGCTGCGACCTTGCTGCAAGTCGTCGGCCTCCTGTTCGCTGCACAGGTCCAGGTGAATCGTCGGATGCCGCAGGCGCCAGCCCTTCAAGCGCGGAACCAGCCAGCGGGCGCCGAAGGTCGGGGGCGTGGAGACTCGCAGTACTTCGGTGTCGCCACCGTAGGAACGCAGGTAATGAGTAGACATCTCCACCTGCGTGAGGATTTTTCGTACTTCACCCAGGTACAACTCTCCGGCAGGCGTCAATTGCAGGCGTCGACGTACCCGTCGAAACAGCAAGTGCTGCAGCAGTTCCTCCAGTTGCGCGACCTGTTTGCTGACGGCGCTCTGGGTCAGGTGCAGCTCCTCGGCGGCCCGGGTGAAACTCAGGTGTCGCGTGACCGCTTCGAAGCATTGCAGCGCCGTGATCGATGGCAAATAGCGTTTGTTGAGCATGATGAGGCCTTGTTTCCGGTCGCTCTGCACGGGCAGCATGAATAAACGGAATGATATCTCGCTTAATGGTCGTTTGTTGGCAAGTCTCGCGCCAGCTACAACTACAGTCCTGATCAGCCGTCATCGTCCGGCTGCCGACCCTTCGTCTTTCGTTTGAGGAGTTTCCCATGGTTGCTGCATTGCTTGATCGCCTCGGTGTCGACCCGGCCCTGTACCAGAACGGCACACAACCGGTGCATTCACCCATTGATGGCAGCCGCATCGGCGCCGTGAACTGGGAAGGCGCCGCCGAAGTCGAGCAGCAGGTCAGCCGTGCCGAACACGCCTTCGACCTGTGGCGCAAGGTGCCGGCACCGCGCCGCGGCGAGCTGGTGCGTCAGTTCGGCGACCTCTTGCGCGAGTACAAGGCCGATCTCGGTGAACTGGTGTCATGGGAAGCCGGCAAGATCACCCAGGAAGGCCTGGGTGAAGTGCAAGAGATGATCGACATCTGCGACTTCGCCGTCGGCCTGTCCCGCCAGTTGTACGGCCTGACCATCGCCTCCGAGCGTCCAGGCCACCACATGCGTGAAACCTGGCATCCGCTGGGCGTGGTCGGGGTAATCAGTGCTTTCAACTTCCCGGTGGCGGTCTGGGCCTGGAACACCACACTGGCCCTGGTCTGCGGCAATGCGGTGATCTGGAAGCCATCGGAAAAGACCCCGCTCACCGCCCTGGCTTGCCAGGCGCTGTTCGAGCGCGTGCTGAAGAACTTCAGCGATGCGCCACCGTACCTGAGCCAGGTGATCATCGGCGGTCGTGATGCCGGTGAGGCGCTGGTGGACGATCCGCGCGTGGCCTTGATCAGCGCCACCGGCAGCACCCGCATGGGCCGCGAGGTGGCGCCGAAAGTCGCGGCGCGTTTCGCCCGCAGCATCCTCGAACTGGGCGGCAACAACGCCATGATCCTGGCACCGAGTGCGGACCTGGACATGGCCGTGCGCGCCATCCTGTTCAGCGCCGTCGGCACTGCCGGCCAGCGCTGCACCACGTTGCGTCGCCTGATCGCCCATGAGTCGGTGAAGGAAGAAATCGTCACCCGCCTCAAGGCCGCCTATTCGAAAGTACGCATCGGCCACCCATTGGAAGGCAACCTGGTCGGTCCGCTGATCGACAAGCACAGCTTCGACAACATGCAGGATGCGCTGGAGCAGGCCCTGAGCGAAGGCGGGCGGGTATTCGGGGGCAAGCGCCAGCTCGAAGACCAGTTCCCGAATGCCTATTACGTGTCGCCGGCCATCGTCGAGATGCCCGAGCAGAGCGACGTGGTGCGCCACGAGACGTTCGCGCCGATCCTGTACGTGGTCGGCTACAAGGACTTCGCCGAGGCCCTGCACCTGAACAACTCGGTGCCCCAAGGCCTGTCGTCCTGCATCTTCACCACCGACGTGCGCGAAGCCGAGCAGTTCATGTCGGCCGTGGGCAGCGATTGCGGCATCGCCAACGTCAACATCGGCCCGAGCGGCGCGGAAATCGGCGGTGCGTTCGGTGGCGAGAAAGAAACCGGCGGCGGCCGCGAATCCGGCTCCGACGCCTGGCGCGGCTACATGCGTCGCCAGACCAACACCGTGAACTACTCGCTGGAGTTGCCGTTGGCGCAGGGGATTACCTTCGACTGAGGTCAGTCAACAGGATCTTCCTCTCATGAAGATCCCCTGTGGGAGCGAGCCTGCTCGCGATGGCAATGGTTCGGCTGGCATGTGTGTCGACTGACACCACGCTATCGCGAGCAGGCTCGCTCCCACATTTAACTAAGTGTTTGTTAGGTTTCTGTTGGAGTCTGGCAATGCCGTTACGCGAAGAATGTCTGTGGGAAAAACTGACGCCGCAAAGGCCTGAAAACAGCGCACTCGCCGGCGAGATTACGGTCGATGTCTGCGTGATCGGCGCCGGCTTCACCGGGTTATCGGCGGCGGTGCATCTGCTGGAACAAGGCAAGCGCGTCGCGGTGCTGGAGGCGCATCGGGCCGGGCAGGGCGGATCGGGGCGTAACGTCGGGCTGGTGAACGCCGGCCTGTGGATCCCGCCGGATGATATCGAGGCCGGGTTCGGCGAAGCGGTGGGCAGCCAGCTCAATCGCATGCTGGGGGCGGCGCCGGCGCTGGTGTTCAGCCTCGTCGACAAATACAACATCGACTGTCAGCTGCGCCGCGAAGGCACGCTGCACATGGCTCATAACGCCCGGGGCGAGGCCGACCTGCGCAGTCGCGAAGAACAATGGAAGCGCCGCGGCGCCCCGGTGGAATTGCTCACGGGTCAGGCTTGTACTGATGCCACCGGCACGACAAAAATCGCCGCCGCGTTGCTCGACCGACGTGCCGGCACGCTCAACCCCATGGCCTACACCAGCGGGTTGGCCAAGGCGGCCAAGGACCTTGGCGGCCAGCTGTTCGACCATTCCGTCGTGACGCGCCTGGAGCGCCAGGGCCAGCGCTGGTCCGTGCAGACTGCCCAGGGCTCGGTGCTGGCCGAGCAGGTGGTGATCGCCTCCAACGCTTACACCGAGGGCGACTGGACCGAACTGCGGCGCAACTTTTTCCCCGGCTATTACTATCAGGTCGCCTCCGTGCCGCTGACCGACGACGCTGCCCGGCGCATCCTGCCGGGCGGCCAAGGTTCGTGGGACACCCGCCAGGTATTGAGCAGTATTCGCCGGGACAAGGAAGGGCGTCTGTTGCTGGGCAGCCTGGGCAACGGCAACCGCAAGCCGACCTGGTTCCTCAAGGCTTGGGCCGACCGTGTGCAACAGCATTATTTCCCCTACCTCAAGTCGGTGGAGTGGGAGTGCACCTGGACCGGGTGCATTGCCTTTACACCCGACCACCTGATGCGCCTGTTCGAACCGGCCCCAGGTCTGGTGGCAGTGACGGGCTACAACGGTCGCGGCGTGACCACCGGGACCGTGGTCGGCAAGGCCTTCGCCGATTATCTCTGCCATGGCGACCCCAAGGCGCTGCCGATCCCGTTCGCGCCGATGCAACCGCTGGCCGGTGTCGGTCTGCGCAGTTGCCTGTACGAGGCGGGCTTTTCGCTGTATCACGCGGGCCAGTGCCTGCGGATCGTCATCTGAGTGTAGAAAAATGTTACTGGCGCCCGCGTTTTCCACCGCAGCGGCTAGCCTGTTATGGTGCGGGTTGTAGCAGTTGCGCACCGACAGTGTGCAGTTCGGTGACGCGGGATGTTACAGCGTGGTTGCACGTCGTTTCGCGCGATGGTTGCAATGATGGCTCAGGGAGGGTTTCACCCACATAAATGAAAGGTTGCACCTCGCACGGTCTAGACGGTTGCACGCCCCATGAAAAAGGGCCCGAAACAGTCGAAATAACAATAAAGCAGCGACTTTTTTCAGAATAAAAAACCGATGGCACGGCCCTTGCTCTGAGCTTTTCAGCGAAATGAACTCGCAGTGCCAACTAAAAAAACCTTGGAGCACCACCTCATGTCCCAGACGTTTTACAAAAAAGGCTTCCTGGCCCTCGCAGTGGCAACTGCGCTGGGTGTTTCTGCGTTTGCTCAAGCTGATGTGAAATTTGGTGTGGCGGGGCCGATGACAGGGGCCAACGCGGCATTTGGCGAGCAGTACATGAAGGGTGCCCAGGCAGCCGCCGATGTCATCAACAAAGCGGGTGGCGTCAACGGGGAAAAAATCGTCCTGGTCGCCGGCGACGATGCCTGCGAGCCCAAGCAGGCCGTGGCCGTGGCCAACCGGCTGGTTGACCAGGACAAAGTAATCGGCGTGGTCGGGCACTTCTGCTCGTCCAACACCATTCCCGCCTCCGAGGTCTATGACGAAGCCGGCATCATCGCCATCACCCCGGGCTCGACCAACCCGGCCGTTACCGAACGCGGCTTGAGCGCGATGTTCCGTATGTGCGGCCGTGACGACCAGCAAGGCATCGTGGCCGGCGACTACATCGTCGACGTGCTCAAGGGCAAGAAAGTCGTCGTGCTGCACGACAAGGACACCTACGGCCAAGGCCTGGCGGATGCCACCAAGGCTCAGCTGGAAAAGCGTGGCGTGAAGGCCGTGCTGTATGAAGGCCTGACCCGTGGCGAGAAAGACTTCAGTGCCGTGGTGACCAAGATCCGTGCGGCCGGTGCCGACGTGGTCTACTTCGGCGGCCTGCACCCGGAAGCCGGTCCACTGGTTCGCCAACTGCGTGAACAAGGTCTCAAGGACGTGAAATTCATGTCCGATGACGGCATCGTGACTGACGAACTGGTCACCACCGCCGGCGGCGCGCAATACGTCGATGGCGTCTACATGACCTTCGGCGCCGACCCGCGCCTGCTGCCCGACAGCAAGGCCGTGGTGGATGCTTTCCGCGCCCAGGGCGTCGAGCCTGAAGGCTACACCCTGTACGCCTACGCGTCGGTCCAGGCGCTGGCTGCCGGTTTCAACGGTGCCAAGTCCAACAAGGGCGAGGACGCTGCCAAGTGGCTCAAGGCCAACCCGGTCCAGACGGTGATGGGCAAGAAGGAATGGGACACCAAGGGCGACTTGAAAGTCTCCGACTACGTGGTTTACCAGTGGGACAAGGAAGGCAAATACCATCAGCTGGAAAAACAGAAGTAATTTGAAGGGATGACCGCCTGTGGCGGGGGGAGCACCCTCGCCACAGAGACTGTGTTCAGCCTTCCCGACTGGCATTGGCCAGAAGGCCCGTCTGTTTTTCCCTACGAGCTGCACGCCCTTGAGTCCTCCTCGTGCTCACCGGGGTCGTGCAGTCTCTTACTGCGTGAGATCGCGTTATGGATGGTATTTTCCTGCAGCAACTGATCAACGGCCTGACCCTCGGGTCGGTCTATGGTCTGATCGCCATCGGCTACACAATGGTCTACGGCATCATCGGCATGATCAACTTCGCCCACGGCGAGGTTTACATGATTTCCGCGTACCTCGCGGCAATCAGTCTGGCTCTGCTGGCTTACTTCGGTATCGAATCCTTTCCGCTGATGATCCTCGGCACCCTGGTGTTCACGGTCGTGGTCACCGGGGTCTACGGCTGGGTCATCGAACGCGTCGCCTACAAACCGCTGCGCAACTCCACCCGCCTGGCACCGCTGATCAGTGCCATCGGCATCTCGCTGATCCTGCAGAACTACGCGCAGATCAGCCAGGGCGCCCGCCAACAGGGTGTGCCAACACTGCTGGAAGGCGCCATGCGCGTCGACATCGGCAGTGGTTTCGTGCAACTGACCTACACCAAGATCTTCATCCTGATCGCGGCGTTTGCCGGGATGGGCCTGCTGACCTACATCATCAAGTACACCAAGCTCGGACGCATGTGCCGCGCTACCCAGCAAGACCGCAAGATGGCCTCGATCCTGGGGATCAACACCGACCGGGTGATTTCCTACGTGTTCATCATCGGGGCGGCCATGGCGGCTTTGGCCGGCGTGCTGATCACCATGAACTACGGCACGTTCGATTTCTATGCCGGCTTCATCATCGGCATCAAGGCGTTCACCGCGGCGGTCCTCGGCGGCATTGGCTCCCTGCCTGGGGCGATGCTCGGCGGGATCATCCTCGGGATCTCCGAGTCGCTGTTCTCCGGTCTGATCAACTCCGACTACAAAGACGTGTTCAGTTTCTCGCTGCTGGTGATGATCCTGATTTTCCGTCCCCAAGGCCTGCTGGGTCGCCCACTCGTGGCGAAGGTATAAGTATGTCTGCTGCCAATAAACCGATTGATATCAAACAGAGCGTCATCGACGCGATCCTGGCCGGGCTGATCTCGCTGATCGTGTTCGGGCCGATTGTCGGCGTAGTGCTCGACGGCTACAGCTTCAACCTGCAACCGGCCCGCGTCGGCTGGCTGGTGGCGATCGTCATGGTCGGGCGCTTTGCCTTGAGCCTGTTCCTGCAAACGCCCAAGGGCCTGAAAGTGCTCCAGGGGTTCGAAAGCACCGGCTCCGGCGTGCATGTATTGCCACCGGACTACAAGTCGCGGCTGCGCTGGATCATCCCGGCGCTGATCGTGATTGCCATCGTGTTTCCTTTTTTCGCCAACAAATACGTGCTCACGGTGGTCATCCTCGGGCTGATCTACGTGCTGCTCGGCCTGGGCCTGAACATCGTGGTCGGCCTGGCGGGGCTGCTCGACCTGGGTTACGTGGCCTTCTACGCCATTGGCGCCTATGGCCTGGCGTTGGGTTATCAATACCTGGGGCTGGGTTTCTGGACGGTGCTGCCGCTGGCGGCGATTGCGGCGGCGATGGCCGGCTGCATATTGGGTTTCCCGGTGTTGCGAATGCACGGTGACTACCTGGCGATCGTCACCCTGGGCTTCGGTGAAATCATCCGGCTGGTGCTCAACAACTGGCTGTCCTTCACCGGCGGGCCGAATGGCATGCCTGTACCGTCGCCGACCTTCTTCGGCCTGGAGTTCGGGCGAAGGGCGAAGGACGGTGGCGTGCCGTTCCATGAGTTCTTCGGCATCGATTACAACCCCAACCTGAAATTCCTGTTCATCTACATCGTGCTGTTCATCGTGGTGCTGCTGGTGCTCTACATCAAGCATCGCCTGACCCGCATGCCGGTCGGACGTGCCTGGGAAGCCCTGCGCGAAGATGAAATCGCCTGCCGCTCCATGGGCCTGAACCATGTGCTGGTCAAGCTCTCGGCCTTCACCATCGGTGCTTCCACGGCGGGCCTGGCCGGGGTGTTCTTCGCCAGCTACCAGGGATTCGTCAACCCGTCGTCGTTCACCTTCTTCGAATCGGCGCTGATCCTGGCGATCGTGGTGCTCGGTGGCATGGGCTCGACAGTCGGTGTGGTGATCGCGGCATTCGTGCTCACCGTGGCGCCGGAGCTGCTGCGCAGCTTCTCTGAATACCGGGTGCTGCTGTTCGGCGTGCTGATGGTGTTGATGATGATCTGGCGACCTCGCGGCCTGATTCGCATCAGCCGTACCGGTGTGACGCCGCGTAAAGGAGTAGCGCCATGAGCGAAGTCGTACTCTCCGTCGAAAACCTGATGATGCAGTTCGGCGGCATCAAGGCCCTCAGCGACGTCAGCCTGAAGGTCAAGCGCAACTCGATCTTCGCCCTGATCGGCCCCAATGGTGCGGGCAAGACCACGGTGTTCAACTGCCTGACCGGCTTCTACAAGGCCTCGGGCGGCAAGATCGAGCTCAACGTGCGCGGCGAGCGGACCAACGTCATCAAACTGTTGGGCGAAGCGTTTCGCCCCACCGATTTCGTGTCGCCGAAGTCCTTCGCCAGCCGGTTGTACTACAAGATGTTTGGCGGTACCCATCTGGTGAACCGCGCCGGCCTGGCGCGGACGTTCCAGAACATTCGCCTGTTCAAGGAAATGTCGGTGCTGGAAAACCTGCTGGTGGCCCAGCACATGTGGGTCAATCGCAGCCTGGTGGCCGGCATCCTCAACACCAAGGGCTACCGCAAGGCCGAAAGCGATGCCCTGGACCACGCCTTCTACTGGCTGGAAGTGGTGGACCTGGTGGATTGCGCCAACCGCCTGGCCGGGGAGCTTTCCTACGGCCAGCAGCGCCGCCTGGAAATTGCCCGGGCCATGTGCACCCGTCCGCAGATCATCTGCCTCGACGAACCGGCGGCCGGCCTCAACCCTCAGGAAACCGAAGCGCTGAGCGCGATGATCCGGCTGCTGCGTGACGAGCACGATCTGACCGTGGTGCTGATCGAACACGACATGGGCATGGTAATGAGCATTTCCGACCACATTGTGGTGCTGGACCACGGCAACGTGATCGCCGAAGGCGGTCCGGAGGCGATTCGCAACGATCCGAAAGTGATCGCGGCCTACCTGGGTGCCGATGAAGAGGAACTGGTATGAGTGGACCGATCCTCGAACTCAAGGAACTGGACGTGTTCTACGGGCCGATCCAGGCCCTGAAGAAAGTCTCGATGCACATTGGCGAAGGCGAGACCGTAAGCCTGATCGGCTCCAACGGTGCCGGCAAATCGACGCTGCTGATGTCGATTTTCGGCCAGCCGCGCGCGGCCGGCGGGCAGATCCTCTACCAGGGCGTGGACATCACCCACAAATCGTCTCACTACATTGCGTCCAACGGCATTGCGCAATCGCCGGAAGGGCGGCGGGTGTTCCCCGACATGACCGTCGAGGAAAACCTGCTGATGGGCACCATTCCCATCGGTGACAAGTTCGCCAGCGAAGACATGCAGCGCATGTTCGAGTTGTTCCCACGGCTCAAGGAGCGACGCAACCAGCGGGCCATGACCATGTCCGGCGGCGAGCAGCAGATGCTCGCCATCGCCCGGGCATTGATGAGCCGGCCTAAGTTGTTGCTGCTCGACGAACCGAGCCTGGGGCTGGCGCCGATCGTGGTGAAACAGATCTTCGCGACCCTGCGGGAGCTGGCGTCCACCGGGATGACCATCTTCCTGGTGGAGCAGAACGCCAACCACGCCCTCAAGCTGTCGGACCGGGCCTACGTGATGGTCAACGGCGAGATCCGCCTGACCGGCACCGGCAAGGAACTGCTCGCCAACGAAGAGGTGCGCAACGCGTATCTGGGCGGGCATTGAGGTTGATGCGGCAAAATCCGGCGAGTGATCGCCGGTTTTTTTTATCTCTTCCAGAACACTGCTAACCCCTGTGGGAGCGAGCCTGCTCGCGATAGCGGTGGATCAGTCACTCAAGTTTCAGCTGACAATCCGCCATCGCGAGCAGGCTCGCTCCCACAGGGTTTATGCGGAAACAGGAATTGTGGAAAACAATCCTGAACCCTTGCCAAAGCGCGACATAAAGTCGCCGCAAACAGTTGTTTTATCACGCTTTTGACTTGTCCCCGTTTGCTGTGGAACCGGCTGTGGGTAACGTGGGTGTATCTGGCTATGAGCCTTTAAAAACGTGGCTTTCAGAGTGTTGATTAATTATTGATCAGGTGTTTTCAGGTGCGTAGTGACAGTCATTGTCAACCCCTTTATGGCCCTCACTGACGGCACGAAAAAAACGCCGCCAGCCTGTGGATAAGTCTGTGATTAAACTCTGGAAAGACCGCGCTGAAGGCCGTAATTACTGGCTTGGAGCCATCGCTGTGTGGAGCCTTGGCTTATAGCAGATAACTTGATCTGCACAACCTCAGTTGCGGGGTCAAGCGAAAAAACTTTCCAAAACCCCCGCAAAGCCTTATGCACAGCGGCTTGGAGCCTTTGTACTTGCCCCCGATTGCTGTGGACCCGCCTGTGGATAAGGTGCGCGCAACCGTTTGCAGGCCTTGTTCCACAAGGCTTCAAGGTGGTTGGTTGTTTTATGAACAGTTGTCAGGATATTACAAACCTTGCCCCTGCCGTATCGGGCCGGGCATGCTGTGGGCCGATTTCCATTCAATGCGCTATTCAAGCCCGACCAAGGAGAACACGATGTCCAACACCCTGTTTATCACCGGCGCCACGTCCGGTTTTGGTGAAGCCTGCGCCCGTCGTTTTGCCGAGGCCGGTTGGAAACTGGTGCTGACCGGTCGTCGTGAAGAACGCCTCAAGGCCCTGTGTGCCGAGTTGTCGAAGCAGACCGAGGTCCACGGCCTGGTAGTTGACGTGCGCGATCGCAAGGCCATGGAAGAGGCCATCGCCAACCTGCCGCCGTCCTTCGCCACGCTGCGCGGGCTGATCAACAACGCCGGCCTGGCCCTGGGCGTCGATCCGGCGCCGAAATGCGACCTCGATGACTGGGACACCATGGTCGACACCAACGTCAAAGGGTTGCTCTACAGCACGCGCCTGCTGTTGCCGCGCCTGATCGCCCACGGCCGTGGCGCCGGGATCGTCAACCTGGGTTCCATCGCGGGGAATTACCCGTATCCGGGCAGCCACGTGTATGGCGCGAGCAAAGCCTTCGTCAAACAGTTTTCCCTGAACCTGCGTTGCGACCTGCAAGGTACGGGCGTACGGGTGAGCAACATCGAGCCGGGCCTGTGCGAGAGCGAGTTCTCACTGGTGCGCTTCGGCGGCGACCAGGACCGCTACAACGCGACCTACGCTGGCGCCGAGCCGATCCAGCCGCAAGACATCGCCGAGACCATCTACTGGGTGCTCAACACCCCTGCGCACATCAACATCAACAGCCTGGAGCTGATGCCGGTGAGCCAGACCTGGGCCGGGTTTGCCATTGAGCGCAACAACCAGGGATAAGACCGCGTTATCGTTCATCGCGGGCAAGCCTTGCTCCCACAGAAAGCCTTGTACCGGGGGAACATACTTTGCTCCAGGAATGATTCAAACCTGTGGGAGCAAGGCTTGCCCGCGATAGCAGTCGAGCGGTCAAGCCAGGTAATCGGCCAACCCGCGATAACAGGTCATCAGGTGATACGGCGTGGTGGACGGCATGTCCCGACGGCTGACGGTGCCTTCAGCGTCGAGGCATTCGTTCCAGCCTTTGGCATGCAGGAAATGTTGTTGCAGCGCCTGTAACTGACGCAGCAACGCAGCCTGACTGTCCGGGCGCAGGGTGAGTGCGCGCAGGTACTCGGCCTGCGCCCAGATGCGCTGGGTGGCATCGCGTGCGGTAACGGGGGACGCCAGGTTCAACATGGCGCACACCGCGCCGGACTGCGGGTTCACGCCGTGTTGTTCGGTAAAGCCAAAGCTTCGCTCCAGGGCCGCGTGCAACTTGCTCTCACGCAGCAGCGGCGAGGAGGCCAGCAGGAAATACCACTCGAACTGGTGGCCTGGCTCGAACCAGTTATCCCCAGCCTTGAGCGGTTTTTCCATCATCACGCCCAACTTCGGCTCGGTGAAGCGCTTGAACATCCCGTCGCACAGGCTCAGCAGCGCTTGACGGGCGTTGACGTCTTCGCGAACCGAGAGGGTGGCGAGAAAGGCTTCAGCCAAATGCATCAGCGGGTTTTGCAGCGGACCGGAGCCGAGCGTCGACCAGTCACGCTTCAGGCTCGCTTCGTAGAGGCCGTCGCCCGAGGCAAAGCGCCGGGCGATGACTTCCAGGGCGGCGTTGAGCACCGATTCCACCAGCGGCTCGCGGACCTTGTCCCAGTAATGGGCGCAGGCAAACAGGATGAAGGCGTGGGTGTAGAGGTCCTTGCCGGTGTCCAGCGGCGCGCCTTGCGGGTCGATGCTGTAGAACCAGCCACCGTGTTCGGCATCGTGGAAGTGCCGCTGCAGCGAGCGAAACAACGCGCCGGCCCGCTCCTCGGCCTGGGGCACTTCGCCAATCAGGCTGGCGAACACATACAGCTGCCGTGCACAGGCCATGGCGCGGTAGCGCTGGGGCGGCAGCGGCGTGTGCTCGGCATCCAGTGACTCGTAAGGCAACGCCAGCTCGGCATTCCAGCCCGGGCCTTGCCACATCGGCACGATCACCTCGTGAAAATGCTGACGCACCGTGGCGAACAGGGCGGTCAATTCAGGCTGGTGAGCGGGGCGGGAAGCATCAGGCATTGGCGGACGTCGTCACGGCTGGGGGCGATTGCGCGACATGGTAGCAGAGTGATCGACTTCAGATAGGTAGCGCCTGTAAGTCTGTCATCGCGAGCAGGCTCGCTCCCACATGGCGCTGTGTACACCCATCAACTGTGGGAGCGAGCCTGCTCGCGATGAGGCCCGCGCAGGCGCTAAAGAATCAACCCGCCAACAACCACACCCCAGCCCCCGCCGAAGCCGCGCCCGCCAGCCGCACCAACGGCGCCGCCGCTCGCGGCAACACGCGCACCAGGGCGAAGCCTGCGCCATGCAGCGCCGTCGTCGCCGCGACGAACCCGGCGGCATACGCCCATGGACTCGACATGTCCGGCAATTCCAAGCCGTGGGCCACACCGTGGAACAGCGCAAACAGCGCCGTCGCGCCCATCGCCAGGCTCAACGGTGGACGCACCGCCAATGCCACCGCCAGACCCAGGGCCAGGACCGAGGCGGCAATTGTGCTTTCCAGCGCCGGCAGCTCCAGGCCTTCGAAACCCAGCAAACCGCCGATCAGCAGAGTACCGGCGAACGTGCAAGGCAACGCCCAGCGCGCGGCGCCCTGTTGTTGCGCGGCCCACAAGCCGACCGCCAGCATCGCCAGCAAATGGTCGAGCCCGCCGATGGGGTGGCCCAGGCCGGCGATCAATCCGTTGTCGCCATGGCCGGGGTGGGCGAAGGCCAGGGTCGGGGCCAGCAGCAGCGCGAGGGCGCCGAGGATGCGGTTGAGTGTCATGAAAAGGCTTCCTTGTTGAAAAGTCGAAAAATCAGGCAGCGGTCAGCAAGCCCTGGCGTTCGATGAAGGCAATGATCTCGTCCAGGCCCTGGCCGGTTTTCTGGTTGCTGAACACGAACGGGTTGCCGTTGCGCATCCGCCGGGTGTCGCTGTCCATCATCTCCAGGGACGCCCCCACCAGCGGGGCCAGGTCGATTTTGTTGATCACCAGCAGGTCGGATTTGCAGATCCCCGGCCCGCCCTTGCGCGGCAGCTTGTCACCGGCCGAGACATCGATGACATAGATGGTCAGGTCCGACAGCTCCGGGCTGAAAGTCGCCGAGAGGTTGTCGCCGCCCGATTCCACCAGGATCAGGTCCAGGCCTGGGAAGCGCCGGTTCAGTTGATCCACCGCCTCCAGGTTGATCGAGGCATCTTCGCGAATCGCCGTGTGCGGGCAGCCGCCGGTTTCCACGCCGATGATCCGCTCCGGCGCCAGGGCTTCGTTGCGCACCAGGAAATCGGCGTCTTCACGGGTGTAGATGTCGTTGGTGACCACCGCCAGGTTGTAGCGCTCGCGCAAGGCCAGGCACAGCGCCAGGGTCAGGGCGGTCTTGCCGGAGCCCACCGGGCCGCCGATACCGACGCGCAAAGGTTGTGTGTTCATGTGGGTCTCCTAGGAACGGAACAGACGGCTGTACTGGCGCTCATGGGCCATGCACGCCAGGGACAGGCCAAACGCGGCGCTGCCGTAATGCTCGGGATCAATGCTTGAGGCGGTGTGTTGGGCCTGTTGCAGCAGCGGCAGCAGTTCGCTGGTCAGGCGCTGGGCAGCTTGCTGGCCCAGGGGCAGGGTTTTCATCAGAACTGCCAGTTGGTTTTCCAGCCAGCTCCACAGCCACGCGGCGAGGGCGTCCTGAGGCGCGATCTGCCAGGCGCGCGCCGCCAGTGCCCAGCACAGGGCCAGGTGCGGTTCGCTGCGTTGTTCGAGGAACTGCCGGGCGGCGTCATCAAGGTCCGGCAGGCCGTTGAGCAGTTGCTGCAACGAATAACCCATCTGCCGGCTTTCCTGGTACAGCTCACGGGTTTCCCGGCTGGCACGGTGTTGCTCGCTGTGTTGCAGCAGCGCAGCCCAGTCGCCGGCGGCGGCTGCGGTGCAGTGCGCCAGCAGCAGAGGCGCTTCGAAGCGGGCCAGGTTCAGCAGCAATTGATCACTGATCCAGCGGCGCGCGGCGTCTGCATGGTTGACCTGGCCGTTATCCACCGCCATCTCCAGCCCTTGGGAATAGCTGTAGCCGCCAATCGGCAGTTGCGGGCTGGCCAGGCGCAGCAGCGCCCAGGCCGGGTTCATGTGCGCACGCCGAACTGATGCAGACGCGGCGCGTAGTTGAAGTCTTCGTCGCCGTGCCGAGAGTGGTGGTGGCCGCCGCCATAGGCGCCGTGCTCCGGTTGGAACGGGGCCTCAATGGATTCGGTGCCGGCGCCCAGTTGTTCGAGCATCGCCTTGAGCACGTAATCGTCCAGCAGGCGCAACCAGCCATCGCCCACTTGCAGGGCGACATGGCGATTGCCCAGGTGATAGGCCGCGCGGGTCAGCTCGAACGCGTTGGCGCAGGTCACGTGCAGCAGTTGTTCGGGGCGAGCACACACGCGTACGATCCGCCCGTCCTCGGCCTGCAAGCATTCGCCGTCGTACAGCGGCGGCTGGCCGCGCTCCAGAAACAACCCCACGTCTTCCCCCTCGGCACTGAAACAGCGCAGGCGGCTTTTGCTGCGGGCGTCAAAGGTCAGGCGCAGCTCGGCGTCCCAGCGGGGTTGAGTGTCGATTCTGCGATGAATCACCAACATCGGAATACTTCCAGCCATGAGCGATGCGGTGTTTAGAGCAAGGGGCTTGCCAATTGAAAGGGATGTAGGAAATAGCTGCGGGATGCCGGGCTGACGGTTCAACGCTAGAGATATATCGAACCGAATTGGTGCGCCGTGTAAGGGGGTGCACTATTTTGTAGCTTGGTGAGGTTCTGTGGGAGCGAGCCTGCTCGCGAAGGCGTCGGGTCAGCCCATATTGATTTCACTGATACACCGCTTTCGCGAGCAGGCTCGCTCCCACATTGAATCTCTATAAAGGTCGAGGGTTGGCGGTTATTCGGTACTGCCCAGCCCCTGCCAATGTTTCAGGCCGATGAAGATAAACCGCAATTGCTGGGTGATCTTCCCCTGGGGCGTGAGGTGTTCGGGTGGCGCCTGGAGGGGCGGATCGATGATGTCCGGCAGGGTGGCGAACACGCTCTTGACGATAAGATCGGCCATCACGCTCAGCGCGGCGAGGTCCAGGTGTTGCAGCTTGGGCATCAACACCAGGTCGGCGGCCAGGTCCGAGCTGATGTCTTCGCGCAGCCGCGCAATGGCTTGGCGCACTGGCAGTGAGCCGCCGTATTGCTCGCGGGCGAGGAACAGGAACTGGGATCGGTTGGCTTGCACCACGTCGAGGAAGATCCGCACCGACGCATCGATGATGCCGCCCATGACGAATTCGTTGTGGCGCACCAGGCGGATGGTTTCGCGAAAGGTCTGGCCAACTTCGCAGACCAGCGCCAGGCCCAGTTGATCCATGTCGTCGAAATGCCGATAGAACCCGGTGGGGACGATCCCCGCCGTCCTGGCGACTTCGCGCAGGCTCAGGCTGCCGAATCCCCGGCCGCACTCCATCAGATGACGGGCAGCCTCCATCAGGGCCATTCGAGTCTGTTGTTTCTGTTCGGCGCGGGGCAGCATCGCAAGGGCTGACTTCTGATTCACGGGAGCGATGCACTTTAGCAAATCGGCTTTGCCGGCGTCGAACGGTAGGGGGGAATCACGCGGGAAACCAGATGCTTTAAAAGTCAAAAGCCCGACTACAGGAATCGGGCTTTTTCATGGCCGCCATGGGCTCAGCTCACAGCGCTGTTGCGGTCGATTACGCGGTCACCGCCGCCTTCGGCGAGGGTCTGGCCTTGTGGCGTGCGCTCGGAACCATCGGCTGCCAGGGTCTGGCCTTGTGGCGTGCGCTCGGAACCATCGGCTGCCAGGGTCTGGCCTTGTGGCGTGCGTTCGGAACCATCAGCTGCCAGGGCCTGGCCTTGTGGGGTGCGTTCGGAACCATCGGCTGCCAGGGCCTGGCCTTGTGGGGTACGGTCGGAACCATCTTGAACCAGGCCTTTCTCTTCCAGGCGATCACGGCCACCTTCAGCGACAGTCTGGGTGTACACGGAATGACTGTCCTTGACTTGCGGCGTGGCTTGTTCGGACGCTGGCATTGCAAAAGCAGTCGAGGCCAGCAGTGAAAGGGATAGGCTCATCAGTAATTGGCGTTTCATGATCATTGCTCCTTGGGAGGGCGATAAAGTGGGTACGAGGGCAATGCTACTCTCGATAAGTCGATATAAAAGTTCATAAACGCAATGGTAATAATCAACGGAATTGATTGTTCCGGGCGAAGGCTCTAGCACGGGCCTTTCCGAGGTACGGTTTTGCACCGTAGTGGGTATTTTGTACCCATTGTTGCCGCGCAAATGTGCGGGCGCGGTAACAGGTGGCTGGCGGATTGGTCAGGATTTCGAGATTTTTTTGTGCCGTCACCGCCCGTGGTGTAAACCTGTCGGCCGTTTTGCCAGTCTGACCTTTCATGACGAGCCGGCTACAGGCTCGTTTTTTTTAAGGCGTCGCAGTCCAGGCGCCGACTTGTCATCAGGAGCCTTGTGCATGACGCGCACCTCAAAAATCCTCGCCTGGGGCTTTGCCAGCCTTGTTGTCCTGCTGGCCGTGCTGGTGTTGGTCATCGTGTTCTTCGATTGGAACCGGATCAAACCTACGCTCAACGCCAAGGTGTCCGAGGAACTGCATCGCCCGTTTGCCATCAACGGCAACCTGGCGGTGGTGTGGCAGCGCGAGTCGGAGCAAGGCGGTTGGCGAGCCTGGCTGCCGTGGCCCCATGTCGTGGCCGAGGACGTGAGCCTGGGTAACCCGGACTGGTCGAAAACCCCGCAGATGGCCACGCTCAAGCGCGTTGAGTTGCGTATTTCGCCCTTGGCGCTGCTGGGCCGGCGGGTGGTGATCCCGCGCATCGACCTGACTGAACCCGACGCCAATCTGCAACGCCTGGCCGATGGACGCGCCAACTGGACCTTCCAGTTCGACCCCAAGGACCCGCAGGCGGAGCCGTCCAGTTGGGCGGTGAACATTGGCGCCATCGGCTTCGACAAGGGCCATGTCACCCTCGACGACCAGACCCTCAAGACTCGTCTTGACCTGTTGATCGACCCGTTGGGCAAACCCATCCCGTTCAGCGATATCGTCGGCGACAAGGCCGCCAAAAAGGTCCAGGAGAAGGGCGCGGCGCCGCAGGATTATGCCTTTGCCTTCAAGGTCGACGGGCAATACCACGGACAGAACCTTACCGGCTCCGGCAAGGTAGGTGGCCTGTTGGCGTTGCAGGACGCCTCGCGACCTTTCCCGTTGCAGGCCCAGGCGAAAATCGCCGATACCCGCATCGAACTGGCCGGCACGCTCACCGATCCGATGAACCTGGGCGCCCTCGATCTGCGTCTGAAGCTGGCCGGCAGCAGCCTGGCCCATCTCTATCCATTGACCGGCGTGACCCTGCCGGACTCGCCGCCCTACGCCACCGATGGCCGCCTGATTGCCAAGCTCCACGAACCGGGTGGAGCGTTGTTTCGCTATGACGACTTCAACGGCAAGATCGGTGACAGCGATATCCATGGCAGCCTCGCCTACGTCGCCAGCCAGCCGCGGCCGAAACTCAGCGGCGCGCTGGTCTCCAATCAGATGCTGTTCAGCGACCTGGCGCCGCTGATCGGCGCTGACTCCAACACCGAGCAGAAAACCCGGGGCGGAGCCAGCAAACAGCCGACCGACAAGGTCTTGCCGGTCGAAGCGTTTCGCACCGAACGCTGGAGTGCGATGGACGCCGATGTGGAGTTCACCGGCAAGCGCATTGTCCACAGCGAGCAATTGCCCTTTACCGACCTTTACACCCACCTGGTGCTCAACGATGGCCAATTGAGCCTTGAGCCACTGCGCTTCGGCGTGGCCGGTGGCCGGCTTGATGCGCAGATCCGCCTCAACGGCCACACCCAGCCCCTTGAAGGCCAGGCGAAGCTGACGGCGCGGGGCTTCAAGCTCAAGCAGCTGTTTCCCGGTTTCGAGCCGATGAAAACCAGCTTCGGTGAACTCAACGGCGATGCCGATCTCTCCGGGCGCGGCAACTCGGTCGCGGCGTTGCTGGGCACCTCCAGCGGCACGCTGAAAATGCTCATCAACGACGGCGCCATCAGTCGTGAATTGATGGAGCTGGCGGGGCTGAACGTCGGCAACTACGTGGTCGGAAAAATCTTTGGTGACAAGGAGGTGAAGATCAACTGCGCGGCGGCGGACTTCGACATCAAGACCGGGCTGGCGACCACTCGCCTGTTTGTGTTCGACACCGAGAACGCGATCATCTACGTCGATGGCACGGCGAACATGGCCACGGAAAAGCTCGACCTGACCGTCACCCCGGAGTCCAAGGGCTGGCGACTGATTTCCCTGCGTTCGCCGCTGTATGTGCGCGGCTCCTTCGCCAAACCCGCCGCCGGCGTCAAGGCCGTTCCGCTGATGCTGCGCGGGGCCGGGATGGTGGCGCTGGGTGTGATCGCCGCACCGGCGGCCGGCTTGCTGGCGCTGGTTGCACCCAGCGGGGGAGAGCCTAACCAGTGCGCGCCACTGCTGGAGCAGATGAAGGCGGGCAAGGCGCCGGTGACGGTGAAGCCGACGCGGTAGCTCATGGATTTGTGGTGAGGCTGCCGGCCTCATCGCGAGCAGGCTCGCTCCCACAGGCTATCAAGTGTGGGAGCGAGCCTGCTCGCGATACGGTTTTACAGATCGGCCAGGATATCGGCCATGTCGTCGGCGTGCTCTTCCTCCTGGGCCAGGATGTCTTCGAAAATGCGCCGGGTGGTCGGGTCTTTTTCGCCAATGTACTGGATGATTTCCCGATAGCTGTCGATGGCGATCCGTTCGGCCACCAGGTCCTCGTAGACCATTTCCTTGAGGGTATTGCCCGCCACGTATTGGGCGTGGGAGTTGCGGGTCAACAGGTCGGGGTTGAACTCCGGCTCACCGCCCAACTGCACGATACGCTCGGCCAGTTTGTCGGCGTGCTCGGACTCCTGGTTCGCATGCTCGAGAAACTCACTGGCCGCCGTGCTGGCCTTGAGGCCGGTCGCCATGTAGTAGTGGCGCTTGTAGCGCAGCACGCACACCAGTTCAGTGGCCAGCGCTTCATTGAGCAGGCGGATGACCTCCTCCCGGTCGGCGCTGTAGCCCTCGGTCACTGCGCCGTTCTGCACGTTCTGCCGCGCCCGTTCGCGCAGGGTGGTTACATCGGTCAAGTGCATGTCGTTCATCTCGTTCTCCTGGAGGCTGATCCGGTTGGGGCGTCACGCTCTCGGGACGTGATCGCTTCCTAGGGTGGGAGTGACGAACGAGGCGAAAAGTTTTATGCAATGTCCCATTGCCTACAATGACGGCGAGGGTGTCATGAAGGGGATCCAGACTGGCCCTTAGCCCATTCACTGCTTCACAAGGATGTCCGCCCATGTCGCAACGCTGCAACACGCGTTACCCGCTGGTACTGGTTCCGGGGATGCTCGGTTTCATTCGTCTGGTGTTGTATCCGTATTGGTATGGGATCGTTTCGGCGTTGCGCCGGGGTGGGGCCGTGGTGTTTGCGGTGAAGGTCTCGCCACTGCATTCATCCGAGGTGCGCGGCGAGCAGTTGCTCGCCCGGATCGAGGACATCCTGCGCCAGACCGGTGCGCAGAAGGTCAATCTGATCGGTCATAGCCAGGGCAGCCTCACGGCCCGCTACGCTGCCGCCAAACGCCCGGACCTGGTGGCCTCGGTGACGTCGGTGGCCGGTCCCAACCACGGTTCCGAGCTGGCCGATTACCTGCAAGCCCACTATCCGGCCGACAGCGCCAAGGGCCGGGTGCTGAGCGCTTTGCTGCGCCTGGTCAATGCCCTGATGAGCCGGCTGGACACCGGTTATCGCGGACCGAAACTGCCGGTAGACCTGGAGGCTTCCCATGCCTCCCTCACCACGGCGGGGGTAGCGCTGTTCAATCAGCGCTACCCACAGGGATTGCCCCAAACCTGGGGCGGACACGGGCCGGAAGAGGTCAATGGCGTGCGTTATTACTCCTGGTCCGGGACCCTGCAACCGGGCAGGACCGACAAGGGCCGCAACCTGTTCGATGGCACGAATCGAAGCTGTCGGCTGTTTGCCCGCACCTTCGTGCGCGAGGCCGGCCAATGCGACGGCATGGTCGGACGCTACAGCTCGCACCTGGGCACGGTGATCGGCGATGACTATCCACTGGATCACTTCGACATCGTCAACCAATCACTGGGGCTGGTGGGCAAGGGCGCCGAGCCGATCCGCTTGTTTGTCGAACACGCAGAGCGCTTGAAAGCAGCGGGCGTTTAGGCTGCATTGTCTACACTGGGTGCATCGCCGTCACGGTCGTGCGGCATTTTGGAGAGGACGTCATGAAGATGCTGCGTGTTCCTTTGTTGATGATCGGTTTGCTGCTGTGCGCCCAGGGTTTCGCCGCCACGGCGCAACAGACCAAGATGACCACCTGCAACGCCGACGCCACTGCCAAGGCGCTCAAGGGGGACGAGCGCAAGGCGTTCATGAGCACCTGCCTGAGGACCAAGCCGCCTGAAGTACGGGGGGGAACGCCGCAGGAACGCATGAAAACCTGCAACGCCGACGCGACCGCCAAGACGCTCAAGGGCGACGAGCGCAAAGCGTTCATGAGCAATTGCCTGAAGAACAAGTAAGGGCCAGGTGCCTGTGAGGGCCCCATCGCGAGCAGGCTCGCTCCCACAATGGACCTGACAATGCAAATCCCTGTGGGAGCGAGCCTGCTCGCGATGGGGCCCTCACAGGCGCTGCAAAATCCCCTGAACCCCGACCAAAGTCGGCCGATACAATCCCTAGTGCTGTCAGCGGAAGGCTGGCAGACTGCCGGTCCTTTCACGCCGTTTTGTTCTGAGGCTGTATGCCAACGTTTTCTCAGCGTCATGTGTTGTTGGTGATCAGTTGGGTGATCATTTTTGGCGGGTTGCTGCTGGTACTGCCGCTGCGCCTGTTGCCGAGCCTGCTGGCCGGGTTGCTGGTGTTCGAGTTGGTCAACATGCTCACCCCGCAGTTGCAACGACTGATCGAGGGCCGGCGTGCCCGCTGGCTGGCGGTGGCCTTGCTGGGCACGCTGGTGGTCAGCGTACTGTCACTGATTTTCGCCGGGGCCATCAGCTTCCTGTTGCACGAAGCGGAAAACCCGGGTGCGTCGCTGGACAAATTCATGGGGGTGGTCGATCGCGCCCGTGGGCAGCTGCCGCCGTTCATCGACGCCTACCTGCCAGCCAGCGCCGCCGAGTTCCGGGTAGCGATCGGTGACTGGATGAGCAAGCACCTGAGCGAGCTGCAACTGGTGGGCAAGGATGCGGCTCATATGTTCGTGACGCTGCTGATCGGCATGGTCCTGGGGGCCATCGTCGCCTTGCAGCGCATCCCCGACCTGACCAAGCGCAAACCCCTGGCCGCCGCGCTGTTCGATCGCCTGAACCTGCTGGTCAAGGCGTTTCGCAATATCGTCTTCGCCCAGATCAAGATTTCCCTGCTCAACACCTTCTTCACCGCGATCTTTCTGGCCGTTATCCTGCCGCTGTTCGGCATCAAGCTACCGCTGACCAAGACCCTGATCGTGATGACGTTCCTGTTGGGGCTGCTGCCGGTCATCGGCAACCTGCTCTCCAACACCCTGATCACCATCGTCGGCCTGTCGCTGTCGATCTGGGTTGCCGTGGCGGCGCTGGGCTACCTGATCGTGATCCACAAGCTCGAATACTTCCTCAACGCCCGGATCGTCGGCGGGCAGATCAGCGCAAAATCCTGGGAACTGCTCATGGCCATGCTGGTGTTCGAAGCAGCCTTCGGCCTGCCGGGGGTGGTGGCGGGGCCGATTTACTATGCGTACCTCAAGAGTGAGTTGCGGCAGATCGGGATGGTTTGAGCCAAGGGGTGTAGTGCCTGATCTGGCGCCATCGCGAGCAGGCTCGCTCCCACAGTTGACCGAGTTTTTCCAGAAAGAATGCGATTCAAATGTGGGAGCGAGCCTGCTCGCGATCAAGGCGCCGCTGAACTCGGATCAGACCTCGGTCCCATACCGCTTCATCGCCTCGATCGCCAACCCGCTGCCAATGCTGCCGAAAATGTTGCCTTCGACATGCTTGGCCTGGGGCAGCATTGCCGAGACGCTGTTGCGCAGCGCCGGGATGCCGCTGGAACCGCCGGTGAAGAACACCGTATCGACCTGATCGACGCCGACGTTGGCATCGCCCAGCAGCTGCGTGACGCTGGCGCGGACCCGTCCCAGCAAGCCGTCGATGGCCGACTCGAACAGCGCCCGGCTCAGGTCCACGCTCAGGCCCGGCTCGATCCGGTCCAGGGCCACATGGCGCTGGTCCGTATGGGTCAGGTGGATCTTGGTTTCTTCCACTTCCATGGCTAGCCAGTGGCCGGCGCGCTGTTCGATCAGCTTGAACAGCCGGTCGATGCCGCCGGTGTCTTCGATGTCGTAGCGCATGCTGTTCAGGGCCAGGGTGGATTTCTGTGCGTACACCGCGTTGATGGTGTGCCAGGTCGCCAGGTTCATGTGGTGGCTGGTGGGCATGTAGGCGCCGCTCTTCATCCGGCTGCCGTAGCCGAACAACGGCATCAGGCCCTGCAGACTCAGCTGCTTGTCGAAGTCGGTGCCGCCGATGTGCACACCGCCGGTCGCGAGGATGTCAGCGTGACGGTTGTCATGGGCGCGCCGCTCCGGTGACAGGCGCACCAGGGAGAAGTCCGACGTACCGCCGCCGATGTCGACGATCAGCACCAGCTCTTCTTTCTCGATGGTCGATTCATAGTCGAAGGCGGCCGCGATGGGCTCGTACTGGAATGAGACGTCCTTGAAGCCGATGGCGCGGGCGACGTCGGCCAGGGTGTTCTCGGCTTCCTGGTCGGCCAGCTCATCGTCGTCGACGAAAAACACCGGACGTCCCAGCACCACTTCTTCGAATTCCCGACCGGCGGCGGCTTCGGCGCGCAGCTTCAGTTGGCCGATGAACAGCCCCAGCAGGTCCTTGAACGGCATCGCGGTGCCCAGCACGCTGGTGTCGTGCTTGATCAGCTTGGAGCCCAGCAGGCTCTTGAGCGAGCGCATCAACCGGCCTTCGTAGCCTTCCAGGTATTCGTGCAAGGCCAGGCGGCCGTACACCGGGCGGCGTTCCTCGAGATTGAAAAAGACCACCGACGGCAGGGTGATCTTGTCGTCCTCCAGCGCGATCAACGTTTCCATGCCGGGGCGCAGCCAGCCGACGGTGGAGTTGGACGTGCCGAAGTCGATGCCGCAGGCACGGGCCGGGGATGCGTTTTTCATGTCGTTGCGGTTCCAGCTAAAAAACGGCCGCGCAGTGTATGTCAGCGCGACGCGGATTCGAAGGCCGGTTATCCGCTTATTTGCAAACGTTGACCTTGAAAGACAGCGCAATGCCCCCAAACTTGCTGGCATGAGCCGATAAACTTCTGCGCCGCCGCCCGGTCCCAATCTTTGGAACGGTCGTCCAGGCGCGACATCGATACGGATTGCTTAGATGGACTTCAAAGACTATTACAAGATTCTGGGTGTGGAGCCGACGGCCGACGATGCCGCGATCAAGGCCGCCTACCGCAAGCTGGCGCGCAAATACCACCCGGATGTGAGCAAGGAAAAGGACGCCGAGACCAAGTTCAAGGATGTCTCCGAAGCCTATGAGGCGCTGAAAAGCGCCGACAAGCGCGCGGAGTACGACGACCTGCGCCGCTACGGCCAGCACGGTCAACCGTTCCAGGGCCCTCCGGGCTGGCAGAGCCGTGGCGGTTTTGGCGGCCAGGACACTGGGGATTTCTCGGACTTCTTCAGTTCGATTTTCGGTAATCGCGGGCCAGGGTTTGGCGGCGGACAATCAGGTCGCAGCGCCGGCCGTCGAGGGCAGGACGTGGAAATGGAATTACCGATCTTCCTGGAGGAAACCCTGTCGGCCGAGTCGAAAAAGGTCACCTTCCAGGTGCCGCAGTACAACGCGGCCGGCCAGCACGTGAGCAACACCAGCAAGAGCCTGAACGTGAAGATTCCGCTGGGCGTGACCGACGGCGAGCGCATCCGCCTCAAGGGCCAGGGCGCCCCGGGCATCGGTGGCGGCGCCAATGGCGATTTGTACCTGACCATTCGTTTCGCCCCGCACCCCAAGTTCGACGTCGAGGGCCAGGACCTGATCATCACCTTGCCCCTGGCACCGTGGGAGCTGGCGCTGGGCACCGAAGTGGCGGTACCGACGCTCACCGGCAAGATCAACCTCAAGGTCCCGGCCGGCAGCCAGAACGGCCAGCGCATGCGCGCCAAGGGCCACGGCCTGCGCAACAAGGCCGGCGAGCGCGGTTACCTGTTCGTGCAGCTCAAGGCCGTGATGCCCAAGGCCAGCGACGAGGCGGTCAAGGCGCTGTGGGCGGAGCTGGCGAAGAAAGCCGCGTTCGATCCGCGGGAGAATTTCTGACGGCTGCAGGAGCAAGGCTTGCCTGTGATGAAGGCGCTCGGTCCCCAGGCATTGAGGCGCGCCTATCGCCAGCAAGCTTTGCTCCCACAGGTCTAGACTCGACAGTTACCGTATTGGGAGAAGCCGCTGATGAACAACCCGATCATTGAACTGACCCTGACGGAGTTCTGCGAAGCCGCCGCGTTGCAGGATGTCCATGTGATCGAAATCGTCGCCCATGGCATCCTCGAACCCCATGGCGCGGCGCCGACGGACTGGCGTTTTACCGATTACGAACTGGTCCTGGCCCGGCGCGCAGACAAGCTGCGCCGCGAGTTGGAGCTGGAGTGGGAAGGCGTCGCCCTGGCGCTGGACCTGCTCGAAGAAGTGCAGCACCTGCGCAGCGAAAACCGCATGCTCAAGCAGCGGTTGGGACGGCTGGTGGAGTGAAACGAATCAATGGGCGATGCACGCTGTGGGAGCAAGGCTTGCCCGCGATGAATGCAACTCGGTGCCTCAGGGGCTGAGTCGCCTGTATCGCGAGCAAGCTTTGCTCCCACAGCGTCTCAAAACAGAAAATACCGCTGCGCCATTGGCAGCACATCAGCCGGTTCGCACCACAGCAACACCCCATCCGCCTTGACCTGGTAGGTCTGCGGATCAACGTCGATGCTTGGCAGGTAATCGTTGTGGATCAGGTCGGTCTTCTGCACATCGCGGCAACCCTTGACCACGGCAATTTTCTTCTTCAAACCCAGCTGCTCCGGCAGCCCCGCTTCGACGGCGGCCTGGCTGAGGAACGTCAGGCTGGTGGCGTGACGCGAGCCGCCAAAGCTTGCGAACATCGGTCGGTAGTGCACCGGTTGCGGCGTCGGGATCGAGGCGTTGGCGTCGCCCATCAGGCTGGCGGCAATTGCCCCGCCCTTGAGAATCAGCGTCGGCTTGACCCCGAAGAACGCCGGGCGCCACAGCACCAGGTCGGCCCACTTGCCCACTTCGATGGAGCCCACTTCATGGCTGATGCCATGGGTGATGGCCGGGTTGATGGTGTACTTGGCGATGTAGCGCTTGACGCGGAAGTTGTCGTTGCCTGCGCCATCGCCGGGCAGGGCGCCGCGTTGCTTCTTCATCTTGTCGGCGGTCTGCCAGGTGCGGGTGATCACCTCGCCGACCCGGCCCATGGCCTGGCTGTCGGAGCTGATCATCGAGAACGCGCCGAGGTCGTGAAGGATGTCTTCGGCGGCGATGGTCTCGCGGCGGATGCGGCTCTCGGCGAACGCCACGTCTTCGGCGATGCTCGGGTCCAGGTGATGGCAGACCATCAGCATGTCCAGGTGTTCGTCGATGGTGTTGCGGGTGAACGGCCGGGTCGGGTTGGTGGAGCTGGGCAACACGTTGGGGAAGCCGCAGGCCTTGATGATGTCCGGCGCGTGACCGCCGCCGGCGCCTTCGGTGTGGTAGGTGTGGATGGTGCGGCCCTTGAACGCGGCCAGGGTGGTTTCGACGAAGCCCGACTCGTTCAGCGTGTCGGTGTGGATCGCCACCTGCACGTCGTACTGGTCGGCCACGCTCAGGCAGTTGTCGATGGCGGCCGGCGTGGTGCCCCAGTCTTCGTGCAGCTTCAAGCCGATGGCCCCGGCCTTGACCTGTTCGACCAGCGGCTCCGGCAGGCTGGCGTTGCCCTTGCCGGTGAAACCCATGTTCATCGGGAACGCGTCGGCGGCCTGGAGCATGCGCGCCAGGTGCCACGGGCCGGAGGTGCAGGTGGTGGCGTTGGTGCCGGTGGCCGGGCCGGTGCCGCCACCGATCATGCTGGTGACGCCGCTCATCAACGCTTCTTCGATCTGCTGCGGGCAGATGAAGTGGATGTGGGTATCGATGCCGCCCGCCGTGAGGATCATGCCTTCGCCCGCGATCACTTCGGTGCTGGCGCCGATGGCGATGGTCACATCGGGCTGGATGTCCGGGTTACCGGCCTTGCCGATGGCCGCGATGCGCCCGTCCTTGAGGCCGACATCGGCCTTGACGATACCCCAATGATCGATGATCAGCGCATTGGTGATCAGCGTATCGACCACGTCGGCGGCCAGCAGTTGGCTCTGGCCCATGCCATCGCGAATCACCTTGCCGCCGCCGAACTTCACTTCTTCGCCGTAGGTGGTGAAATCCTTTTCCACTTCGATCCACAACTCGGTGTCGGCCAGGCGGACCTTGTCGCCGACGGTGGGGCCGAACATGTCGGCGTAAGCTTGTCTCGAGATTTTCATGTGCTTTCCTGATCGTTCCCACGCTCTGCGTGGGAATGCCGCCGTGGACGCTCTGCGTCCGCTTGTGG
>NZ_JAGGOF010000016.1 GCF_018614775.1 Pseudomonas fluorescens
TAATCGCAGCGCAAGACACAAGCGGGCTCGCTCGCGAAAGCGGTAGGTCAGTCACCCATGAGCTGAATGTGCTGCCCTCTTCGCGAGCAAGCTCGCCCCCACAGGGGATCTGAGGCGAACCAGAGATTCATGCCTGACGCGGATAACTGTGGGAGCGGGCTTGCTCGCGAAGGCGGCAATACAGTCACACCGTGGCTTGTGCCTGCTGATACTCCCGAGGCGTGCAGCCGAACTCGCGCCGAAATACCGTGTGCAGGTACTGCGCCGACTTGAAGCCGCAATTCTGGGCGATGTCGGCAATCGCTGAATCGGTGTTTTCCAGTCCATTGGTGGCCGCTGCCAGTTTGAAGCGCAGGATCTCGTCGTGAACGCTGCAGCCCCGTGCCTTGCGAAAGTGCGACTCCAGGGATGAGCGCGATACGCCGACATACGCCGCCACCTGGGCGGTCTTGATGCCCTGGCAGGCGTATTGGCGGATGAACAGCAGCGCCTGCATGACGTAGGGATTGCCCAACGGTTGGTGCAGGCTGGAGACCTGCACGTTGATCGCATCCGGCGGGACCAGGATCTGCGTGCCGGTGGACGGCATGCCGTGGAGCATCTGATGGAGCAGGCGCGCGGCGGTGCGGCCCATGGTCTCGGTGCCCTGGATCACCGAACTCAGCGGTACCCGCGTCAGGCTGCGGGTCAGTGGGTCGTTGTCGATGCCGATCAGCGCCACCTGTTCCGGCACGGCGATGCCGGCGGTCAGGCAGGCTTGCAGCAACTGCCGGGCGCGGGCGTCACTGACGGCGATGATGCCGATGGGTTTGGGCAGGCTTTGCAGCCAGGCGATCTGTTGTTCGACGGCACTGTCCCAGAGCGGTGCGCTGGTGCCCATGCCGCGATAGACCTCGACGTGCAGCCCATCGCGCTGCACCAGCCGGCGAAAGGCCTTTTCCCGCTCCTGGGCCCAGCGATTGGCCTGCGCTTCCGGCAGGCTGAAGCAGGCAAACCGCGTCAGCCCGGCCTCGATCAGGTGCTCGTAGGCCAGCTTCATCAGCGCGTCGTTGTCGGTGGCAACGTAGGGAATGCCCTTCGGGTAGGCCCGCGCATCCTGATAGGAGCCACCCACCGCCACCACCGGCAACTTGATCCCGGCCAGTGCCTCGCCAATCAGCGGGTCGTCAAAATCGGCAATGATCCCGTCGCCCTGCCAGCGCTCGATGCCTTTCAAGCGGCAGAGGAAATCCTCTTCCAGGAACAAGTCCCAGGACGCGCGGGTGCTGCTCAGGTAATTGCCGATGCCGCTGATGATGCCGCGGTCATAGATCTTGCTGCCGTTGAACAACAACGCAATGCGGTGAACGGGCGGGACGGTTTTCATTGTTTTTCATCCTGGGCCGATGCGCACAAGACTAGGCGCGCGCGTGCCCAAGCTCAATACAAAATCGAACGACCGGTTGGTGATTTTCATAATCAGCAGCTGCGGGGCCGGGTTTAGTATCGGGACACCGCCAAGAATAAAAAGGAAACCGCTCATGCCGTACTTCCCCGGTGTCGACAAGATTCGCTACGAAGGCTCCAGCAGCCAGTCACCCCTTGCCTTCCGCCACTACGACGCCGACAAGCTCGTCCTCGGCAAACCCATGCGCGAGCACCTGCGCATGGCGGTCTGCTACTGGCACACCTTCGTCTGGCCCGGGTCCGACGTGTTCGGCGCCGGCACGTTCAAGCGCTCGTGGCAGCACGCCGGGGATCCGATGGAACTGGCCATCGGCAAGGCCGAAGCGGCGTTCGAATTCTTCAGCAAGCTGGGCATCGACTACTACTGCTTCCACGACACCGACGTTGCCCCGGAAGGCAGCTCGCTGAAGGAGTATCGCAACCACTTCGCGCAGATGGTCGATCACCTGGAGCGCCACCAGGAACAGACCGGGATCAAGCTGCTGTGGGGCACCGCCAACTGCTTCAGTAACCCGCGCTTTGCCGCCGGCGCCGCCAGCAACCCGGACCCGGAAGTCTTCGCCTGCGCCGCTGCCCAGGTGTTCAGCGCGATGAACGCGACCCAGCGCCTCAAAGGCTCCAATTATGTGCTGTGGGGCGGCCGCGAAGGCTACGAGACCCTGCTCAACACCGATCTCAAGCGCGAGCGCGAACAGCTCGGCCGCTTCATGCAAATGGTGGTCGAGCACAAATACAAGATCGGTTTCACGGGCGACCTGCTGATCGAGCCCAAGCCCCAGGAGCCTACCAAGCACCAATACGATTACGACAGTGCCACGGTGTTCGGCTTCCTGCAACAGTTCGGCCTGGAGAAAGAGATCAAGGTCAACATCGAGGCCAACCACGCGACCCTGGCCGGGCACAGTTTTCATCACGAGATCGCCACCGCGACCTCATTGGGGATCTTCGGCAGCATCGACGCCAACCGCGGCGACCCGCAGAACGGCTGGGACACCGACCAGTTCCCCAACAGCGTCGAGGAAATGACCCTGGCCACCTATGAAATCCTCAAGGCCGGTGGTTTCAAGAATGGCGGCTTCAACTTCGATTCCAAAGTGCGTCGCCAGAGCGTGGACGACATCGACTTGTTCCACGGCCACGTCGCCGCCATGGACGTCCTGGCCCTGTCGCTGGAGCGCGCCGCCGCGATGATCCAGAACGACCAGCTCCAACAGTTCAAGGATCAGCGCTACGCCGGCTGGCAACAGCCGCTCGGCCAGGGCGTGCTGGCCGGTGAGTTCAGCCTCGAATCGTTGGCCGAACATGCCTTCGCCAACGAGTTGAATCCGCAGGCCGTCAGCGGTCGCCAGGAAATGCTCGAAAACGTGGTCAACCGGTTTATCTACCCCTGACCTGTGGCGAGGGAGCTTGCTCCCGCCGGGCTGCGCAGCAGCCCCCCGGGATGCGATGCCGACTCGCCAACGGTCTGTGACATTCGCGCGACAAATCTCTGCCCACGGCGCCACGCAACGCTCTACAGTTTCACCGGCATCACGCTCATCGTCAGGCAGTGTCTTTCAAACAACAATAAAAGGACGCACCACCATGAATACCTTCAAACGCACCCTGCTCGCCGGCGCTCTCGCCTTGCTCTCTCTGCCGGTCATGGCCGACGCAGCCCACCCGAAAATCGGCTTTTCCATTGATGACCTGCGCTTGGAGCGCTGGTCACGGGACCGCGACTACTTCGTCGCGGCGGCGGAAAAACTCGACGCCAAGGTCTTCGTCCAGTCGGCCGATGCCAACGAGCAGAAGCAGATCTCGCAGATCGAAAACCTCATCTCCCGGGGCGTCGACGTGATCGTCATCGTGCCATTCAACGCCACGGTGCTGACCAACGCCGTCGCCGAAGCCAAGAAGGCCGGGATCAAGGTGGTGTCCTACGACCGGCTGATCCTCAACGCCGACATCGACGCGTACATTTCCTTCGATAACGAAAAAGTCGGCGAGATGCAGGCCAGCGGCGTGCTCAAGGCAGCGCCCAAGGGCAACTACTTCCTGCTCGGCGGCGCACCGACGGACAACAACGCCAAGGTGCTGCGCGAAGGCCAGATGAAAGTGCTGCAACCGGCCATCGACAAGGGCGATATCAAGATCGTCGGCCAGCAGTGGGTGAAAGAATGGAACCCTACCGAAGCCCTGAGCATCGTTGAGAATGCCCTGACCCGTAACAGCAACAAGATAGACGGCATCGTCGCCTCCAACGACGCCACCGCCGGCGGCGCGATCCAGGCCCTGGCCGCGCAGAAAATGGCCGGCAAAGTGCCCATTTCGGGCCAGGATGCCGACCTGGCCGCGGTCAAGCGGGTGATCGATGGCACCCAGACCATGACCGTCTACAAGCCGCTGAAACTGATCGCCTCCGAAGCCGCCAAGCTCTCGGTGCAACTGGCGCGCAACGAGAAACCGACCTACAGCTCGCAGTACGACAACGGCGCCAAGAAAGTCGACACCATCCTGCTCACCCCGACGCCGTTGACCAAGGACAACATCGATTTGCTGGAAAAGGATGGCTTCTACACCAAGGCGCAGATTGCCGGGCAGTGACCTGAGCACCACCGGTCAGTCAAACACAGTCCCTGTGGGAGCGAGCCTGCTCGCGATGACGGCAGCACATTCAACATTGCTGCAAGCTGATCCATCGCCATCGCGAGCAGGCTCGCTCCCACAGGGGACTGACCGGCAAGCTTATGTGTAAGTCTTTTTCCACGAGTCCTTGCCATGTCCGATTACCTGTTGCAAATGAACGGCATCGTCAAGTCCTTTGGCGGTGTCAAGGCCCTGAACGGCATTGATATCAAGGTCCGGCCCGGTGAGTGCGTCGGCCTGTGCGGCGAGAATGGCGCGGGCAAGTCCACGCTGATGAAAGTCCTGTCGGCGGTCTATCCGCACGGCACCTGGGACGGTGAGATCCTCTGGGACGGACAACCGCTCAAGGCGCAGTCCATCAGCGACACCGAGGCCGCCGGGATCGTCATCATTCACCAGGAACTGACCCTGGTGCCCGACCTGTCGGTGGCCGAAAACATCTTCATGGGCCACGAACTGACGTTGCCCGGCGGGCGCATGAACTACCCCGCGATGATCCACCGCGCCGAAGCGCTGATGCGTGAACTCAAGGTGCCGGACATGAACGTCTCGCTGCCGGTGTCCCAGTACGGTGGCGGTTACCAGCAACTGGTGGAAATCGCCAAGGCGCTGAACAAACAGGCGCGCCTGCTGATCCTCGACGAGCCCTCCTCGGCCCTGACCCGCTCGGAAATCGAGGTGCTGCTGGACATCATCCGCGACCTCAAGGCCAAGGGCGTCGCCTGCGTCTACATCTCCCACAAGCTCGACGAAGTGGCCGCCGTATGCGACACCATTTCGGTGATCCGCGACGGCAAGCACATCGCGACGACCGCCATGAGCGACATGGACATTCCGAAGATCATCACCCAGATGGTCGGGCGGGAAATGAGCAACCTCTACCCCACCGAACCCCACGCCATCGGCGAGGTGATTTTCGAGGCGCGCCATGTCACCTGCTACGACGTCGACAACCCCAGGCGCAAACGGGTCGACGACATTTCGTTCGTCCTCAAGCGCGGGGAAATCCTCGGCATCGCCGGGCTGGTGGGCGCCGGTCGCACGGAACTGGTCTCGGCGCTGTTCGGCGCCTACCCCGGTCGTCACGAGGGTGAAGTCTGGCTGGACGGCCAGCCGATCGACACGCGCACGCCCCTCAAATCGATCCGCGCCGGCCTGTGCATGGTCCCTGAAGACCGCAAGCGCCAAGGCATCATTCCCGACCTGGGGGTGGGCCAGAACATCACCCTGGCGGTGCTGGACAGTTATTCAAAAATGACCCGCATCGACGCCGAAGCCGAACTGGGCAGCATCGACAAGGAAATCGCGCGCATGCACCTCAAGACGGCGAGCCCGTTCCTGCCGATCACCAGCCTCTCGGGCGGCAACCAGCAGAAGGCCGTCCTGGCGAAGATGCTGCTGACCAAGCCCCGGGTGTTGATTCTCGACGAGCCGACCCGTGGCGTGGACGTCGGCGCCAAATACGAGATCTACAAGCTGATGGGCGCGCTGGCGGCCGAAGGCGTGTCGATCATCATGGTGTCCTCGGAGCTGGCCGAAGTGCTGGGGGTGTCCGACCGGGTCCTGGTGATCGGCGAAGGCCAGTTGCGCGGCGACTTCATCAACCATGAACTGACCCAGGAACAGGTGCTTGCCGCCGCGCTCAGCCATCCCGATGGCCATAACAATAATGATCGGAAGTCCGCGTAGATGAATCAGGTCAAACAGCTCTTTTCCCGCTACAAAATGCTCGCGCTGGTGATCGCCGTGGCGCTGATCTGGCTGTTCTTCAGCTGGCAGACCGAGGGCGGGTTCCTGACCCCGCGCAACCTGTCCAACCTGCTGCGGCAGATGTCCATCACCGGGATCCTTGCCTGCGGCATGGTGCTGGTGATCATCAGTGGCGAGATCGATTTGTCGGTGGGTTCATTGCTCGGGTTGCTGGGTGGCCTGGCGGCGATTCTCGACGTGGTCTATCACATCCCGCTGCTGGCAAACCTGAGCCTGGTCGCCTTGTGCGGCCTGGTGATCGGCCTGGGCAACGGCTACATGACCGCCTACCTGCGCATCCCCTCGTTCATCGTCGGCCTGGGTGGCATGCTCGCGTTTCGCGGCATCCTGCTGGGGGTGACCGGCGGCACCACCATCGCCCCGGTGTCGCCGGAGCTGGTCTACGTCGGCCAGGGTTATTTGCCACACACGGTGGGGACCGGGCTGGGCGTGGTGCTGTTCGCGCTGACCCTGTTCCTGACCTGGAAACAGCGGCGCAATCGCGCCCTCCATGGCCTGGCGGCACACTCGCTGGTGCGCGACGTGCTGCGGGTGGTCTTGATCGGCGCGGTACTGGCCGGGTTCGTCTACACCCTCAACAGCTACGACGGCATCCCGGTACCGGTGCTGCTCCTGCTGGTGCTGCTGGGTGTGTTCAGCTACGTCACCAGCCAGACCGTGTTTGGCCGACGCGTGTATTCGGTGGGCAGCAACATGGAAGCCACGCGCCTGTCGGGCATCAACGTGCAGGCGGTCAAGCTGTGGATCTTCGGCATCATGGGGGTGATGTGCGCCCTTGCCGGCATGGTCAACACCGCGCGCCTGGCGGCGGGCTCCCCTTCGGCTGGCAACATGGGCGAACTCGACGCCATCGCCGCCTGCTTCATCGGTGGCACGTCCATGCGCGGCGGCTCCGGCACCGTCTACGGCGCGCTCCTCGGCGCGCTGGTCATCACCAGCCTGGACAACGGCATGTCGATGCTCGACGTCGACAGCTACTGGCAAATGATCGTCAAGGGCAGCATCCTGGTGCTGGCGGTGTGGGTGGATGTGAGCACGCGCACCGGGCGACGTTGAGTAGAAAGAAGGCGATGGCCTTGCGCGCCAGCGCCTTCGCACTGCCCGGGGCAAAGTCATTTTCTGGTCTATAGTTTCCTGCGAATCAGTTGAAAAAAACCTTTTCGCACGAGCGCTATCGGGAGCACCTGCCATCCCATCCTCATGGGGGACCCCGGCGGATGTTCCCTAACCCGGATGCCGCTACAACGCACGGAGCACATCATGTCGATCCAACGGACGAGTGGACTGAGAGAAGCTCCCGGTATCGCAACCTCCGCAGACAGGCAGCCCAGTGCCACCGGCCGACTCATTCGACATGGCCTTGGCCACCTTCGGGAGGCCTACATCCTGCTCCCGCTGCTGGCGATGCTCCTGCTGGTCGTCCTCTGGTCCGCCACCCTCTATCTCATCAACGTCGAACAGACCCGCGCCCAGCGCAATGCCGCCGCGCTGAGCCTGGAAATCAGTGCCACCTACGAAGCACAGATGCTGCGGGCGCTGCGTGAAATCGACCAGACCCTCAAGCTGGTCAAGTACGCCTACGAGGCTGAAGGCGAGCGCAACCCGCTCCCCGGGCTCAAGGAGCGGGCGTTGTTGCCGCCGGCCCTGCTGTTTGACGTCAGCGTGGTCGACGGCAACGCCAGGCTGGTGGCCAGCACCCGGGTCAACGACAGCCGCCAGAGCGACACTGCGGATGAACTGCGCACGCTACGGCACAACGACACGCTGCTGATCAGCCGTCCCTGGAAGGATTCCCTGAGCGGGGAATGGCGGGTGCGCTTCAGTCGACGCCTCAACGCTGCGGATGGCACGCTCTCGGGGATGGCCCGGGTCGAGGTGGACGCGGCCTATTTCGTCAGCAGCTATGACGCCTCCAAACTCGGCGCCCAGGGGGTACTGGGGATGCTCGGCACCGATGGCGTCTTCCGGGTCCGGCGCACGGGCGAGACCGTGCTTGCCGGCGATGCCGTCGACTACGGGGCGCTGGTGCCGGACACCGAGGACACCCAGGCGCTGCTGCTGACCAACCGCTGGGACGGTGTGCGACGTTACACCAGCGCCCGTCAACTCTATGACTTCCCATTGGCCGTGATTGTCGGGTTATCCGAAGAGGAACAACTGGTCGCCGTGACCCGCCAGGCGCACGCCTACCTGCGGCGAGCGGCCGGCGCCAGCCTGCTGCTGATCTGCCTGGTCGGCCTGCTGAGCCGCATGAGCTGGCAGCTTGCGCAGAGCCGCCTGCAGGCCGCCGAAGCCAAGGTCGCCCATGCCGAGCGCGTCGAGTACCTGGCCTACCACGACGGCCTCACCGCGCTGCCGAATCGAAGCCTGTTCAGCAAGCTGTTGATCCAGAACATCCGCGAAGCCAGCCGCTACAAACGGCAGATGGCCGTGCTGTTCCTCGACCTCGACCGGTTCAAACTGATCAACGACACCCTCGGCCATGACGCCGGTGACCAGTTGTTGCAAGAAGTCGCCAACCGCCTCAAGACGTGCCTGCGCGAAAGCGACCTGGTTGCCCGGTTGGGCGGCGACGAATTCGTGATCCTGCTGCCGCAGCTGTCGGATGAAAAGTTCGTGGCAACCACCGCCCAGAAAATCCTCGGCGCGATTGCCAGGCCCTTCAACCTTCAAGGGCAAGAGTTTCGCGTCACCGCCAGCATCGGCATCAGCCTCTATCCGCGCGACGGCCTCGACGAACAGACGCTGAAGAAAAACGCCGACATCGCGATGTACCAGGCCAAGCAGCAAGGTAAGAACACCTTCCAGTTCTACTCCGAAAGGCTGAATGCGGAGTCACTGGAACGGCAAACGCTGGAAATCGGTTTGCGTCATGCCCTGGAGCGTGACGAATTTCGCCTTCACTACCAGGCCAAGCGCGATATCCGCAGCGGCCAGATCACCGGCATGGAAGCCCTGCTACGCTGGGAACACCCGGACCTGGGCCTGGTGGCGCCCATGCAATTCATTCCGGTGGCCGAAGAGACCGGCCTGATCGTACCGATTGGCAAGTGGGTACTCAGGACGGCCTGCCTGCAAAACGTGGCGTGGCAACAGCTAGGGCTGCCGCACTTGTGCATGGCGGTGAACCTGACGGCGCGGCAGTTTGTCGACGAGCATCTGTTGACGGATCTCGCCATGATATTGGCCGAGACCGGTATGAATGCGAGCCTGCTGGAGCTGGAGATCGCCGAAAGCCTGCTGATGCAGGATGTCAGGAACGCGCTACAGGTGCTCACCGGGCTGAAGAAATTGAACATCCGGATCGCCATCGACGACTTCGGGATTGGCTACTCCTCGCTCTCGGCCCTTCAACAGTTCCCACTCGACTCCATCAAGATCGATCGCTCGTTCATCCGCGACGTCAGCAGCGTGTCGGAAGATCGGGCCCTGACCGAGGCCATCATCAGCATGGGCAGGAGCCTGAGCCTGACGGTGGTCGCCCAGGGCGTGGAAACCAAGGAACAGGCGGATTTCCTGCGGGACAATGCCTGCGACGAATTCCAGGGGTTCTACTTCAACAAGCCGGTGCCCGCCGATCAGTTCGAGGTACTGCTGCAAGCGCAGAAGACGGATACCTGAAACTCACTGCGGCGCCGACGGCAGCACCCGAACGCTGTCGTCTACTTCACGGGCATCGATGTAGCCGATGCCGTCGGGGTGACCGGCAAGATGCTTTTTCACTTCCTCGCTGTTTGACAAGGCCTCCGGCGGTTGGCCCCGGCCGGTAAAGATAATTTTTGACCAGTGCGCCTTGAGTTGCGCGGCGGATTTGCCGGTGAACCGGGTGTAGAACTCATCGCGGATCGCCGAGCCTTCGGGCAAATCAACGGGGACCGCCTGCCCACCCTCGGGAAAACGATTGGTCTTGCCCAGGAAGATATTGGCCACCTGATTGTCCGCCAGCGCCTTCACCGGGCTGGCGTTGGAGACAACCACCACCACGTCGGCCATGACCAGCGCACTGCCTGCGGACAGGACGATGCCCGCCACCGCGCACCGGGTGTGCCTTAGAAGCCGCATGATCGGGGCCATCAGAAAACAAAATCCACGGCGAGGCTGATCAGGCTGAACGAGCCGCCCGGCTCGAAGTCCGCTTGGAAATTAGTCAATGGCCCCGTTGTATTGTTGCCCAGACGCGTATGGTCGTACTGCAGCTTGGCGTCCATGTTTGGAGCGAAGTCCCAGCGCACGCCAAGGGACCAGGTCTGTTGGCGGCTGCCTGAACCCAGAATGCCGTTGAGGGCACCGTTGAGTTCCCCCGCCGGCCCTGCCAGCTCGGGTGGCAGGCTGGAGGCATCGAGCCCGTCGGTGGACGTTTCGCTCAGGGTCTTCGACCGCGCATAAGTGACATAGGGCGTGAACGCGTTGATCCGGTAGCCACCGCTGACGTACCAGGCGCTCATCTCGCCAAACACCGCATGGCTTCTGAGATGCCCCCATTCACCCATGATGAACCAGTCGCCTGGGTCATAGATGGCACCCAGGCCGATGAAATCGTAACGCTTGTCCTTGGGGTCGTAGCGGTCGGCAATGTCGTTGCCTTGCTCGCCGAACTGGCGGAAATCATCAAACAGCGGGTTGAACGGTTCGTAGGTCAGGTGCGTCTGCTGGAAGGTAACGCGGGTGGTCAAGGCGCCGTATTCGGTCAGGTTGGAAATACCCCATGAATCCCGGGCGCGGGTCTCGCCGGTGTCATTGGGCATTTTCACGGTGCTCTGCCCCACGTTGCCTTGCACAGTGTTGGTGACATCCCCCCAATGCAGCCGGTAGCTGAGATCCATGCCGTCGGCGCTGGTCACGGGGATCATGCTGTAGACCTCCCCCGGCGGACGCACCCAGGGCAACGTGTAGCCCACTTTGCGGCTGTCGGAAAACAGGAAGGCCGGCTGCACCGTGCGACCGATGCGCAGGCTGAAATCCGGCGTGACCTGGTATTTGAAGTTCGCCCATTCGAGGGAGGGCCGGTAACTGTTGTCGTAACGTTGCTCGGAAATGACCTGCACCACGGCAGACAGCTGCGGGTTGAAGCGCGCCGTTACCTGGGCGCCGACCAGGCTGTCGACATTCGCACTCCAGTCATGGGTGTGCCCAGCCCCATTGGGCTTGTAGATGCTGGACGTGAAGTCGGCGTTTTTCTCGCTGGAGTGAACCATCCCTACTGTGCCGAAACTGCTCACCGAAAACGTTGGTCCATGTGTTTCGCCGGCGCCGGTCTCGGCCGCGTCCGTGTTGCAGGCGTACAGCGCCATTATGGCCAGCGCCAGGGGGTTGAGTCTGGGCGTCATGGATCAGTGCAGCCTTGCCAGCAGGATGACTTCATCCAGGCATGCCGGCGCCCTGGGTGGTTTTTCGAGACTGGCTGAAGGGTTGCCTGGAAAGACTGCCACCATGCGTTCTAATCCTTGTAACGTAGGCTCAGTGAACATTCGGCGCTGCCACGAACGAAATTGTAGACGACAAAACGTCACCCCCTGCTGATTCATGCGCGCACTGCCAGGGGCGAGGGCTTGCTGGGTAATTCCAACGTGAACGTGGCGCCTTGTCCCGGCCCGGCGCTATGGACCGTCAAGGCGCCGCCCATTTCCATGGCGGCCAGCACGCAGCTGTGCAAGCCAAAGCCATGGCCCTCCTTGCGCGTGGTGAAGCCATGGGCAAAGATGCGCGCCAGGTTGTCCTCGGCGATCCCCTCGCCATTATCGATCACCCGGATGACCAGGGTCTGGTCAGTCGTCAACTCGCCCTGCAGGGTGATCAACGGGGCGCGATCCGTCATGTCGACCATCGCGTTACCGGCATTCTTTATCAGGTTGACCAGAATCATCAGTACCCGATGCTTGTCCAGCTCCACCGGTGGCAGCGCAGCAAACTCCTGCACCACCGTGACCCGCCGGGTCGTGAGGACGCCGGCATTCATGCGCAGCGCATCCTCTATCAAGTGCGGCACCTGCACGGTTTCGCGGAGACTGGACGCGCCTGAATACGATTGCTGGGCGGCCACGACTTCCTTGATGTGATCGATGCTTTTGGTCAGTTGCTCCAGTTCCTCGGCCATGCTCTTCTGTTCGACCGCCAGCGCCTCCACCACCTGGTTCAGATAGCCAGGCAACAGCTTGCCCTTCTCGTCTTCCGAGATGAAGTGGCCCAGGTCCTCGGTGTGCTGGTTCATCAACTGCATCGCCTTGCCCAGCCCCAGGGCTTTGCTGGTGCGCAGTTTTTGCGTCAGCACTTCGGCAGAGACGTTCACGCTATTGAGCACATTGCCCACGTTGTGCAGGACGTTGGTGGCAATCTCGGCCATGCCGGCCTGGCGGGCAACGGCCACCAGTTGGGTCTGGGCTTCAGCGGCGCGCTGGCGGCTCTGTGCCAGCTGCCAGCTCATCCGGCTCAACACCACCACCAGAAACATCAGCACCAGGCTGCCAGCGGCGGCCCGCCACAGGTAGGTATGGGCCTGTTGGGTGACGGTCGCCAGTTGCTCTTCTTCGGATAACCCGACGATCACCGCCAGTGGCAGGTCGTAGAGCTGGCGGGCACTGGTGTAGCGGCGCACGCCGTCCCAGTGGTTGGTCAGCAACAGCGCCTCGGTGTCCTCGGTGTCCGGCACCAATGCCGAATAATCCACGGTGTCCCCGGCCTGCACGGCCTCCCCGGTGCGCCGTACCCGGAACACGCCATCGGTGCCCAGCAAGCCGAACACCCCCTGCTCGCCGAGCTTAGAGGCGTCGTAGCTGCTGACGAAGTAGTTCGCGTCGACCTCGACCCGGGCGATCCCCGAAAACGCACCGTCCACCGCATTCAGGCGACGGCTGAAGCGTAGCCGCCACTCACCGTTCAACGGATTCTTCCAGGGACGGCTGATCAGGAGCGTGTCGTTGTGCCGCAGAGTGCTCAGGTCGTCCGCTTCGTTGATCGCCTGCGTTTCGTTGGCCCGGGTGCTGGCCACCAGTCTGGCGTCGGCGTCGACCACGCTCACGTCGAACAGCAGCGACGGCGGCAACAGCGCCCGCTCCTTCAGCCTGGGCAGTGGGTTGCGCTGGCTCTCGGCCTCATAGGTGTATTTGACGAGCTTGAGGGTCTGGTCGATCTCGTGCACCGCGCGCAACATCTGCGCTTCGTAGGTGGCGCTGATCTCCAGGCTGACCGCCGCTGCGTTATGCCGCGCCCGCGCCAATTCACTGTTGATGAGGTACAGCGTCGTCAACCAGATGGCCAGCAACAGGAAAGCCGCCAGCAGCGGGAACAGAACGTAAGCCTCCCGGACATGACCGAGCCCACGCCGAAAGGTGTGATGCATGGCCTGGGAGGCGCTGCCCGCGGTCCCGGCGATATCGGAGGCCAACCTCAGCCCATCTGGCCGTTGAAACGACATGATATTGCTCCCTGCGTAATACCTGCACATTCCATGCGGCGTTCGGGCGAAACGGATACTCGATTGACTCGGGAAACTATAGATCACAAAACAGGTGGGTGAGTCCGCTGATTCATCCAGGCAGCGGCGAACCACGATCTTCCGAAAATCTCGTAGGAATTTGCCTCCCATGGCGAGGGAGCTTACGCACGCTAAGGGGCGAAGCCGCCCCAAACAAACCATCCGGTTTCGCCAGGCACGCGGCAAGCAGCGGTTTTACGGCGGCTGCGCCACCGAGCGGGAGCAAGCTCCCTCGCCACGGGGTTCGTGGGCGTCCTACAAGCGTGCTCGGGCTGCGGTTGTGGGGGTGGAAATCGGCTTCTATAGTTGGGTTCGTCGCTGGCCTGGGTCAGTGGCTGGGTTTCGCAGCCCACATGAAAAGTCCGAGTACCGTCGAATGAATTCAGGCAAACTTGCCGGCGTTCATTTTATGGCGGTTGCGCGCGGGAGGCCTTCGGGCCTGCCGGGTTGGGCTCTTCCTCGGTCTGCGAACCCTCGCGTAACTGCCACCCATTTGTTTCGCAGCAGAAAGGTGGCTGGTCATTTTCTTGATGGAGCCCGACCTTATGACAACGAATGAATCATCCGACCGCTTCACCCCACTTACCCAAACCGCCACCACCCACCCCGTCCTGCTGATCGACACCCGAGCCCCGATGCCCGAGCTGCACGCCTGTGTCAGCGAACGCCTGCACGCCACGCTCGACTACCTGACCCTGATGGCCTGCACCAGCCTGCGGGATTCGTCGACGAGCGACATCAACACCGTCACCAACGTTGCACGAATCCTGGTCCAGGACGTGGCGGACGTATTCGGCGTGATCGAACAACGCGAACTCGAACGCTGAGCCCCTGTGAGAGGGGGTGTGAGTCCCCTCGCCGCAGGGCTGCGGTGCTCATGAGCTCAGTGCAGGCCGCTGGATCTGTGGGAGCTGAGCTTGCTCGCGATGGCGGCAGTACATTCAACAACCATGCATGCAGGACTATCGCCATCGCGAGCAGGCTCGCTCCCACAGTGGTTTTGCGGTGTACATGACCTTTGTGGACGCCCCCGGACCTGTGGGAACCAGGCTTGCCCGCGAAGGCGGCGGTGCATTCAACAATGATGCAAGCAGACCCACCGCTTTCGCGAGCAAGCCCCACACAGTGGCTTTGCGTTGTGCATGACCTTTGTGGACGCCGCGGACCTGTGGGAACCGGGCTTGCCCGCGAAGGCGGCGGTACAGTCGCCAGGGATGCAAGCGGACCTGACGCCATCGCGAGCAGGCTCGCTCCCACAGTGGTTCGGCGGTGTGCATGACCTTTTTGGACGCCGCCGGACCTGTGGGAGCCGGGCTTGCCCGCGAAGGCTTCGGCACAGTCGCCAGGGATGCAAGCTGACCTGACGCCATCGCGAGCAGGCTCGCTCCCATAGAAGGTCTGAGGCGAGCCGGGTATTCAAGCCCGACACGATCACTGTGGGAGCGAGCCCGCTCGCGATGACGGCAGTACATTCAACAACGATGCAAGCAGATCCACCGCTATTGGCGAGCAAGCTTTGCTCCCGTAGAAAATTGCTGCGGGCACGATATTCAAGGCTGACTCAAATCCCTTGTCGGAGTCAGCCTGCTGAAAGACATTGCCGATACCCTCTGTCCGCTTTTTCCTACTGCTGTCGCCAGATAAACGCCTGAGGCCCCTTAGGAGATTGCCAAGAAAGCAATGAGATCAAAACAGTAGCCCGCGCTGGCTGCCGCTGCGCTTCGCCAGCGTCAACGAAACGAAATTTGACTCCATAAAGCCATCACCTATCGTTCCTCCCGAGATCGCACCCAGGGACCGGGTGGCCCGGACGCCCTTCGAGGGCGCGGTCTTCAATGCTGTTCATCAAGGAGCGATAACATGTCTGGAACTACCCAAACCATTGATGTGCTGGTCAATGTCGATGCCGATTACCTGCTCGCGCACCCCAACGACGTGGGCGGTGCGATTTCCATGCTGGTGACCCGCGATGCTGTCGACAGCCATGCCAGCGGCAACACCGGAGAAGGTGGCAACGAATTGTGGTTCGACGTAAAGCCCGGTGACAACATCCGCTGGCGTGCCACTACCCTGTCGCGCAACTTCGACCGTATCGCGTTGATCAAGGACGTCGAGAGTGGCGATCCCCACCAGGGCGGTGACTACAAAGGCACCATGTCGACACCGCAATCCTTCAACATCCCCGGTGTGGTGCCATACCTGAACAAAGGCGCCGCCGGCGGCATTTCCAAAACCGATGTGATCTACACCATGTGGCAGTCCACGGCGCTGAACCCGGGGAAACTCTGGTACACCATCACCTTCGTGCTACTGGACCGTGACCTGAACCAGATTGGCCCAAACTACACGTGGGACCCCTACATCACCGTCAATAACCAGTAACTGAAAAGCACACAGCCCCGGCCGGTTCCCTTCGTCATTGAAGGCTCCGGCCGGGGCTGTGTGCTGTCTCTGCCGCGCTTCACCTATCTTAAAGCGCCTTTTCACTCGCCTCCGTCAACGCCGCCAGTAACAGCGGATGCAACACAGCCTCCGGATGTTTCTCCTGCCAGGCTGACAACTCCCGGCGCATGCCCGGGGTCCAGAAGCTCTTGATGTGCTGGCGCACGCCGTTCACCGCCAGGGTGTTGTCCGGCTCACTGGAGAAGTACTGCGCGATCTGGTTGGCCATCTTGATCAGGCTTTCGGAACTCATCGGCGCACCTCGGCTTTTTCGGCATGACGGCGTTCCCTCAGCAGGCGGCCTTGTTCATCGCTGAACGCCTGGTAGCGTTTCTGCCATTCCGAAGGCTGGCTGACCCGCACGATCTCCACGGCCGTGACCTTGTATTCCGGGCAGTTGGTGGCCCAGTCGGAGTTGTCGGTGGTGATCACGTTGGCGCCCGATTCAGGGAAGTGGAACGTGGTGTAGACCACGCCCGGCGCCACACGCTCGGTGACCTTCGCCCGCAGCACGGTCTGTCCGGCACGGCTGCCGATGCCGACCCAATCGCCGTCGACGATGCCGCGGTTTTCCGCGTCGGCCGGATGGATTTCGAGGCGGTCCTCCTCGTGCCACGCCACGTTCTCGGTGCGCCGGGTCTGGGCGCCGACGTTGTACTGGCTGAGGATGCGCCCGGTGGTCAGCAGCAACGGATAGCGGCTGTTGACCTTCTCCTCGGTGGGCACGTAACCGGTGAGCATGAAACGGCCCTTGCCGCGCACGAACTGCTCGATGTGCATGGTCGGCGTACCGTCCGGCGCAGCATCGTTGCATGGCCATTGCAGGCTGCCATGGCGTTCCAGCTCGGCGTAGCTGACGCGGGTGAACGTCGGCGTCAGGCGCGCGATTTCATCCATGATCTGCGACGGATGGCTGTAGTTCATCTTGTAGCCCAAGGCGTCGGCCAGGGCGATGGTGGCTTCCCAATCGGCCTTGCCAGCCAGGGGTTCCATGACTTTGCGCACCCGGGAAATGCGTCGCTCGGCGTTGGTGAAGGTGCCGTCCTTCTCAAGGAACGAGCAGCCCGGCAGGAACACGTGGGCGAACTTGGCCGTCTCGTTGAGGAAGATGTCCTGGACGATCACGCATTCCAGGGCGCTGAGGGCCGCAGTCACGTGCTGGGTGTTGGGATCGCTCTGGGCGATGTCTTCGCCCTGGCAGTAAAGCGCCTTGAACGTGCCGTCCAGCGCCGCCTCGAACATATTCGGGATGCGCAGGCCCGGATCGGGTTGCAGGGTCACGTTCCAGGCCTGCTCGAATTCGGCACGCACCGTGTCGTTGGAAATGTGTCGATAGCCCGGCAGCTCATGGGGAAACGACCCCATGTCGCAGGAGCCCTGGACGTTGTTCTGCCCACGCAGCGGGTTCACCCCGACACCCTCGCGGCCGATGTTGCCGGTGACCATGGCCAGGTTGGCGATGCCCATCACCGAGGTGCTGCCCTGGCTGTGCTCGGTGACGCCGAGGCCATAGTAGATGGCGGCGTTGCCACCGGTGGCGTAGAGCCGTGCGGCGGCGCGGATCTGATCGGCAGGCACGCCGCAGACCGCATCGAGTACTTCGGGGGCGTTATCCGGCAGGCTGACGAAATCGCGCCAGCGAGCAAAGTCCGCCGCCTCGCAGCGTTCATCGACAAAGCGCTGGTCCACCAGCCCTTCGGTGACAATCACATGGGCCAGTGCGTTGAGCATGGCCACGTTGGTCCCCGGGCGCAGCTGCAAATGCAGTTCGGCACGGGCGTGGGGCGAATCCACCAGGTCGATGCGACGTGGGTCGATGACGATCAGCCGAGCGCCCTGGCGCAGGCGACGCTTGAGCTGGGAGCCGAAGACCGGGTGCGCGTCAGTGGGGTTGGCGCCCATCACCAGGATCACGTCAGCCTTCATCACCGAGTCGAAATTCTGCGTGCCGGCCGACTCGCCCAGGGTTTGCTTGAGGCCATAGCCGGTGGGCGAATGGCAGACCCGCGCACAGGTGTCGACGTTGTTATTGCCGAACGCGGTGCGCACCAGTTTCTGCACCAGGTAGGTTTCTTCGTTGGTGCAGCGGCTGGAGGTAATGCCGCCGATGGAATCGCGCCCGTACTTGAGCTGGATGCGGCGCAATTCGCTGGCCGCGTAGGTCACCGCCTCGTCCCAACTGACTTCCTGCCACGGGTCGCTGATGTGCTTGCGGATCATCGGCTTGGTGATGCGGTCCGGGTGCGTCGCGTAGCCCCAGGCAAAGCGGCCCTTGACGCAGGAGTGGCCGTGGTTGGCCTGGCCGTTCTTGTCCGGGACCATGCGCACCAGCTGCTCGCCTTTCATCTCGGCGCGGAACGAACAGCCCACGCCACAATAGGCGCAAGTGGTGATGACGCTGCGCTCCGGCTGGCCGATCTCGACCACGCTCTTGTCGATCAGGGTCGCCGTCGGGCAGGCCTGGACACAGGCGCCGCAGGACACGCATTCGGAGTCGAGGAAGTTCTCGCCGCCAGCCGCTTCGACCCGTGAATCGAAGCCGCGCCCGGTGATGGTCAGGGCGAAGGTGCCCTGGATTTCCTCGCAGGCCCGCACGCAACGGCTGCACACGATGCACTTGCTCGGGTCGTAGTCGAAATAGGGGTTGGAAACGTCTTTGGTCTCGGCCAGGTGGTTGGCGCCTTCGTAGCCGTAGCGCACCTCGCGCAGGCCGACCTGCCCCGCCACCGTCTGCAATTCGCAGTTGCCGTTGGCCGGGCACGTCAGGCAGTCCAGCGGGTGGTCGGAGATGTACAGCTCCATGACGTTGCGGCGCAGTTTGGCCAGTTTGGAGGTCTGGGTGCTGACCACCATGCCCTGGGTCACCGGTGTGGTGCAGGACGCCGGATAACCGCGCATGCCCTCGATCTCCACCAGGCACATGCGGCAGGAGCCGAACGCTTCCAGGCTGTCGGTGGCGCAGAGTTTCGGAATGGTGGTGCCGAGCAAGGCCGCCGCGCGCATGACCGACGTGCCGGAGGCCACGGTGATTTCGCGACCGTCGATGGTCAGGCTGACCTGCACTTCGCTTTCGCGCGCCGGAGTGCCAAGGTCGATATCGGTGCTGGGGTCGAAGATGTTGATCATTGGTCGGCCTCCGTGGTCGCCAGGCCGAAGTCGGCGGGAAAGTACTTGAGGGCGCTAGCGACAGGGTAGGACGTCATCCCACCGAGGGCACAGAGCGAGCCGTATTGCAGGGTGTCGCAGAGGTCTTGCAGCAACAGCACCTGTTCCTGGCGAGCCGCCGCATCGGTGCTGGCGATCAGGCGATCGACCACTTCCACCCCACGGGTGGAACCGATCCGGCACGGCGTGCACTTGCCGCAGGATTCTTCGGCGCAGAACTGCAAGGCGAACCGGGCCATCTGGGCCATGTCGAGGCTGTCGTCAGCCACCACCACGCCGCCGTGGCCGAGCATCGCGCCCATCGCGGCGAACGCTTCGTAGTCCAGCGGCGTATCGAACTGCGAAGGGGGCACCCAGGCGCCCAGCGGGCCACCCACTTGCGCGGCCTTCAGTGGCCGGCCGCTGGCGGTCCCGCCGCCGTAGCCTTCCACCAGCTCCCGCAGGCTCAGGCCGAAAGCACGCTCCACTAATCCGCCCTGGCGAACATTTCCCGCCAGTTGGAAGGGCATCGTGCCCAGCGAGCGGCCCATGCCGAAGTCGCGGTAGAACTGCGCGCCCTTCTCCAGAATCACCGGTATCGAGGCCAGGGTCACCACGTTGTGCACCAGGGTCGGCAAGCCAAACAGGCCTTGCAGCGCCGGCAGCGGCGGTTTCGCCCGCACCTCGCCGCGTTTGCCTTCGAGCGATTGCAGCAGCGAGGTTTCCTCGCCACAGATATAGGCGCCCGCTCCGACCCGGACTTCCAGCTCGAAGGCCCGGCCGCTGCCGCCCACATCCGCGCCCAGGTAACCGGCTGCGCGCGCGATGCGCAAGGCGTCGTTCAGGGTGCTGACGGCATCCGGGTATTCCGAGCGCACATAGATGTAGCCCATCGTCGCGCCGACAGAGATACCGGCAATGATCATGCCCTCGATCAGCAGGAACGGATCGCCCTCCATCAGCATGCGGTCGGCAAACGTCCCGGAGTCGCCTTCGTCGGCGTTGCACACCACGTATTTCTGCGGCCCCACGGCATCGCGCACGGTGCGCCACTTGATGCCGGCCGGGAACGCCGCACCGCCCCGACCACGCAGCCCGGAGTCGAGGACACTGGTGACCACGTCCAGGCCATCCATCTGGACAGCCCGGGTCAACCCTAGGAAACCGCCCTTGGCGCGGTAATCGTCCAGGGACAGTGGCTGGGTAATGCCGGCGCGCGCGAACAGCAGGCGCTGCTGACTCTTGAGATAGGGGATTTCTTCCACCGGTCCCAAGGCCAGCGGATGGCTGCCGGGATCGCTTGCCAGCGCATCCAGCAGACTGGGTACGTCTTGCGGCGTGACCGGGCCAAAGCCCAGCCGGACGCCGGCGCTTTCGAGTTCTACCAGCGGCTCCAGCCAATAGAGCCCACGGGAACTGGTGCGGCTTAGTTGCAGCGGCAGTTGTCGGCGCTCGGCCTCTGCCGCCAGCGCCGCGGCCACCTTGTCCGCGCCCACGGCACGGGCCACTGAATCACGTGGAATGCAGAGCGTCAGCATGCGCCATCCTCCAGGCAACCCGTGACCAGTTGACGCAGGCGCTCCGGGGTCAACCGTGCGTGCAGTTCACCGTCCAGCTCCAAGGCCGGCGAACAGACGCAAGCGCCCAGGCAATACACCGGCCGCAGGCTGATGCTGCCATCGGCGCCGGTGCCGTGGTCGTCCAGGTTCAGGTGTTCACGCAACTGCGCGGCCAGGCCTTCGGCACCCATGCTCTGGCAGGATTCGGCCCGGCACAGGCGCAAGGTATGGCGGGCCGGCGGCGTGGTCCGAAAATCGTGGTAGAAGCTGATCACCCCACGCACTTCAGCCTGGCTGAGGTTGAGGGCATGGGAAATCTCGGGGACGGCGATGTCGGGCACATACCCGCAACCTTCCTGGATGGCATGGAGGATCGGCAGCAAGGCACCGGGGGTGTCCTTTTCGCGCTCCAGCACGCTGTGGATCAATGGCAGGTGAAGCGTCTCATCAGGCATAAACGTACCTCGGCATCTCGAACGCCACCGCCGCCTTGCGGCAGCCGTCCGGAGTCTTGGCTGCGGCGTCCGGCCCACGTCACGGTCGCGTGGCAAATCCGGTCGCCTCCTCGCTCACCGGCCATGCGTCTTTTCGCGCTCGGTCCGGGGCATCATCACAGCTTGCCATTCCCGCCGGCCGGCGGTAGCACACAGGCGACCCAACGTGTTCTGAAAGCGACTTGGGGTGTGAGTCAAGCATGAACACAAGGCGTTTATAGGATTGTAGGCGACTCTCGGCGCATAGTTGAAATGGAAGCTAATGGCCCGCGGGTGCTGCGAGGCTTCGCAGAACGACAACATATAATTACAAATGCAATATATATGTATCGCTTCTAATTAACTATCCACGCAAAAATAGGAAACCAACTATCTAGACTCTAGAAGGCTCTCAAATGCTGCGCAAACGGCTCTTTTCATGTTCATTATTCTTTTTATCACTAACAGCGAGCACCTGGACTTTTGCAGGGGAATACTATTGGATAATCAGCGAACTCCCGGTAAATATCCAACAGCGACAACCCTCGCCCGAATCGGCTTGTAGATGGCTTTACGAAGAGTACGGAAAAATCTGGAATTATACGCCAGCAGAACCAACAGAAGACGTCCGCTTCTGGAATTGTCACATGATATTTGGTGACGATCCTTTAGACGACTCCTATGGAGTCGTCTCGATCGCCCGCAATGGAGATACCTGCATCACTGATCAGCGATTTAATAGGACTTCTGGTCAGTGCGAAAGTCAGGGCGTTGACCACAGCTGCCCAGCTACCACTGCCGGAAATCCGATCAATTTTGCGACAGGTTATAAAATACAGTCCGAGAGCGACTACTCAGCCACCAGAAAAAAACCTAATGCAGACCATCTAGAATTCTCTAAATTTTATAGAAGCACTGATGGGTTATGGAGTCATAGTTACTCATCAAGGCTAATTTTCGAAGAGGACGCAGCCACCTTCATCAGCCATGACGGCAATCAATTTTCTTTTGAAAAAAATGGCGACTTGTACGAAGCCAAACTACCAGAAGCAGGAAGACTTATGGCGCTTTCGAACGGATGGAGCTATCACGCTCCTGACAATCGAATATTAGAATTCGACAGCGACGGGAAATTGAGAGGAATCGCTAAACACGATCACATTTTAAGAATTTCGCATTCAAACAAGGCCAGCACCGTCACCGATGGCTTCGGCAACAGCCTGGAATTCACAGAAGATACAAAAAAACAACCACTGTCCGTTATCACCAAGACAGCCAATATTCGCTACTCGTACAATGATTACATGCAACTCATCAGCATGACAAAGGTATACCCGAATCATTCGGAGAGCAGACACTATACCTATCAGGATCCTAAAGACAGCAGACTGCTTACTGGGATCACTGACGAACGCGGGGTGCTGTACGCCACATGGACTTACGACGATCGTGGCCGAGCCATTACAAGCGAACATGCAGGTGGGCTGGAAAAAATCTCAATCAGCTACAACGCTGATGGGTCATCAACAGTGACCAATGCATTGGGCAAACAGACCCGATACCACTTTGAATTGATTCAAGGCATAAGACGCATCAAGTCCATCGAAGGCATGCCCTCTACCAACTGTCCCGACACCAATGCAGTCTTTTCATACGATACCCACGGCCTGTTGAAAACGAGATTAGACAACAACGGCAATATCACCACCTACACCTACAACGACCGCCGTCTGGAATCCTCCCGCACGGAAGCGAGCGGCACATCTCAAGCAAGAACTATCACAACTGAATGGCACCCGACTTTATTTTCCCCGACACGTATTAATGAGCCGGATCGTTCGACCCAATATACCTATGACACTCAAGGGCACCTGCTCAGCAAAACTGTAACCACACGTTAATTCAGAAGGATCTGAATATGAGTATATTGAAATACAAGGCAGGCCTTTTCGTGCTCGCATTAGGCGGAACCATTATCAATCTTTCATCCAGCCAGGCTACTGAGCGTGACTGGTCGTTTTCCTACAACAACAAAGGATTGCTTGCGTCGTCAGATGGCCCCCGAACTGATGTAAGCGACATAACTCGCTACGAATACGATGCCAAAGGAAATCTAGCACGCGTTATTAACGCTCTCGATCATGTCACCGCCATTTCCGAATACGACGCCGTCGGCAATCCCAGCACCATTGTTGATCCTAACGGTGCAGTTACAAGACTGACTTATGCGCCCCAAGGATGGGTTACATCGATGAGCACGTCTGCCGGTACAACTCGTTTCGAATACAATGCTGTCGGTGACACTACAAAACTTCTTCGTGGTAATGGCAGTTGGTTGGCCTACACTTGGGACGACGCCAGGCGGCTTGTACGCATCGACAACAATCAGGGAGAACGGATGGAGTTTGAGCTGGACTCGATGGGCAACCGTACTGCAATACGACTCAAGGACATCACCGGCAACATTACGAAACAACACCAATGGGCATATGACGAACTCGGGCGCTTACTCCACTCTGTGGGGACTGGCGGCCATACCAGTCGAACGCAGTACGACTTGAACGACAACCCGATTAGGCACACCAACCCTCGCCAACATATCCACACCGCAACTTATGACTCCCTGAATCGGCTGGTAAAAAAAACTGACCCATTGTTTGGTGTCACCCAATTTGAATACGACGCCCAAGATAACCTTACGCAGATCATCGACCCGCGCAGCTCCATTACCCAATATCATTACGATGGGCTGGGCAACCTGACCTTGTTAACTAGTCCTGATAGCGGCACCAGTACCTATGAGTACGACGGCGCAGGCAACATCACGAAAAAAACAGACGCTCGGGGCACGGTCACAATTCTCGCCTATGATGCCCTCAATCGCCTGACCAACCGCCGCTATCCGGCAAACCAAGCGCTGGACGTTCAGTTCCACTACGATTCAACTGCAGCCGGCAATAACGGTGTCGGTCGACTGACCGGAGTGCAGGACATCAGCGGTTTGCTGAACTACACGTACGATGCTGATGGGAACGTGTCTGCCCAACGGCATTCTGTGCAAGTGGGAGCGGTAACTCACCAGGAGCAGCTGGGTTACGGATATGATCGCGCCAATCGGCTGAGTAGAATCGACTACCCCACGGGCGTCAGCATCCTTTACGTTCGTAACACCGCTGGGCAGGTGAGCCAGCTACAAATCCGACACGGTACTGAGACACCGACCGCCTTCGCCAGCAACATCAAGTATCAACCTTTCGGCCCGCTTAAAAGCCTGTCTTGGGCCAACGGGACTACGCTTCAACGCACCTATGATCTGGACTACCGGCTGACAGCCCAAATTGTCGCCGGCCAGAACACCACTATACCTACGATGCCATCGGAAACCTCACAAGAATGCATAACGGTTCGCTTGGCGATCTCAGCTACAGCTACGACGCACTGGATCGCCTGGCAGAAGAAGCAAATGCTACCCGACGGCAGACCTATGCCTATGACGCTGTGGGCAATCGCACCGAGAAAACACTCAGCACCGTGACCGGTGGATCCAGCTCCCTCGCGTCCTACCAATATGGCGCCGGTAGCAACCGCTTAGTTCAAATAAATAATCAATCGGTAGGCACCGATGAGTCGGGTAACCTGACCAGTGACCGCGATAACCACCAATTTTCGTACGACGAACAGAGTCGCCTCCGCAGAGTGGTTGTTGACGGAGAAATCCGAGCTCAATATCGCTACAACGGCCTGGGCCAGCGTACCCAGAAAACCACGCTACAGGGCGTAACTACATTCCTCTATGGCCTGCACGGTGAGTTACTGGGTGAAACCTTGTTTGACAACCAGGGCAATAAGCTTACTAGCCAGTTCTATTTCTGGCTCGACCGTATACCCTTGGGCGGAACCACCATAAATTACGACGCAACGGGGACTGCCGCGAGCAGCTCCCTGTTCTACCTTCATAGCGACCACCTCAACACACCGCGCATTGCAACGAATGCTTCGCAGGGCCAGGTGTGGGAGTGGAAATCGGACGCCTTTGGTGTCGGGGAGCCCAGCGGCTCATTGACGCTGAATCTGCGTTTTCCTGGCCAGTATTTTGATTTTGAAACTGGGTTTCAATATAACTACTTCAGGAATTATGATCCAAAAACCGGGCGCTACCGGGAAAGTGATCCAATTGGATTGAAAGCGGACCTGAACACTTACAGTTATGCGAGCGGAAACCCACTGAAATACATTGACCCTTTAGGTTTGGAATCAATCTTTGAGTGGTCTTCCATAGCGGAAATCGAAGCAAAAAATAGTGCGCTTCCCGGAATGCATAATGGTCCTCAAGATGCGTATAGACATTGCGTCGCTTCGTGCATGATCGCATCATCAAACCGGGGAGAAACAGTAAGCCGGCTAGCGGGATGGGCAAACGAGATGTCTAATTTTGGGCAAAACCCTAGCGAAAGAGCCATGGATGACTTTAATAACCAAGTAGGCATATGTGCAGCCAAGGGCAGCAGCTCTCCTGAGAACTGCCCTAAGAGCTGCATGACGTTACTAAACAACGGAATGCTAACAACAGAAGCAAGCTCCGAAGGTGCGTATTATTAGTACTCCAACGAAATCATTCAGAGCATCGTTAGCCGTGCTTATAATTCTAGCGCTCGTGGCTTTCACTGCTGTTACGCTTCGATATATAGCACCAATTAATATCGAGCGTGCTTGCCAAAAAGCCTCCCCTCCGCTAATAAACAATATAAATAGCTGCAGTCGTGTCGATCAGGTATTGAGTTCTCTTAAGGCCGAAGGCTTTAAGCCTGCCATCCAAGACAGTTCAGAGAAAAAAGAAGGAATACTACGAGAAAAATTTTCGCTACAAGTATTTGAAGTTACCCACTATAAAATAAATGGCAACGCCACCACCGGCACCGCGCACTTCAGCTTTATAAATGGGCGATTGTACTCCATAAGATATTTTCCTGGGGTATCGGACGGTACACTCGAGTCAAACCCACCGAAAAACTCTGGAGCAGTGACGGTAAAACATGTGACGAACTATCAGGGATTGAAATACATTTCATGGTCGAATAATCAGCTCGAAACCTATATCACATGGTGGATATCGAGATTTTCATAACTGCGAACGGAGGGTCTCTGGGGTAATCGGATATCAGGCTGCTGGTCCGCACCACCCGCAGCGTCGCCCCGACCGAAACGGAGGAGTATCTGCTACGGGTGGAAATCAAGGTAAACCCACTGCATCGGTCATCAGCGTCCTGAACATTTACCTCAGGCACGCTCAAGCGCCATGGACAGTCGCAACGGCACGCTGCTCTACCCGCCTCCGACAGGCCTCACCAAAGGCCTGGAAAACAGCCAGGTAGTCGGGATTCGACGTCACCTGCCACTCAGGGTGCCACTGCACGCCCAAGGCAAACGCCTTGCTGCCTTCCACGGAAAGCCCCTCCACCAGCCCATCTTCGGCCACGGCTTCGATGCGCAAGCCGTTGCCCACGCGGGCTATGCCCTGGCCATGCACGGAATTGACTTCAATCACGCCGGACAAGCCCAACCCAGAGAGAACCCCGCCCGGCTGCACAGTCATGGCATGGGTGCGAGCGTACTGCTCTTCGACGGGTTCGTTGCTCGGCGGCTCATGTTCGGCGCCCGGCCCATCGAGTTGTTGATGGAGGCTGCCACCGAAAGCCACGTTCATTTCCTGGAAACCGCGACAGATACCGAGCACCGGCAGCCCGGCCTCGACGGCGGCCCGCCAGAGCGGCAGCGCCAGATGGTCGCGGGCGGGATCGTGCGGCGTGTTGGGTGGGCTGGGCGGGCCGTCATAGTGATGCGGTTCGATATTGGAAGGCGAACCGGTGAACAGCACACCATCCAGGCCGTCGATGATCTCGCGCAGGTCCAACAACTCGGGGAACACCGGCAAAATCAGCGGCAGCCCTTTTGCGGCAGTGGCGACTGCCTGTGCGTACTTGTCGTTACTGATCTGCACTGCGTGCGGGCCGATTTTCCATGAACAGGCGATGATTCCGATCCTGGGCAGAGGCGCGCTGCGGGCCCCATCTAATTGGACAAAGGGCCGCCCACGGTGTTGCTTGTCGAAGCCTGTCTGATCGAAATGCATAGGTAAACCCCTGTCGATAGTTACAAATTGGAAAGCGACACCGGCCAGGGCGTTCATTCAGGATGATGGGCAGCGGATAAGCAGCGCTACACTGCTGGGACAGCAACGCCATTGCCAAGAGTGACCAGCAGGACGTCCACCATGCCCAGCATTCATTTCAACTGCATCGTCAACCTCAGTCACCTGATCAGGCCGGGCATCGCGCTGTGGCCCAATGACCCGCCGGTGGTGTTCAGGACCGAGGCTTCGCTGGACAAGGATGGCTACCACCTGCGCAGCTTCAGCATGGGCGAACACAGCGCCACCCACATGAACGCACCGAACAGCTTCGACGCCAACGCCATGGGCATCGACGGCTACACCCCGGGCTCACTGGTGCGGCCGGCGGTGGTTGTAGATCTGGCGAGCCGTCTCCAGGACAATCCCGACTACGTCATCGACCTTCAGGACATCGAGTACTGGGAGCGGGCCCACGGCCTGATCCCGGAAGGCTGCGTGGTGCTGTTCCATACGGGCTGGCAGTCGCGCTGGCAGGATCGGCAACGATTCTTCAACGAAGATGCCCATGGCCTGCATTTTCCCGGGATCGGTGCCGCGACCACCCAGTTCCTGCTGGAACAACGACAAATCGCCGGGATCGGAATCGACACCCACGGCGTGGACCCGGGCCAGGAAACCACCTTCGCCAGCAACCGGTTGGTCTTGCAACGGGGCGGCATCATCCTCGAATGCCTCAACCACCTCGATCAGTTACCGGCCACGGGCAGTACGCTGGTCATTGGCGTGCTGCGTCTGGAGGCGGGTTCTGGTTCACCGGCAAGTGTGTTGGCGTTTGTGCCTTGAGGTGACTGTCAAATTGACCGATAGCTGAAGTAATACTCTGTTCTCCCTACCTCCAGACCTCTTGGACAAGGCTGTTCTTGACGAGCCCCATGTCACAGAGGTCGCAGTCCCCCGCGACCTGTCAGCCCCGCAACACCAACCCCACCTTCTGCTGCAACTCCCCCTCCGAAAATGGTTTGTGCAACACAGGGATCCCGGCGAACTCATCGGGTATGCCGCTGGCGCCGTATCCGGTGCTGAACAGGAACGGGATGTTGCGTTCGCGAAGGATTTCGGCCACCGGAAAAACCCGCTCGCCGGCCAGGTTGACGTCGAGGATCGCCAGGTCGACCTCCACCGAGCGAGCGTGTTCAAGGGCTGCCGCGAGCCTGGCAACTGAAGCGACCACAGTGCATTCGAGGTCTTCCAGCATTTCCTCGATCAACATGGCAATCGCGCCTTCGTCTTCGACGACGAGCACTCGGGTCCCGGGGAATGGGGTCATGCCCCGGACGCTCCGATCAGGAACCAGAAGCGGCAGCAAACACCCTCGGGCGCGAAAGTGAGATTGAACTGGCCGCCAAGGTCACGTTCGATGCAACGCTTCATCAGGCGCGAACCCAGCCCTTCACGCTGCGGCGGGGACACCGGCGGGCCGCCATGCTCGCGCCAGTCCAGGGTCAGCAAGGTGCCATTCGCCTGGGGTTGCAGGTTCCAGGTGACCGACAAGGTCCCCGTCTCGACTGACATCGCGCCGTACTTGAGTGCGTTGATCGCCAGTTCGTTGAGGGTCATGGTGAGGTTGAGCGCCACTCGGGTGCCAACGTTGATGGAGGCGCCTTCGACCTTGATGCGCTGGGGCTCCAGCCCGAAGACCGGCATCAGCACTTCATTGGCCAGGGAATCGAGCGGGGTCTCGCCCCAGTGCCGCTTCGTCAGCAGGTCATGGGCCCGGGACAATGCCAGCAGCCTGGCTTCGAAACGCCGGTAGCCGTCCTTGGCATCGTCGGCATTGCGGGCGGTCTGGGCGGCCAGGGATTGCACCGTGGCGAGGGTATTCTTGACCCGATGATTGAGTTCGTCGATCAGGGTTTTCTGGCGATTTTCCGCCTGTTTGCGCTCGGTGATGTCCACCAGCATGTTGATCGCGCCCACCAGGTTGCCATTGGCGTCATGCAAAGGCGTGGGATACGGATTGAACGGCACGCGGGTGCCATCCGGCCGCTCGGCGACGGCCTCGACGCCACGAATCGTGCGGTTCTCCTTCAATGCCACCGCCATCGGGCACTGATCATGGGGCAGCGCGCTGCCGTCGGTGTTGAATAGTTTCCAGGTCACGCACCACAGGTCGCCCAGTTGCGGCGTACGGCCCGACAACTCGACGGCCGCGCGATTGAAGAAGGTGATGCGGCCTTCAGCATCGGTGGTGTACACCGCGGCGGGCAGCGCTTCGAGGACATTGCGCAAGTGGCGTTCGCTTTCGCGGACCTGGTTTTCCATGCGCCGGGCGGCCGTCACGTCCTGGAGCACCCGCACGCCATAGCGGAACTCGCCATCGGCATTGCGCACCGAAGAACTGTGCACATCGAGATAGACGACTTCGCCATCCGGCTTGAGTGCGCGCTTGCGCAGGACGTAGGTGTCCAGTTCTCCGGCCACCTGGCGCGCGTACAACGCCGCGTCCTCTTCGATGCCGTCCGGGTGGGTATAGTCCAGGAACGTCATCGCCAGGAGTTCTTCGCGAGAGCGACCGAGCATATTGCACAGGGCATCGTTTACTCGCAGCAGCCGACCATCGACACCCGCCTCGGCAATGCCGATGGTCGCGGCTTCATACGTCGCGGCCAGTCGGTCGTCGCTCTCCTGGCGCGCCGCCTCCGCCGCATGGACGCAGGTCACGTCGATGGTGAAGCAGCGGGTATTGAAGAGCTTGCCGTCTTCGAAGCGGCCATTGGAGGTGATATTCACATACTTGATCGAACCGTCCTTGGCCCTCAAGCGTGCCGGGTAGCTTTCCAGGCAATCACCGCTACCGAGTTTGTGGAGAATGTCGCCGATCACCGGCTCATCGAGATGAAACTCGGTAATGGGCCGGCCGATGTATTCATCTGCCGAGTAACCCAACAGCGCCAGTTCAGCCTTGTTGGCGCGCAGGATAATGCCCTCGCCACTGACGATGTGCAGGCCCACGGCGCTGTTTTCGAAAAAGTCTTCGAGGTCGGCGCTCTTGCGTCGCAACTCCTCGGCCATGGCGTGGTGCGCCGTGATGTCCTGGAAGCAGTTGATTGCGCCTTGGACGACGCCACGTTGATCCCTGAGGGTGCGCACGTTCATCAGCGCCACGAACCGCGAGCCATCCGGACGCTGAATAAGAATTTCCTGGTTGCGTGACGCCAACCCTGTTTTGAGCGCCGAGGCGACCGGACAGTCATCGAACGCCAGCGGCGTGCCGTCGATCCGGAACAGGTTATGGGAGCCACAGAAACGGTCGCCTTTGGCGCCGAGTACGGGCGTACGCCCCCATAACTCGGCCGCCTCGCTGTTATACCTGACGAGCCAACCGTCCTTGTCACAGAGATACACCGCACCGGGAATGGCTTCGAGTGCGTTTGCCCCGATCAACAGCAGGCTTTCGTACTCGCTCGGCGTCAGGGTTTCCCTGGACAGCTCTTCAATGTTCAACATTGTCATCCTCAATCTTTCACGGCGCCGCAATGGAGTCTAGAGTACGATTGCCCGCAGGAGTTCAGGAAGAACTCGACGCCAGGTCCCTTGAGCCTCAAAAAACCGAACAGGGCTTGAGGCGCGTCCACCATTAACGCACGCATTCGCGGCGTCGGACACTGCAAGGCGCCAGTTTCCGGCGCTTGACGGCGGAAAACCTTCTACTATTCTCAGAATCAGCCCGATTCGAGCTCCCTAAGGGCCTAAATGACGACAATGAGCGAGCAGTTGAGAGCAGCAAGTGCGCTACTGCTGTGGGACCAGAAGTCGGGCTGAAGCTGAACATACCCAGCCTTGGTTGTAGTTTTCACAACAGCACTTCTCAGGATAGCTCCATGGAGAGTGCGTGATGAACAAAACCTATAATTTGCTTGTAAAGTTCACCCCAAACAGTATTTCCAATGTAATAAATGGAAAGATATTCTTCAATGAATCAGGAAAAACATCAGAAGAGGCGAGCTTTTTATCCCATCTGGAATATCGCCATGTCATTGCGGATCTGGCAGCGACGGGCACAATAAAAAACGAAGAAAACAGTATTGATTTTTCCCAATACAAGGGACTCGTTTATATCAAAGACGCCCCCTGCATGTCATTTGAAGAGTTGCAGCGCCTCGCCACAGCGTTGAGGGATACGGACATCGTTGAATATGTCGAGATCGAGCCAGTCGAGCCTGAGCTTGATCCAGCCGGGCCTGCTCCGACGCCGTCAGGCGAACGCAGGTCGGCAGGGCCCACGAGTACAACTCCGAACTTTGTTGATCGCCAGGATTATCTCCAAGGTGATTTGGGATCAGATGTCGTTGGTATTGATGCCATGAATGCTTGGCGATTATTTGAGGCTACAGGGCAAGGAATTAGATGTGCAGATATCGAAAACGGTCATTTCGCTTACGATCATGAAGATCTGGAAGGCGCTAATTTCATAGAGCTCGTTCCGATGTCCGGTGAGAATACTAATGACCACGGCACTGCAGTTGCCGGTGTCGTCTTTGCCAGAAACAATGGGTTTGGCATGCTCGGCGTTGCCCATGAGATTGATGTATTTTATGGGATTTCCCAAGGCCCTCTTGGTCGTGTTGGCGGTATTGCTGAGGGATTGAGACATTTAAGAGCCGGAGACGTGTTTATATATGAAATGCAAACTGGCGGCCGTGAGGGCCGATTGGTACCCGCTGATTTTGATAGAGGTGTTTGGGACATAACAAAACAGGCCACAGATGCTGGAATCATTGTTATCGCCGCCGCCGGTAATGGCAATGAAGATCTGGACCATCCGTTTTATGAGGAATATAGAAACCGTGGGGACAATGGAAGCATTCTCGTCGGCGCTGGAACACGGAGAGGCCGTAATCGCTTCACTTTTTCTACCTTTGGCAGCCCGATACATTTACAGGGGTGGGGTGATGGCTCTGTAGCCACTTGCGGCGTTGGTGATCTTTTTAATGAGGGGCCTACGAAGACTTATACCTCACTTTTTGCAGCAACCTCTGCGGCCACGGCAGTTGTAGGTGCAGCCATCATTGCGGTGCAGTCATGGTTTAAAAGGACTGGCACGGTAATAACCCCAAGACACATGAGAGAGCTATTGATTCGGACGGGGACACCTCAAGGAACAGGGGGGCATATCGGTCCACTTCCCAATATCGTGAATGCCATTGCTTCACAGTCTGCGGTCGAACGGCCGACGCCGGTGATCTGAAGACGGCAGCCAGCTCGATCCCCTGGCGGTGGTGACCACGGCATCCCTACACTCCTGCGAGCCTCAAAACTTGAAGAGTGCCTGGGGTGCCTGGACCATTAATGCATGCATCAACGACGCCGAACATTCCAACGAGGCGCGGGCGAATTCAAGGTTCCGCGGGGCGGTTGCGCCCAATCGATAGATACCGGATCCCTTCATCCACACCTGCCCGCCCTGCCCCAGCGCCATCAACCCCGGCAAGTCCATCAGGTTGGCATGCTCCGCTGACGGATGGTGCTCGCTCAGCCCCCTTGTGTCATCACGGCTCAATAGACCCAATGAACGCCACGTAGTAGAGTGCGTAAAAACCGATAAATATCCATTTCTAGGAGACTGAAGTGACCCGAAGCCAAGTGGACTTGACCGGCATCGTTCCGACAGTTGGAGCGGCAACCGCATGATCGACATCACCGAAGTCTCCATCGCCCAATTGCGCGCCGCGCTCGAATCCGGTCAGACGACAGCGGTCGAGCTGGTTGAGGCGTATCTCGCCCGCATCGATGCCTACGACGGTCCGGACACGCTCACGGCCCTCAACGCCGTCGTGGTGCGCAACCCTGATGCACTCGAGGAAGCGCGGGCGTCCGATGCGCGTCGGGCCAGCGGCCAGTTGCTTGGCCCGCTCGACGGTATTCCCTATACGGCCAAGGACAGTTATCTGGTCAAGGGGCTTACCGCCGCGTCCGGGAGCCCGGCGTTCAAGGATCTGGTTGCGTATCGCGATGCGTTCACCATTGAACGCCTGCGTGCCGCCGGCGCCATCTGCCTGGGCAAGACCAATATGCCGCCCATGGCGAACGGTGGCATGCAGCGTGGGGTGTATGGCCGGGCCGAGAGCCCGTACAACGCCGACTACCTGACCGCGCCTTTTGCTTCGGGCTCCTCGAACGGCGCCGGGACCGCAACGGCGGCCAGCTTCGCGGCCTTCGGCCTCGCCGAGGAAACCTGGTCGAGCGGACGCGGCCCGGCGTCGAACAACGGTTTGTGTGCCTACACGCCTTCGCGGGGCGTGATCTCGGTGCGGGGCAACTGGCCGCTGACACCGACCATGGACGTGGTCGTACCCTACGCCCGGACCATGGCCGACCTGCTCGAAGTGCTGGACGTGGTGGTGGCGAACGACCCCGACACCCGCGGCGACCTGTGGCGCCTGCAACCCTGGGTGCCGATTCCGAGTGTCGACGCGGTTCGTCCCGCCTCGTATCCGAGCCTTGCCAGCACCCCGGGTGCGCTCGCCGGGAAGCGGTTCGGCGTGCCGCGCATGTACATCAACGCCGACCCTGAAGCGGGCACGGCAGAAGCGCCGGGCATCGGTGGCCCGACAGGACAGCGTATCCACACCCGCGCCTCGGTGATCGACCTCTGGGAAGCCGCGCGCAAAGCGCTCGAAGCCAATGGCGCCGAGGTGGTCGAAGTGGATTTCCCGTTGGTGTCCAACTGCGAGGGCGATCGCCCTGGCGCGCCCACCGTATTTACCCGGGGCCTGGTATCCAAGGCGTTCCTGCACCACGAACTGTGGGACTTGTCGGCCTGGGCATTCGATGACTTCCTGCGGGCCAACGGCGATCCGAAACTCAATCGCCTGGTCGACGTCGACGGGCCGAAGATTTTCCCTCACGATCCCGGCACCCTGCCCAACCGGGAGGATGATCTCGCCGCCGGCATGGAGGAGTACGTGAAAATGGCCGAGCGCGGCATTACGCCTTGGGACCAGATCCCGACCCTGCCCGACGGACTGCGTGGCCTCGAAGAAACCCGCCGGATCGACCTCGAAGAGTGGATGGAGCGGCTGGGCCTGGACGCGGTGATCTTCCCCACCGTCGCCGACGTTGGGCCCGCGGATGCGGATATCAATCCGGCATCTGCCGATATCGCCTGGAGCAATGGGGTCTGGGTCGCCAACGGCAACCTCGCCATTCGCCACCTGGGCGTGCCTACCGTCACCGTGCCGATGGGCGTCATGGCGGACATTGGCATGCCGGTCGGACTGACGTTTGCCGGCCGGGCCTATGACGATTCGAAGCTGTTGCAGTGGGCGTCGGCGTTTGAATCGATTGAGTCCAAGCGCTTGATTCCCCCGCGCACTCCGCCGTTGTCGACGGGTAACTGACCATTTGGGAGCGAGCCTGCTCGCGATGACGGCGGCACATTCAACAGAGACGCAAGCAGACCCACCGCCATCGCGAGCAGGCTCGCTCCCACAATGGACTTCGGGTGTTCCCGGCACCTGCGAACGACGGAAAACCCTGTGGGAGCGAGCCTGCTCGCGATGACCCTGGCACATTTAATAGAGATGCAAGCAGACCCACCCCAGTCCTAATTAACAACGTTTAACTCGCCCACCCACCTCCCGCCACCAAGAATGAACCCCCCGGTCCAGAGCTGTTTCCCCTGCGCGAAGCGGCAGACCGATTTCACGCGGGACGTCACCCATGTCGCTTGCATCAAAAAACCTCACCGTGCTCCAACCGCTCTGGCTTCTGGCCTTGCTGACCGGCAGCGCCGCAGCAGAACCAGGCCAGGACCAGGCTGGCTTTCTCGACGGGGCACAGCTTGACGTGCTCAGCCGCAATTTCTACCTCAACAGCGACTATCGCTCGCCAAACCCATCGGGCAAAAGCTACAAGCAGGAATGGGCCCAGGGGTTCATTGCCTCTTTCGAGTCCGGCTTCACGCCCGGCACGATCGGCGTAGGCCTCGACGCCCACGGCTTCCTCGGCTTGAAGCTGGACGGCGGCAAAGGCCACTCGGGGACGGGATTATTGCCGCTGGATGATGACGGCCGCAGTGAAGACCAGTATTCCAGCGCGGGCGGCGCCTTGAAATTCAACACGTCACGGACCACCCTGGCCGTCGGTGAAATGACCGTGGAAACCCCGGTGTTCGACACCGCCGACAAACGCCTGCAACCGGAATACGCCAGCGGCGTGCTGCTGCGCAGTCGTGAACTTGAAGGCGTCGACTTGCGGGCGGGCCATTTCAGCGCGTTCAAGAATCAGGACGCCTCCACCGCCAAGGGTGATTTTTCCGGTTACGGCGCCACCACCCGCCACGGCACGATCGACTTCATAGGGGCCGACCTGCTCAGCGGACAGCCCCTCGGCGGCGCGCTCTACGCCTCCGAACTGAGTGACACCTGGCGCCAGTACTACGCCAATCTGCACATCCCCCTTGGCAAGCTGTTTCTCGATGGCAACCTGTATCACACCACTGATTATGGCAGGGCCGCCGCCGGTGATATCGATACCACGGCCTATAGCCTTTCCGGCAAGTATCGACTCAACGCCCAGGCCTTCACCCTGGCCTACCAGAAAATCAACGGCGACACGCCATTCGATTTCGTCGGCGGCGACTCGATCTACTTGGCCAACTCGATCAAATATGCCGATTTCAATGGCCCGGGCGAGCGCTCCTGGCAAGCGCGCTATGACCTCGACCTGGGCACACTGGGCATTCCCGGCCTGAGTTTCATGGCGCGCTACGTGACAGGACGCGGCATAGACGGCAGTCACGCCCCACAAGGCGGTGCCTATAATCCGTTCGATCCGGACGCTGGAACCTACCGGCCACAACAAGGCGACGGCGGGCGCCATTGGGAACGCGACCTGGATGTGCACTACGTCGTACAGACAGGCCCGGCCAAGGATCTGTCGTTGCAACTGTCCCACGTCACCCACCGTGCCAACAGCGCTCAGGCTGGGGATGACATCGACAGGTTGTACATCGTCGTCCAGTACCCGCTCAAGCTGGGACCGTTCTGACCCGGGCAGCCTCAGGTTCCGGCCGGGTAAGTCAATTGAGTCCCGCTCACCTTCGCGGCGGGATTCATGACGGCCTTGTTCGACTTTTCCCTGTCCATGATATGGATGACTTCAATGCCACGCAGCAGCAGGTAATCCGTGACGATCCGCCGATGACAGCGCCACCAGACAGCTTCCGCGCACATGATCGCGCAGCATTGGCTTTTGCTCAGTTCCATGAGGCGGATCAGGCCTGTTTCGAACGCGTCCGAGAGCGCGTAATCGGCATAATTGTGAAAGCTTCGATTGTCCCAGAACCCATTGACGTCCTCAGGGACGGTCCTGGACTTCTTGCGCAAACCACCCAACTGTTCGATCTGCTCGTGCCGGATACCCACCTGAGCCAACTGTCCTGGAAAGGTATCCAGGTTGTATTGCGGGTTGGTGCGTGAGCGTGGAACGGTCCTTACGTCGACCACAGTCTCGACGCCAAAGCCTTTCACAATGTCGACGAATTCGTCGAAGGTCCGGGTGGAGTGTCCGATCGTATAAACACGTGAGCTTTCCATAAATGAAGATCCAATGCGGGACTGGGTGTTCGCATTAGGTCACCCGCTGCGCTATTGGTTCTTGAAAGGTCTACGCCCCTTTGGCGAGAGGGCTTGCTCCCGCTGGGCTGCCCAGCAGCCCTTTTGCATCACTCATCAAATCTCCAGCACCAGCGTTTCACTGCCCTCGGCCGGCACCGCGCAACAGATCAGTACCTCACCCTCGCCGACCGGCTCGGCGGGCTGTGTCAGGTAGTGCACCTGCCCCCGACTCAAACGGGTTTTACAGGTGCCACAGGAACCGCCGCGGCAGCTGAATTCAGGATTCAGGCCGCGAGCCTCGGCCAGTTCGAGCAGGGTTCCACTGCCAGGCTCCCAGCGTGCTTCCTTGGCCGACTCGGCGAACAATATCTTCACCGGTTCGGTCGCCGCCGGCACTTGCTGCGCCGCAGGGACGCTGACCTCGACGTCCCGCACCGGCGTCGACGGCCCGAAGGTTTCCGCATGGATGCGGTCGTCGGGGATGCGCAGGCCGCGCAGGCCGTCATACAGCGCCTGGGTAAAGCTGCCCGGGCCGCACAGGTAATAGTCATAGTCATTCAACGGCAGCAAGTGTTTGAGCAGCTCGACATCGATCCGGCCCGGCAGGTCGTAATCTTCGTCGCTATCGACGCCAACGGACGGCTGGCTGACCATGCGCAAGACTTGCACCTTGTCACCGCCATGGGCCACCAGCTCATCGATTTCCTCGCGAAATGCCAAGTCGGCCACTGTACGCGCGCTTTGCACCAGCCAGACAGGGCGCATGCGGTTTATGCGTTTGCCTTGGTAAACCACCTCGCGCAACATCGACAGCAGGGGCGTAATCCCCACCCCTGCTGCGAGGAGGACCAAGGGCCGGCGCTCGGTCGCCTCCACGGTGAAATGCCCCTGGGGCGCGCGTGCTTCAATCTCGTGGGCGATCCGGATTTGCTCGTGCAGGTGCGAAGACACCAAACCACTGCGCTTGACGCTGATGCGCAGGAAATCATCCGATGGCGCGCTGGACACGCTGTAGGTCCGGATCGACGGCGTCGCCTGCCCTTCGAGCAGCACTCGCACCGGCAGGTGCTGTCCTGCTTCGAACCGGGGCAAGCCGGCGCCATCCGTTGCGTGCAGATAAAACGAACGGATGTCAGGGCTCTCATCCACCACCCTGGTGACCTGCAACGGCCGCCAGCGAGTGCGCAACGCCTCGGCCTGCAAGCGCTCGGCGGTTTGTTCCCAACTGCCCGTCATCAGGGAATTGGGCGAATCACCCTCGTCCTGTTCCTTCCAGCGCAGCGGGATCGCCGCCTGGCGGTAAACAATGCGCTGCGGCGAAAAACGCAACAAGCGCTCAGCGCCCTGGAACGCGGCAATCTCGGGATCGTCCAGCACCACTTGCGCCGTACCGCTCATCTGCAACAGATCGCCGCTCTGGAAATCAACGAATACCAGCCCGGCACGAGGATTGAGCAGGACATTGCCCAGGGTGTTGAAGAACAGGTTGCCGGAAAAATCCGGAATGGTCAGCGTACCGTCTTCATCCATGCGCACAAAGCCCGGCTTGCCGCCGCGGTGGGACGCGTCCACCTGCCGCTCGCCGTCACGCTCCACGTAGCTGGCGATGTAAAACGAATCGGCCGCCGTCACCAGGCGCCGTACCAACGGGTCGGCCACCACCAACTGACGAGGTGCGAAGGTTTGCTCCTCGACAACGTCGTACTGACGCAGATTGATGTAGCGAGGGCAGTTGCCATAGGCCTGGCGAACCGAAATTTCCAGTCCCTGTCCGAGCCGGCGACGCACGATGCCGTTCATGCGATTACGTCGACGGGTGTGCAACTCGATGCCGAGCATGCCGATGGCGTCGCCCTCGCCCATGCCTTCCTGGGCCGGGTCGCCGGGCTGCGGCTCGACGTTGATGTGCAAGGTCTGCGGATCGGGCGAATTCATGAAGCCCGGTTGCCCGGTGCGCAGGGTCGCCCACACATCACCTTGGCGGTCCACGGCCCCCAGTACCACGAACGGCAGTTGGGCGTAGAACGCCCGATGCTGGTCCGGCATCCACGTGCGCGCCAGTTGCCGCTGGCCGACACCGGCCATCATCTCGACCGCGCCGACGGAGCGCTGCAAGGTCAGTTCCCCTTCATGCCAGGGCGAGGATTGCGCTTTCGAGGCTTCGTCCATCGGTCACTCCTCGCGCCGGCAGCCATGAAGTCCGTCGGTACGCTACGGTCAGGGATTGTCCGTCACACCGGCGTGCGGCGGTGTGCCTGTAAGTGGAGTGAGTTTCTTCCCAAAACGACCGCGCAGGAATACCTGCGGATTGCAATCCACCGTTTCATAAAATGGAACAGTGGTTGCAATCGAGGATTCGATCTAATTCAACCCACCCAACCAATGGCTGTCTTGGGAATGACCTCGGACTCGTCGAGCTTGGAGGCGAACATGCTCACCGCCTCGAGCGCATCGGTTGTCCCGGCGCGGATCTGCACGATGACCGAGCCGGCCTGGTCTGCCAGGGTGACGCCGCGCAGGGCGCCTTCGTGGGTCATGGCCATGCTGGTGACGGCGTCCCGGGTTTCGGAGAGGATCTTGCCGATCATCTCGGCAATCTCCGAGGTCGAACGGCTGGTACGTCCGGCCAGTTGCCGGACTTCGTCGGCCACCACCGCGAAGCCCCTGCCCTGATCGCCGGCTCGCGCGGCCTCGATGGCAGCGTTAAGGGCCAGCAGATTGGTCTGGTCGGCAATGCCGCGAATGGTGTTGACGATCGCGGTGATTTCCTCCGAACGCGCCCCGAGTTGTCCTACCAGACGCGCGGACGCACCAATGTTGTCGGCAATCTCGCGCATCTCCTTGGCCGTCTGATGAATGACCTGAGCGCCCTGTTCGGCCACTCGTTCGGTCTCGGCAGAGATGTGATAGGCACGCGAGGCGCCACGGGAATCCTCCTCGAACTTCTCCACCCGCTCGGTGATGTCGCTGGCAAACTTGACGATTTTGCTCAGTTTGCCTTCAGCGTCGTAGACCGGGTTGTAGCTCGCCTCCACCCAGACCACCTTGCCGTGCTTGCCGACACGCTTGAACTGACCGCTGAAAAATTCACCGGCGTTGAGACGACGCCAGAAATCACTGTATTCGGAACTGTTGACCAGATCCGGCTCGCAGAAAAGGCGGTGATGTTTGCCCTTCAGCTCTGCCAGGGAGTAGTTCATGACGTGGAGGAAGTTATCGTTGGCGGTCAGGATGTTCCCGCCCAGATCGAACTCGATCACCGCCATGGCACGGTCAAGCGCCGATAACCTGCCGCGGGTTTCTGCCTCGCCTGCCACCTTGGCCGTGACATCGAGCGCGTACTTGACCACTTTGACGATGCGACCCTGCTCGTCCACGACAGGGTTGTAGCTGGCTTCCAGCCAAATGTGCCGGCCTTGCCCGCTGCGGCGCTGAAACGTGCCGGAAACAAATTGTCCAGCACGCAGTTTGTTCCAGAATTCCCGGTACTCGGCACTGCCGGCCAGCGCGGGGGTACAGAAGTCACGATGGGACAGGCCGGACAATTGATCCGCCCGATAGCCCATGGTGCTGAGGAAGTTCTCGTTCGCGCGAAGGATCTTGCCATCAGGGCTGAACTCGACAACGGCCATCGACCGCTCAAGCGCGCCGACTAATCCCTTGTAGGTTGCCAGCTCGGCCGTCCTGGCCGTCAGTTCATTTTTCAGCGCTGTATTAAACATGGCAGACCCTCGGCAAACCCGGAAATAAATCGGACTTCAAATGGCTATCGGCGGGTAAATCGGGGGCTTGATACACCAGGATGGAATTATGTTTTGACGCCAGAAAACCAATGACAACCCACTATCGGAAGTCATTGATCGTCGGTCTATTGGAGCTTTTCACCTGTTCCAGCAACCAGCCTCTGAACGCCTGCACTTTTTGTTCGTCGGCTGTTGCATGGGGGCTTACGAGATAAAAGCCGAGATCAGACTTCAACTTCAGATCAAACGGAGCCACCAGTCTTCCAGTCTTTAGGTCGTCATCGACATAGGTTGTCCGTCCGATGCAAACACCCAGGCCATCGACTGCAGCCTGGACAGCCATCATCGCCAGGTCGAACGTCAGGCGGGTGCCTTCGGCAAGCTTCGTTGGTTGGCCGGCTGCAGCCAGCCAGGTATTCCAGTCGCCATGGGTCATCCCACTGACCTGCAACAAGGTGTGGCTGGCCAAGTCAGCAGGGCTTTTCAAGGCATCGGGACCTTCCAGGAGCCTGGGGCTGCACACCGGAAAAATCTCATCGGCCATCAGCCAGTCAGCCCGCAGCCCCTTCCAGTCACCGGAACCGTAACGGATGGCTGCATCGATACCCGTCTTGCGAAAATCCACCAGCTCGGTGGACGCCGTGACGCGCACATCGATCTTGGGAAACGCCTGCTGAAACGACGCCAGCCGGGGCAACAGCCATTTGGAGGCGACAGAAACCAGCGTGCTGATCGTCAGTACGCTGTGGCTGCACGTTTCCAGCAACGTTTCGGTGCAATAACGCAGCTCCTGGAACGCCGAGCACACGCCGGGAAAATAGGCCTGGCCCTCACGGGTCAGGGCCAAGCCGTCCTTGAGTCGCAGGAACAGGCGCACGCCCAGCTCCTCTTCGAGCCGACGGATCTGGTGGCTGATTGCAGTCTGCGTCACGTTCAGCTCGTCGGCCGCCTTGGTAAAGCTCATGTGCCTGGCGGCCGACTCGAAGGCTTTAAGACCATTGAGAGATGGGATTCGGCTGATCATAAGACTTTGCGCCGCTCATGAGATTTTGTCATAAGCTAGCATCGCAAATGTCCTTTGAGAATGTTGCGACAGCCAGGGATCCTAGGGACGCGTACGCAGATATCCGATCTGCCAAGCCTCCAACGTCCCGAAGGAAATCCATGAAACTGTACTTTGCCCCCATGGCCTGCTCACTGTCCCCGCACATCGTGTTGCGGGAGCTGGGCCTGCCCTTTGAGCTGATTCGGGTCGACAACAAGACCAAGCGCACCGCCGACGGGCTGGACTTCCTGAGCATCAACCCCAAGGGTTATGTGGCCGCCCTGGTGCTGGATGACGGCAACGTGCTGACCGAGGGCCCAGCCATCGTCCAGTACCTGGCCGATCAGGTCCCGGGCAACCCCCTTGCACCGGCCAACGGAACCTGGGAACGGGTGCGCTTGCAGGAGTGGCTGAACTTCATTTCGACCGAGATCCACAGCGGTTGCGCGCCGCTGTTCAACGCCGATATCGCTGAATCAACCCAGGCCATTTTCCGGGACAAACTGTTCCGACGTTTCGATTACCTGAGCCAGGCACTCAAGCAGCAGGACTACCTGATGGGCCGCTTCGGCCTGGCCGACAGTTATCTGTTCACCGTCCTCAGATGGTTGCCACGGTTCGATATCGAGATCAGGGACTGGCCGGTGCTGGCCGCGTTCATGGAGCGGATCGAAGCGCGCCCCTGCGTCCGGGCCGCCCTGGACGCGGAAGCGGCATAGGCGTTCCTTACGTCAGGTCGAAATGGCAGGTGGGCAGGCGCCCTACTTCAGGCCGCGCGTACAAATAGCCCTGCATCAACTCGATGCCCAGGCCCGATAGCGCAGCGCTTTCTTCAGGGGTCTCGATGCCCTCGGCCACGACGGTAACGCCCAGGCGCTTCGCCACCAGAATGATGCCCTCGACGATGGCCTGCTTCACCGGGTCCTGATCGATACCGCGGGTGAGCGCCATATCAATCTTCAGCACATGCGGTTGAAACAGGGCCAGCAGGTTGAGACCCGAATAGCCGGAACCAAAATCGTCAATCGCGGTGGTGAAGCCCTGGCGCTCGTACTCGGTGAAAATGGACTTGAGGTGGTCGGGGTCGTCGACTTTCTCGCCCTCGGTGACTTCGAACATCAACCGGTCCGGAGGGAAATGATTCAGCCGCGCAGCCTCCAACGTGGCCCGTATGCAGGTCTCGGGCCGGTAGACGGCATTGGGCAGAAAGTTGATGCTCAGCAGGCACCCTGGAATATCCAGAATGCCCAGCCTCGTCGCCTCCTCGATGGCCTTCACCCGGCACGCCTGGTCGAACCGGTAGCGGTTGCCGTCATTCACCAATCCCAGGATGTAGCCTGCCGACTCGCCGTTGATGCCTCTGACCAGGGCTTCATAGGCAAACGCCGCGCCTGTGCGGACATTGAAGATCGGCTGGAAGGCCATGGTGAAATCGAACCCGAGCGCTTCACGGTCGCGGCATTCGGCGCAACCGAGGGATTTGAAGGATGGATGGGGGGAGTGTTCGGTCATGATCAATATTCCGTCGCGGTAACGGTACGTCTCTGCGGGTGCATAGAACTCTAGCCAATGCTCCATGAATCGGCAACGACCGGCCTTTCTGAAGAATTATCGCCCACCGGCAGCGCTTTTTGATCAACCGCCTAGCCCGGCTTTACGGCCAAGGGCGTCGCCATTCGGGTGCAGAGATAAAGCAGCACGCCCACAAAGACCAGGGCTGCGCCGCGCAACCAGGTCTCCAGACTCTGCTGACTGAGCAATATCAGGCACGAGACAATCGCCATGACGGGCACCCAGGTGGGCACCCGGAAATGGTCTTTCGCCACCGAGTCGCGTCGCAGCACCAGCACCGCCAGGTTGGTGCTCAGGAAGACGAAAAGCAGGAGCAGGACGACGGTTTCGGCCAGCGTCGCCAGAGTGCCTGTCAGCGTCAACGCGATGGATACCAGGGTCGTAGCGATGATGGCGACCCAGGGTGTCCGCCGTTGGGGCAGGACCTTCGCCAGCGGCTCCGGTAGCAAGCCCTGACAGGCCATGCCGTAGGCGAGCCGGCTGGCCATGATCATGGTCAGAAGCGCGCCATTGGCCACGGCAACGAGGGCGATGAAGGCGAATACCCGCGGTGAAATGCTCAACCCCGAGACACGGACGACCTCCAGCAAAGGCGCGGACGTCGCGACCAGTTGGTCCATCGACAGCACCGAGGAGGCGGCGACGCCCACGGCCATATACACCACGCCAGCAGTAATCAATGCGCCAAACAAGGCGCGCGGATAGACCCTGCGCACGTCGCGTATTTCCTCGGCGAGATTGGCGGACGTCTCAAAGCCGACAAACGAATAGAACGCCAGCAAGGCCGCGCCTAACACGGCCAGCCAGGGGCTGACGCCAGGCTTGAATTGCAGGGCGCTTTGCAGATGAGCGTCGCCCGAGCGGAAAAACCAGACAGCCGCAACGATGACCAGCAACAGGCCGCAGAGCTCGATGACGGTCATGACCAGGTTCGCTCCCAGGGATTCCTTGATTCCCCGGGCGTTCAACAAGGCGATGAGCAGCAAGAAGATCAGCGCAGCGATGTGCGGCGAGACCTGAATGAACGCGGCGAGGTAGTCGCCGGCAAACGCCAGGGAAAGCCCGGCAGCGCTGGTGACCGCCGCAGCCAACATGCAAAAACCCACCAGGAAGGAAATGAGCGGTGACTTGAACGCCTTCTCGGCAAACACCGACGCCGCACCGGCCTGCGGGTATTTCGTGACCAGCTCCGCATACGAGCCGGCGGTGAGCATTGCAAAGCACAACGCGACCAGCAACGGCACCCAGATTGCACCCCCCACCTGCCCGGCGATGGTTCCCGCCAGCGCATAGACACCGGCGCCCAGCACATCGCCGAGGATGAAAAGAAACAGCATCGGCCCGGTCACGGCGCGGCGTAATGGGGTTCGGGATTTCTGCGGGGTTGGATTCATGTTCGGGCTCTGATCTCGTTTGCTGGGCCCTCGCTCGCACCAGGCTGCTTCAGGGTTCCTAAGCAATGGAAATATCGACCCGATGAAAGTTCAGAAATGTTCTGGTTCTGGGGGCCTCTGTGGAGGTCAGGCTTGCCCCGAGCCAATGCACAACTGCCGAAAAAATGTGGGAGCGAGCCTGCTCGCGAAGTCGGTGGCATCGCCAACATCATCGTCACTGACCCACCGCTTTCGCGAGCAGGCTCGCTCCCACAGGTTCTTTCACTGAAGATTCGCACTTGTCAGCTTTACACCCTGAGAGAACCTTGATCGCCGAGCACTTTCGCATACACCGGCCGGTCGACATTCCCACCGGACAGAATCACCCCCACCCGCTTCCCCACCATCGCTTCACGCTCCTGCATCAACGCTGCCAGAGCGGCCGCCCCGGCCCCTTCAGCAAGATTATGGGTGTCGGTGTAGTAGACGCGCATGGCCTCGGCAATTGCCTGGTCGTCCACCGCTACCATCCGCGCCGCCGCGCCCCCGTAGATCGCAAAGGCCTCGGGAATCGGTTTGCGCACGGCAAGCCCATCGGCAAAAGTATTCGCCGAAGGGGTTTCGCACAGGGTCCCCGCCTCGAACGACAACTTCGCCGCCGCAGCCTCGGTGGACACCACGCCGACCACTTCCGTGTGCAAACCCAAGGCGTCGCGGGCGGCAATCACGGCGCAGATCCCCGATCCGCAGCCGATCGGCACGTAGACGGTGTCCAGGTCCGGCACCGCCTTGAACAGCTCCAGCCCATAGGTTGCCACGCCCTTGACCAACTCGCGGTGGAACGGCGGCACCAGGAACAACCCATGCCGTTGTGCCAGCCGCGCCGCCTCTTCACGGGCCTCATCGAAATCCCGACCATACTCGACCACCTCGCCCCCGAAGCCGCGCATGGCCTGGTTCTTTTCAACCGAATTACCCTGCGGTACGACGATCAACGCTTTCAGGCCCAGCGCGCTTGCCGCCAGCGCCAGGCTCTGGCCGTGGTTGCCGCGGGTCGCCGTGACCACACCTTGCACCTGTGGGTGCTCGCGCTTGAGCCAGTGCATGAACGTCAGGCCGCCACGCACTTTGAAGGCGCCGGTAGGCGTGTGGTTTTCGTGTTTGACCCACACCGTGCAATCCAACCGTTCGGCCAGCAACGGCCAGGCGTACTGGGCGGTGGCAGGCATGACTTGGTATACGTGGCGGGCAGCCTGTTCGATATCGTCGAGCGTCAGTTTGTGCATGAAATGGCCTCCAGGTTTTGCCCAGTCTAGCCACGGGCGCCACCGGCCGGCTTTCAGAAAACTGACCTGACTTTCAGCCCCCTTCTTCACTACTATGAGCCCATGATCCATCGAAGCCGCCTGCCGCCGCCCCGCCCCGAACCGATCCGGCGTATCGAGGCAGGCCCCTGGGCGATTGAATTGCTGCCCGGCTGCGCCTATGCGACCCGTTATGTCGCGAGCCAGGCCTCGATCGGTTTCGCCTTCGACAGCCAGCGCGGCCTGCATGCGATCGGCAGCGACCGGGTGCACCCGTTCGAGGCCCTGCCCAACGGCCTCGCATTCGTCCCGGTTGGCTGTGACGTGTTCTCCGAGTCGCCCCAAGGCGGTGAATACCTGCGCCTGCTGCGCACCGACGGTATGGCCCTGGAGGGCGACCGGGCCTTCAACAATCGTATCGATCAGTCGGCCATCCGCCTCGCGCAGCGCATGCGCGGCGCGCTGTTGCAGGCGTCAGCGCAAGACGATTGGGAAGCCTGGGCCTTCGGTCTGGCGGAACGGGTAAAGGGCAGCGAAACGTTGTCGACGCAACCGCCAGGCTCGATCACCGGCAACCGTATGCGCCTGCTCGATGAGTTCATTGACGCCGGTCTCCACAGCCCACTCGGTGTACCGGCGATGGCGGCGCTGCTGGGTTTGTCCGAGGGCTATTTCATGCGCGCCTTCAAGCACGCGACGGGAAAAAGCCCCCACAGCTACCTGATCGACCGACGCCTGGCCAAGGCCCGGGCCTTGATGCGCGACTCAACCGCCAGGCTGACCGAGATCGCCCTCACGTGCGGCTTCAACTCCCAGGCGCACATGACGACGCTCTTTAAGCAACGCCTGGGGGTCAGTCCGGCGCAGTTGCGCAGGCCGTGACTACACGCTGAGAAACAGTGCCGACGTCCAGACCCGTGACTGGTCCCGCTGACGGGCGCAGATGAACAAGGGATGTTCACGGCCCGGCTCCAGGTTCAACCGCGCAAGGTCGATGGTCCCTTGCAGTTCACGCGGCAGCAGCGCCGCAGTGGTTCTTTCGAGGGACACCTTCAACTCTGCGCCCGGCAGCTCTTCGATCATCTGCGACTGCGCCAGTAGCTGCTCACCGGACACGGTCATCAGCACCGTGGGCGCGTGTACGTAGGGCTGCGGCTCGGACGGGTCGCCAACCTTGACGTAGTTGTCGATGCGGCTGCGGATCTGCAACGTGGCGCCGGCCAGTTGTGACAGCTCGATTTCGATGCTGTCGGTGTCGCCGTTGGTGTCGGTGCGAAACGCCACGACTGTCGCCTCCTTGCGCCAGACGGTCTGCTCGGGATGATCGAGGCCCAGGGCGCGAAAGCCATTGATAACCGCGCCGGTGATACGGATCTCGCCGGTCCAGTAGGCGCCGCGATAACGGTCCTTGATCCGCGCGCCACCCAGGCGCAGGCGGATGTGTTGCGCGGAATAACCCAACTCCTGGTGCAGGTTGCGCGACCAGATCAGCTTGTCGCCGTCGAACAGGTCGACCTGTTCCCAACCCGCGTCCCCCAGCAACCGATAGTCCAGCGTGGCGTTTGCGTCGGCCGTGAACACTTCACCCATGAAATGCTGGCCCTGGCGCAGGCTGGCAAACGAGCGCTCGCCGGTCGTGGCAAACGTGCGTCGGGCGCGAAGCGCCTTGCCAACCTGGGCGCGGTCAAAGCCGTCAGCCACCACGCCGGTCAACCCGCCGCGAGCGCCGAACACCGCCGTGGCCGGGACACCCCCTCCGCAACGGCCCTGGTGTTCGTCACTGTTCGCGGCAGCCCCGACCCGATAGCCACGTTGCAGCGCTTCGGCATAGACCCAATGGAACTGCCCCCAGGCCGAGCCGACCTCAATCAACCGCTCAAGCTCCGGGTGATGCCAGTCGAGGTTGCAACGGCGCCCGCCGACGTGAGGCATCATCAAATGGCCTTCGGGGTCCTTGGCGTAGGCGGCGTACAACTCGTCCACTGGCCAGGCACCCGGCTTGATGGTGCCCGCCGTGAACTCGTTCCATTCGAAGGAGCGCACCAGCCGTCCCTGATTATCGAAGGGGAACTCGGGTTTGCGATCATGCAGGAACACCACGTTACGGTCGCCGCCGGCGCAGGAATTACCGCACCATTCGGTGCCCGGATAGCATACGAACCGCCCCGGCTCATTGAGCTCGTGGATCAACCGGACCGCCTGGTCCCAGCGTTGCTCAGTGATATTGAAGTCGTTGGCGGTGTAGCCAAGCACATCAAGCCCAGCGACGTCGCGGCCGTAGCTGAGGTTGTACAAGGTGTCGTTGGTGCCCACCGTATCGTCGGAGTGCACATGCAGGTCGGCATAGAGCGGTCGCAAACCGGTACCGGCAGGATCCACCGTGACAAACGCCTGGGCACCCCGTACGAAAGACGCGTCGACCTCGGCGGACAAACGCCATTCCCCCAGCGCGCCAAGGCCAATGCCCTCGATTCGCGCAATGGCCCAGCCTTCATTCGCCAACGTGAACGGCTGATGCCGCGCCTCGCCCTGCGGGTCAACCAGGGTCAGGACTCCGGTGAGCGGCAACTGGCGGCAGGTGTTGCCCCAGGCGTCGTCCGCCCGCAGGAGCACGTCGAATGCCTCGTTGGCGCTGACCAGTCGCGGCACGATCAATTGCAGGTTCTGCGCCGGCCCTGGCACGATGTTCAGCAACGGATCACCCGGCACCTCGGCAAATTTCGAGCTGCCCAATGGATCGATGAACAGCCGGAAGCGGAAGTCTTTCTCGACGAAACTCTGCACCCGCGTGCCCGCGCCACCCTGGCGACGATCTCCCAGGCGGATGATGACTTTATCGCCCGGATTCAGGTAACCGTCGATGATGTCGATGATGATCGCTTTCTGAAACGGCCGTTCGTGGCCCTTCTGGTCGAAGCGCACCTTGAGGTGCTGCACGGTGGCCTGGCTCTGGCCGGGAACCCGTTCACCGGCCTGATATTCAGCACTGACATAGTTGGGACCGGCCGGGTTCGAGGTCTGGAACAACGCCCAGTCGGAGTAGAACTTGAAGGCCAGCTTGAGCCAGGCGCCGTCCGCCAGGCCGCTGCCGCCGACCTCGTAGACCAGGGTGAGCTCATCCCATTGACCGGCGACCAGTGTGTCGCGGTCGCAGTGGATGCTGCCCAGGAACGGACGTTTCTTGTTGCGTTCGTACAGGCCTTGCGGGGCAATGTAATGCCCGGCTTCGCGGGGATCGAAAACGCTACTCACATGACACCTCGTGCAGTGGTCCACTGAAGGTTTGAAAGGGACGAAAACAATGGGCGGGGCGTGCTACACCCGCCATGTCTGGTAGTGACGCTCGATACGCCTGAACACCAGGCTCTCCATCAACCAGGCAATCAGCCCGATCACGACGATGCCCAGCAGCACCTGGCTGCTGTTGCCGATCTGCCCGCCCGTGGACACCATCCAGCCGATGCCCCGGGAGGCGCCGATCATTTCCGCCGCGACCAACGCCCTCCAGCCCTGGCTGAAACCGATGCGCAAGGCCGCCGTCACGAAAGGCAGAGAGGCCGGCAAGTACACGTGGGCCAGCAGTTGCCAGGCATTGGCACCCAAGGTGCGCGCCGCGCGGACTTCACCGCCGCGAATACTCTGCACACCCTCCTGGATGGTCACCGCCATGGGGAACATCGCGGCAACGAAAATCACCAGCACGATGGAAACGTAGCCCAGGCCGAAAATGATCATGATCAGCGGTGCCCAGGCGATCGGCGGGATGGCCATGAACAGGCTGTTAAGCGGCGAGATAAAGTCGCGAAACCGCGAGGACAGGCCGGCGGCGGTGCCCAGCAGGATCGCGATAATCACCGCCGCGCAGAAACCACCAACCTCCTCCAGGACACTGGCCCACAGGTGTTGCCACAGCGAACCGTCACCCAGCCAGCGCACGGCCTCGCGGGCGACGTCCCAGGGTTGCGGCAGGATGTAGGTGGGAAAGCGGCTGGCCAGGGCCACCCATATCAGTAACAGGAATGGCAGCGACGCCCACCCCCAATTCGGTTTTGGCAAGGACATGACGGACTCAGTGCGTGGCTTGTTCCAGGTAAGAGGTATCCACGATCTGTTCGGTCGTGAGCGTGGTATCGATGAACCCCAGGTCATGGGAATAATTCATCAGGCGCTGGATGAACTGGATATCCGTCGCCTGCAAGTCCGCTGACCAACCCAGCCGCGTACGTGCCTGGGCGACGATGGCTTCGGGCGCGATGGTCTTGCCGTCCGTGCCTTGCACCGCTTCAAGCTTGAAGGCCTCGGCGATGAGTCGGTTCGACTCGGCGGGATGCTCATTGAGGAACGCGATGGCCTTGCGGTGGGCACGCAGCAACTTCACGACTTCGCCGGGGCGCTCCTGCAAGGTTTTTGGCAGAGCGATCACCACGTACCAGGGATAATTGGGCAACGCCTGGTTGACATCCAGCAGAATCCGGCTCGACCCACGCAGCAACGACTGGCTGACGAAGGGCTCCCAGGAAAACGCCGCATCGACGACGCCGCGTTCCAGGGCGGCGTTCATATTGGCGGGTGGCATGTCGATGATGTCCAGGTCCTTGTCAGGATCGAGTCCGGCCTTTTCCTTCAAGACATAGCCGCGCAGCAGGACGTCCATGCCGCTGCCCTTCTTGACGCCGGCAAGCTTTTTCCCCTTGAGCGCCTCCAGGTCGGTTATCGGGCTCTTCGCATCGACAATCACCGCCGCCTGACCGTAGTTGACCTTCGCCAGGATCCGGCTTTGCAGCCCTCGGGAAAACCACTGGTACACCGGCGGTGTGCCGACATAGGCCACATCCAACTCACCGGCGGCCAGGGCCTGCTGGATCACCGGGCCATCGCCCAAGGCCTTGAGATCGACATTCAAGCCTTCCTCGCGAAAGTAACCCTGCTTGTCCGCGATCAACGCCGGCGCGTTGGCCATGGCGAAGACATAGCCCACGCGCAAGGGTTTCTCCTCGCCAGCCACAGCGAGTGTGCTGCCCGCCAACGTGGCGACAGACAATGAAAGGGCAAGCCACGAACGTTTGATCATGCTGTCAGCTCAAGTCGAGGGGTGGGGCAAGCCGTGGCCGGTGATGCATCCATCACCTGGGAAATACGCTCCATCAGCTCATTGCGGTAATCCAGAAAGGCCGGCAAGCGGCGGGTTTGCACATTGGAGCGAGGGCGCGGCAAATGGATTTCAAGCTCACTGTGAATTCCGCCAGGCGCGATGTTGAGCACGATGACCCGGTCGGCCAGGAACACCGCTTCATCGATGTCGTGGGTAATGAACAACACCGTCTGGCCCAGTTCGGCCCAGATGCGCAGCGTCTCTTCGTTCAGGTGGTTGCGGCTGATGGCATCCAGCGCAGCGAACGGCTCGTCCATCAGCAATACACTGGGCTCGAGCGCCAGGGTCCGGGCCAGGGAAACGCGCTGTTGCATGCCGCCGGAGAGCTGGTGCGGAAGTCGATGGGCCGCGCTTTCCAGACCGACCAGGCGCAGGTACTGCAACGCTTGTGCGCGCTGCTGCGATTCGTTGGCCTGGGCGCTCATCCGCAGACCGAAACGGACGTTCTCCAAGGCGCTCAACCAGGGAAACAGGTGCGGCGCCTGGAACACATACCCCAACTCCGAACGCTCCGGGCGCACCGCTGTCTGGTTGATCGTGATGCGGCCGCTTTGTGGCTGCACGAAACCTGACAACAGGTTAAGCAGCGTGGTTTTCCCGCAACCCGAAGGTCCCAGGATCGCCACGAACTCGCCGGGCCGGGCGTTCAGGCTGAAAGCGGAAAACACCCGGTGTCCATTGGGGTAGCCGAAGCTGATGGCATCGACCTTCAAGGCATCCGTTTGCGGGCGTGCGTAAGCAAGGGTGTTGAGCATGGCAACTGTCGTCAGGTCGTTTACAATGGAATTGCCTGACATAATACGTATTAATACAAGTCATCCCAATAACCGATTTTTATAACCTTAGAAGTGAAGGCGCCCTGCCCCACTCACGGCCATGGAAGCTGACAGTGTCCACATCGATTCTTCGCGACAGCACAACGACACTCTACGAACAGATTGCCCACCAGTTGCTGGAAGAGATTCAACGCGGCGACTACGAACCCAGCGGCAAGCTTCCGTCCGAAGCACAACTGGGCGAACGGTTCGGGGTGAGCCGCGTCACGGTTCGCCTGGCGGTGGGCAAGCTCAGCGACGACGGTGTGGTGGAGCGTAAACAAGGCAAAGGCACCTTTGCGACGGCCAAACAGGTACGCCATGGCCTGGACGCGCTGCGCAGCTTTCATGAGGCCTTGTTGCTGCAAGGCCTCCAACCGAGCATGCAGGTGATCAGCCATACCCGGCAGCCCGTGCCAGAAGCGTTGCGTGGTTTGTTTGAAGCCGCGCACGACTGTCTGCTGCTGGAGCGCTTGCATTTCGTCGATGGCGAACCCATCGCGCTGGGACGCAGCCATTTACCGGCTGAGCTGGTCGGCGTCGCCTGGGGGGAAGTCGAACACCAGCCGATCTATTCCATTCTCGAATCGATCACCGGTATGGCCGTCAGCCGCGCCGACCTGGCGATCCGAGCCCAGGAGGCCGACAAAAGCCTGGCCAGCGTCCTGCACGTCAAACGTGGCGCCGCGCTGCTGGTCATGGAGCGCACCTCCTACTTTGCCGACGGCCGCTGCTGCGACCGTACAACGTTTTTTATCCGGCCGGAACGCTATGCCTTCGTCCTTAGCGGGGTCTTCAAATCCAGCCCGGCCAGTTGAGGGCGCCTAAAGGTTTGCGACCCGGACTCCTGGCGTTCGATCGGGCATTGAAACAACACCGCCTACAGCGGATCGGCAGTCTGAATCAGCGAGTTCAACACCAACTTTATTTCCGCTGCCGGGTCTTTATGCCCTTGCAATATCAGGCCTTCCGACAACGCCGTGAATGTCTTCGCGAGCGTGGCATATTCCAGGGGGGGCTTCTTGCCCGCATGATTGAAGATGATGGTAATCAGTTTGCCCAACGCGACACTGTTTTCTTCATGCAAGTCATTGTAAAGCGGTGAGAACTCTGCATCACGCAGTGCAATCAACTGCAACTCGACGTCCAGAATCGCACAATTGGAATTATCTTTTAGCGTGTCGATATAGGCATTCAAGCCCTGGGTGAGCTGTTCGGATGAGTAACCCGACGCCAGGGTTGCACCCAACCGATCGATTTCAACGCGCTTGAACCGCTGCGCCAGTTGCAACAGCAAGTCGGCCTTACTTGAAAAGTTGGAAAAAAAAGCGCCTTTAGAATAACCAGCCTCTTCGGAAATGTTATTGACGCTGGCCGCATGAAATCCTTTCTTGATCATAAGATCAATGGCGGTATCGAATAATCTGTCTCTGGTTACTTGCTGGCTTTCCTCTCTACCTAGTCTCTTTTTTATCACGCCCTCGGCTCCTTTAGCCCACAGAAATATCTATTTGTAACTGGATGCAACGCATTGGCTCCTGCCGGCAAAAACCCGTGGCGGCCATCATATCTTATACACGCTCGTATTAATCGTTTGTCTCTAACTTTTAAAAAGTGCCATGTAATTGCCATGCGCTGAGGTGCTTGAACATGACCAGAATGAGCGCCCCGGTCAACGATTAGTGCCTTCCCGGATGAGGATTCGGGTGGCGTGAAATCTCCAGCGGCGGCCGTGTCGACCTCTTGTCGAACCGCCGGTTTTTTTTGGCCCTCAACGTCATTTTCGAGACCGTCTGCACACGCCGACTTATAAATACCGCTTGATTTTCAGATACCGAATGGTTTTCACTAGCGCCGTTGGTGAAACCCACGCCTGGTTCGCGCATCGCGTCAGCGACTGATCCCGATGCCATGGCAGGTCACCCCAAAGGAGCTGGATCTTAATGGAATATGCCTTCGTTACAGGCGCTACTGGCCTGCTCGGAAACAATGTCGTTCATGCGCTGCTGCAGCGAAAAATCAAAGTAAAAGCGCTGGTTCGCTCCATCGAAAAGGCTCGCAAGCAGTTCGGCAACCTGCCCGTCGAACTGGTTGAAGGTGACATGCTCAATGTCGACGCTTTCAGCCATGCGCTGCGGGGCTGCGATGCCCTGTTCCATACCGCAGCCTATTTCCGTGACAGTTACAAAGGCGGGAAACACTGGCAAAAACTGTACGACACCAATGTGACCGGCACCGAGCGCTTGCTCCAAGCGGCCTACGCCGCCGGGATTCGTCGCGCCGTCCATACGTCTTCCATCGCCGTGCTGAAAGGCAACCGGGATCAAGTGATCGACGAGACAATGTCCCGCAGTGAACAAGAGGCGGACGATTACTACTTGAGCAAGATACTGTCCGAGCAGAAGGTCCAGGCATTCCTGTCGCAACACCCGGATATGTTTATCGCCATGGTCTTGCCGGGCTGGATGTTTGGCCCCGGTGATATCGGCCCGACTTCGTCAGGGCAATTCCTGCTCGATTTTGTCGGACAAAAACTGCCGGGCGTGCTGCCGGGGAGTTTCTCCGTGGTCGACGCCCGGGATGTAGCAGAGCATCAGATCGCGGCCATCACTCGCGGCAGATCCGGCGAACGTTACCTGGCTGCCGGCAATCACATGGACATGAAGAGTATTTTCCAGGCGCTCGCCAGTGTCAGTGGTATCAGGGCGCCGGAACGGAAAGTCCCTTTGCTCATGTTGCGAATGATTGCCCTTATTTACGAGGGCTATTATCGCGTCACCAAAAAACCGGTACTGATCAGTACCTCCACCGTCAAGCTCATGGAACAAGAGCAAGGCCGCACGCATTTCAGCCACCACAAAAGTTCGCGGGAACTGGAATGCACGTTTCGCCCTGTCAGCGAAACGCTGGCTGACACATTGAACTGGTATCGAAACAATAACTACATTGATGCTTGATTGAGACACTTCAACGACAGCCTGCCTCTGCAGCACTTTTTTTGACTCGCCACACATCCAAGGATTGAAAGAGGTTGGTATATGAAAAGCCTTTCAACTGAAGAAGGTTTTCTGCATCGCTTTGTCGGCTTTTCGGAAACTTTCCCCGACCAGATCGCCATACGCGATCTGGACGCGGAAGAAAAAACCGTCACTTACCGGCAATTGCTGAACAAGGCACAAGCGAGCAATGGCGCCCTCAAGGCGCTTGATGTCCTGCCGGGTGATCAAGTAGCACTGGTCTTACCCAACAGCGTGGAATTCATCGCCTATTACCTGGCGATCATCGGCTGCGGTGCCGTCCCGGTCATCCTCAACCACAAGCTGACGCCCTTCGAGATGGCCAACGTCATCCGCCTCGCAAAGCCGACAGTGGTGGTCACCACCGCAATGCTGGCGGTGCAGCACAGCGAGCTGCTCCAGCCGGCCTGCGGCGTGCTTCACACCCTGGTGCTGGACATCGGCGACGCGCCATCGTCGCCGCTACCGGCCAACGCAACGTTCGCTGCCCGGTTGCCCCACCAGGAAGCGCCTTTGACGCTGCCCGAGGGCAATCCGATTGTCTCGGTGCAGTTCACCTACCGAGGCCTGGGCGAGCCCCTGGCCGTCGCTCACCGCTATCTCGACCTGACGCAATCGAGCGACGGGCTGCATGAGCATTTTCACCTGCAAGGCGTCGGTTCGGTCCACCTGGTGACGCTGCCGCTGTACGCCATCTTCGGCTTGTCGGTGATGATGGTATTCCCCCTGAGCGTGGGCGCCACCCTGTTGCTGACCAACACACTGCTCAATCGGGATCTGGCGCAAGTCCTCTCCGAGCATCAAGTCACCTTTGCCTGCCTGGTGCCCGACGTCATCCGCTACTTCAATGTGCGCCTGGCCAAGCGCAAAGGAGCGCTGCCGCCGATGCACCCGCAATTGATGATGTATTCGGGTGGCAGCCATCTGCCGGCCGATGAAGCCGAGAAACTGGGCACGTTGCTCGGGTGCAAGCCAGTGCTGCAAGGCTATGGGCTGACCGAGAGCATGCCGGTGATCGTCCAGAGCTCGATCGGCGACGTCCATCGTGGCGCCATGGGGCAACCGATCAGCGGCGTGGAACTGCGGGTAGTCGATGCCAAGGGACACGATGTAGCACCTGGACGCATGGGTGAGCTGCTGATCCGCGGTTCGATGGTGATCGACGGCTACACCGATGCGGACGATGCCAACGCCCGGTTCTTCCGTGAGGGTTGGTTCCACACCGGGGACCTGGTGTGGCGGGATGACGACGGCCACGTGTTTTTCTATTGCCAACGCCTGCGCATATCGAAGATCAAGGCGCAGATGGTTGACTTGGCGGAAATCGAATCCGTCGCCCTGAAGCACCCAGGTGTAGTGCGCGCCAAAGCCTACATCGTCCCGGATCACAAAGAGGTCAACGTCCTGCACCTGTGCGTCGAAGGCAGCAGTGAACTGACCCAGAACGCGATCAACACCCAGCTCTCGCGCTACCTGTCGGGCTTCAAACTGCCCAAGACCATCGACATCATCGCGCTCAAGGAAGAGGCTCATGCAAGCTGACAACACCCAACCGGTACTGGCCGTTTTCGACTTTGACGGTACCTTGACCGACCGGCACACGTTCTGGCGCTACATGCGCTTTATCGTCGGCACGCGCGCGTTCTGGCTCAGGATCATTCCCCTGCTGCCGAAAATGCTCAGTGTGCTCGTCGGCATCACCCCGCTGATGCAAGCCCGACTGGCGTTCATTGCCTGTTACCTGGGCGGCCTGTCGGTGGAAGAGGAGCGCGAGCACGCCAAGTACTTCATTACCGAACGGCTGCCGCTCTGGCTCCGGCCCGAGGCCCTGCGCCGCTTGCAATGGCATCAATCCATGGGCCACGTCACGGCCTTGGTCAGCAACTCACCCGAAAACTATTTGATTCCCTGGGGCCAGGCCGTGGGGTTCGACTACGTGTGCGGCACCCGCCTGGCCACGGCGAAAAACCGGCTGACCGGCGGGATATCCGGTACCAACTGCGTGGAGAGAGAAAAAGTCACCCGCCTCAAGGGCTGCTTGAGCAACCTCGATGATTTCTACATTTATGCCTACGGCGACTCCTCAGGCGACGATGCCCTGCTCGGCATTGCCCACTCTCCCTTCTACAGAAACTGGTATTGATCGATGAACACGCTGAGCACGTTGCCCCCCCTGTATTTCAAACGCCCTGGCAGCGCCCCGACTGTGATGATCGTAGGTGCTGGCCCGGTTGGCCTGTCCCTGGCGATCATGCTGAAAAAGTGGGGCGTTTCCCTGCGCATTATCGAGAAGAATGCCGGCCCTTCCACCGCAACCAAGGCAATGGCGATCCACTCCCGCACCCTGGAGATTTTCCGCGACCTGGGCGTTGCCGATCAGGTTGTCAGTGACGGCTTCACGATCAAGCAGTTTTCAGTGCAGTCGAACGCCAAACGCGTGCTGAACTACAACTTCTCCTACCTGGATGCGACGTATCCGTTGCTCCTGAGCCTGCCCCAGCCGCAAACCGAGAGAATTCTGCTTGAGCGGCTGAACGCGTTGGGCGTAGAAGTCGAGTGGAATACCGAGCTGGTGGACCTGGAAAACCATCCCGACGCCGTGCACATGACCTTGCGACATGCCGATGGCAGCGACGAAACCTTCACCAGCCGTTGGGTGGCCGGGTGCGATGGCGCGCGCAGCAGCATCAGAAAGCGCCTCGACATGACCTTTGAAGGATCGTCCTACGATCGTTTCTTCATGCTCGCCGACGCCGATATCGAGTGGTCCGGCAGCCAGGACGAAGGCGCGTTTTTCCTGGGCGGGCAGGACGGTTATGTGGCCGTCGCGCCCATCAACGCCCAATCGCGTTATCGCCTGTTCATCGAGATGCCGTACAACCTGCCGCCGGAAGGCGAGCGCCCCTCCTTGAGCCTGGAGAACTTCCAGCGCTTGTGCGAAGGGCGTGGGCAGAAAATGAGGCTGTCCAATATCTCTTCGACCACCATCGCCTCGTTCCAGCACCGCCGCGTGCAGTCCATGCAGCAAGGCTCGGTGTTCCTGTTGGGCGACTCCGCGCACATCGGCAGCCCGATCGGCGGCCAGTGGATGAACCTGGGGGTTTCCGAGGCCTATAACCTGGCGTGGAAAATGGCCTATGTCGATCAGGGCCTGGCGGATCCCTCCTTGCTCGATAGCTACAACGAGGAGCGTTACCCGGTGGCCCTGGAAGTGGAGAACACCGCCCACCGCCTGACCGGCCTGATTACCGTGCGGCAACGCGCGCTGGTCTGGCTACGCGACAATGTCCTGCCGTTACTGAGCAACCGGAAGAAGGTCCAGCGCAAACTGCCGTCGATGATTTCCGGGCATCAATACCACTACGGCAAAAGTGATTACATCCAGGAATCGCTGACAAAGAAACAACGGAAAAACTGGGACAGGAAAGGCAAGAAACCCGCGCTCCAGACTTCGGCGCCGCGTGCCGGTCAACTGGCGCCTGATGTTGAGTTGTGGCAACGGCAAGGGCTGCCGCCAAAACGCTTGATCGACCTGTTCCACGGAACCTACACGCTGCTGGTATTCACCGCTGCCGATCAGTTTTCACCGTTGTTGCCGGGTTACTGCACCTTGGCCCAGACCGTGGAAAACGACTACCCGGGCATCAAGGCCTATTGCGTCATCGATGCCCTCAACAGCGCCGGGCTGCCCGCCTGGCACTCGACGTTGCTCGATCCCGATTGGCGGTTGCACAAGCGTTACCACGCCCGCGAGGGCACCTTGATGCTGATTCGTCCTGACGGCTACATCGCCTTCCAGGGCATTGATGCAACGACGTTGGCGACGTATCTGAACCTGAGATCCGGGCTGCTCAAGGGCGCCCTGAAAACCACACCTGCCGAGATCGACGCAGTGGAACTCCAACTTTAAGTCGCCTGTCGACCACCGCCCGTTTGCCGGGTGAAACACCCAAGGCCCACCCCTGGGCCATGACTTTTGATTTTTCTTATTGAAAGAAACGTCTACCGACTTTGCTCCGGAGAACCTCATGCGCTTGCAACTCAACGATGTTGTGCAGGAATTCATCGTGTCCAATGGAAAAATCGCCCACAGCTATTTTTCGCTTTCCGAAAAGATCATCGATTCACTGTGCGAATCCAATATTGCCAAGGAATCGATCCTGATGCGCTTGCTGGAGCAGGCCGAATCCGTCACGGCGCATTACTTCAACGCGCACAAACAAGTGATCGAGGGGGTTTACGCCCAAGGCATCGAGCCCTCCCCCAACACCACCGTTGCCGTGCTGGAAACGGTCCATTCAAACCTGCCAGCACTGGCACCCGCCCCTGTCGTCGAGCCCACCTCGGCGCTTGACTATGCACAGTGGCTGCGCGCCGAGATCAGCTCGGCCACCGGGTTCAAAAAGGAACAGATCGACTTCGATCAACGTTTTGAAAGCCTGGGCATCGACTCCTTGGGCCTGGTCGACATTTTCGAATCCCTGGCCCAGCACTTCCCGGAAAAGAAAGCGCTCACCTCTCAACTGTTCGACGCCCCCACGCCTGCCGCCTTGCTGGCCCGACTGGAAGCCGATCCCCAGGCGCCTGCGCTGGATGTACAGGCGTGGGTGCTGGAGCAACTGACGACCATCACCGGTTTTACCGCCGACCAGATCGACCTGACGCAAAGTTACGAAGGCCTGGGCCTGGACTCCCTGGTGCAACTGGACTTCCTCGAGTCGGTGGTCGCCGTCTGGCCCCAGCTCAAGGCCAAAAGCTCCGAACTGGCGAACGCCAAGTACCCGCAAGCGACCATCGCCCTGATCGAAGCGGCCCTCGCCAGTCCCGATTCGAGCCCGGCCCTTGACGAATCGCCTGTACCTGCCACCCCGGATAGCCAAGCGCAGGTATCCAACCTGCTGCTCGACAGCCTGGCGCCGCTGGTCGCGAACACAACGCAGTCGATCGACATCCAGACCTCTTTCAGCCAACTGGGCCTCAACGGCTTCACCCGCGAAACGCTCTGCCAGTCCATGGCCCGACAGTGCGCGACCAGCGAGTTCGCCGGCGAAGCGCTGATGTCCCGTCGCACGCCTCAGGACGCCCTGTCGTTGCTGGCAAAGCTTGGCTGAATCAGGCCACGCAACACGGGAATGGAATCCGGGTGATCGAACCGTTCACCCTGCATTTAGGCGGTCAGGAGACAGGTATGAGTAGCGCAGTAACAGCAGCAGGTGAGTTCTGCTTCAGCGCAATGGCGGGCGAGTTTCCAGGGGCGTCCTCAATCGATGCACTCTGGGACCTGCTGTCGCACGGGCAGATAGCGCCTATCGAATCGATGCCGGCACGCTGGGCGCTGGACAAGGCTGCCATTTATTCCACCAAGCCGGGGGAAAAGAATCGCACGTATCTGGACAGCGCTTTTTGCCTGACCGATGCCCCGTCCACCCCTTCCCGTCACGAAGGACGACAGGTCGCCATCGGCAAGAAAGTGCTGCAAACCCTGTTCGGCCAGCTCGCCGCGCAAGGCTCGGCACTTGCTTGGGAACGCACGGCACTGGTGGTCGCGACGTCCTGGAGTGATGAGAGTTTCTTCGTCACCGGCATGGCCGCGAAAACCGATGCAACCCAGGGCTATACACCGGGCGAACAGGTAACGGAACTGGCCGCGGCCTTCGGCCTGGGTGGCCCGGCCCTGTCGGTCGACACGGCCTGCAGTTCGTTTCCCTATGCGATCGACATGGCCCAGGCCCTGGTCAACAGCGGGCAGGCCGATAACGCCATCGTCATGGCCCTCAACACGGTATTACCGCCGGCATTGTTCCTGGGGTTCTCCCAACTGACCGCGTTCTCGGCCCGAGCGCAGATGGAGGCGTTCGGCCAGGACGCCGACGGCATTGTGCCGGGCGAATGCGCCGTGGCCTTCCTGGTCGAGCCCGTTTCCCGGGCGTTGGTCGCGCAGCGCAAGCCCCTGGGGGTTCTGCGGGCATTGGGAATGTCCGCCGATGGCGCCGAAGGCTCGGTGTTCGCGCCCGGCAAGCAGGCTCAATATGCCGCTTACCAGCGTGCTTACGCCGGTCTTGATCCGAGCGACGTGGCCTATATCGAGACCCATGGCACCGGCACGCCGCTGGGTGATGCAACCGAGCTGGCCTCACTGGACAGCTTCTTCGCCGACCATCGGCCAGCCGGCCGCAAGATCACCATTGGCTCGATCAAGTCGGTCATCGGCCATCCCCTCGCTGCAGCCGGCGGTGCGTCGTTGGCCAAGGCGTTGATGATATTGCGTCACAAGGCTATCCCACCCCAGCCCGGCTACCGCCCCAGCCCGAAAGTCGACGAGACCTGCCTGCGACTCGCCACCGGGCAGGTGCAGCCCCTGGTGGAGCGTGCGTCGCCGATTCGCATCGGCATCTCCAGCTTCGGTTTTGGGGGCGCCAACGCGCATCTGGTGGTGGATGAGTACCTTCCCGACCACCGCCCCGTCGTGCCCCAGGCCACCCCCGGCGTGCTGATGCTGGACCTGGCGATTGTCGAAGCCGAAGCCGCGCTGGGCAGCCACGCTTCATTGCAATCCTTCCAACACCAGCTCAACCAGGCGTCCACCCCCTCGGTCACGTTCCCTTATGGGCGTTTCGTGGATTACACAGTGACGCCAGACCAGGTGTTGTTGCAGGGGAAATTCCTCGCCCAGGATCGGCTTATCGACATCGCCGGTTTCGGCATGGGCCCCAAGCCATTGGCCCATGTCGATCCGTTCAAGCTGTTGGTCACCGATCGGGTCAATCATTTGCTGCGACGCCTGCCGGGTGTGGCCGGCTCGTCCGATACGGCGATGGTCATGTGTTGCAACATGGGCGGTGAACGGTTCAGCAATGCCTACAGCAGCGCGCATCACTTTTACTCCCGGGGCGAAGGGACGCCACCGGGTGTCGAGGTGACGGACGTGGCAACCATGTTGCCGAACATGCTGTCCGGCTACCCGGCGCAGATCTTTGACTTCAAGGGTTTCCATCAAACTCTGGCCGGCACCGCGGGCCTGTTCTGGCAAACCCTGCTGGCATCGCCGCAATGGTTCGACAGCGGCATTACCACGCTGCTGCTGGGTGCAGGTCGTTTTATCAGCGGTGAAATCGAGATCGAACGCGCCCAGCGCTCCCCCGCCGTGCAGGGTGAAGGGCTGGGCGTGCTCGCCGTACGCCGCTATCAACCAGAGGCCCATGAGCAAGCGTTGCTGGTGATCCGTGCAGCGGTCCTCGCCCACGCCGCGCACTCCCTGGACGAAGCGTGTCGGCTGGTGGGCAAGGCGCGCAGTCAGTACGCAGACATCGAGGTCTGCGAAATGCTGCCTGAACCGACACCTGCGAGCGGGTCATTGCGGGAAATGACCGGCTTCCTGGCGGAAGCCACGGGCATCGAAACCCTGCTGGCGGTGATGCTGCGCAAGACGTCCCACAGCGTGATCGAGGTACGCGACGCCGGCAAGACGGTGATGTGGCTATTCACCGAAAAGCTTCGCGAATGGCGCCCGGCGGCGGACGCAACCACCTCGCCCATCAAGCTGCCGTTCATGTTGCGTTTTGCTCATTCGGCGTCCCACGAACTGCAGCACCTTCCCCCGCCCGTACGACCGGTCAACCGGGTTCACGAGCCACAGCACGACGGCGTCGATGTGCTGCAGCTCAGTGACCTGCTCACCAGCACCCTGCTGACCGGGCTTCGGGTCAGGGTTCGCGCGATGGAAGGCCTGTTCGCCCTGCACCGGGGTGCTGACACCCAGCGTCCGGCGCATTGGCAGCGTCGGCAAGAAAACAGCGTGATCACCCACGTCCAGCGGGGTCCGAAGTCCCTGCAAGCGCAGCTGGTGGTCAATGAGGCTCACCCCTACTTCTTCGATCACCCGCTGGACCACATCCCGGGCATCCTGCTGATCGAAGGCGTGCTACAGCTGCTTGAACTCGCCATGCCGCCCGTGGGTGGACGCGCTGCCTACGTCAAAAGCCTGAACATCAAGTTCCAGCAATACGTGCAGAAGCACGCGGTGATTGACCTGCACCTGGAACAGGGGCAGGACCCTCAGGTATTCACGGCCAACGTCATGCAAGGCGCGAAGCTGATGTGCACTTGCGTACTCGAAATGGCCTACAGCTCGGCGTTCGAGACATCGCCGCCCCGCGCGTTCACGGCCATGCCCTGCCGCGACAAGGCGCTGCTGCACAAAGTGCGGGAAGAAAACGTCATCGTCAGTGACATGAGCAGCGTTGCCCAGGGCTTGAGCGTGGACACGGTGAAGTTGCCGGACCAACACTTCTTCCACGACGGCGATCCCGCGCATCATTCGATGGTGTATTTCCTCGAAGTGGCGCGCCAATGCTACATGCAGATCGCCCATAGCCATCTGCGCATTCCGCTCAAGACCCCGATGAACCTACTGGCCCTGAACTTCAGCCTGGACCGGCCCATCCCTCGGAACAGCCCGCTCTCACTGGCGCCCCAAGCCGGTTTCGATGCGCAGTTGCAGTCATTCAAGACCAACCGCATCTATATCGACCTGTTCAACCAGGGCGAAAAAATCGGCCAGGCCAGCATCACCGCCCAGGTACTGAGCCAATCCGCGCCCGTTGCCTGTGACGTTGAATGAACGATCCTCTTCAGCCTCATCGAGCCCCAACCACCAAGGTGTTCCCGTGAACGATGTAAAGGTGCAAATCGTAGTCAAATCGCCGCCTTCAGAGATATGGAAGATCTGGAGCCAGTTTTCAGAAGCGCCGCTGTGGGATACCGACGTCCGCCATTGCGAACTCAATGGCCCTTTTCAAGCTGGGACGCGAGGCAACTGCGTGCTCAAGAATGGCTTGAACATGCCCCTGAAACTGGAAGCCGTGAGCGAGCACGAGAGCTACCGGAACACGGCCAGGCTGCTGTGGATCGACCTCGAATTCGATCATCGGATGCGCAGGCTTTCCAATGAGGAAACCCATGTCGTCCATCGCGCAAAAATTTCCGGCCCGTTGAGTTTTCTCTACCGTGGGCTGCTGCGCAAAGCGCTGACTGCGGCGATGACCACCGCCCTGGACAACCTCGGCGCCCTGGCTGAAGAAAGGGCGAATGCCACACGAACGCCGGAGGCAGAAAAAGCCGCAGCGCATCCGCACCTTGTTTGAATACCCCGGGAGCCGCCAGTGGAACGCCCCCGGACACGCTTCGCTTATTTGTCGATAACAGAACACTTCGGATCGAGCATGAACCTACAGAAAAACACCCAGTCTCTCGTCATGACCCTCATTGGTTTGGGCGCCATTGCTCCTGCGACGGGTTTCGCCGACACACTCGGCCCCTACGTCAGCGCCATGGGTGGCCTGAACTGGGTCGCGGACCAGGACCTCAACCAGAACAACCTCGATTTTGTCGAGATGGAGTACAACCAGCCGATGCACTCCGGCTACGCCACCGGGCTGGCAGTGGGCTGGGGATTCCCGTCCGGGCTGAGGCCTGAACTGGAACTGAGCTACCGCAAGAACACCCTGACCCAATTCAATCACCGGGTCTACGAAGGCGGTGGCAGTATTGATGGCGAAGGCAAAGAGGAAGCGACCAGCCTGATGGCCAACCTCTGGTACGACGTTTCGAACCTGCCAGCGCCGTTGAGCCGGTTCACGCCCTACCTGGGTGGCGGCCTGGGTTATGCGGTGTTGACCATCAGCGGCCTGGAAGCCGGCGGCGTCCAGTTCGGCGACACCCATCGCGACACGGTTCCCGCGTACCAACTCGGCGCCGGCGTCGGCTTCGAACTCGCCGAACACTGGTCCATGTCACTGGACTATCGGTACTTCAAGACGCGCGAAGCGCACTTCGGCGACATCCAGAACCTGCCACAGGGTGATGTGCAAACCGAGTACAACGCCCAGTCATTGATGCTTGGCCTGCGTTATTGGTTGTAACCCGGCGCCTGCCACGCGGGCACCTCAGCCCTTCTGTGGGAATGAGCCTGCGCGCGGTGGCGGTGGGTCAGCTTGTCTGCGGGTTGAATGGCCATCGCCTTCGCGAGCAAGCCCGCTCCCACAGGGGGTTACGGGTGTACTTGATATTCATGTACGCCGCGATATGTGTGAGAGCGAGCTTGCTCGCGATGGCGGTGGCTCAGGCAGAGAAAATGTCACCCAGGTGCCTGGACCTGGGTGACAGCGATACTTGAGGGGGCGGCACTGGCCAGCCCTCTCCTTTTACTTGACCAACACCTGCTCCAGCACCACTTCCAGCGGATGGCGCAGTTGCTTGTCCGCCAGGCGTTTGACCTGGCTACGGCAGGAATACCCTGTCGCCAGTGCTTCGCCGGCCTTGTCCAGCTTACCCGCCCAGGACTGCTCGAAAATGGTCCGCGAGGTCTCCTGGTTACGCACCTCATGCCCATAGGTGCCGGACATGCCGCAGCAGCCCGTCGCCTCGGTCACCAGCTTGAGCCCCAGCTTGGCGAACACGCTTTGCCACTGGGAGGTGCTGGCCGGCACGTTGGTTTTTTCGGTGCAGTGCGCCAGCAAACGGAATGTCTGTGGCGCGGTGTTGGTCTTTTGCGGCACCGCGTCGACGAGCCACTCCTGAGGCAGCAGGACCTTCGGACAGTCGTTGAGCCCCGGCACCTTTTGGTATTCCTGGCGATACACCAGGGTCATGGCCGGGTCGAGGCCAACCAGCGGCACCGAACAGTCGGCGAGCGCCTTGAGCTGAGTGGCGTTGCGGATCGCCGCCTTGTTGAAGGCACCGAGGAAACCCTGCACGTGCAGTGGCTTGCCATTGGCGCTGTATGGCGCCAGGAACACTCGATAACCCAACCGATGAGCCAACTCGATGAAGGACGCGAGCAGCGGTGTCTCGAAGTAACGGGTGAAAGCGTCCTGCACCAACACCACGCTGCGCTCACGTTGCGCGGGAGTCAGCTCACGCAGGGCGGGCACGCTGGCGACGGCGACCTTGCAGCGGGTCAAGGTGGCCTGAAAGTTGTAGCGGCTGATCAGCGGGCTGTCGACCATGCCCACCTGGCGGGCGAGCAGCCGGCTCAGCCATTTCGAACCCATCACCGCGTTATAGAGCCCCGGTGCGTAGGCCATGTAGGGCATGGTGAATTCCAGCGAACCGATCAGGTAGTCACGCAGCGGCCGTTGATAGCGGCCATGGTAGAGCTGCAGGAACCGCGAGCGGAACTCAGGCACGTTGACCTTGATCGGGCACTGTCCCGCGCAGGATTTGCAGGCCAGGCAGCCGGCCATGGCGTCGTAGACTTCATGGGAGAAATCCGCCTCGCCCCGGGACCGCGCACGACTGTTGCGCAGCCGCGCCGGCAAGCCTTTCAACCAGGACGCACCGCCTCGCGCCGCCTCCAGCACATCGACGTTGGCCGCGCCTTGCAGGCGCAGCCATTCGCGCATCAGCGAGGCCCGGCCCTTGGGCGAATGCTGGCGTTCGCGGGTGGCTTTCCATGACGGGCACATCGCATCGTCAGGGTCGAAGTTGTAGCAGGCGCCGTTGCCGTTGCAATGCACGGCGGTGCCGTAGCTTTGCCAGACGCGCTCGTCTATCTGCCGATCGAGGTCACCGCGCAGGGTCACCTCGTTGACCTTGAGCAGGCCTTCGGCGGCGTCCGGCGGTGTGCAGATCTTGCCGGGGTTGAGCTGGTTGTAGGGGTCGAACGCGCCCTTGAGCGTTTGCAGCGCCGGGTACAGTTCGCCAAAAAAAGCCGGCACGTACTCCGAGCGCAAACCCTTGCCATGCTCGCCCCACAACAAGCCGCCATAGCGCAGGGTGAGTTCGGCCACGGCATCGGAAATCGGCTTGACCAGTGCGGCCTGGGCCGGGTCTTTCATGTCGAGTGCCGGACGCACGTGCAACACGCCGGCATCGACGTGACCGAACATCCCATAGCTCAAGCCATGACCGTCCAGCAACGCACGAAACTCGGCGATGTAGTCGGCCAGTCGCTCCGGCGGTACGGCGGTGTCTTCCACGAACGGCTGCGGACGGACCTCGCCCTCGACGTTGCCAAGCAGCCCCACCGAGCGCTTGCGCATGGCGTAGACGCGATTCACCGCTTCGGCGCCTTCGGCCAGCGTGTGGCCCAGGCGCTCGATGGTCGTATCGTTTTGCAGATGTTCGACAAAGGCCGCCACCCGGGCGTTCACCTGCGCGACGTCGTTGCCGCTGAACTCCACCAGATTGATGCCCAGGGTCGGGCGCTCGGCGTCCGCCGGGAAGTATTCGGCGACGCTGTGCCAGACGATGTCTTTCATCGCCAGCAGCAACACCTTGGAATCCACCGTTTCGATCGACAGGGGCTCATGGGCCAACAATGCATTAGCGTCACGCAGGGCATCCATGAAGCTGGCGTAGCGCACGTTCACCAGTACCGAGTACTTGGGGATCGGCAGCACGTTGAGCTTGGCCTCGACCACGAAGCCCAACGAGCCTTCGGCGCCACAGAGCACGCTGTTCAGGTTGAAACGACCGTGCTCGTCACGCAGGTGGGCCAGGTCGTAACCGGTCAGGCAGCGGTTGAGCTTGGGAAAGACCGACTCGATCAAGTCAGCCTGGGTTTCCTGGATCTGCCGTGCGGTGCGGTACACCTCGCCGATGCGCCCGGGCTCGGCACAAACCGTTTCCAGGTCGGCGTCGGACAGCGGCTGGCTGTGCAGGCGCTCACCGCCGAGCAGCACGCTGTGCAGCTCCAGCACATGATCACGGGTCTTGCCGTAGGTGCAACTGCCCTGGCCACTGGCATCGGTGTTGATCATGCCGCCGACGGTGGCGCGGTTGGAAGTGGACAGCTCGGGGGCGAAGAACAACCCGTGGGGCTTGAGCGCGGCATTGAGCTGGTCCTTGACCACGCCCGCTTGCACCCGCACCCAACGCTCGGCCACGTTGATTTCGAGGATGGTATTCATGTGCCGCGACAGATCGACCACGATGCCGTCGGTGAGCGACTGCCCGTTGGTCCCGGTACCGCCGCCCCGTGGCGTCAGCTTGATCTGGCGAAAACGCGGTTCGGCCATCAGGCTGGCGATGCGTGCAACGTCGTCGGCGTCCAGGGGAAACACCGCAGCTTGCGGCAGGCGCTGGTAGATCGAGTTGTCGGTCGCCAGCACGGTACGGGTCGCGTAGTCGGCACTCAGGTGGCCGCGGAAACCACTGGCGCGCAGGGCTTCGAGAAAGTCCGGGTAATGGGCCGCAGGGGCAATGGCCGGCAGTTGGGCAATCATTCAATGGCCTCTTATGGGCTAATCACGTAATACTTGTCGCCCGCGCATGAATAGGTCAGGCTCAGGCCAGCATTTTCGTCAATGTTCCCTCAGGTTCCGCTGTCATACAAACGGATAATCCTGCCGCTATCGATGACTTTTCCGAATGAATTACCGTCACCTCACCCCATCCATGTCGCTGCTGCTGGCATTTGAAGCCGCCGCCCGCCATGAAAGCTATACCCGCGCCGCGGTTGAATTGTCGCTGACCCAAAGCGCCGTCAGCCGCCAGGTCCAGGCCTTGGAAGAGCAATTGGGGCTGACCCTGTTTCGCCGTGAAGGCCGGCAGGTGCGGCTGACCGATGTCGGTCGCCTCTACCAGCGGGAAATGAGCGAAGCACTCGGGCGCATTCGCAGCGCAACGCTACAGGCGATGGCGTATCAATCCGGCAGCGGCACCTTGCGCCTGGCGACGTTGCCGACCTTCGGTTCGAAGTGGCTGCTGCCGCGCCTGCATGCGTTCTACAAAACCCATCCAGGCATCCTCGTGCACATCAATTCGCGGATCGACGCCATCGATTTCGACACCAGCGACATCGACGCCGCCATCGTCGTTGGCGTTGCCGACCTGCCAGGCCTGATCAGCCATCGCCTGCACGCCGAAGAGCTGACCGTGGTTATTTCAGCGCAGGCGGCCAAGGCCCATGAAACCTGGACACCCCAGCGGATCAGCGAACAAACGCTGCTCAACGTGGCGAACAACCCCACCGTCTGGGGTGACTGGTTCAGTCATTACAACCTGCCCCATCGCATGATGCGCCTGGGCCCCAGTTTCGAACTCACCTCACACCTGCTCCAGGCCGTGAAAGCGGACATCGGCATCGGCCTGGTGCCCCGCATCCTGGTGGCCGAGGAGTTGGCCAACGGCGAATTGATCAGCCTTGACCTGCCGGTCGCCAGCCGCCGCAGTTATTACCTGACCTACCCGCCCCGCAATGAGATGCTGCCATCGCTGCGGGCGTTTCGGAGTTGGTTGTTGGAGCAGATCTGACGCGCAGGCAAGCCGGGCTCAGCGCCCCAGCCCGGGGGGTGAGATGAACCCAGTAATGGCCGCGACGACCTCGTTGCCCCGCTCAAGATAAGGCACATGCCCTGAATCCTCGATCACCTGGCCACGGGCATCGGGCAGTTGCTGGAGCAGTTGATCCAGGGTCGCGGGAAGGAACACCTGGTCATGTCGTCCCCAGATCACCAACGTCCTCGAGGCGATCTGAGGAAGCCGCTCCAGCAGCACATCCAGACCTTCGCGGCGAAAGTCCTTGATCACCCGCTGCACCGCCGCGAACTTCGCCTTGCCACTGGCAGCCATGGCCCGCGCCAGACGCCCACCCACCTGGGGCGGCTGCTGGAACAGCAGGCTCCAGAACTGCCTCATCTCCTCCACCGTACGATAGCCGAAAACGCTGCCCTGCCCTTGCAGGCCAGTCTGCAGCATCGGGCCAAGCGCGTTCGAGCCGAGCCCAGCCGGCGCCAGCAGGACCAAGTGACTGACCCGCTGGGGATACTTCGCGGCGTACAAACCGGCTACGCAGCCGCCCAAGGAGCTGCCGACCAGCACGAAGGGGCCCTCGACCACTTTCTCCAGCAGGCCCTCAAGCGCGGCCAGCAAGGCCTGCGGCCCGTAACCCGCAGCCGACTCATACAAGGACTGGCCATGGCCCGGCAGATCGACGAAGACGCAAGGGTAATGACGCGCCATGCCCAGGATTGCCGGCCCCCATTGATCCTTGCTGGCGCCCAGGCCGTGCAGGATGACCAGGGTTGGCCCTGCCCGGCCTGAAGTATTTTGCAGGTAAGCCAACCGTCCCTGCTCACTTGTGTGCCAGCGCAGCTTCAAGCCGAACTGCCTGCGGTGGATCAAGCGCAAAGTGCCGAGCAACAGGTGATCAACGGCGTTCATCCGCCACCCCTTGCCGTTTACGGCCAGCCAATCTGTCCAAGAGCTTTTCCGGCAGGCGCAGTTGGCACAGCGCCACGCCTGATAGCGTCAGTCCGGCGCCGATCACCAGTCGCTGGCTGACGCCTTCAGCGAGCAGAATCTGGCTGACGGCGATTGCGAACAGCGGCACCAGGAGCAAGTACGGACTCAGTTGCTGCATCGAATTGCGCCCGAGCAACCAGAACCACAGGCCGAACCCCAGCAGGCCACCACTGAGCGCCGTATACACGACCGCCCACCAGGCCTGGGCGCTGGCCGCCTGGACGCTTGCCCATTGCCCGCCTTCCTGGATGAACGACCACAGCAGCAATTGCGGCGCGGCAATGGCAGCGGTCCAGGCACTTAATGCCAGCGGGTCCAACGGCCCGAGACGCTTGGTCAACACCGACCCGAGCGCGAACGCAAGGGCCGCCAGCGCCACCAGCAGCATGCCGACCAACGTTCCGCTGGCCGACGGCTTGGCCAACAACACCAGGACCCCGGCGAACGCCAGCAGGATGCCTACCAGCACGCGCACCTTGAGCACTTCGCCCAACAACGCACACGCCAGGATCAGGGTGAAGGGCGCCGCCACCTGATAGATGATCGCCGAGGTCGAGGCATCCACCCGGGCGATGCCGCAATACAACAAGCCAAAGTGCAAGGTGCCGGTGATCGTCGCGACCAGCGCCACGGTCCCGAACTGCTCGCGCTTGATACGCTTGAGCAACGGCAGGAGAAACAGCGCCATGATCGCGTAGCGCATGGCAACCATGAGGATCGGCGGCAATTCGGCGCCGCCGATCTTCACAGCGGTGACTTGGGCGCCCCAGAGCAACGCGACCAGCAGCGCCAGCAGTGAATCTTTCAATGGCATGACAGTTATCCCTTCTGTAACTGGATGGGGCGCAGGATCCGCTCCGGCTTGGCCGGCACGAGCCCCGTAGGGTGGAGTCGACGGTGGTGTTCACAAAGCCGATCCAGCGTCTCGCACAAGGCCTGCTCCGCTTCCGGGTCGTGGGCCAGTTGCGTCTGGAAGCATGGCGGAAAGCCCGAGCCCACCAGAATCATCTTGTTGAGCAGCACGTTCAGCGCTACCTGGGAGAAAACGGCCGTGTGCCCATAGCGCCGGCCGACGACCGCAATCGCCGCGAGCTTGTCGCGCAACGGCCGCTGACGTGGCCGTAGGAAGCCGTATCCGACTCTCTCCAGGAACGCCTGGAAGCGACTGTTGGTGCCGTAGGCGTGCATGACGGGGAGGTAGAGCACCGCATCGGCGCGGTCCAGCCGCGTCACCAACTGCCCGACGTCGTCCTGCAATGCGCAGTCCCGCTCCGAACAGGCGTTGTCGGCGTCGCAGTAGTCGATCCGGTAGTCCTTGAGCCAGATGTCATCGACCTCGACCTCCTCGCCCAAGTGGCGGCGCACCAGCGCCACCACCCGTGCACTGACCCCACAAGGTCGACTGGAACCGACAATGATGGTCAGGTTCATGATTCAGGATGCCTCCCGCAACCCTTCTTCACTCACCAGGTAGGCCCGCAGCGCCTCCTCCATCAACTGCCCGGTGAGCCACAACGTGACACGCGCCACTTCCTTGATCTGGCGACGATGCTCCTCGGTCTTCACTGCACGTTGCATGGCCGTGCGCACTTCCTTGGCATGCTTCTCATCAATGGTCGAGTGGGCGACGAAAAACGTCATCTGCTCGTCCTTCAGGCCTAAGTCGGCGCGGAACCTTTCCAGGATCGGCTGGATGTGCTCATAAACATCCTCGGCCCAATAGCTGTAGCCCAGCCGTGCGACCGGCCCCTTGCGGATTGCCACGTCGTTGAGAAAAGCGATCAGCGCCTGGGTCGGTGCCAGGGGCGCCGGCATTTCCTGCGGCAGCAGCCCGACCGATTCGAGATCGCGCAGCACCATGCGTTCATGGCCCAATTCCTCCAGGGCGTGCTTGTAGACGAAACGCAGCAGCGTCGTTTCTTCCGGATCGGCGCTGAAGGCGCACGCGGCCTGGTTGACCGAGTTGTAGCGGGTGTAGTGGTACACCTGCAGCATCAACTGCTGATAGAGCGCGGGCGAAGTGGGGTTTTCTTGGCTGAACTTCCAGTAGGCGCCCTGCTTGATCTGGGCCCAACCCGCTTCGACGACGGCGTCGAGTTCCTTGAAGAATGCTTGCATTTCAAATGGCTCCTTTTACGTTGTGGTAAACATTTTCGAGTTCCAGGTACACCAGGCTGTAGCGCCGCTCGACCTGCTCCCCGGTCCAGGTCACGTCATCCACCAGCACGCGCCCACCCAGGCCGACATACAGCGCGGCCAACTGGCCGCGGCACAGTGCCGAGATGAACCGCAGGTGGGTGTTGGCCTTCAGCCAGATGGCCGCTTGCAGGAGAAACAGGCGCAGATGCCGTCCTCCGCGGTAGCGCTCGTCCAGCACCAAGCGATTGGCATCGAAGGCATCGGTCGACTGCTGGAAATAGGCGTGCACATTGACGGCGCGCTCAACGAAACTCAGGCCATGGCCCAGGGGCGTGACGCGCAAGGTCCCGACCACTTCGTCGTTGTCCAGGTAGATCAGATGATAGGACAGCGCGTCGCGCACCTGCTCCCTTCGCTCGAAGTCATCCTCCCTGGCCGGATTGGTACCCAGGTAACGGCTGCGTAGTTGCCGGACGGCATCGAACAGCTCATTGGCGTGGTCGATCACGTGAACAGACAGGCTCATCGCTGACCTCACTGGCCTTGACGCTGATCGATGATGCGCGCTTCTTTCCAGCTGAACCAACTGCCGAGGTTCACGTGGTCGGCCAGGTCGCCCACCACCATGACCGTGGCTTCGACCCCCAGCCGTTCGCGCAGCCGCTCCTTGATCAGCAGCACCAGGCGCCCGCGATCGCCCTCGAAGAAGCGCGACATTTCCAGCTTGGCGATAACGGTGTCACGCTCATTGGCGCGACTGAGGACGATCTGATAGCCAAGGCACTGCTCGACGCCTTCAAGCAGCGCCTGCTCGATCTGCGCGGCCGAGAAGGCGCGATTGTTCAACTGCACGGCGTCCTTCACCCGGCCGACCACCTTGACGGTCTGGCACATCGATTGCGGGTAGCCGGGCCGCGACTGGATCGAGACCAAGTCGCCAGTGCGGTAGCGAACCAGAGGCTTGCTGCCGGGAATCAACATGGTCACGCATAGCTCACCGTCGCCGGTGCTGCCCAGACTTTCCCCTGACTTGGGATCGAGCACTTCGATGATGTAATTGAGGCGATGGGGGACCAGTTGGTCGTTGGCGTTGCAGGCCGCGATGATCATGGCTTCCTGGGAGCCATACAGGCTGTTGTAGGCCTGCGCACCCCACAGGCTGTAGAGGTTGTTCTTCAACGCGGGCGTGCACAACTCGCCGCTCATCATGAAAACGCGCAAGGCGAAATCCTCGCGCGGGTTGAAACCCTGGCGCTCGGCCTCCTTCGCCATGGCCAGCAACAGCCCCGGGGCAGACGCGAGGACGCCGATGCGCAGGTCCTTGAGCAGTTGCAGGGACTTGGCCCAACCGATCACCGGCGAGTGCGGCCAGATCTTGGCATTGCACAGGTCGAGCTGGGTGCAGACGTCGCCCAGGGTGTCGCCGAAAGAATGGACCTCGGTCGGACCCATGATGCCGACCACCGTCTTCTCCCCTGGAAAATGCTTTTCGATCACGGCCTGGTAGGCCATGGCCAGCTGGCGATTGCTGGCGTAGCTTTCCTTGCGGTCCCGCGGGCATGGCGTCGCGGGCCCGGTGGTACCCGTGGTCTCATAATAGAAGATGCCGTCTTCAAGCGGTCCGGACAAGATATCGAAGCCGGCCTCGCGCAAGTCATCCTTGGTCGTGAAGGGCACGCTGACGAGGTCATCCAGAGTCAGTGAACGCTCGTCGACCTGGGCAAGGTGTTCGGCATAGAACGGCGAGAACCTTTTCACGTGACCGATCACTTCCCGCAACTGCTCCTGGTGCCATGCCGCCAGCGCGGCGTCGCTGAGGACGTCGGTCCAGTAGGCATGATGGATCGGATCGTACCGTTTCTTGAATGTCTCTAAATGCTCTTTCATGTCAGCTGCTCAGGGTTGATGGGTTACTGAAACTCGTCGGCCGCTACGTTAGTGACAGAACTTACAAAGACCCAGCTGAGCTATTACACAGTTGTGCGCGCACGCGTTTCTTGTTATGAGCACGCGCTTACAGAATGAATGCCCAGGGACAGCATTCCCACTGACCAACATTAAGCAATGAATGAAAGGTCAATCTCCGTCCCGGTTTACGGTTGACAGCCTCGGGGGGCACTGGTAATTTCGCCGCACTGCCATCTATTTCCCGCAGTGCCTAGCCAAGACTGGGATGTCTAAAATGTACTATCACCTTTCTGCTATCAGTTCCTCCCACAGCTGCCCCGACAGTTGTTCCCGGGCCATTCTGGCCATCTTTAAAAGCAATATCTGGCGTCGCTAATCCAGCGAAGACGAGCGTCTGTCTGCTGCCTGCCAGCAACATCCCGATTCTTCATCCATGAACTCGAAGTCGTTCGCGCCTTGTGCCCTGTACGTCACTTGGCCGCACTCCGTTGCTGGCCTCGTATTGCGTGCAGCATAAACAGCGTTCGCCCCGAACACTCAGGATATTCGTCAATTCCCATTTAAAGTGTTTGTACACTTTATATTTCCGTGGCGCTCTTTTATTGGAGCGTCTGAATCGCCGCATCTCGAAAATGGTATTAACCGTGAAAAAAATATTAATTGAAGTCAATGTTCTTCGCCGTGAAGAACGTCGATCCATGGACGCACTGGGTATATATGCAAGTGCCGCGACCCAACTAGGTCGTGAGTCGGTCTTCATTCTTGAATCGCTCTCCGGCCCGAGCCGCGACCGCCGAGCGACGATCATCGGGCTCGACCCGCTTTTCGAGGTATGTATCGATGAGGGCCAGGCTCAACTGCTCGGCTGCGCTGCGCTTTGCGAACACCTGTGCGCCCACCTGCAACAAGACGATGTGCAGGTCGATCGCGACCACAAGATCCAACTGCCGGACAGCCAGGCCGCGTGGAATCTGCTCCGGGCCATTCAGGCGGCCTTCCAGCCGGCGGCCAACGCCCCTTCCAGCCTGGCGTTCTTCGGCTACTTTTCCTACGACTGCGTTCGCTTGATTGAGCGGCTTCCCAACCTGGCCGAACAGTCCTACGGCTACCCGCTCATCGCCCTGTCGGTCTATCAGACGCTGGTGTACTTGCACAGCAACGGCATCGTCGAAACCCTGATCAACAACCATCCGCTGTGGGCGACCCGCACCGTGGAAGACTATCCCTTCCTGAACGCGACCGAGTCGGCTGAAACGCCGGACCTACCAGCGTACCCAGAGACCTTCGAGGAGACCCGTACGGTGTCCCCGGAGCAATTTCGTGAACGGGTCGAAGTGGCGATGGAGCACATCCGCGCCGGGGACGTCTACCAGATCCAGCTCGGCCATGAGATCCGGATTCGCTCGCAGGTTTCGCCGCTCGATGTGTACCAGAACCTGAGACTTCGCAATCCGTCGCCCTACATGTACCTGGCCCACGTGGGCGGTATCGATCTGATCGGCGCCAGCCCCGAGCTGTTCGTCCGAATCAAGGACGACCTGATCGAGATGCGTCCGATCGCCGGCACCGTCGGCAAGAAGCCTGGCGTCGACCCTACCGAACTGGTCCTGGAGTTGACGCGCTCGGAGAAAGAGCGCGCCGAGCACCTGATGCTCATCGACCTGTGCCGCAACGACATCGGCCGCGTCTGCCAGGCCGGCTCGCTGGAGGTCGATGAGTTCATGCTGGTGGAAGAGTATTCGCACCTCTATCACATGGTCTCGAACGTCCGCGGCCTGCTGCGCCCAGGGCTCGATGCCTATGACGTGATCAAGGCCTCGTTCCCCGCCGGCACCATGTCTGGCGCGCCCAAGGTCAGGGCGATGGAGCTGATCGAAGGCATGGAAAGCAACCGCCGGGGCATCTACGCCGGAGCCTTGGGCCTGGTCGGTTTCGATGGCAGCGTCAACACTGCCTTGTGCATCCGCTCGACGGTCCTCGACGAGGGCACCTACCACCTGCGGGCATCCGCCGGGGTGGTCGCCGACTCGGTCCCTGAGATGGAGTGGAAGGAAACGCTGTACAAAATGGGTTCTGTGTACCGGGCAGTGACCGGCAAGGAGATCGGACTGTGAAAGTATTCCTCATCGACGCCTACGACAGCTTCGTCTTCATCATCAGCCAATACTTGGAACAACTGGGGCTAGAAACCTGCGTCGAGCGTCACGACGTACCGGACCTGCTCCAGCGCATCGAGGCGTTCTCCCCGGACTTCTGCGTGCTGGGCCCCGGCCCCGGTCATCCGACTGATGTCGGCTACATCGAGGTGATCAATCACTTCCAGGGACGCCTGCCGCTGCTGGGCGTCTGCCTGGGCCACCAAGCCATCGGCCTGGCCTTTGGCGCCAAAGTGTGCAGGGCCCCTCACGTTATGCATGGCAAGGTGAGCAAGATCGAGAACGACGGCAAGGGCCTCTATGACCACACCGAGGCACGTGCGATACAAGCCACTCGTTACCATTCGTTGATGATCAGCGATCAGCAGTTGCCCGACTGCCTGGAAGTTACCTCCCGGTCTACGGACGATGGCTATGTCATGGGCGTGCGTCATCGTCACCTGCCGGTAGAAGGAGTGCAGTTTCACCCTGAGAGCATACTGACCGAGAACGGCCTGGACCTGTTCCGCAGCTTCATCAAGTGTTACGTGCGCCAGTGATCCGCGAGAAGGGGAACACGCCCCTTCCTTCTCGTGCTGCAGCTGTTTCATTCCCGCTATCACAAGAGCGACTTATGTATGAACAAACACAACGCCCTCCGGCCGCCGGCCGGGCGTACCGCACCGCTAGCCGCCTTCATGAGTCTCGCAAAGGATGCCAATCGTTGCGATTGGGAGCGTCAGTTGAACAAAGTGTTGCGCCAACTCGGCTTCGGCAACTACCTCATCAGCCTTGGCCCAGCCACCCCGAGGGAGACCGATCCGCTCGCCGGCCTCATCACCACGTTTCCCAAACGCTGGCTGGACCATTATCGCGGTGATGGACTGATCGACATCGACCCGATACTCAGACATTGCCGGCGGGAGCTGGTGCCCTTTTTCTGGGACAGCGAGCGACGGCGCGCCCGTGGACGTTCCCGGCACTTCTGGCAGCAACGCGAGCAGTACGGCCTACGAAGCGGCCTGAGCATACCGCTGCGCTATGAGTTACTCAGGGGAACCTTGAGCGTGGCCCTTGATGACACCGAAATGACCGAGAAAGACGCATTCTCCAATCCTGGCGTCTATCAACTGTTCATGCTCGTCCCCTACCTGCTCGCTGGGATGAGCCATCAGTTGCGTGGGCCAGCCCCTCCCCGCCAGGACCTGACACCCAAGGAACTGGACTGCCTGTATTGGGCCAGCATCGGCAAGACCACCTGGGAAATCAGCCATATCCTGACGTGTTCCGAACGGACCATCGACTTTCATCTGCTTAACGCCCGACGCAAACTGGGTTCGGTAAATCGCCAACAGGCTGTTGCCGCTGCAGCGGCCTTCGGGCTGGTACTGCCAACGGTCGCTCCTGCGACACTGAAGAAAGCCGCTCATTGATTGGTTCTTCTGAGCGCTGGAGTCAGTCGCCCTTACTTCACTCCGCTCACTCCTTCCCGCCCAACACCCCGATTGCCTCGTACGGCGTCTGTAAGTCACGCTCGGGAATCTCCCAGATCAGCAGTTTCGGCGGTGTCTCCCGGAAAGCCGGGTTACTGAAGTAATCGTTGGCGCCGCCGGAGAACTCGCCACCGTCCTTGGCGAAACTGCCGACCGGAGCCCCCAGTGCCAACTCGAGGAAGCCCAGGAAGTTGGAGTTGCGCGAGAACGAAGTGCCGATCAGCGCCACGTTGGGCAGGCCGTCATCGCCAAACAGATCGTCGAGATTGTCGCCGCCGTCCTGTACGGCGGCCTGCTCCTCGCTGACCTGCGTGGCCGCTACGGTTTCCGGGGTCGGTTGCCAACTCATCGGCAGCCAGTCGAGGCCGGCCAGACGCACCAGATCACCGGCGCGCAAGGCCGCTGCGCCGGAGTGGGTGGCAAAGGTTTTCTGCGGCGTGGCGCGGATGCCCAGCGCCTGCACCTGCTGCGCAATGGCGTGTGCCGCCGCCTTCGAACCGGTTTCGCTCCAGTGCGTATCGGTGCGCAGAAAGGCCGCCGCGCCCAAGGGTTGCAAGGTCGACGCCAGGTTCAGCGCCGGCACTCCCGCCTGGTTCAGGGTCGTGGTCCACTCCATGGCCCGCCCGTCCAGTTCGGCCGGCCGATCAAGGCCGCACAACTGATCGGCGGCGATGCGGCTCTTGTCCGGCACCACTGCAACCAGCAACCGGATACCCCGTTGGTGCAACCGCTGTTGTACGTCGATCACTGCCCGCGCCTTGCTATCGGCATTGGCCCGCGCGTGAGGGTTGATGCGCATCTCGTCGGTCAGGAACAGCCAGCCCGGACAGCCCGGGCGAACCCTGGGCCCGGTGTCATGGAACAGCAACCAACTGGCACCGCGTTCCAGGTTGGCGGCGTGCTCGGGAAACCAGGCCTTGGACAGCTGCTTGGCAATGCTGTGGGTGACCTCGCCATGCACCGCCGCATCGCGGGTCAACTTGGGCGGCAGCATCTGTACCTTGCCGCTGAGCAACAGCCAGCCACAGGAAATCAAACCGACACCGAGCAAGCCGATCAGGGTGTAGCCGGAGACTTTGCTGGTTCGGGTAACCAGGTCGCTGGGCGGCGTCGGAGCGCTGGGCGCAGACTTCTTTGGCGTCTTCATCAGAACTGAAAGTACAGGAAAGGCACAGCTTCACGGCTGGCGATCAGAGCGAACGACAGCAGGAAACCGGCTACAGGCCAAAGGGCGACGGCCAATGCAAACAGCGCATTGCCCGCCAGTCGTCTTTCACAGCGCACCTGCCAGATCGGCAGGATCACGCACACCACGCCCAGCGCGGCCGCCAGGCCATGCACCGGCCGCAATGTCACCGCCAGCGCATCGCCGAGGGCAAACCCGTGCAGCCCGAACTGCCCGGCGTACAGGCTCATCGCCGAGTGAAAATCCGGGGCACGGAACAGTGTCCACGCCAGGCAGACGAACAACAGGGTCAGCACATGGGACAACGCACGCGGGACGCCGGGCAGGTTCGAGCGCGACCAGGCCCGGTCGACGCACAACGCCACCCCGTGGGCCGAGCCCCACAGCAAGTAGTTCCAGCTGTCCCCGCCATGCCACAGCCCGGCGATGGCCATGGTCAGGAACAGGTTGCGATAGGTTTTCCAGGCGCCATGACGATTACCGCCCAGGCCGATGTACAGGTAATCGCGCAACCAGCTGGACAGCGACAAGTGCCAGCGCCGCCAGAAATCCTGGATGCTGCTGGCAAGGTACGGCCGGTTGAAGTTTTCCGGGAAGTGAAAACCCAGCATCAATCCCAGGCCGATCGCCATGGCGCTGTACCCGGCGAAATCGAAGAACAGTTGCAGCGAGTACGCCAGGCAGCCGATCCAGGCGTCCACGAAAGACGGGTTCTGCAGATGGAAGGCCACGTCCACCAAGGGCGACAGCGTGTCGGCCACCAGCACCTTCATGCTCATGCCGACCATGAAGCGACGGGCGCCGAGGGCGAAGTTCTGCCAGTTGAACCAGCGCTGCACCAGCTCACGGCGAACCCAGTCATAGCGAATGATGGGGCCGGCAATCGAGTGGCCGAACATGGAAATGTAAGTGGCGTAGTTGATGAAACTGCGCTCCACCGGGACCGTGTGGCGGTGCACGTCGACCAGGTAGGAGATCGCCTGCAACACGATGAACGATAACCCGGCGGGCAATGCGACCTTCTGCCATTCAAGTGGCATGGCGCCGTAGCCGGTCATCAGATCGCTCACTGTGCCGGCGAGGATGTTCGCGTACTTGTACCAGCACAGCACGGCGGTGTTGAACACGATCAGCGCGATCAGCAGCCGCACGCGCCCACGGGAGTCCTCGCGGCAGCGGTCAACCAGCAGGCCACCGATCCAGGCGACGATCGTCAGCGCCACGTGCAACGACAGGAACAGCGGGCTCAGCCAACCGTAGAACAGCCAACTGCCCGCCAGCAGCACCCCGTTGCGCCAGCCATGGGGAGCCAGGGCGTAGATCAACAGGAAGGCCGGCAGGAACAGCGTCAGGAACTCGAGCGAAGCGAAAACCATGGCGACGGCGCAATCCGATCAGTGGGACAACGTGTCCGTGGCAGCCAGGAGTCGAGGGCCGGTGGCGGTCGGCAGCAGCAGTACGCTGTAGCGCTCACCCGCCTTCAATTCACCCAGATCCAGCACCGGGCCGACGTTGGCGTTCGCGCAGACCAGCTGCACCGACAGCTTCACCGGGTTAATCGAGCGCCGTTGCAGGCTGCCTTCGGTGACGCCCTTGAACAGATCGGCGGTGCGACCCGCCGGGCGCAGGCTGGCGTCGACGCAGCTGCTGTCCAGGTTGAAGAAGCCCAGCGAGGCCTTCAGTCCGTTGAAGTCGTCCGGGATGTCATGCACCGTTACTTGCTTGAGGCCCTTGCCATCCGGGAGCGCGACCACGGTGGCGAATTCGCCGGGCTCGGCTTTGACTTCCAGCGCCAGGCGCTGCTGGCCGCTGACCAGCGTGCCCTTGATGGTGCTGCTGGCCGTGACCGGGAAAAACAGCGAAGCCGGTTGCGCCGCGTCCAGCTTCAGCGGAGGCTGGCCCTCCTGGGCGATGACCTGCATCGGCTCGGCGCTGCCGTTGACGAAGCGAATGAACGCCGCATCTTCGGCAGGGCCTGTCGGGTACAACGGGATGTCCGCCGCCATGACGTTCAAGCTCGACAGCAGCAGCGCAACAGCACTCAGGCTTTTGGCGGTTTTCATTTCTTCGCCCCTTTGGCGCTCGGTGCTTCAGGCGGCAACTTGCTCAGTGCGTCGCCGATTGCAGTGCCCCAGGCCTTGTAACCCGCCACGGTGAAATGCTGGCCGTCGGTGGTGACCCACTGGCCCGGTTTGGAGAACGTCAGCGAATCGATGTAGGTGCAGGGCGCGACGTTGCTGGCCAGGAACTGCGACATCAACTGGGTCCGCGCATCGTTCTTCTGATACATGCCGCCCGCCTTGCCCCACGCCGGCCCGACCCAGGCGCACTGGGTGCCGGTCGCGGCGATGGCCTTGGCCAGGCTGGTCACGTTCTGCCAGGCCCAGGCCTTGGGGAACGCCGGCTTGTCGTAGGACGCCATGGTATCGCCGATGACCAGCACGACCAGGTCGGGCTTGTCCTTGGCGATCAGCTCGGCGATGGGCGTGGTGGTGGCATCACGGCCTTTGATCTCGATCTTGGCGGTGCCTTTTTGCTCGGCACCACAATCGACTTTCTTGGTGATCAGCCAGTCACCGGCGCTGGCGCCACAGGCACCGATGGAGTGAACAATCGCGCCCTGGCGGGTGAGGTTGTCGTTAAGCGGTTCCATCAAGTGGTCCGCCAGGCTCATATGGCTTTCGCCAAGCACCAGAAGGGTCATACCGGCAAGGGCAGAGGCAGGCATAGGAGTCTCCGGAAATCAGTTCGAATAAGGTGAGCGGTAAGGGCTGACCGGCAGCGCCATCGGGCTGCCCGTCATGTCCTCGAACATGTAGCGCGCATACACGCCACCGTTGAATTGCTGATAATCACTGGCGTTGTCCAGGCCGATCGTTGCGCCCAGGAAGAAGCGCGAACCGAACTTGTACTCGCCGGCGGCGGCCAGGCTGTAGCCCACACCGGTTTTGCTCTGTCCCGAGTAGCGTGAGCCGCTGGCCGCCTGACGGGCGCTGTCGTCCGGGAAGAAATCGGCGCCATCCTGCTGGAAGTGCTGGACGCCCACCGAACTCTTGACCTGATAGGTAAAGCGCTCGGTGCGCTGCTGCCAGGTCACCGGCACGCCCAGGGCGAAATAGCTTTGCGGACTGAAGTAGCCGCCATGCCCGTAGGTGAAGAAGTCCTGATTGTTCTCGTAGCCCAGCGCAGTGGCGCTCAGGCCAACGGTAAGCGAGTGGTCCTGCATGTTGTCCAGGTACCAGTAGACGCCACCGCCGAGTTCGCCTCGGGTGTTGGACTCGACATTGTGCCCCAGCAGTTCGTGTACGGAGCCATAACCGTATGCGCCCACTTTCGAGTTGTCGTAGCTCATTTCGCCACGCACACCGTTGGCGGTCACCCCGCCCCACGATCCACCGTCACGCTTGTCGGTGGTCCCGGCAAACGACGTCAGGCTGTCGGTGACTGCGCGACGCGACGCGGCGACGCGATAACGGACGTTGGCATTGCTGTCCAATGGGCGATCAATGCTCACACCGCCTACGGCCGTTGCGTATTTGAAGCCAATCGGTGTGCTACCGAGATCGGCCTTGATGCCTTCATCAGGACGCTCGTACGCCACCCCGACGCCGACACCCTCGGCACGTTGTGAACCGATACCAGAGGTTGCGCTGGAAGCACCGCCGAAGCGACTGGCCGCCTCGCCTTTCACACTGCCCGCGCTCAGCGCGACCGGGGTAATGCGCACCGCCACGCGGTTGTCGCCGACTGGCATATTCACTTCAAATGGATTTTCAATGTCGGTCAGTTTGCTCAAGCCTGATTCGCTGTTGTTGCTGCGAACGCTCAAACCTTCGGTGATGTAACCGCTGCGCTCCTGAAGAATGCCGTTGAGCGCGCGCTGGGCGGAGCTGGTGGAATCGACGACGGTCAGCACCGTTTGCGACGGCGGCTGCACGTTGAAGGGGTTGGCTTGCGCGACCGTCGCCCCCGGCACGGAGGCCGTCAGGGCGCTGCGACGCGGCTGGCGCGCATAGGCATCGGCAGGCACGCCCTCGGCACTGGCAACCATGGCACCGCCGTTGAGAATCGCCTCTGCCGGCGGTGGAATGGCCGATGCGGGTGCGCGCAGAACCTGCCGACGCGACCCCGCCACATCGGCGAATGGATTCGCCGCCACATTCATCGCGCCGGGCTGGGCGGCCAGGCTGCGTTGCTTCTCGGCCTGCTCGATGGCAACCGCTTTGCGCAGCACCTCGGTCGCCTTGCTGGTCTGGCCCATCGCCCGGTAGATACGCGCGACCTCCGTCAGCGATTGCGGATCATAGGTCTGCAACGCCATGAACTGATCGAGCGCATTTTCCGCGTAGCCGTTGTCATGGGCGAGCACGGCCGCGTCGGCCGCGTTCAACAGCACCAACGGGTCGTTCGGGTTGCGCTTGAGCAACGGTTTGTACAGGTCGAATGCCTTGGCCGTGTCGCCATTGGCGGTGTACATCCTGGCGAGGGCCGAGGTGGCGGTGACATCGCCCGGCCGCTGAGCCAAGGCTGGCGCCAACGTGTCGTAGGCGGCAGCCAGATCACCGCCTTCGCGCAACCGGTCAGCCTGACGGACACGGTACAGGTACAGCACATCGTCATAGCGCTTGCGGGTCGCGACGCTCAACGGCTGGTTCTGCAAGCTGTTCAGGATGGTGTTGACCTGGGCATCGTCGCCCGTCTTGAGCAGCAGGGAGGCGTATTGCAGCATCAGGTCGGCCGACGGCGCGCTGCTTTGGGTCAACAACGAACGCATCATCGACAGTGCATGCTCGACGTCGCCCGCGTCGACATAGGCCGACGCCAACGTCGCCGTGCGCTCGGGACTGCGAGCGGCCATCGGTTGCAGGCGATCCAGCAAGGCCAGGGCTTCCTGACGCTGTCCGCGCTTGGCCATGGCGGCCGCCAGGTTGACCTGCGTGGTCAAGGTGATCCGTTCCGCCAGCTCATTCATGTCAGGGCTGCGGCGGTTAGCGGGGATCCGGCTGATGCTGGCCTGAGCGTTGCTCCACTGCTCCATTTCCACCGACAGCAAGGCGCTGGTGTAGAGCGCATCAACGTTGTCAGGGTGGCTTTGGAGAAAGCTGTCGATCAGGTCACGGGCTTTTTTCGATTCGCCGGTTTTCAAATACAGCCGTGCCAGGCTGAAGCGCGTCCAGACGTTATCCGGATCGCTGTTCACGGCATCGATCAGCGCGCTCTGTGCACCGCGGATGTCACCCCGTTGCTCGGCCACGCTGGCCATCTGGGTCGAGCGCAGGGCGCGCAATTGACCAGTGTCACCAAGCCTGGCCTGTTCGGTGGCAGGCAGGCTGTCCAGCAGGCTCAAGGCTTCGTCGGCCTGGCCGGTTTGCGACAACACATTGACCAGGCCGCGTATGGCCTGTGGGTTGCCACGCTGGCTCGCCAATACCTGACGGTAGTTGGCTGCCGCACTGTCGAACTGGCCGGCCTGGGCCTGGATGTCGGCCAAGGCCAGGCGAGCGTCCAGGCCATTGGGATTCATGCGCATGGCCTGAGCCACGGCGTCGGTCGCCTTGACGGTCTGTCCTTTGGCCTGCAAGTCACGCCCTTGCTGCAACAGCGCCCAATAACGGACGTTCTCCAGTGCCGTTTTCCAGCGCGAGCCGCCTTTGCTGATCGCCCGGGTCAACAGTTGCTCGGCTTCGGGGAAGCGGCCCTGCTGCTGCCGAACCACACCCAGGCCGCCCAGGGCATCGCTGTCGTCAGGACGGGCCTTGAGGCGTGCCTGGAACGCCTTTTCAGCGCCGGCCTGATCGCCTTTTTCCAAGGCCCGCAGCCCGCTCGCCACCAGCGGGTCCTGCTGCCAGGTGGAACCGCCGGTGGTGGCGGCTTTTTGCTGACCCTTGTTCATCTGGTCACGGATTTCCTGGTCGTCCGGATGAGCCTTCAGGTACTCCTCGAACAGCGGAACCTGCGACGCATTCGGCGGGCCTATCCAGACCAACGCCAGGCGCCAGCTTTCATCGGCATCGCCAGCAATTTCCACGCGTTGGGTCAGCCTGGCGAGTACACGGGCGCCCTCGGCACGGCTGTCTTCATGACGAATCAGTTGCTTGCCGTAGAACAACGCCAGGATGGAGTCACCGGGCGTTTCCCGCAGCAGACGCTCCATGCCCTGGCGCGCTTCGGGCCAGCCGGCGGCGTTGAAGGCCAGGTTGTTGTAGTACTCACGCCCGACGGTGCCTTCCGGGGTCAGGCCGTTGAACATCCGACGGAACACGTCGGTCGCCTTGTCGCGCTCACCTGCGTCCACCAGTCGACGGGCCTCTTCCAACCGTGCCTGGTTTTCCGGCTTGGCCAGCGCAATGTCCTGTTCCAGTTGCCGCGTCAGCCAGGGCTGCGGCGACAAGGCCTGCAGGCGAACCAGATAGTCCTGGGCCTGTTGCGGCTTGTTCTGCTTGACGCCAATCAACCCCATGCCATAGAGGGCATCGACCTGGTTCGGATCCAGGCGCAGCACCTTTTGCCAGATCTCGGCAGAGCGCGAAGCATTCGATCGCGCTTGCCAGTACTGCCCCTGCTCAACCAGTTGGGCCTGGATGTCCGTGCCTTCGGCGTGAGCACCGGGGGCAATCAGCGCGATGAAAACTGCAACAGCTAGCGTAGAGCGGCGCGCGCGCATGACGTCTCCCAGGACAATTTGAGCGTTCCGTCATCACGGAACTGGTAACGCTTCTCTGCCCACCCCAACCCGAACAGGCTCAGCATGACGTTGTAATAAAGCGGATCGGCACGTTGCTCGCTGCCTTTAGCAAACGCCGCATCAAGACCTTCCTGAGCACGGCGTTGCTGTTGCTCGGCCAGCCATGGCTGACCCTTGGCGGCGAAATATGGCACCAGCGCCGCCGAATAGCCGAACGGTCCGTTGCCCTCGACCGCACCGGAAGCCACCTGGACATTTTCTGGCGGCACACCGCCGGACGCCGTGCTTTGCGCCATACCGTCCAGTGCGCCCAACAGCTGCGAATAGGCAGGATCGGTCTTGGACGCCATCCCCGCCCACAGGTAAACCCGAATGGCGTCGTAACTGCCCAGCCCGCCCTTGACCGGATCGATCACGAACAGCCCGGACTGCGCTGAAGTGCCCCGGTAGCCAACCCAGTCAGCGACATAACCCTTGGGGCTGGCGCTACGGATCAGCTTGACAGTGTTGTCGGCAATCTCTTTCCACGGCCCCTTCGGCTGCTCCTTGGCCAGGCGCTGGAGCAGCGGCCGAGGCAGATAGCTCGGGTTCAAGCGCCACAAATGATCTGGCTGGACAAACCCTTCGGGGCCCGGCAAGAGCATTTTCCCGAGGCCCGGCAACGTGACGACCAGGTTTGACTCGACGGTCTTGAGCAATTGCAGTGCATCGACCCGGTACTCGGGACGCTGCCACAGGCGCGCGGCCTCGAGCAGCGAGTAGACGATCCACAGGTCGGCATCGGACGCCGAGTTGGCATCCTGAAGCTGCCATTGCCCGTCCTTGCCCTGTCCCCACAGCCAGCCCGGCAGGCGGGTCGAGACTTGCGAACCGAGCAGGTTGGCGCGGGTCCACGTCCACAGGTGCTCGAAGCGCGCCTGATCATTGCCGATCAACGCGAAAAACATGCCGTAGGACTGCCCTTCCGAGGTGCTGTGATTGGCCTCCATACTGGAAGCCAGCATCCGCCCGTCGTCCTGCACGTAACGGCTGGCCCAGGTCTCCCATAGTGGCCAGTCCTGAGTCGCGCACGCCGACGAAGCCGCAAACGAAGGCATGCATGCCGACGCAGCGACGGCCGCCAGCACTGCGCAGGCCGTACTGCGCAGCCAACTGCAGAATGAAGCGCGACGCGCGTTCATCGGTAAAGTCTCATGGTCGCGCTCAGACACTCAGGCGTTTCCTGGCTTTGGCACGCAGCCCCAGATAGGCCAGGCTGCTCAGCAACAACACACCCAGCGCAGTCACCAGCAGCGTCCAGCCCACATGGCGCGACATCAGCCATTGCACATAACGGATCGGCGACAGATTGCCGACGAAATACTGCTCGTCAGCCACCAGCGGCTCGATGGTCTTGCCTCGCACGACCACCAGGCTGCCCTGGATGGCGCCTGCGTCCTGGTCGGTACGGCTCAGCGCTTCGGTCGCCTGGGCCAGGCCGACCGGGTCCCCACCGGCGATGACCACGACACTGCGCCCACTTTTCAGCGGTGACTCGAAGCCGGTCAGGTAGGTGCTTGGCTGGCCGCCGGAGAACGCCATGGCCAGACGGCTTTTGCGCAGGTTCGCTTCCGGGTCGGAACTGAGCCAGTCCTGTACACGCAGGGTCAGGTCAGACACTTCGAAACGTTGCTGCTGGCCGGTACCGGCCGCCGGCAGACGATCCGCCCACTGAGTGAGCAACGGCTGGTTGGCGCCGGACGCCATCACCAGCAGGTCCTTGTCGGCGAAGGTCGCCGCCTGTGCGGCTTGAGTGACCGTGACGCCGGTGGCGGGGTAACCGGTGGAGTCGCCGAAGCGGCCGAGCACGGTCAGGTAAGCGCTCAGATCACCGGTGCCGGCGTTGTCCGGCAGCACGACCGCGGTTTGCGACAGGTCAGCCATACGGGTGAACGGGAAACCGGCATCCTTGAACACACCCAGGTTGGGCATGGCCATGAAATGGTCATAAGCAGTCAGGTCCAGCGTCGACTCCGGGTCGATGCTGCCGCGCATGTTGTCGATGATGATGTCGCGGCACTCCCCTTCCTTGATGTAGTCGTACAGGTAGCGCAGTTGCAGGCGCGATTTCAGCGCAACGGCGTTGAGCGGCAGCCACACGCGCATATCACGCACCAGGGTGTCATCCTTGATCGCGCTCAGCAGACTCTTGTCCAGACGCTCCACCGACGGCAGGGTCTCGGACTTGATCAGGCCATCGTTGAAGCTGACGATGAAAGACGAGTTGGCCGATTTCGGTTGCGGCGTGTAGCGATATTTCAGGTTCAGCTCCGCGCCATCCTGGCGCCAGTTGAACAGGTCCGGCGGGAAGTTCAGCGGGATGGTGATGTCGCCCGGGTTGTACCCGGAAACGTTCAGTTGTTTGCTCGCGATCAGCTCACCCAATTTGACCGGACGGTCGGTGGGCAGCCAGTTCGGCGCATCGTACGGTTTGCGCGGCTTGAGCACGTCGAGCTGGTTGATGACCACGGTGTTGCCCGACAGCGCCTGGCCGCCGACCGACAAGGCGATGGCAGCACGCTTGAGCTCTTCGGTGTTGCGACCCGCCACCACCAGCAACTTGCCATTGGCGTCGTTCGGATTGGTCAGGATGCTCAGGGTCGGGCCCTTCGGCGCCGGAATCGACAACCCGCCAATCTGCGCGGGCGCGTCGCCGCTGAGCAAGATCACACCGTTGCCCTGTGCCGGCAGCGTATTGACCTGGGCCCGGAAGGTCGCCCCGCGATAGCTCGCCAGGGCACCGAACCAGGACGACAGCGCACCCGCAGCCTCAAGGGTACCGTTGTCTGGCGCGGCGCTGAAGATAAACGGCAGATCCAGGGCACGGGCGTCACGCCGATCAAAGAACGGCACGGGCATCAGCGACAGATCGTTCGGCAGCGCCAGCGGCGAGGTCTGGATTTGCAGCGAGGAGTCATTGCTGACCCTGGCCCACAGGCTTGAGTGCTGGGGATCCTCACAGGTCATCGTGTAGTGGCCGATGAACTGCACGCTCAGGCGGTTGAACTCGGTGATCAACTGCGGCGGAATCTCCACCGTCTGCTTCTGCAGGGTGCCGGCGTTTTCCTTGGGCAGCGGCACACTCGCCGCGACTTCATCGTTGACCATGATGTTGATCTGCGACAGATCGGGCAGCAAGGCCGGTGAGTAGCTGTATTGCAGCGTCAGATGAGCCCCGGTCACCACCTGATCGGCACGTACGTCAAAGTTGACGCTGTCGGTCGCTTCGACACCGTGCAGGTTCATCGGGTAAGCGCGGCCCAACTGCTTGAGGGTCAGGTTGTAGCCGTTGCCTGCGTCCGCTGACGTGGTATCGGCGAAAACCGCGCCACCACTCAAAGCCAGCAGCGTTGAAGCCAAAATGCCTGAAAAATGCTTAGCGTTCATTGCTTGTCCATGAGGTTTTCGAGTGGTTGGGAGGACGATCGACGGGCAGAGAGAATTTTTTTCAGCTCAGCGAGCGTGGCCTTGAGCAGTTCGTGGATACCGCCCATGCCGATGAACGCGACGTCGCGCAGTGCCGCCAGGGGGGTGTCCACCTGTCGACCGCCCCAGCTCGACGCCCAGGTGTCCGCGCGCGAAAAAGTCAGGCGCACCAGTTCGCTCTGCTGGCGCAGGCTCAATGGGTCGAACTGGGCCCCCAGGAGACCGTTGCGACTGAACATCACGGTCCCCGGGAAAACGCTGGCCTGCTGGTTACGGAACAAGGTCATGCCAATGCGTTCGCCCTGGGCGATTTCAACGCCGTCCGGCAGGCGGAAACCCAGGCCTTTCTGCGAGAAGTCCTGGGTGATGCCTTCAAACGTGCGCCCGTCCGCCAGCTCGATGCGCACCGGCAGTTCGGCGGCAACCCGCGGCTCACTGCGGACCTGGCGGGTCTCACTGGCCACGGCCACCGAAGCACTGGTGATGACAACGTTGTAGAGCGTCCAGGCCATGTTGATGAGGATCGTGGTCATCGCGCCCTCCTCGCCCTGGAACAATTGCCAGAGGCCGAAGGCAAGGCCCGCGACATTGAGGGTCAGCAGCACGATGTAGGGACGCGCGAGTTTCCACTCGAAGAATTTCTGATCGATGATCCCGCCCTTGTCGGTCACGTTGAAACCGCCGAACTTGGGGTTGACCAGGGCCATGAGCACGGGCCCCATGATGTACCAGGCCAGTACCGTCTCGTAGACCTCGTTCCAGAACGAGTGCCGGAACCGCCCCTGGATCCGCGAGTTGGTCAGGCTGGCGTGCAGGATGTGCGGCAGCACGTAAGCGGTGATCATCAATGCCGAGGCATGGAAAATCTGCGCGCCGAAGAACAGATAGGCCAGTGGCGCCGTCAGGAAGGCCATGCGTGGCAGGCCGTAGAAAAAGTGCAACATGGCGTTGAGGTAGCACAAGCGCTGCCCCAGCTTCAGGCCGCGGCCGATCAACGGGTTGTCGGTACGGAATATCTGCGCCATGCCGCGTGCCCAGCGAATGCGCTGGCTGATATGCCGCGAAAGGCTTTCGGTGGCAAGGCCCGCCGCCTGCGGGATGGCCAGGTAGGCGGTGTTGTAGCCGGCGCGGTTCATCTTCAGGGCGGTGTGGGCGTCTTCGGTCACGGTTTCCACCGCGACACCGCCTATTTCAAGCAATGCCGTACGGCGCATCACCGCGCAGGAACCGCAGAAGAACGTGGCGTTCCACAAGTCATTGCCGTCCTGGACCAGGCCATAGAACAGCTCGCCTTCGTTCGGGACGGAGCGGAACGTATTGAGGTTCTTCTCGAACGGGTCCGGTGAAAAGAAGAAGTGCGGCGTCTGCAGCATCGCCAGCTTTGGGTCCCTGGCGAACCAGCCGACGCAAATCTGCAGGAAGGAACGGGTCGGCACATGGTCGGCGTCGAAGATCGCGACGAACTCACCGTCAGTGACCTTCAGCGCTTCGTTGAGGTTACCGGCCTTGGCATGGCGATTGTTGTCACGGGCCAGATAATTCACACCGATGCTGTCGCAGAAGCTTCGGAAATCTTCACGACGCCCATCGTCCAGCACGTGCACGCGCAGTTTGTCTTTGGGCCAGTCGATGGCCTGGGCGGCGAAGATCGTGACCTTGACGATGTCCAGCGCTTCGTTGTAGGTCGGAATGAACACGTCCACCACCGGCCATTCGGAAGGCGGTGTGGTCATCAGCACCGGTTGGCGCCGCAGCGGCCAGGCGGTTTGCAGATACCCGAAGATGAGTACGACCAGCGCGTAGAGCTCCGCCGCCAGCAGGCCATAACCAAACAGGATGTCAAGCCAGTCGTCGAAACCCAGCGTCGAGGTGATCCGCCAGTACATGTAGCGCAGCGACGCCGTCAGCGACAGACCGATCAACAGCACCACCGGGAAACGGCCGGATTGCTTGCGCAGTATCAGCGCGACAATAAAGCAGCCCGCCGCGAAAAAGCACTGGGAGTAGAGGTCGAAAGGCACAGTAATAACGAACAGCGCCAACAGGATCGAGAACAACAGGATCCCGATCTGCAACGTGCGACGAACGCCCCGCGACAGGCCGTCGAAACCGTCGGCAAGGGTCTGTGCCCAGTGTTGCAGGCGGCCGGAAGCCGCAGGTTGCTCGTTAGAGTGGCTCATGATGCGCGATTACCTGCCACTGCAGAGGTCTGGACGGGCGACTTCAGCGCATCGCCAATCGCCAGGATTTCCTGCCGCGCAGACGAGTCTTCATCTTCCAGTAATGGGTTGACGCCAAAGGCGAGGCCTTCGCTGATGGCATGAACGAGGGGGACCACGCCGATCAACTGCTTGCCGAAGCGGCGCCTTAGCACTTCCAGCATGTCCTGGCAGAACGTGCGCGATGCATCGAACTGGTTGACGACATAGTGGCAGTCACCACGCCCGGCGTGGTTTGCGCGCCCTTCGAGCAGACGATCGATGGTGTCCAGGGTCATGAACGAAGCCGCGTCTGGCGTAATGACCACGATCACCTGATCGGCGACATCGAGCGCCTGCTCCAGATACAAGGTGCGGCCCGGAGGCGTATCGATAATCACCACGTCGTCCGGCGCCAGGTCCATGCGCACCAACTGCCGCGCCAGCCAATGGGCATCGTCCTCAAGGAAACGCTCGAGTCCGCGACGCTCGGGCTCGGAAATCGAGCCGAAGGGCAACACCCGTGTGCCGGCAATGCCCTTGAGCAACAAACCACTCCAGACCTCGCCGGTGAGGCTGGCGCTGGCCATGCCCGCGACATCCGGGCGGACGCCCAGGTGGTATTGCAAAGCATTCTGCGGATCAAGATCGATGGCCAGCCTGCGACCCTTGCCCCCCAGCGCGCCAGCCAGCGCTGCACAGAGCGTACTCTTGCCCACACCGCCTTTAGGCGAAACCACCGCAATAACCCGCGCCGGCGTGACCGCCGCCGGGCCGTTCGGGATCGACCGGCGCAGCACCTCCTCGTTCTGCGCCCGCGCCTCGGCCTGGCGCTCAAGCGCGACTTCGGTCAACAGCGAGCGTAAGGAACACGGGATGGCGGGTACTGCAACGGGTTCGGATACCGGAGCAACAGCCTGCGTGATCGCCGCCGAATCACCCAGCACCGGTTCGATTCTGTGGTCCAACGGATGCGCCGTGTCAGCCAGCGCAGACGATGGCTGAGCAACCACTATCGGCCCAGGGAGAATGGCCTTTTCCGGTTCCGCAGGCCTGACAGATGCAACAGCATGCCTCGCAGACTCAGGCAATTCCTTGTAATGAAAGGAATTCTCTATCTCGACATAGCTGCCCGCACTTTCCCCGAACCTGCTCAGCAGGTTGGCAATATCATTTGTCCGGTTCATAAGCCCTTCCACTGCGACGGTAAAAAGCATTCGGGCTCGTATAACGGCAAACGACTGCATTCGCGTGGCCAAATGATGTCGTCAATATTTTGTTAACAACAAGGGATTTTATTGGATCCAAGATGGAGGATAGTCAACAAACTGGCGGCGACTTTTTTACAACACCCGATTGGATTTTTTTGATACTTCAACCAGACCTTAACGCCTTCGAAATCATGGGCGTCATCGAGCACCTGCGGGGGCTTAGCGCTCCTCTTGGGTCCTGGTTGATTGTCTCAACGCAGGCTAGTCGCTAAAGTCTGACCCTTGGCGTTCGCTGCGCCCGCGGTCCGCGCGAAGGGGTCACCCAGGCATGCTTCCCACATCATGTGTTCCAGCTCCTGGCTTGTCGGCGGACCGAGCCTCCTGATGAGTTGGTATGGCCGCTATCCCTGCATCACGTCGTGATGGTCTTCCTGATTTGGCCGCGCTGCGCAAACGGGCCAAACGTCTTCTGAGGGCACTCAAGGCGAATGAAGCTGACGAGGGCCTGAGCCTGACCCAGCGCCTGGCATTGCGCATACTCGCCGACCACGGCGAGTTGCCCGCTGGCAACGTGTTCGGTCATCTGATGATGAGCTATGAGCCCCTGCCTTATCTGGGTGACCTGATGTTCTACGCCCTGCTACGGTCACTGATCGATGCGCCTCACCCGCTGATACATGAAGTACCAGGCGAAGACTGGCGGCAGCGCACCCTTGGGCTAACGACACTGGGCGAGCAAACCCTGCTCGGTCGGGCCAATTGGCTCGATCAGCACCCAGCGGAGCGCTGGGTCGGTGGCGTGCGTATCGTCGCCGATCAGTCACCTTGGGTGGTGGATGTCGATGGGCGGGTATCGCGGCGCTGAGGCTTGACCTGCTCAGCGCCGTGAGCCCTTGATCAGCGGCCCCGGGCTGCCACTTGCCATAGCCGGGCGATGTCCCGCGCCCGTTCGCTCAACAGGCGCGGGGCATCGGCGCAGGCTTGCTGCAACGTCATCGGCCCGGCCGTCAGGGCAAAGGCGGCGTCAATGCCGTGTTCATACAGCGCCTGATAACCCTCCCCCAGGGTGCCCGCGATGACCACCACTGGTATGCCGTGCTGGCGGGCGATGCGGGCCACGCCAAAGGGGGTCTTGCCGCGCAGGGTCTGGGCGTCGAAACGGCCTTCGCCGGTGATCACCAGGTCCGCGCCGTTGACCGCATCAGCCAGCCCGACAAGTTGAGCAACGACGTCCACGCCCGTGCGAAATCGGGCACCGAGGAATGCCTTGGCGGCGAACCCCAGCCCGCCGGCCGCGCCGCTGCCCGGTTCGTCACGGACGTCCTTGTTCAGCGCCTGGGCACAGTGTTCGGCGAAGTGACCCAGGGCCGCATCCAGTAGCTGCACCTGCTGGGCGGTTGCGCCCTTCTGCGGGCCGAAAACCGCGGAAGCTCCTTGGGGTCCGCACAGCGGATTATCGACATCGGCGGCGATGTCGAAACGGACCTGGGCCAGGCGCGGATCCAAGTTGCTGAGGTCGATCCGCGACAGGTTCGCCAGGGCCAGCCCACCGGGTGGAAGAGCTTGGCCATGTTCACCCAGCAACGCCACGCCCAAGGCCTGCATCGCACCGGCACCGCCGTCGTTGGTGGCGCTGCCGCCGATCGCCAGGATCACTCGCCGGGCGCCTTCGTCCAGGGCGGCGCGAATCAGCTCGCCAGTGCCATAAGTACTGCTGGAACAGGCATCGCGCTGCCCCGGCGGAACCAATTGCAAGCCACTGGCCTCGGCCATCTCGATGATCGCGGTCCGACTGTCCGGCAACCAGCCCCAACGCGCCTCGACGGCGACACCTGACGGACCCCGGACCTGATTGCAGCGCCACTCACCGTTGCAGGCGGCCAATACCGATGCCACCGTGCCCTCCCCGCCGTCGGCCATCGGGCACTTGATCAACCGGGCATCCGGCCAGACCTCGGCCAACCCGTCGGCGATGGCATCGGCTACGCCCTGGGCACTGAGACTGTCCTTGAACGAGTCGGGGGCGATGACTATTTTCATATTATTCTCCGGTTCCGATGCACAGCATGCTGCCAGTTGACCGCAGGCGTAGCGCCGGTCTGCCGCACAAAAGACACTGGGGATTATTGTTCAGATTCACAAACGCGGTTTGCAAGGAGATTGATTTTGATAGTGCAGGCCTCTTCGCGAGCAGGCTCGC
>NZ_JAGGOF010000017.1:0-21374 GCF_018614775.1 Pseudomonas fluorescens
GTGCCATAGACCGCGCCTTGCACGTTGGCACCGGCCGCCTTGACGTTGACCGCGCCCGTGGCCGAGGTATCGGCCAGGCTCAATTGCCCGTTGGCGTCGAGCTGGATATCCCCACCACTGGCGATCAGCTTGCCGTCGAGTTTCACGCCGACACCGGCCTCGGTGCCCACCAGCTTGATGGCGCCGGCGTACATGCCGCCCAGGGCCGAGGAGTCGATGGCCAGTTGCGGTTTGGTGCTGCCGTCGTCGGCGCGGGCAGTGGCGTTGAGGGTGTCGGCGTTGACGTCGTTGCGTCCGGCCACAATCGTCAGGTTTTTCGCCTGGATCTCGGCGTTGATTTTCGCGCTGCGGGTGATGATTTCGAAGCGGTCGACGTTGCTGGCGTTGAGGCCGGCGCCTTCGACGGTGACGCTGCCCTGGTCCACTTGATAGCGGTCGAGCCGACCGTTTTCCACCACCGGTTTGCCGGTGCTCAAGGTCACTTGCGGGCTGTTGATGAAGCCGCAGCCGTTGCAGGTGATGCCGTAGGGGTTGGCGACGATGACCCGGGCCGACTGCCCCGCCACTTCGGTGTAGCCACGCAACTGGCTGGGGTTGCCGCCGTTGACTTCGTTGAGGATGGTGGTGGCAGCGGAACCTTGAAGATTAGGGTTGCCGAGGATGATCCCGCCCAGTTGGGTGGACTGGGTGCGGGCGGTGGCGTTGTTGAGGATCACGCCGTTGGTGCCGACGTTGTAATCCTGGAACTGGTTGTGGGACAGGCCGTTGCCGTTGGGCGTGGCGATGTTGACGATCGGCACGCCGTTGCCCGCCTGACCGAGACTGGTGCCCGGCGCACTGACCACGATACCGTCGGCCTGGGCCCACATCGGTTGCCAGAACATGACGTTGGCCAGCAGAAACGCCAGGCCGCGCTTGGGCATGCCCAGGAACGAGTCGCGGGTTTTCAGGGCAGCAGAAGGCTGGCGGGCCAGGAAGGCGTATTGGCGATCGTCCATGGTCAAGTCTCGTTACAGCGAAATGTGAAGAAGCTGATTTAAAAAGCGGTATCCACCCGGAAGTAGATCGGCGCTTCGCGCTCGGTCAGGGCATCCGGACGTTCCAGGGAGTGGGCGAAGGTGACGCTGGCGGTGAGGTGTTGGCCGCGGGCGAACACCTCCACCGAATTGCTCGACATACGCCCGTGCTGATCGCCGTTGTAGCGATCACTGCGAATCACGCCCTGGTCATACCCGAGGCTGGTGCCGTACTCGGCAAACACCGGGCGCAGCCATTCCAGGGTCACCGGGCGACTCCAGCGCAGGTCGTTGCGCCAGTAGCCGCCGCTGTCACCGGACAGCGACTGGTCCTTGTAACCGCGAATCGACGACTGCCCACCCAGGCTCATGCGCTGCGGGCTGAACAGCACGTCTTCGCTGCGCTGGCCGGTCATCAGGCTGCTGAAGCTGAAGGACTCGTTCCACAGTTTGAACGGCAGCAGGTAACTGGCGGTGGCGGTGTATTTGCGATAGCGGGCGTCGGCCTGGCCGGGGCCCGGGTCGTTGTCGTCCTGGGCGTCGAAGGCACCGATGCCTTGCTGCATGCCCAGGTCGAGGTTGACGAAGGCACTGCCGACCCGCCGGCCATGGTTGATGCCGAACTGCGCTTCGCTCAGGCGATTGCTGCTGACCGCGAGTTTGCTGCCTTCGATGAAGTTGTTGCTGCGCAGGTAAGCCAGGCCGGTGTTGAGGGAGGTCTTGCTCAGCACGTCGCGGTGGATCACCCGCTCGACCCGCAACTGATGGTTCTGGCTATCGCCGGTTTGCTTGAAGTTGAAACCGTTGGCGGCGATCTGCGAGCGGTACTCGCTCTGGCTGTAGGTGTAGCTGACGTTCCACCAGCCAAACGGCAGGTTGTAGTAGAGCATCGCGTTGTTGGAGGTGTGCTGGTGGTCGGTCATTGCGTCGTGACCGCCGCGCAGCATCAGTTGATCGGCCAGGCCCAGCGGGCTGTCCCACTCCAAGCTGCTGCCCCACTGCTGCTCGCCGGTGCTGCGCTGGCCGTCGTTGCTGCGCGACAGGCCGGCGCGCCAAGGCTTCTGCGGATCGTTGGTGACGCGCACTTCGCTACCACCGACGTTCTGGCCGGGGGTCAGTTCCATTTTCGCCTGGTTCGACGGCAGGCGATTGAGCTGGTCCACCATCTGTTCGATCTCTCGAAGGTTGACCAACTCGCCGGTCTTGCCGGGAAAGGCCATCGCCAGTTCACGATCTGACAGCTGGCTGTTCTCGGCGCCCTTCAAACCTTCGAGCCGTCCCTCGACCACCAGCACTTGCAGGTGCCCGCCGGACAAATCCTGCTGCGGCAGGTAGGCGCGGCTGGTGACCAGGCCTTTCTCGATGTAGTAGTCGGTGATGACTTTGAGCAATTCGTTGAGCTGGGTCACGCCCAGGCATTGGCCAATGTAAGGCTTGAACAGCGCCTCGCGCTCGCCGCTGGAAAGGCTGTCGGCGCCCTTGAGTTCGATGGTCTTGATGGGAAAGCAACGGGTGTCGGCAGGCGCTGTCGGCGGGGTCGGTTTCGCTTCCTTGCCTGGCAGGTCCTTGAGTTCCTCCAGCCGCCGTTGCTGCTCTTCGAGCAGGCGATTCTGGCGCTCGCGGATCAGGTCGGTTTCACCGGGTGTGGGCGCGGCGTAAGCGATGGTTGGCAGAGAAAGGCACAGCAAAGCCAGGCACAACCTCGCCCAGGGGGCGGGTGAAGACATGTTCGATCCCTCGATCAAAAGCGATATCAAAATAGCGGCGCGATGTTAATGAGCCACCATTTTGACGTCAATTAAAAATTCGAGTTTTCAGCCTAATGCCAGGACCATCGACCTGAAATTGGATCCTTTCCGAAAACAAGGTGCGAAGTATCCGGTGGGGAGGCAGGAAGGCTCCTGTGACCATGAAAGACAAAAGTGCCGCACACCCTGCACTAATGAACTTTCATCCCTTGCTCGGCCTCAACTTCTTACCTGCCCAACACCGAATACGAGGCCCATCCATGAAAACCCTCATCAGACTGACCGTCGCCGCCACGCTCGCCTGCGCCCTGCCCGCCTGGGCCTGCACGCCCGAGGAAGCCACCGCCAAGCGTGAGCAGTTGGCCCAGCAAGTCACCCAGCTCACCCAGCAGAACCCGGCCAAGGCCAAGGAAATCAATGATGAGTTGCAGGGCATGGACCTGGAGACGGCCAGCAAGGATTTGCCGGACAAGTGCCAACTGATCGATAAGCGCCTGCAAGAGTTGAAGGAGGCGCAGAAGAAGGCAGGGTAATCCCACCTTTTGTGGCGAGGGAGCTGAAGATTTGCGTATAAAAAAACCGGACCCAAGGTCCGGTTTTTTTATGGAGCGCTACAGCCCATTCACTCGGCTGCCGGAGCCTCTGGCTTGCGGCGCTTGAGCGGGGCCATGCCGTCTTTGCTCACCAGCGACGGAACGTCGGCTTTCGGGCGGTTGGCGGTTTTGCGTTTGGTCGGGGCCTTGGCGGCGGTTTTTTTCTTGTCGCCCTTGGCGTCGACCTTTTTCTTCTTCACGCCCACGGCCTTGCCCGAGGCCTTGACCTTTTTCGGTCCGCCGTAGGTGCCTTTGACTTCCTTGATGGTGCGGCGCTCGAAGCTCTGCTTGAGGTAGCGCTCGACGCTCGACATCAAGTTCCAGTCGCCGTGGCAGATCAGCGAGATCGCCAGGCCGTCGTTGCCGGCACGGCCGGTACGACCGATGCGGTGTACGTATTCGTCACCGCTGCGGGGCATGTCGAAGTTGATGACCATGTCCAGGCCGTCCACGTCCAGGCCGCGCGCGGCGACGTCAGTGGCGACGAGGATCTTCACGCCGCCTTGCTTGAGGCGATCGATCGCCAGCTTGCGGTCTTTCTGGTCCTTCTCGCCGTGCAGCACGAACGTCTTGTATTCCTGAGCCACCAGGCGGCCGTAGATGCGGTCGGCCATCGCCCGGGTGTTGGTGAACACAATGGCTTTTTCGTAGGTTTCGTTGGCGAGCAGCCAGTTCAATATCTGTTCTTTGTGGACATTGTGGTCAGCCGTGATGATCTGCTGACGCGTCGTGGAATTCAGTTGGCTAACCGCGTTGAGCTGCAAGTGCTCAGGGTTGTTCAGCACCTTGGCGACCATTTCCCGCAGGCCCGAACCGCCAGTGGTGGCAGAGAACAGCATGGTCTGCTGGCGGTTGACGCACTCGTCCACCAGGCGCTGCACGTCTTCGGCAAAGCCCATGTCCAGCATGCGGTCGGCTTCGTCCAGCACCAGCACTTCGACTTCTTTCAGGTCGAGGTTGCCGGCGTTCAATTGCTCGATCATTCGCCCTGGGGTGCCGATCAGGATGTCCGGCACCTTGCGCAGCATGGCGGCCTGGACCTTGAAGTCTTCGCCGCCGGTGATCAGGCCGGACTTGATGAAGGTGAACTGCGAGAAGCGTTCCACTTCCTTCAAGGTCTGCTGGGCCAGCTCACGGGTCGGCAGCAGGATCAGGGTCTTGATGCTGACGCGGACCTTGGCCGGGCCGATCAGGCGGTTGAGGATCGGCAGCACGAACGCGGCGGTCTTGCCACTGCCGGTCTGCGCCGTCACCCGCAGGTCACGCCCTTGAAGCGCGAGCGGGATAGCCGCTGCCTGCACGGGCGTTGGCTCGACAAATTTAAGCTCGGCCACGGCTTTGAGCAGGCGTTCGTGCAGGGCGAATTCGGAAAACACGGGTGCTACCTCGAAGAAATGCAAAAAAACAGCTGCATAGGGTAACGGTTTCGAGCTCGAAGGCCGAGTTTCTTTATGCAAACGCCGACAATCAGTGGCATTTTTCGCAGCCGGTTTACCCGTAATGGTCACTTGGGCAGGCTTAAATGCTCTAATCCACCGTCGCATTTCTATAGAAGACCCGTTTCGTCCATGGACATCAAACAGCTCTGGCTCAACCTCCAAGACCTCTGGGGCGCCCTCGATCAGCACCCGCTCCTGCATTCCAGCCTCGCGTTGGTGTTGCTGCTGGCGATTGCGCTGGTGCTTGGGCGCGTGGCGCGCTACCTGATCCTGCACGGCGCCAAACTGCTCGGTCGCCAGCCGGCCTTGCATTGGGTCAACGACCTGCGCCAGAACAAGGTCTTCCATCGCCTGGCACAGATGACACCGTCGCTGATCATCCAGTTCGGCCTGCACCTGGTGCCGGAACTGAGCAAGACCAGCATGATTTTCCTGGGCAACGTCGCCCTGGCGTTCACCATCCTGTTCATGGTGCTGAGCCTGAGCGCCTTGCTCAGCGCCTTGCTGGACGTGTACGCGCGCACCGAGCACGCCCGTACCCGCTCGATCAAGGGTTACGTGCAACTGACGAAAATGGTGCTGTATGTGTTCGGCGCGATCATCATCGTCGCCACCCTGATCGACCGCTCGCCGCTGTTGCTGCTGTCGGGCTTGGGTGCGATGTCGGCGGTGATCCTGTTGGTGTACAAGGACACACTGCTGTCATTCGTCGCCAGCGTGCAACTGACCAGCAACGACATGTTGCGGGTCGGCGACTGGATCGAAATGCCCCAGGTCGGCGCCGACGGTGATGTGGTGGACATCACCCTGCACACGGTCAAGGTGCAGAACTTTGACAAGACCATCGTCTCGATCCCGACCTGGCGCCTGATGTCCGAATCGTTCAAGAACTGGCGCGGCATGCAGCAATCCGGCGGACGACGAATCAAGCGCAGCCTGTTCATCGACGCCAGCGGTGTGCGCTTCCTGCATGACGAGGAAGAACAGCGCCTGACCCAGGTTCGCCTGCTGACCGACTACATCAGCCGCAAGCAGGCCGAACTCAAGGCTTGGAACGAAGCCCAGGGCAACGTCGCGGCCATGTCGGCCAACCGTCGACGCATGACCAACCTGGGCACCTTCCGCGCCTACGCCCTGGCCTATTTGAAAAGCCATGCCGAGATCCAGCCGAACATGACCTGCATGGTCCGCCAGTTGCAAACCACGGCCCAGGGCATCCCACTGGAAATCTACTGTTTCACCCGCACCACCGTGTGGGCCGACTACGAGCGTATCCAGGGAGATATTTTCGATTACCTGCTGGCGGTGATGCCGGAGTTCGGCTTGAACCTGTATCAGCAGCCCAGCGGCACGGACTTGCGCTCAGGGTTGCTGCCGGCGGTGTTGGGGGCGAGTCACCTGCCGGAGCCGCAGAAGCAGTTGGTTTGAACTCACGGGTGAGCCCCTGTGGGAGCCGAGCTTGCTCGCGATGAAGGGGGTTCAGTCACATCCATGTTGAATGTGCTGCCGTCATCGCGAGCAGGCTCGCTCCCACAGGTCCGGCGGTGCACTCGGATGGCTCACACACCCCAATCCACTGTGGGAGCGGGCTTGCTCGCGAAAGCGGCGGATCTGCCACAGGGATACTGAATGGACCACCGCCTTCGCGGGCAAGCCCAGCTCCCACAGGTCCGGCGGTGCACTCGGATGGCTCACACACCCCCAAGCCACTGTGGGAGTGAGCCTGCTCGCGATGGCGGTGGTTCAGTCACATCCATGTCGAATGTGCTGCCGTCATCGCGAGCAGGCTCGCTCCCACAGGGTATGCCGCTACAGGGTTATTTGGCCTGGCGCTGCGGTGCCTTGTGCACCATGGTGTAGGCGTAATCCACACCCATGCCGTAGGCGCCGCTGTGTTCCAACACCAGCTCCATCACCGCCTCATACGTGTCTTTGTGTGCCCAGTCACGTTGGTATTCCAGCAACACTTGTTGCCAGGTCACCGGTACCGCACCGGCCTGAATCATCCGCTGTACCGACATGTCGTGGGCTTCTTTGGTGGTGCCGCCGGAAGCGTCGGTGACGATGTACACCTCATAACCTTCAGCCAGTGCTTCCAGGGCCGGGAAGGTCAGGCAGACCTCGGTCCAGAGCGCTGCGATGATCAGTTTCTTGCGGCCGGTCGCTTTCACCGCGTCGACCAAGGCCTTGTCTTCCCAGGAGTTCATCGACGTGCGTTCGATGGGTTTCTGGTCCGGGTGAACCGCCAACAACTCAGGCCAGATGTAGCCGCTGAAGCTTTCGGTCTCGACCGAGGTGTAGATCGTCGGCACGTTGAAGATCTTCGCTGCCTTGGCCAGGCCAACGGTGTTGTTCTTCAAGGTCTGGCGGTCGATGGACTGCACGCCGAAGGCCATTTGTGGCTGGTGGTCGATCAGGATCAGGGCAGAGTTGGTTGGATTCAGCAGTTCGCGGTTAGACATGATGCGTTCCTTTTAATGTCGATAGTTCAATGGGTTAGATGAGTGTCTTGTTGCCTTGGCAGTGATGTCGTCGGCATGGGTGCTACTTTAGGGGCTAGCACTTTAAGGGACAATTACCTAAAATCGAGAATCATTGATTCTAAAACAGGGACAATCATGGATCGCATCGAATGCATGCGCGCGTTCGTCGTCACGGTCGGCGAAAACGGCTTCGCTGCCGCTGCACGGGCCATGGACGTACCGAGGTCGAAAGTCAGCAAGCAGATCCAGGCCCTGGAAGAAGCGATCGGCGTGCAACTGCTGCAACGCACCACCCGCAGCCTGCACCTCACCGAAGCCGGTGCGGAGTACTTTGAAGCGGCACGAGAGGTGCTCGCCTCACTGGACGAGGCGGAGCAGCGGGCCCGGGACGGGATTGGTGAGCTGCGCGAGGTGTTGCGGGTCAACGCGCCGATGTCGTTCGGCCTGCGACGGCTGGGCAAATTGATCCCGCTGTTCCATGAACGGCATCCGAACATCGAGCTGCAAGTGGTGCTCAGCGACCAGCAGGTCGACCCGGTGCGCGGTGGTTTCGACGTGACCATCCGCATCGCCAGCATGCCCGATTCGACCATGATCGCCCGGCAACTGGCGCCAGCGCCGCGCATCATGGTCGCCGCCCCCGCCTACCTGGCGCGCGCGGGCGTGCCGCAGACGCCCCAGGACCTGCGCGACCACCAATGCCTCAACTACGGCTATCTGCAGAGTGGCGTGAGCCTGCAATTGTGCAACGGCAAGGAGACGCAACGGGTCACGGTCACCGGCCCCTTGCACGTCAACAACGGCGACCTGCTGGCCCAGGCTGCCGAGGCCGGCATGGGCATTGCGCTGCTGCCGGATTTCATCGTCGAGGACGGTTTGGCGGCCGGGCGCCTGGTGCCGGTGCTCTGCGAATGGCAGGCACCGGCAATCAGCATCAATGCGGTGTATTCGTCTGGCCGGCGCCTGCCGCAGAAAACCCGGACATTCATTGAATTCCTGGTAGAGCAGTTGGCGACTAAATAGCCGGCGATCTGCGCAGGCCCAATCGGCTGATCCACACCGCCGCCAGGATGACTGCGCCGCCCAGGAACAACCGGCCCAGTTCCTCGTGCTGGTTCCAGATCAGCAGGTTGAGCAACAGCCCCACCGGCACGTGCAGGTTATTCATCACCGCCAGCGTCCCGCCGTTGACCAGGCATGCGCCTTTGTTCCACCAGTACAGCCCCAACGCCGTGGAAACCAGGCCGAGGAACACCAGTACAGCCCATTGCAGCGGGGCTTCGGGCCAGAAGTTGGCCTTGCCGAACAGCAGGAAGGCCGGCAACGCGACCGCCAGCGCGCCGAGGTAGAAGTAGCCGAATCGCCGATAATGCGGCAGGTCGCTCGGGTGCCGGGCCACCAGGTGCTTGTACAGCACCTGCCCGGCCGCGTAGGTGAAGTTGGCCAGTTGCAGCAGCAAAAATCCCATGAAGAAATCCGGGTTGATCCGGTCGTAGCGAATCACCGCCGCACCGGTCACGGCCACCAGCGCCGCGATCAGCGCCCAGGGATTGAAGCGACGGTTCAGTGCGTCTTCGATCAGCGTCACGTGCAACGGCGTGAGGATTGTGAAGAGCAACACTTCCGGCACGCTCAATACCCGGAAGCTCAGGTACAGGCAGACGTAGGTCACGCCGAACTGCAAGGCACCGATCACCAGCATGCCGCGCATGAACGACGGCTCGACCTGGCGCCAGCGCGTCAACGGAATGAACACCAGCCCCGCCAGCAGGACCCGTACCAGCACGGCGAAATAACTGTCCACATGCCCAGCCAGGTACTCGCCGATCAGGCTGAAGGAAAATGCCTGGATCAACGTCACAAAAAGTAGATAGCCCATACGCCCCCCGTTTCGAATGGCGGCGAAGATAGCGGTTTTGCCCTGTGGGGGCGAGCTTGCTCGCGATGGCGGCCTGTCAGTCAACACATGTGCTGGCTGAACCGGCGCTATCGCGAGCAGGCTCGCTCCCACAACAGCCGAGGGCAAATCCAATACCTGCATTTACACACCCATCCATAGGGGGCTTGTGTGTGAGTGGAATGGCGGGCAAAAAAAAGCCCGATCTCGCTTAAGCGTTCAATCGGGCTACGGCACTCAGGAGCAATAAGTGCAAAGGGAGGTTCGATGCGCAAAACAGCTTGAAGGGAAGCGCCAGGTCACTAGACCACCTGGCGATTACCCGAGGATTAACGGATCAGGCGACCTGGGACAGTTTGGCGTGGGCCTGACTAAGGCCCTTCTCCTGGAAGTCGCCGCCCAGGTTCATGCCCTCGGCATGGATGAAGGTCACGTCGTGGATGCCGATGAAGCCCATGACCTGGCGCAGGTACGGTTCCTGATGGTCAGTGCTGCCGCCGGCATGGATGCCGCCGCGAGCGGTCAGCACAAAAGCGCGTTTGCCAGTCAGAAGCCCCTGGGGGCCGGTGGGGGTGTATTTGAAGGTCACGCCGGCACGCAGCACGTGGTCGAGCCAGGCTTTCAAGGTGCTCGGGATGGCGAAGTTGTACATCGGCGCAGCCATCACCAGTACATCGGCGGCCAGCAGTTCATCGGTCAACTGGTTGGAACGTTCCAGCGAGGCGTTCTCGATGTCGTTGCGCTGCTCGACAGGCTTCATCCAGCCGCCCAGCAGGTTGGCGTCCAAATGCGGCACCGGGTTGATCGCCAGGTCACGGACGCTGATTTCATCGGCCGGGTGCGCGGCTTTCCACTGGTTGATGAAGGTCTGGGTCAGTTGACGGGAAACCGAGTCTTGCTGGCGGGCACTGCTTTCGATGATCAGAACGCGGGACATGGCTTGTAGGCTCCATCTGAGAATGTTGTAAGTCGATGGAGTGAAGGTTAAACATGATCATATCGATGAAAAAGCGCAAATAACTGCTATAAAGCATCGATAAATTCGTTTATAAGCAGAGCAAGGCCCGCGCCTTGCGCCGCCACTCGATTATTTCGGCTGGCAGGTCAGCACGATGCGCAGCTTGATGATGTTGCGATTGAACTTGGCCGTGGCGTTCTTGAACTTGCCGGCGGCGACTTCGATCTTGCGGGTGCGCGGCGCTTCAGGGCCGTTGCGAAAGACCACGGTGCAGGCCGCGTCGGTGCTGCCGTAGTTGTTGACCTGAATCGAGCCGATGTCGGCATCGGTGTCATACGCGTTGTAATCGATGCTCAGGCCGTTGAGGTGTTTTTCCACATCGATCGGGTACGCAAAGGCAGTCAGCGGCAACAAGGCCAGCACCACACAACAGATTTTTTTCATTCGGCAGTCTCCACCCGGGGACCGTCAGCTTAGGACAAGAGGAGCTCAATGTGAAAGCGCCCCGCGTGACCCTTGATCAATGGCGAACATTACAGGCCGTGGTGGACCACGGCGGTTTCGCCCAGGCCGCCGAGGTGTTGCACCGCTCCCAGTCATCGGTCAGCTACACCGTGGCCCGCATGCAGGATCAGCTCGGCGTGCCGTTGCTGCGCATCGATGGACGCAAGGCCGTATTGACCGAGGCCGGCGGTGTATTGCTGCGGCGTTCCCGGCAGTTGGTGAAGCAGGCCAGCCAACTGGAAGACCTGGCCCACCACATGGAACAAGGCTGGGAAGCCGAAGTGCGCCTGGTGGTTGACGCCGCCTACCCCACCGCTCGCCTCGTGCGGGCGCTGACGGCGTTCATGCCGCAGAGCCGCGGCTGCCGGGTGCGGCTGCGTGAAGAGGTGCTGTCGGGGGTGGAAGAAGTGCTGCTCGAAGGCGTGGCCGACCTGGCGATCAGCGGCTTCAGTATCCCGGGTTACCTGGGTGCTGAATTGAGCGACGTGGAGTTCGTCGCGGTGGCCCATCCCGAACACGCCCTGCATCGGCTCAACCGCGAGCTGAGTTTCCAGGACCTGGAAAGCCAGTTGCAGGTAGTGATTCGCGACTCCGGCCGCCAGCAACCCAAGGATGTCGGCTGGCTCGGCGCCGAGCAGCGCTGGACCGTCGGCAGCCTCGCCACCGCCGCCAACTTCGTCGGCAGCGGCCTGGGCTTCGCCTGGCTACCCCGCCATATGATCGAACGGGAACTCAAGGAAGGTCTGCTCAAGCGTCTACCCTTGGAACAGGGCGGCTGCCGCAATTCAACCTTCTATCTGTTTTCGAACAAGGAAAAACCCCTGGGCCCCGCCACGCAGATCCTCGTCGAACTGCTGCGCACCTTCGATACCGCCCCCCTGGACGCGCCGTTCGCCGCTCCTGAACAAGCCTGACAAGGAGTCACCGATGGCCTGCTTCGAACATGAAGGTTGCCACCTGCACTACGAGGAATACGGCCAGGGCGCGCCCTTGCTGCTGGTCCATGGCCTGGGCTCCAGCACCCGGGACTGGGAAAAGCAGATCCCGCAGCTATCCGCCCACTATCACGTAATCGTGATGGACGTGCGCGGCCACGGGCGCTCCGACAAACCCCGTGATCGCTACAGCATCAAAGGCTTCAGCGCCGACCTGAGCGCCTTGATCGAACACCTGGGCCTGGATGCGGTGCATCTGGTGGGCTGGTCCATGGGCGGCATGATCTGTTTTCAACTGGCGGTGGATGAACCCGGGCGGGTCAAGAGCCTGTGCATCGTCAACAGCGCGCCCGAAGTCAAGGTCCGCACGCCAAACGACTGCTGGCAATGGTTCAAGCGCTGGAGCCTGATGCGTATCCTCAGCCTGGAAACCATCGGCAAGGCCTTGGGTGCCAAGCTGTTTCCCAAGCCCGAGCAAACCGGGTTACGCCTGGAAATGGCCCGGCGCTGGGCAAAGAACGACAAACGTGCTTATCTCGCCAGTTTCGACGCCATCGTGGGCTGGGGCGTTCAGGAACGACTGTCACAGGTCGCCTGTCCAACCCTCGTTATTTGCGCCGACCACGACTACACCCCGGTGGCGCTGAAAGAAGCCTATGTGCAGCTACTGCCGAATGCGCGACTGGCGGTCATCGCCGATTCACGGCACGCTACCCCGCTGGACCAACCCGAACGCTTCAACCAGACCCTGCTCCAATTTCTGACCGCAACCGACTCCACCACTCAGGATCACTGACCCCATGCTGAAAAAACTCGCCCTCGCCGCCGGTACCGTTCTGTTCGCCGCCAACCTGATGGCTGCGCAACCGACCAAGGCGCCCCACGTACTGCTGGACACCACCAATGGCCAGATCGAAATCGAACTGGACCCGGTCAAGGCGCCCATCAGTACCAAGAATTTTCTTGAGTACGTGGACAGCGGCTTCTACAACAACACGATTTTTCACCGCGTGATCCCGGGCTTCATGGCCCAGGGCGGCGGCTTCACCCAGCAGATGCAGCAAAAGGACACCAAGGCGCCGATCAAGAACGAAGCCAGCAATGGCCTGCATAACGTTCGCGGCACGTTGTCGATGGCCCGCACGTCCAATCCGAACTCGGCCACCAGCCAGTTCTTCATCAACGTTGCCGACAACGCGTTCCTCGATCCGGGCCGTGACGCCGGTTACGCGGTGTTCGCCAAAGTGGTCAAGGGCATGGACGTGGTGGACATCATCGTCAACTCCCAGACCACCACCAAACAAGGCATGCAAAACGTGCCAATCGACCCTGTGATCATCAAGTCGGCCAAGCGCATCGACTGAAGAGGCACACGGCAAGCCTGAGCGGCGCCGGCGATCCCGCGCCGCTCATAGCAAAAGGAGAGCCCCTGCCAGGGCATTGACTGATGGTTTATCGCTACTTCGAAAAACTGATCGACATCTTCCGCGACGCCCCCACCTCTGCACCACCGGACCGCGTCCTGCCCTTCTACACGTACTACCTGAAACAGGTCTGGCCCAGCTTCGCCGTGCTGCTGGTGGTGGGCCTGGTGGGTGCGCTGATCGAGGTGGCGCTGTTCAGCTACCTGAGCCGCATCATCGACCTGGCCCAAGGCACACCCAACGTGGACTTCTTCAGGATCCACGGCGTGGAACTGGCCTGGATGGCCGTGGTGGCGCTGGTTTTGCGGCCCATTTTCGTAGCCCTGCATGACCTGCTGGTGCACCAGACCCTGAGCCCCGGCATGACCAGCCTGATCCGCTGGCAGAACCACAGCTACGTGCTCAAGCAGAGCCTGAATTTCTTCCAGAACGACTTCGCCGGGCGCATCGCCCAGCGCATCATGCAGACCGGCAACTCCCTGCGCGACTCAGCGGTACAGGCCGTGGATGCGTTGTGGCACGTGCTGATCTACGCCATCAGCTCGCTGGTGCTGTTCGCTGAAGCCGACTGGCGCCTGATGATCCCGCTGCTGCTGTGGATCGCCGCCTACATCGGTGCCCTGTGTTACTTCGTGCCGCGGGTCAAGGAGCGCTCGGTGGTGTCGTCCGATGCGCGCTCCAAGCTCATGGGCCGGATCGTCGACGGCTACACCAACATCACCACCCTGAAGCTGTTCGCCCATACCAACTTCGAACAGCAATACGCCCGCGAGGCGATCCAGGAGCAGACCGAAAAAGCCCAACTGGCCGGCCGCGTGGTGACCAGCATGGACGTGGTCATCACCAGCATGAACGGCCTGCTGATCGTCGGCACCACTGGCCTGGCGTTGTGGCTGTGGACCCAGTCGCTGATCAGCGTGGGGGCGATTGCCCTGGCGACCGGGCTGGCGATTCGCATCGTCAACATGTCCGGCTGGATCATGTGGGTGGTCAACGGCATCTTCGAAAACATCGGCATGGTCCAGGACGGCCTGCAGACCATCGCCCAGCCGGTCAGCGTCACCGACCGCGACCAGGCCAAGCCCCTGGCGGTGGCCCGTGGCGAGGTGCGCTTCGAGCAGGTGGATTTCCACTACGGCAAGAAAAGCGGTGTGATCGGCGACCTCAACCTGGTGATCGAACCCGGCGAGAAAATCGGCCTGATCGGTCCGTCCGGCGCGGGTAAATCCACCTTGGTGAACCTGCTGCTGCGCCTCTATGACGTGCAGGGCGGACGCATTCTCATCGATGGCCAGGACATTGCCGAGGTGAGCCAGGAAAGCCTGCGCGAGCGCATCGGCATGATCACCCAAGACACCTCGCTGCTGCACCGCTCGATTCGCGACAACCTGCTCTACGGCAAGCCCGACGCCACCGACGCGCAACTCTGGGAAGCCGTGCACAAGGCCCGCGCCGATGAGTTCATCCCGCTGCTGTCGGACGCCGAAGGGCGCACCGGTTTCGATGCCCATGTGGGCGAGCGCGGCGTGAAGCTGTCCGGCGGCCAGCGCCAACGCATCGCCATCGCGCGGGTGCTGCTCAAGGACGCGCCGATCCTGATCATGGACGAAGCGACGTCAGCGCTGGACTCGGAAGTCGAGGCCGCGATCCAGGAAAGCCTCGAAACGCTGATGCAAGGCAAGACCGTGATCGCCATCGCCCACCGCCTTTCCACCATCGCCCGGATGGACCGTCTGGTGGTGCTGGAAAACGGCCGCATCGCTGAAACCGGCAGCCACGCCGAACTGCTGGCGCACGGCGGGTTGTATGCACGGTTGTGGCAGCATCAGACGGGTGGGTTTGTGGGGATTGATTGAGCATTCACTTGTGGCGAGGGAGCTTGCCCCCTCGCCACGGGTGTCAGGCTGCCGGCTCAACCCTGCCGATAAGGCAGTGCAGTCCTGGCCTCTTCGGCATACGCCAACACCCCCTCGTGCTCGCGCACAAGAAAGTCCGCCACCGCTGCCTTCAACCCCGGATGGCGCAGGTAATGCCACGACCGGGTGATCACCGGCTCGAACCCGCGAATCAACTTGTGCTCGCCCTGGGCGCCGGCGTCAAAGCGCTGCAAGCTGTGGGCAATCGCGTAGTCCATGCCTTGGTAGAAACACGTCTCGAAATGCAGCCGGTCGAACTCGGCCAGGCAGCCCCAGTACCGCCCGTAGAAACTGTCCCCACCCACCAGGCTGAACGCCATCGCCACCGGCCGTGAACCCTGCTTGGCGAGCACCACGCGAATGGCCTCGGGCATGCGCTCGGCCAACAGGCTGAAGAATGCCCGGGTCAGGTACGGCGCCTGCCGACGCATCGCATAGGTGTTGGCGTAACAGGCGTAGACAAAATCCCACTGCGCCTCGCCCAGTTGCTGACCCTCTAGCCATTCGAACTCGATGCCCTGCCCCGCCACCTGCTCGCGATCCTTGCGCATCTGCTTGCGCTTGCGGGAACTGAGGGCGTCGAGAAAATCCTGGAAGTCGCGGTAACCGCGATTCTGCCAGTGGTACTGACAGCCGATCCGTTGCAGCCAACCCTCCTGCCCGGCCAGCGCCGCATCGGTGAACGCATCGGTGAAGTTGATGTGGGCGCTGGAAAGCCCTTCGATCTCCAGATAACCCGGCAGGCTGCCCAACAACTCCAGACCATCCTCCCCCTGAGCCGTCAACAGACGCGGCCCGCTGACCGGACTGAACGGCACCGCCGTCAACAACTTGGGGTAATAATCGATCCCGGCCCGGGCACAGGCATCGGCCCAGCCGTGGTCGAACACATATTCACCGTAGGAATGCCACTTGCGGTAACTGGGCAGGGCCGCCAGCAGACGCCCATCTTCAATGTGCAGCAAATGCTCGGCTTGCCAGCCGGATTGCGGGCCGAGGCTGGCGCTGTCTTCCAGGGTGCTGAGGAAGGCGTGGCGCAGGAAGGGTTGATTGGCGGGCACCAGTGCGTCCCATTCCTGGGGGGCGATGGTGGAGAGGGTGTCCAGTACGTGAAGCGGCATGCGGTTCCTCGACATCCGGGCGGCGGTGGGGCGAGTATCGCCGATCTGGGCTGAATGATACGAGGAACAGGTACTTTTCGACGACCTGACTGATCATTGATTTGAACCAGACGGCATCAGACCTCGTCTATACGTGCGCAACGCTCGCTATCAAGAGTCCCGCGCTCCCATAAAATCGACACCCAAATAACTCCTGATTACTTTCGGGTCGCGGTTGTGAGTTCTTATTTCCTCAACTTTATTGGCTTGCCAGTGTAAAAAATCAGCATTTTTTTCTTTCGCCCGCCTACGCTCTAACACGGCCAATCTTTCTGAAGAATTCTTGGCCGCTTCTCGCCCATATTTAGTTATTAATTTTTCTCCTTGATGCTCTTTAGCAAAGCTATGCGCCAGATGATCTTTCTCGTAGAACCTTTGGTACATGGAATATTTTTCTGCATCCTTATTCTTGAACTTCGCAGCGAGCTCCAACTGCAAATCAGCCCTTCTCTCCAATCTATTGACATCTTTAGGCCGGATAGGAAGCAGGCTCGTCGACCTGGTTTTTTCATGCGGGTTGAGGCGGAGAACGCTGGGCAACTCCTTAGCACCCGGAGTTGCAGTGGTAATTCTATTTGATCCGAATAAACCTCTAAAGCTACGGGAGAAAAAACCCAAGACAGTATGCCCCGTCGGATCCACGTTATTTATCGGATCCCCCACACAATACATATACGCATTCAAGCCCCCCTCACCAAACGGGCTCAAGTTATCCGGGCTGTGAAATCGCATCAACAAAGGGTTGAAGACTCGGTAGCCATTGCCCAGCAGATACCAACCGGTTTGTGTCTCACGTCGTTCGCCGTTGTAACCCAGATGAAAGTTCACCGAGGCATGCCCCGAACGATGGCCGTACGCTGAATACGCGATGTTTTTGACAGCCCCCTGGCTGACGTCACTCAACACGCTGTTCTTGTCGTCGCCCGCCAACAGCATGGCCCCTGGACCACCGCCGGTCCGGTGCTCGGCAAGTACAACCCCCTCGACGCGGACGAAAGTGGTGTTGATGTTCCCGTTGATTTCATTCGCCAGTTCATTGCTTCGGTAAAACCGCTGCTCTCTGCCGGCGGAGGTCGTTCGGCCAATCAAGTTGTCCAGCGCGTCATAGTGAAAACCGTCAGTCGTTTCGTTGCGTGAAACCTCGGAATCGCTGATAGAGCCAATGGACCCAAGCTGCCCTGCTTTATCTGAACCCGCCATGTCGTTCTCCGCGTGAGCCATTGCGACTGGATAAAGTAAGCACCCTTTCCAGGGGCCCCGAAACTGTCAGAGTTGACAGGTGGTTACCCATACAGCGAGGCCAAAAAACCAGCTCAAAAAAAACCCCGCCAGCGGCGGGGTTCAAAGGAGCGTTAACGGATGAAGGTAGAGCGGTGTATCAGGTACGTGGCTTAGAACACGTACTGGGCGCGGACTACGAAACCGTCGCCGTTGTCATCGCCGGTACGTCGTGCCGGTGTCGTGCCGCTGGCGGCGGTGGCGTTGGTGACGTTATCGGTCTTGGCCTTGATGTAGGCGGCGGAGATTTTCACCGCTTCGTTGGCGTACCAGTTCACACCCAGGTTGTGCACCTTGACTTCGGCATCGCCGACGTCACGGGTCAGGCTGGCGGTGGTGATGTTGTCGTCTTCGACCGTCAGGCTGTCGTAGCGATAGAACACTTCCCAGGCGCCGATGGATTTGTTGGCGGGCTTGATTGCATCAAACTTGCCGACTTTATAGCCGCGGGCCTCGCCGGTCAGGGTGTAGGCGCCCTGTACGTAGAAGCCGTGGCCCTTGATGTCGTCGAAAGCGCTGCTGTCAGCCTTGGTCTTGCGGGCAACGTATTCACCCTGGATCGACGCTGGGCCCATGGCGAAAGCGGCTTCCAGGCCAAAAGCATTGTCACGGTCGTAGGAGCCGGCCGGCGAGGTGGAGCTACCGCCCAGCACCGGACGGTTGCCGTTGGTGCCGGCGTCGTTGCCGCCCAGGGTTTCGACGCCACGCATGCCCATGCGGGTGCGATAACGCGAATCGAATGCAGTGTCGGACACATCACGCGAGGCCACGTTCACACCGAAGTGCAACACGTTACCGGCGTCGTGCATCGGCGCAAAAACGAAGCGACCGTTGACTTGCTTGACACTGTTGCCGTCGGTGTCGTCGGTGTCTTTGCTGAACACACCGGCCGAGGCGTAGAACGAGTCAGCGAAGGTGCTCGAGGCTTGCAGACCCAGGCCATTCTGGTGGCTGTTGGCCCAGTCGATCATGTCATAGGCGGCGTTGCGCTCAGGCGCGGTGACCCACTTGGAACTGGTGGCTTTTTCCAGGCCGAAGTCGGGGTCGAAACGGCCGACCTTGATCGACACTGGCTTGAAGCCGTTGTAGGCCAGCGACGCTTCGTCGAAGTAGCCGTTGTCGGCGTCGCCGCTGTTGTGGGACATGTCGTAGTTGATGGTGTAGGCCCAATCCGTGTACAGCACGCCGGACAGTTCCAGGAAGCCGCGACGGATGTAAGCGGCGTCGGCGCTGTCCCCGTTCTTGGTGTAGACGCCGTCGAACTGGCTGTAGTCAGCCTGCAAACGACCGCCGAGCTTGAAGCTGAACTCTTTGTCGGTGGTTGCGACCTCAAGGCCGCCCTTGGTCTTGACCACGATATCGGCGCCGTCGGTGGTGACGGTGCCGGCGAAAGCCTGGGCGGTTACTGCCATTGCCAGTGCGCTGGCGGCAACACCTGCGAAGTGCTTACGGATCATCGAAGAATTCCCCTAGTTGGTAGTCTATGCGTTAGAAAACACGCGGAACTGGGCCCGCTGGTGTTGGGAGGGATCTTGGCGATGGGTTGTGTCAGGCGAGTTGCTATCACATAAAGATTTTATGACAACGGAACTTTTTACTTCGAAAGGGAATAAACAGACGGGGCCATGCCCCCTGTGGGAGCGAGCCTGCTCGCGATAGCGGTGGATCAGAAACAGCAAGGCTGACTGACCCACCGCTATCGCGAGCAGGCTCGCTCCCACAGGGGGTTTTGTGTTTGTCGAAGCTTAGCGGCTGGATCGACGACGCTCGGCCGCCAGCTTTTCAGCCAGGTGATCGAGGTTGGGCACGGGCGGTTCGGGGAGCTTTCTCAGGGTCGCCTGCATCAGGCGCATCTGGCGGATGAAGCGTCGGCAATTTGGGCAGAACATCAGGTGATGGCGCACCATCAGGCGTTCACGAAAACTCAGTTGGCCGTCGAGATAATCGCTGGAGCGCGCCACTTGTTCCTTGCAGGTCAGCATTCGCCGGTTTCCTCGAAATGTTCCACGGTCGCGAAGACCTTCAGCCGGGCGCGATGCAGCAGCACACGGACGTTGGAGAGCGAGATGTCGAGAAGATTACAGATTTCTTCCAGCTCCAGCCCCTGGCGTTCACGCAGGGTCAGGACGCTGCCCTGCAGCTCCGACAGGCTGAGCAAGGTGTGCTCCAGGCAGTCACGCAGTTCACTTTCGGTAAGCAGTGCTTCCGGGGTGTCCTGGTGCCAGGCGAACGGTGCCAGCAACCAATGGCCATCGGCGGCGAAACGCTCATCGCCGAGGGAGCCGTGGGGCGACGGCAGATCATCGAGCAGCACTTCCCGACGGTTCTGCTTGTAGCGGCTTTTGGCAGCGTTGGCGGTGATCGTCAGCAGCCAGGTCTTGAGGCTGGAACGCCCCTGGAAACCGCCGAGATTGCGCACCACCGACAGCCAGGCGTCCTGCACCACTTCATCGGCATGCCGGCTGCCGACAATGGCATAGGCGACCGCACGCATGGGGCTCTGGTAGGTGCTGACCAGTTCCTTGTAGGCGCGCTGCTCGCCGGCCAGCAGGCGCTGGAGCAGTGGGGTGTCGTCAGTGGCGGTCATTCCACCTCTCACATGGCAAATGTTGCTGTGGCGAGGGGACTTACCCCCCTCACCCCAGTAAGTTCTCCAATCACAAACCGGATCAATGCTTACGCAAAATCACACTGCCAATCGAATAACCGGCACCAAACGAGCTGAGGACGGCCACCGAGCCACTCGGCAGATCATCCTGGTACAAATGGAAGGCAATGACCGAACCCGCCGAACTGGTATTGGCGTAGCGGTCGAGGATCACCGGCGCTTCCTCTTCGCTGGCTTCACGGCCCAGCAATTTGCGCACGATCAGGTGGTTCATGCTCAGGTTGGCCTGGTGCAGCCAGAAGCGCTTTACCTGGCTGACGTTCAACTGGTTCTCTTCCAGATGGGCGCCGATCAGTTCGGCGACCATCGGGCAGACGTCGCGGAACACCTTGCGGCCTTCCTGGACGAACAGTTTGTCACGCGAGCCGACGCCCTCCTCCGCCGCGCGGTTGAGGAAACCGAAGTTGTTGCGGATGTTGTTGGAGAACTTGGTGAGCAACTTAGTGCTGACCACGTCGAACTGGTGCTTGGAGGTCGCGTGGTCAGCGCGCTCGATGATCACTGCGGTCGCCGCGTCACCGAAGATGAAGTGGCTGTCGCGGTCACGGAAGTTCAGGTGACCGGTGCACACTTCCGGGTTGACCATCAGGATCGCCCGGGCCTGGCCCAGTTGCACGCTGTTGGCGGCCGCCTGGATGCCGAAGGTGGCCGAGGAGCAGGCCACGTTCATGTCGAAGCCGAAACCGCCGATGCCCAGGGCTTCCTGGACTTCGATGGCGATGGCCGGGTACGGGCGCTGCAGGTTGGAACAGGCGACGATCACGCCATCGATATCGGCGGCGGTACGACCGGCGCGTTCCAGGGCCTGTCTGGCGGCACCGACGGCCATTTCGCAGAGTACCGACCATTCGTCATTGGAGCGCTCGGGCAGGCGCGGGGTCATGCGCTGCGGGTCGAGGATGCCGTCCTTGTCCATGACGAAGCGGCTCTTGATGCCGGAGGCCTTTTCAATGAACGCCGCATTGGATTCGGTCAACGCCTCGACCTCACCGCGCTCGATGGCGTCAGCGTTGTCGGCGTTGAACTGGGCGACATAGGTGTTGAACGATTGCACCAGCTCTTCGTTGGAGATGCTGTTGGCCGGGGTGTACAGGCCGGTGCCGCTGATGACGACGTTATGCATGGTCGTGTCTCTGATCTGTTCAGGCAGAAAGCATTGGCACCGACGTACCAACACACAAAGGGACTTTTCCCATCCGGGGGAAGCAGCCCTGGCAGCGCTTTATTCCGATCCGCCCGGGGAATTGAAGCTCAAAACCGCGGGACCGGCATTTATAGCCGCGAAGTTTGCCATAAACCCTGGCATTTGGCCCATGGTCCATCAATCCAGACACAAAACCCCTGTGGGAGCGAGC
>NZ_JAGGOF010000017.1:21392-49503 GCF_018614775.1 Pseudomonas fluorescens
CTCGCTCCCACAGGGGATCTCTGGCGTTCACTGTGTTCGGAAAGCTCCTACAGCCTTAAGGCTCCACCTGCCCCCACTGCTTGCCCAGGCGCTTGTCCGAAATCGGCACCTTGGTGCCCAACTGCTGGGCGAACAGCGATACCCGGTATTCCTCCAGCCACCAGCGGTACAGCTCCAGTTGCGGATCGCGCTTGCCTTCCTGGGCGTGTTTGCTGGCGCGAGTCTGGTATTGGGCCCAGAGGTTCGACAGTTCGCCACTCCAGACCCGGTCTTTCTGCACCTGGCTGCCGAGCTTCTCGAAGCGCTGCTCGATGGCCTTGAGGTAGCGCGGCAGTTCCTTGAGCCATTGATGCGGGGTTTCGCGCACGAAGCCCGGGTAAACCAAGTGACTGAGCTGCTGCTTGATGTCGTTCAGCGCCACGGCCTGGGCCAGGTCGATCTTGCCCTTGAAGCGTTTTTGCAGGCCGTGCCAGAGCTTGAGGATATCCAGGGTCAGCTTCGCCAGGCGCTCGGCATGCTCGGTCCAACCGCCACGCTTGCGCTCGGCCAGGGACGCCAGTGCGGCGCCGTCGCGGGGCAGGCTCGCTTCGCCTTCCAGCACGCAGCTGTCGAGGCTCGCCAACAGGATGTCTTCCACCAGGTTGTCGACGCGTCCGAGTTCGCGATACAGCAGGCCCAGTTCGGTCAGCCCCGGCAACTTGCCGCGCAGGAACTTGGCCGACTCGGCCAGTTGCTGCATCAACAAGCGCTGCAAGGCGCGGCGATGCTGGAACTCGGCCTCGGCTGGCGTCGGGAAGCGCCCCTCCTTGACCACCCCGCCCTCTTCTACCAGCGCCGGGTAGACCGTCATCGACAGCCCGGCGATCTTCTGTTGGGTTTGCTGCGCCACTGGCGCAAAGACCTTCGCCTCCACCGGTTCCTGGCTTTTCGCCGTTTGCGGCACGGCCAATGCGGCCTGGCTGGCTTCGGCAAAACGCGCCGTCAATTCGGCCAGGTCGCGGCCCTCGCCGAGAAACTTGCCCTGGCCGTCGACAATCTCCAGGTTCATGCGCAGGTGGCTTTCCACCTGCTGCGCCGCCTCGGCCCAGGCTTCGTCGCTGACCCGCGCGCCGGTCATGCGCAGCAACTCACGGCCCAGGGCCTGGGGCAACGAGCCCTCGGCGAAGGTGATGCGTTGCAGCGCCGCCTTGACGAAGTCCGGCACCGGCACGAAGTTCTTGCGCAGGGCCTTGGGCAGGTTGCGCACCAGGGCAATGCACTTGGCCTCGATCATCCCCGGCACCAGCCATTCCAGGCGTTCCGGCGGCAGCATCGGCAACAACGGCGCCGGTACGCGCAGGGTCACGCCGTCGCGGGGGTGATTGGGCTCGAAGTGGTAGCTCAACGGCAGGGTCAGGTCGCCCACACGCAAGGTGTCCGGGTAGTACGCAGCGGTGACTTCACTGGCCTCGCGCGCCAGCACGTCCTCTTCGCGCATGATCAGCAGTTGCGGGTCTTTCTGGCTGTTGATCCGGTACCAGCTGTCGAAGGTCGCGGTCTGGTGGATCTCGGCCGGCAAGCGCGCATCGTAGAACGCAAACAGGGTTTCTTCGTCCGCCAGGATGTCACGACGGCGGGCCTTGGCTTCCAGTTCGTCGAGTTGCTCCAAGAGCTTGGTATTGGCGTCCAGGCACTTGGCCCGGGACTGGATCTCGCCGCGCACCAGCGCTTCGCGGATAAACAGCTCGCGGGACACCACCGGGTCCACCGGCCCGTAGTGCACCGGCCGGCGCCCGACCACGATCAGCCCGAACAGGGTGATCTGTTCATACGCCACCACTTGCCCGCGTTTCTTTTCCCAATGGGGTTCGAAGTGGTTTTTCTTGATCAGGTGCCCGGCCAGCGGCTCGATCCAGTCCGGTTCGATCTTGGCGACCATGCGCGCGTACAGCTTGGTGGTCTCTACCAATTCGGCGGTCATCAGCCACTGCGGACGCTTCTTGCCCAGGCCCGACGACGGGTGCACCCAGAACCGTCGTTGACGGGCACCGAGGTAGTCGCCGTCCTCGGTTTTCTGGCCGATCTGGCTCAGCAGCCCCGAGAGCACCGCCTTGTGCAGTTTCGGGTAGTCCGCCGGTTCTTTGTTGAGGCTCAACTGCATGTCGCGGCAGATCAGGCTCAACTGCCGATGGGAGTCGCGCCACTCGCGCAGGCGCAGGTAGTTGAGAAAATGCTTGCGGCACCAATTGCGCAGCGGGCTCGCGGTCAGGGCCTGGCGCTGCTCTTCGAAACCGCGCCACAGATTGACCAGCCCGGCGAAGTCCGAGTCCGGGTCCTTCCATTGGGCGTGGGCCTGGTCGGCGGCCTGCTGGCGCTCGGGTGGACGCTCGCGCGGGTCCTGGATCGACATGGCGCTGGCGACGATCAGCACTTCCTGCAGGCTGCCCAGCTTCGCCGCTTCCAGCAGCATGCGGCCCATGCGCGGGTCCACCGGCAGGCGCGCCAACTGGCGGCCCAGCGGGGTCAGTTGACTGTTGCGGTCCACCGCCGACAACTCTTGCAGCAGGTTGAAGCCGTCGCTGATGGCCTTGCCATCCGGCGGCTCGATGAACGGAAAATCAGTGATCTCACCCAGGCGCAGGTGCAGCATCTGCAGGATCACCGCCGCCAGGTTGGTGCGCAGGATCTCGGGGTCGGTGAATTCCGGCCGGCCGAGGAAATCCTCCTCGCTGTACAACCGCACGCAAATCCCCGGCTCGACACGCCCGCAACGGCCCTTGCGCTGGTTGGCGCTGGCCTGGGAAATGGCTTCGATGGGCAGGCGCTGGACCTTGGCCCGATAGCTGTAGCGGCTGATGCGCGCGGTGCCGCTGTCGATCACGTAGCGGATGCCCGGCACGGTGAGCGAGGTTTCCGCGACGTTGGTCGCCAGCACCACGCGACGGCCCGGGTGCGACTGGAAGATCCGCTGTTGTTCAGCCGGCGACAGGCGCGCATACAGCGGCAGGATCTCGGTGTGCTTGAGCTGGGCCTTGCGGAGCATTTCCGCGGCGTCGCGAATCTCCCGCTCCCCCGGCAGGAACACCAGCACATCGCCGGGGCTGCGGCGTTCGCTGCGCTCATACGCGGCGACTTCATCGAGGGTGGCGAGGATCGCCTGGTCGACGGTCAAGTCGTCCTCGACCCGGTTGCCCTCCTCGTCCTGCTCCAGGGTCAGCGGGCGGTACCAGGTTTCCACCGGAAAGGTGCGGCCAGAGACTTCGACAATAGGCGCGTCATCGAAATGCTTGGAGAAACGCTCCAGGTCGATGGTCGCCGAGGTGATGATGACTTTCAGGTCCGGACGGCGCGGCAGCAGGGTCTTGAGGTAGCCCAGCAGGAAGTCGATGTTCAGGCTGCGTTCGTGGGCTTCGTCGACGATGATCGTGTCGTAGCGTTCGAGGTAGCGGTCGTTCTGGGTCTCGGCCAGCAGGATGCCGTCGGTCATCAGTTTGATCAGGGTGTTGGCGTCGCTCTGGTCCTCGAACCGCACCTGATACCCCACCAGCGCGCCCAACGGCGTTGCCAGTTCCTCGGCCACCCGGCTCGCCACGCTGCGAGCGGCGATCCGGCGCGGCTGGGTGTGGCCGATCAAGCCATGCTGGCCGCGACCGATTTCCAGGCAGATCTTCGGCAACTGCGTGGTTTTGCCCGAGCCAGTCTCGCCGGCGATGATCAACACCTGGTGCTTGAGCAACGCGTCCTTGATTTCATCGCGCTTGGCGGCGATCGGCAGGTTATCGTCGTAGCGAATCACCGGCAGGCTGGCCTTGCGCGCCAGCACCTGGTCACACGACGCCTGCATGCGCGCCACCCACTGGGCCAGCTTGGCCTCATCGGGTTTCTTGCGCAGCTCAAGCAACTGGCGTCGCAACCGGTGACGGTCGGCGAGCATGGCGTGATCGAGGTTTTTCAGCAGCTTGTCGAGAGCGGGGGCTTGGTCAGTCATCAGGTACGCAAGGGGGAAAGGAGCAGCGGCAAGTTTCAAGCGGCAAGCGACAAGTTGCAAGCTGCGTTGGCCGGAAACTTGCCGCTTGAAGCTTGAAGCTTGAAGCTGCGTCCCGGGCTGCATTCCCACGCGGAGCGTGGGAACGATCAACATCCCTTGCGCCGATACGGAAACACATCGATCACCTTCCCCGCCCGAATCGCCTCTTGCAGGCCTTTCCAGTAATCGGCGTTGTACAGCTCGCCGTGCAACTGGTCGAACAGCTTGCGTTGCCCGGCGTCGGCGAACAGGAACGGCGGGAATTCTTCGGGGAAGACGTCCAGCGGCCCGATGGAGTACCAGGGCTCGGAGGCCATTTCATCTTCCGGCGTCCGGGGCTGGGGGATGTGGCGGAAGTTGGCTTCGGTGAGGAAGCAGATTTCATCGTAGTCGTAGAACACCACGCGGCCATGACGGGTCACGCCGAAGTTCTTCAGCAGCATGTCGCCAGGAAAAATGTTCGCCGCCGCCAGTTGCTTGATCGCCAGGCCATAGTCTTCCAGTGCCTCGCGCACCTGGGCCGCGTTGGCGTTTTCCAGGTACAGGTTCAACGGCGTCATCCGACGCTCGGTCCAGCAGTGGCGAATCAACACCGTATCGCCTTCCACCGACACCGTGGACGGCGCCACGTCCAGCAACTCTTCCAGGCACGCCGGCTCGAACTTGCCCAGGGGAAAGCGGAAATCGGCGAACTCCTGGGTGTCGGCCATGCGCCCGACCCGGTCGACGCTTTTCACCAGGCGATACTTCTCGATCACCGTGGCCCGGTCGACGTTTTTCGAGGGCGAGAAACGGTCCTTGATGATCTTGAATACGGTATTGAAACCCGGCAGGGTGAACACGCTCATGACCATGCCGCGCACGCCCGGCGCCATGATGAACCGGTCATCGGTGTTCGCCAGGTGATTGATCAGCGCCCGGTAGAACTCGGACTTGCCGTGCTTGTAGAAGCCGATGGAGGTGTACAGCTCGGCAACATGCTTGCCCGGCAGGATGCGCTTGAGGAAGCCGATGAATTCCGCCGGCACTGGCACGTCCACCATGAAGTACGAGCGGGTGAACGAGAAGATGATCGACACCTGCGCCTCATCGGTGATCAACGCGTCGATCTGGATGCCCCGGCCTTCGCGGTGCAACAGCGGGATCACCAATGGCCATTGGTCATCGCGGGTGTAGATCCGGCCCACCAGGTAGGCGCCCTTGTTGCGATAGAGCACGGACGAAAACAACTCCACCGTCAGCTCCGGGTCCTTGCAGACCCAGTCCGGCAGGTTTTCCCGCAGTTGGGCTTCGAGACGTTGCAGGTCGCCGGGCAAGTCGGCGTAGTCTTCGCTGAAGCGGTAGTCGGCGAAGACGCTCGCGAGCATCCGGTCGAGCTGGCCCTGGGGTTTGTAGGTGCGGGTCTGGGCGGCGCGGGCCCGGCGCAGGCTCGGCCGGGTGGTGTGGATGAACATGGTGCCGTCGCTGATCAGGTCGTGGCTGAACAGCCCGCAGAAGATCGAGTTGTACCAGGTTTCCGACAGTTCATCGTCAAAACGCAGGTCGATCAGGCTGATGTAGGCGCTCTTGACCAGCGGCCAGCAACCCACCTCCATCAACGCCTCGGCCTCGAATGCCTGGCGCAGTCGTGCCACGGTTTCGAAGACTTTCTCTTCGTACAGATTGATCCGCGCCGCCGAAGCCGCTTGCGCCTCCAGCCACTGGGCCTGCTCGAACCGGGCGCGGGCGCCGTCGGTGATCTGCCGGAAGTGCTCACGATAATCGTCGAAGCCTTCGAGGATCGAACGGGCGATATCGGTGGCGGGCCATGGCTGTGGCATAGGTGAACCTCGGCGGATCGTACTTGTTATTGGCGACTGAGCTTAGAGGCCAATCGCGCGGCAGCGCAACCATTGCCATCGGTATTGAGGACAGCGACACTGGTCGGCCAATCATGGAAGGAAAAACACGTGAACCTCGTCGACACCCTGCGTTTGCTGTCGCTGGCCGCCATCTGGGGGGCCAGTTTCCTGTTCATGCGCATTATCGCCCCCGTCATTGGCACGATCCCCACGGCCTTCTTCCGCGTGTCCATCGCCTTCGTCGGGCTGCTGGTGATCCTGGCGCTGATGCGCATCGACTTCAGTTTTCGCGGCAAGCTGAAAGTGGTGATGCTGCTGGGCCTGATCAACTCAGGCATTCCGGCGACGTTCTATTCGTTGGCGGCCCAGGTGCTGCCGGCCGGCTACTCGGCCATTTTCAATGCCACCACCCCGTTGATGGGCGTATTGATCGGCGGCTTGTTCTTCCATGAAAAACTCACCGTGGTCAAATTCAGCGGGGTGTTCCTGGGCCTGTTCGGTGTCGGCATCCTGACCGGTGCCGGGCCGGTGGCCTTCGACCTGCAACTGCTGATGGGCGCCCTTGCCTGCCTGATGGCCACGACCTGCTATGGTTTTGCCGGTTTCCTCACCCGCCGCTGGCTGGATCATCAAGGCGGCCTGGACAGCCGTCTCGCCGCGCTCGGCAGCATGTTCGGCGCCACGGTATTTCTGCTGCCGCTATTCGGCTACAGCGTCATCAGCCAGCCGCCGGCCAGCTGGGGTGGCTGGAGTGTCTGGTTGTCGCTGCTGGGGTTGGGCCTGGTGTGCACGGCGCTGGCATACATCCTTTATTTCCGCCTGCTCAGCTCCATCGGCCCGGTCAAATCCATGACCGTCACCTTCCTGATCCCGCCGTTCGGCGTGCTGTGGGGGGCGTTGCTGCTGGATGAGCCGCTGGGGATGGCACATTTGTATGGGGGTGTGTTGATTGCGGCGGCGTTGTGGTTGGTGTTGAAACCTTCAGTGGCGGAACCGGCTGAAGCGTCTGCCCGGTAATCCATTGGCGCGGCGCAAGATGCCATCGCGGGCAAGCCTTGCTCCCACAAGAACTCCATATACCTGTGGGAGCAAAGCTTGCCCGCGATAGCAGTTGTCCAAATCAGCGAGCCTCTAAAGCTCAACCACTTTTACGAAACACAAACACCAGCCCGACAATGATCAGCGCCATCCCCAGCAAGCTCAACAGGGCCAGCCGGTTGCCGAACACCAGGTAATCCATGATCGCCGTCACCGCTGGCACCAGGTAGAACAGGCTGGTGACATTGACCAGGTTGCCCCGCGCGATCAGCCGGTACAGCAGCAAGGTCGCCAGCACCGAGACCACCAACCCCATCCATAACACCGGCACGATGAAGCCCGCGTCGTGTTCGAAATGGAAGGGCTGGAACGGCACGAATACCGCGCACAGCAAAAGCCCGGCCAGGTACTGCACCGGCAGCGTGCCGAGGGGGTTATCGGTAATGCGCTTCTGCATGATCGAGCCGACGGTCATGGACACCAGCGCCAGCAACCCGCACAGCATTCCGGTCAAGGACATCCCCGCCAGCCCGATGCCCCGGTACACCACCATGATCAATCCGACCAACCCGAGCATCAGGCCGAACAGCCGCTGCCAGGAGCGCTGGCGCTCCACGAGCACCACGGTGAGGATCGGTTGTACGCCCATCAGGGTTGCCATCACTCCGGGTGTGACGTTCATTTGCAGGGCCAGCAGATAAAAAATCTGGTAGGCCCCCAACAGCACCAACCCCGTGGTCACGGCATAAACCATCGGCTTGCCGGCCTTGGGCAGCTTGAACCTGAGCATCGGGATCAAGAGCACCAACGCACACAGTGCAATGGCAAAACGGATCAGCAGAAAAGCAAAAGGTGACGCGTGGGCCAGGCCCAGCTTGGAAAAAATTGCCCCGCTGCTCCACAGCAGGACAAACAGGCTCGTTGAAGCCGCCGCCAATAAGGCGTTCTTGGATAAGGAAAACATGGATACCACCTGTAGTCAGGCAAAAGCCAACTCAGCCGAGGCTGAAGTCCAGTAGTTTTTTCAGGCAGGCACAGGGGGATGGCAAACGTTGCCGATCAGCCCTGAACGCCAACACCCGGCGGTGATACGACGGCGTATACCGGTGGGCTACTGACAGGTGGAGGGTATTGACCGATCTGCACAGGCTGCTGATTCCCGCACGACACGACGCCAGCGTTGAACGCTGGAACCACAACCGCGATGACTGGGGATACAGGCATGAGCCGATCTCTTGGGAGAAGTGGGTTCGAGAACCCGACCAGCGCTGACTATAACCAACGCTCGAAGTATTGCGCAACGGTTAGCCGAACAACCAATAGCCAAGCGCCGTGAGCACCACTACCGCCAGCACGGGACGCATCACCCGGTATGCCTTGGGATGCTTGCGTTTCCACTGCTTGACCCGGCCGCTGAAGCCGTCGCTGAACCGCTTGCTCCAGGCGTAGGCCTGGTTGATACCACCGACGCGTTCGTCGTCGAGGTTCTGCGGCGCGGTGGCGCGGCCGAGGAAGGCGCTGATGGCGCGGTTGAGGCGGGTCATCAGCCGGCTTTTCAGCGGTCGCTCGACGTCACAGAACAGGATCACCCGGGTTTGCGGGGTTTCGTTCTTGACCCAGTGCACATAGGTTTCATCGAACATGACGTCTTCGCCATCGCGCCAGGCGTAGACCTGGCCGTCAACAAAGATACGGCAGTCGTCGGAATTGGGCGTAGACAGCCCCAGGTGATAGCGCAGGGAACCGGCGAACGGGTCCCGATGGGGGTTCAAATGGCTGCCGCCCGGCAGCAGCGCAAACATCGCGCCTTTCACGTTGGGAATGCCGCTGACCAGTGCAACGGTTTTCGGGCAGAGCAGCTCGGCAGAGGGCAGCGGTTTGTCGTACCACTTGAGGTAGAAACGCTTCCAGCCTTTCTTGAAGAACGACCCGAAGCCCGCGTCGTTGTTCTTTTCCGCGGCGCGAATGTAGCCCTCGTCGAACAGGTGCATGGCCTCGTCGCGGATGACGTGCCAGTTGTCCTTGAGCACATCCAGCTCGGGGAACTTGCTGCGGTCCAGGTAAGGCTTGGAGGGCACACTGGAGAACAGGTACATCAAGGCGTTGTAGGGCGCGAACAATGCCGAGTGATTGACGAATTGGCGCAATACCGGCAAACGCGCTTTACCGCGCAAATGCACATACAGCGTGCTGCCGAGGAACAGCAGCAATACCGACGCCTTGGCGACAAACGAAAAGGTCATCTACAACTCCTTGTCAAAACAGCTTACGCAATGCCGGCAGGCCGACGCAAAGGCCGGCCATGGTATAGAGCGCTGCCTGGGGAAGAAACCGCCAAGGCACATTTACTGTTGAGGATTACGCAACAATGCCCTTCTTAACATGCAGCGCCTGAACCTGGACTGACGTCAATCACTCAACATCGCCGTTACTGCTGAATCTCCTGCTCGGTGAACAGATCACTGAACAACATGCTCGACAGGTAGCGCTCGCCCGAATCCGGCAGAATCACCACGATGGTCTTGCCCTGCATCTCCGGTTTTTCCGCCATACGCACGGCCACGGCCATCGCCGCGCCACAGGAGATGCCACAGAGGATCCCCTCCTCCTGCATCAAGCGCAGGGCCATGGCCTTGGATGCCTCGTCGGTGACCCGCTCGACCTGATCGACAATCGACAGATCCAGGTTCTTCGGCACGAATCCGGCGCCGATGCCCTGGATCTTGTGCGGGCTGGGCTTGATCTCCTGCCCCGCCATCGCCTGGGTAATCACCGGCGACGTCTCGGGCTCGACCGCCACCGACAGGATCGGCTTGCCGCAGGTGTTCTTGATATACCGCGAAACGCCGGTAATGGTTCCGCCGGTGCCCACGCCCGCGACCAGCACATCCACCGCGCCGTCGGTATCGTTCCAGATTTCCGGGCCGGTGGTTTTTTCGTGGATTGCCGGGTTCGCCGGGTTTTCAAACTGCTGCGGCATGAAGTAGGTCGAGGGATCGCTGGCCAGGATCTCGGCGGCCTTGTCGATGGCGCCTTTCATGCCTTTGGCCGGCTCGGTGAGCACCAGCTCTGCGCCCAGGGCCTTGAGCACTTTACGCCGCTCGACGCTCATGGACGCCGGCATGGTCAGCATCAACTTGTAGCCCCGGGCGGCGGCAACGAACGCCAGGCCGATACCGGTGTTGCCCGAGGTCGGTTCGATGATGGTCATGCCAGGCTTGAGCTTGCCGGTGCTTTCAGCGTCCCAGATCATGTTCGCGCCAATCCGGCACTTGACCGAATAACCCGGGTTGCGCCCTTCGATCTTGGCCAGGATGGTGACGCCGCGCGGGGCGATGCGGTTGATCTGCACCAGTGGCGTGTTGCCAATGGAATGGGCGTTGTCAACGAATATGCGGCTCATGACCGGTCCTTAATGCAGCGGGGAATTTAAGCGCTTAAAGGTATGCCTGTTGCCCATGGGCGTCCAGTTGCAGCGAACGTTCCCGGGGTGCCAATGGTCAATGGCTTTAACAATGCTGGAGACTGACGGACATGAAGCGTCGATACAGCTGGCCACTGTGGACCCTCGCGGCCCTCGTTGCGGTGCTGGTGATCTTGAATTTCACGTTGCCTTACCTTGTGCGCAATTACCTGAATGACAAACTGGCCGACATGGGTGATTACCGCGGCCAGGTCGCTGACGTGGACCTGGCCGTCTGGCGCGGCGCCTATCGAATCAACGGTCTGAAAATCGTCAAGGTCGACGGCAAGGTCCCGGTACCGTTCGTCGACGCACCGCTGGTGGAATTGGCCGTGAGCTGGCATTCGCTGTGGTACGACCATGCGGTGGTGGCCAAGGCGGAGTTTGCCCGGCCCGAGGTGAACTTCGTCGATGGCGGCGGCAACCGGCAGAACTCCCAGACCGGCCAGGGCACCAACTGGCGCGAGCAACTGGGCAAGTTGTTGCCCATTACGCTGAACGAAGTGCGGATCAGGGACGGCAAAGTGACCTTTCGCAACTTCAATTCCAAGCCTCCGGTCAACCTGAGGGCCACCGACGTCAACGCCAGCTTCTATAACCTGACCAACGTGGTCGACACCGAAGGCAAGCGCGACGCCCGTTTCGAAGGCAAGGCCCTGGTAGCCGAACACGCGCCGCTTGAAGTTCAGGCCACCTTCGACCCGCTGAGCAATTTCGAGGATTTCGATTTCCGCCTGCGGGCTCGGAACATTGAACTCAAGCGCCTGAATGATTTCGCCGCCGCCTATGGCAAGTTCGACTTTAACGCCGGCCATGGCGACCTGGTCATCGAGGCACAAGCCGAGAACGCCAAGCTCAGCGGCTACATCAAGCCGCTGTTGCGCGATGTGGATGTGTTCGACTGGCAGCAGGATGTCGAAAACAAGAACAAGAACATCTTCCGTTCGGTCTGGGAGGCGCTGGTCGGCACCGGCGAAACAGCCCTGAAGAACCAGCGCAAGAACCAGTTTGCCACCCGGGTTGAACTCAGCGGCAACGTCCATCAGCAGGACATCAGCGCCTTCGAGGCCGTGCTGCAGATCCTGCGCAACGGTTTCGTCCAGGCGTTCAACGCCCGCTATGAGCAGCCGCCACCCTCCAAGGACTAGGGTTTCCAAGGCACAGGCCTCCGTGGCGAGGGAGCTCGCTCCCGTTCGGGTGCGCAGCGCTCGTCGGTTTTTTTGGAGCCGCTGCGCAGCCCAGCGGGAGCAAGCTCCTTCGCCATAAGGGGGATTGCCCTTTCCTATTCGGCAAGCGGCCGAGACTGAGTAAACATGTGACGCCCCATTCAGAGACTGAATACGGCGTCTGCGTTCACAGTCGGCGGGACGTCGCGTTATAGTCGGGCACGACATTTATTTTCGCGCGCCCCGCCTCGCCGGGCCGACGACACGTTCGAGGAAATTGCAGATGAAGTTCGAAGGCACCCGCGCCTACGTGGCCACCGATGACCTGAAGCTGGCCGTGAACGCCGCTATCACCCTGGAGCGGCCGCTGCTGGTCAAGGGCGAACCGGGCACCGGCAAGACCATGCTGGCCGAACAACTGGCGGAGTCCTTCGGCGCGCGGCTGATCACCTGGCACATCAAGTCCACCACCAAGGCCCACCAGGGCCTGTACGAGTACGACGCGGTCAGCCGCCTGCGGGACTCGCAGTTGGGCGTGGACAAGGTTCACGATGTGCGCAACTACCTGAAGAAGGGCAAGCTCTGGGAAGCCTTCGAGTCCGAAGAGCGGGTCATCCTGCTGATCGACGAGATCGACAAGGCCGACATCGAGTTCCCCAACGACCTGCTGCAAGAACTCGACAAGATGGAGTTCTACGTCTACGAGACCGACGAAACCATCAAGGCCAAGCAACGCCCGATCATCATCATTACCTCCAACAACGAAAAAGAGCTGCCGGACGCGTTCCTGCGCCGCTGCTTCTTCCACTACATCGCCTTCCCCGACCGCGTCACCCTGCAGAAAATCGTCGATGTGCATTACCCGGACATCAAGAAAGACCTGGTCAGCGAAGCGCTGGACGTGTTCTTCGACGTGCGCAAGGTGCCAGGCCTGAAGAAAAAGCCGTCCACTTCCGAACTGGTGGACTGGCTCAAGCTGCTGATGGCCGACAACATCGGTGAGGCGGTTCTGCGCGAGCGTGACCCAACCAAGGCCATCCCGCCGCTGGCCGGTGCGCTGGTCAAGAACGAACAGGACGTGCAATTGCTTGAACGCCTGGCGTTCATGAGCCGTCGCGGCACGCGTTAAGCCCTCTTCGTCAACAAGCACGAGGGCAACTGCCATGCTGCTGAACCTGTTCAATGAGATGCGCGCCGCCAAGGTGCCGGTGTCCGTGCGTGAACTGCTGGACCTGATCAACGCGCTGAAACAGCGGGTGATCTTCGCCGACATGGACGAGTTCTATTACTTGTCCAGGGCGATCCTGGTGAAGGACGAACGGCATTTCGACAAGTTCGACCGGGCGTTCGCTGCGTACTTCAACGGCCTGGAAAAACTCGATGATCATCTCCAGGCGCTGATTCCCGAAGACTGGCTGCGCAAGGAATTCGAGCGCTCGCTGACCGACGAGGAACGGGCGCAGATCCAGTCCCTGGGCGGCCTGGACAAACTGATCGAAGAATTCAAGAAGCGCCTGGAAGAGCAGAAGGAACGCCATGCCGGCGGCAACAAGTGGATCGGCACCGGCGGCACCAGCCCGTTCGGTTCCGGTGGCTTCAACCCGGAAGGCATCCGCGTCGGCGACGCCGGCAAGCGCCAGGGCAAGGCCGTGAAGGTCTGGGACCAGCGCGAGTACAAGAACCTCGACGACCAGGTGGAACTCGGCACCCGCAACATCAAGATAGCCCTGCGCCGCCTGCGCAAGTTCGCCCGCCAGGGCGCGGCCGAAGAGTTGGACATCGACGGCACCATCGACCACACCGCCCGGGACGCCGGCTTGCTGAATATCCAGATGCGTCCGGAGCGCCGCAACACCGTCAAGTTGCTGCTGCTGTTCGACATCGGCGGCTCGATGGATGCCCACGTGAAAATCTGCGAAGAACTGTTCTCGGCCTGCAAGATCGAGTTCAAGCACCTGGAGTACTTCTACTTCCACAACTTCGTGTACGAGTCGGTGTGGAAGAACAACCTGCGCCGCACCTCGGAACGTACTTCGACCCAGGACTTGCTGCACAAGTACGGCGCCGACTACAAAGTGATCTTCATCGGCGACGCCGCCATGGCGCCCTATGAAATCACCCAGGCCGGCGGCAGCGTCGAGCACTGGAATGAAGAAGCGGGCTATGTGTGGATGCAGCGATTCATGGAGAAGTACAAGAAACTCATCTGGATCAATCCGTACCCGAAAGACACCTGGGGCTATACCGCCTCGACCAACATCGTGCGCGAATTGGTGGAAGACCGGATGTATCCGCTGACGTTGCGGGGGTTGGAGGAAGGGATGCGGTTTCTTTCCAAATGAAGTTTTTCAGCGCCTGACAGGGCCTCTTCGCGAGCAAGCCCGCTCCCACAAGGGATTTTTTTCGATCACAAACTCTGTGTTCACTGGAGATCCAATGTGGGAGCGAGCCTGCTCCGGGCGGCGATCCGACGATGCTTTTAGCGGTCCATGAATCCGCGCAAACATTCCACCTGCTGCCGATGCGCAACCTCCTGCACCACCGGCCGCAACCGCACCTGCGCGCCCGGCAGGCATTGCGCCAACCGGGCCAGGGCCAGCGGTGTCAGGGCGCCCAGGCGTGGGTAGCCGCCGATGGTTTGCCGGTCGTTGAGCAACACGATGGGCTGGCCGTCCGGCGGCACCTGCACGGCGCCGAGCGGGATGCCTTCGGAAATCATCGGCGAGCCCTGATACGCCAACGGCGTACCGAGCAGGCGAATACCCATGCGGTCGGCGCGACTGTCCAGCGTCCAAGGCGTGTTGAACGCATCGAACAGGCTGCGCCCACTGAACGCACCGTTCTGTGCCCCCAGGATCAGGTCCAGCGGCTGGGCCTGCTGGAAGTCCGGAATCAGCGCGCCCGGCATCGGCCGAGGCGTTGCCTGGCCTGAGTAGCTCAAGTGCGCGCCCCGGCTCAGTGCCCGTCCCAGCCCATCCAGGCCACCGAATGCTTCACGCACCACCGTCGCCCGGCTGCCCAGCACCGCCGGCGCGTCGAACCCGCCGGGGGCTGCGAGGTAGGCCCGGGCACCGAGCACCGGTTGGGTCAACGCCAGGCGCTGGTCTTTGCGCAGGCCGAAATAGCGCCATGACGCCACCGCCTGGCCGTCCACCCGCGCCCCCAGGTCCGCCCCGGCCAGCGCCAGTACGCAATCCTCTTCGGCAACCACCGTGAAGCCGCCGAGGGTAATCTCCACCACCGCCGCGTCCAGGGGATTGCCCAGCATCCAGTTGGCCCAGGCCATCGACAACCAGTCCGCCGCGCCGCCCTGGGTCACACCCAGATGCCTGACGCCGAAACGACCGCCATCCTGCAACAGGCACAGTGGTGTGCTGGCCTCGATCAATAAACGGCTCATGCCTGGGCCTCCTGCGGTGTGTCGTCGCCACCCAGGGCGATGAATTCGGCGTGGTCCACGGCAACAAAACGCACCGTGTCGCCGGGTTGCATCAGGCTGTAGCCATCACGCTCGCGGTCGAACAGCTTGGCCGGGGTCCGCCCGATCAGGTTCCAGCCGCCAGGCGAGACCAGCGGGTACGCGGCGGTCTGGCGCTCGGCGATGCCGACACTGCCCGCCGCCACCCGCTTGCGCGGCGTGTCCAGGCGCGGTGCGGCCAGGGCTTCGTCCACCAGCCCCATGAAGGCGAAGCCGGGTGCAAAGCCCAGGGCGAACACCTGGTAATCGTGCTCGCTGTGGCGGCGGATCACCTGCTCCACGGTCAACCCGCTGCGGCTCGATAACAGGCCCAGTTCCGGCCCGACCCTGGGGTCGTACCACACCGGCAGCACATGGCACTGGCCGGCCGAACGGGCGTCGGGCGACAGATTGTTCAGCGCTTCGCCCAGCAACTCCCGGGCCTGGACCGGGTTCAGTGCCAACAGGTCGTAATGCACCATCAACGTGGTATAGGACGGCACCAGGTCGATCAGGCACTCGGCGAACACCGCTCGCAAACGCTCGCTGGCGGCGAGCATCCACGGCATGTTGGTTTCGGCGATGTCATCGAACAGCCGCACCATCAGGCAGTCCACCGCGACCACTTCCACACGTGGCTTCATGGCGCGCTCTGCCGGTCCAATGCCTCGCGGATACGTTGCACGGCCGCCACGGAGCTGGCGTTGTCACCGTGCACGCACAGGGTGTTGGCGCGCAGAATCAGCGCGCTGCCATCACTGGCCGTCAGTGCATCGCCGCGGGCGATGGTCAGGGCCTGGCCGATAATGACCTGCGGGTCATGATGCACCGCGCCCGGCGCTTGTCGCGAAACCAGGCGGCCGGCGCTGTCGTAGGCACGGTCGGCGAAGGCTTCGAACCACAGGGTCAGGCCATATTCGTCACCCAGGGCCTGGGCGGCGCTGTTGTCCCGGGTCGCCATCAGCATCAGTGGCAACGCCCGGTCATAGGCGGCCACCGCCTGGATGACCGCGCGCAACTGCGCCGGGTTGGCCATCATGTCGTTGTACATCGCCCCATGGGGCTTGACGTAGCTGACCCGGCCACCCTGGGCCCGGCAGATGCCGTCGAGGGCGCCGATCTGGTAATGCAACAGGTCCTGCAACTCCTGGGCGCCATAGGCCATGGAGCGTCGGCCAAAGCCCGTCAGGTCCTGGTAGGCCGGGTGCGCGCCGATCCGCACGTCGTGGTTCAACGCCAGGCTGACGGTCTTGCGCATGATGCTCGGGTCGCCGGCGTGAAAACCGCAGGCGATGTTGGCGCAATCGATGAAGGGCATCACCTCGGCATCCAGACCCATGGTCCAGTTGCCGAAGCTCTCGCCGATGTCGCAGTTCAATAGCAGGCGGTTCACGATGAACGCTCCTGTAGGTGCTTTCTTTTCTGACTATGGGGCATGCGCCCCACAGGTTATCAGTTACTCGGCTTCCAACTGCTTGCCTTGGGTTTCCGGCAGGCTCAAGGCCGCCAGGATCACCACGCCGTAGGACACCGCCGCGAATGCGCCGATGCCGACACTCAGCGGCACCTTCTGGCTCAGCAAACCGATCAACAGTGGGAACAACGCCGCCACCGCCCGCCCGATGTTGTAGCAGAAACCCTGGCCCGAACCGCGAATGCGCGTCGGGAACAGTTCGGTGAGGAACGAGCCCATGCCGCTGAACATCCCCGAGGCAAAGAAACCCAGGGGAAAGCCCAGCCAGAGCATCACGTTGTTGCTCACTGGCACCTGGGTGTACAGCAACACGATGGTGAACGAGCCCACGGCGAACAGGACGAAATTCTTCTTGCGCCCCAGGATGTCCGACAAATACGCGCTGATAACGTAACCCACATAGGAGCCGACGATCACCATCGCCAGGTACCCGCCGGTGCCCAGCACGCTTAAGCCCCGTTCATTCTTCAGGAACGTCGGCAGCCAGGAGGTGATGGCGTAGTAGCCACCCAAGGCACCGGTGGTCAACAGCGAGGCGCGGATGGTGGTGGACAGTATGCCCGGGGCGAAAATCTCGTAGAACTTCGCCGGATTGCTCGGGGTTTGCCGGGCCTTTGCCTGGTTGTAGACCTCCGGGTCCTTGACCAGCCGGCGGACGAAAATCACGAACACCGCCGGGACAATGCCGAGGATGAACAAGGCGCGCCAGGCGTCTTCCGGCGGCAGCACCGAGAACAGCAGCGCATACAGAATCGCCGTCATGCCCCAACCCAGCGCCCAACCCGACTGCACCATGCCCACCGCCTTGCCACGGTCCTTGGCGCGGATGACTTCGCCCATCAACACCGCGCCGGCGGTCCACTCGCCGCCAAAACCGAAGCCCATCAACGTGCGGGCGATCAACAGCTGGTCATAGCTCTGGGCAAAACCACACAGGAAGGTGAAGAAAGCGAACCAGAGCACGGTCAGTTGCAGCGTGCGCACCCGGCCGATGCGGTCCGAGAGAATGCCCGCCACCCAACCGCCCAGGGCCGAGGCAATCAGGGTGCTGGTGTGAATCAGCCCCGCTTGCCCGGTGGTGATGCCCCACATCGCGATCAGCGTCGGCACCACGAAACTGAGCATCTGCGTGTCCATGCCGTCCAGGGCGTAGCCGATCTTGCAACTCCAGAACGTGCGGCGTTCCTGCTGGTTGATGTTGCGGTACCAATCGAACGGGCCGGAACGGGCCTGGGACTCGGGGACGCCGAGCGTGTCGGGTGCACTCATGGTGGTTCTCCACGGTTTTATTGTTCTGAGCCTCGACGCTGCAAACGTCGGGACCGGGTGCCATGATTCTTGAGCGCACGCGCCGTCGCGTCCAACTAATAAAACCTCGGACGGGTCATAAGAAAAAGTTGATTGGGTGGTGCATCAGGAGGGAGAGCGGAGGATCGTTCCCACGCTCCCGCGTGGGAACGCCGCCAGGGACGCTCCGCGTTCCGCTTCTGGAAGCGTCAGAGCCCGCGCAGGTCGCGCTCTTCAATCGGCCGGCTCTGGCGCAGGCGTTTGCCACCCAGCACCACCCAGTCGATCAGGCGGAACAGGCATTCCAGGCCAAACGACAGCAGCATCGCGCCGCTGATACCCCAGACCATGGCCTCGGGGGTCAGCAATATCTGGTAGCTGTAGCCGTTCCAGGTTTCCTTGCGAATGTCCGGATCGGCGGCCAGTGCCACTTGCAGCAAGCGGATGTACCAAGGGCCTTGCATGGCCTGGAACTGCTTGTCCAGGGCCTGCTGGCGCACGAGCAAGGTATTCAGGCTGTCGGCGTCGCTGCGAAAGATCGGGTCCTCGCTGGCGCGGTAATGGGCCACCAGGGCCTGCATGTCGCCCTTGAAAAACTGGTTGGCGGTACCCTGGAAACCTTGCAGGCCGGTTTGTGCCTCGATCAGGTGGGCCTCGACCCGCTTGGCGTAATCACTGATGAAACCCGGCACCTGGACCCCAACCAGCAGGCCCACAGCAAACAACACCAACCGTAGATAACTGAGCAACATAGCGTGACGTCCTTATTCGGTCCGGCCCTGGCTGACGCATTCACCGCGTCGCCACAGGCTCCATTGGCCCGGCTCGTAGCGGGTCCAGGTTTCGTTTTCGGTCAGCGGTTCAGTGGCGATCACCGTGACCACGTCGTTGGGCGTGGTTTCGGCCTGGAAATCGACGATCACGTCGACATCCTTGAGCCGCGCCGGGCCGAATGGCGCGCGACGGGTGATCTGGGCCAGTTTGGTCGAGCAATAGCAGAACAGCCAGTCGCCGTCGCTGAGCAGGCAATTGAACACGCCGTTGCTGCGGTACTCGGTGCAGGCCTCGATCAGCGATGGCAGCAATTGCTCCACGTCCACCGGCTCCGGGAACGCCTGGCGCACCCGGTTGAGCAAATCGCAGAACGCCGCTTCGCTGTCGGTATCGCCCACCGGGCGGTAGAAACTCACGCCTGGCTGGAAATCGGCGAGTTGACCATTGTGGGCAAAACACCAGTTGCGGCCCCACAACTCCCGCACGAACGGGTGCGTGTTGGACAGGCAGACCTTGCCGACGTTGGCCTGGCGGATGTGCCCGATCACCACTTCGCTCTTGATCGGATAGCGCTGGACCAGGTTCGCCACTTCCGACTCGCTGCTGGCGGCCGGGTCCTGGAACAGGCGCAGGCCACGGCCTTCGTAGAAGGCGATGCCCCAGCCGTCGCGGTGCGGCCCGGTCTTGCCGCCACGCTGCATCAGCCCGGTGAAGCTGAACACGATGTCGGTCGGCACATTGGCGCTCATGCCCAATAACTCACACATGCTCGGACTCTCGCTTCAAGGGGCAGGCCGGGTCACAGACGCGGTTCGATGCGCGAACGCTGGGGGTTGCTCGGCACCGGCGGGCGACCGTAACGGTCATCGCCGGCGACGCCGAACGGCGGCTCATCCTGCGGTTCATCGGCTGCAGCGGCTTTGGCAGCGGCGGCCCGCTCCTTGCGAGCGTTGGAGGCACGCTCGATGGGGAAACGGATCAACACGAAGATCAAGTAGACGCCGAAAGCGATCATGCCGTACATGAGCAGGTCGGACGCGGCCCGCCAGACGTTGTTGCCGACCTTGAACATTACGTCCAGGGCGACAATGGCCACCGCCGGGGCAAACTTGTCCTTCACCGGGTCGATGATGGTGGGGCAGAACAGCAACACCGCCATCAGCAACCGCAGCGGCTCGCGCAACCAGCGCCACATCCAGCGGGTCATGCGCATCCACACCAACAGGCAGCCCAGGGCCGCGAAAGCGTAGAGGCCCCAGGCGATCAGATAGTCGTTCTCGGTCATGGTGTCCATGGCAAGGCAGGCAAAGAGGCGCTTATAGTAACGACTTTTCGCTCGTCAGGCTGCCCCGGCGTCTGCCAAGCCCCTTTTCGTACAACGTTCGAGAGCCTTTCATGTCCTTATCTGCCCACGTTTCCAACGCCCCGATTGCCCACAGGGACGCCGGTGTTGACCCGTACGCCTGGCTGCAGGAACGCGACACCGACGCCGTGCTCGACTACCTCAAGGCTGAAAACAGCTACCAGGAAGGCCAACTCGCCGACCAGGCCGAACTGCGCGAGCGCCTGTTCCAGGAGATCAAGGGCCGAATCCTCGAGACCGACCTGTCCCTGCCCTCGCCTTGGGGGCCATACCTGTATTACACCCGCACCACGGCTGGCGACGAGTACCCGCGCCATTACCGCTGCCCGCGTCCGGCCGACGACAGCCTGAACGTGGATGAGGACCGTGAACAGCTGCTGCTGGACCCGAACGCGTTGGCCGGCGGCGGGTTCTTTTCCCTCGGTGCGTTCAGTATCAGCCCCGATCATCAGCGCCTGGCCTATAGCCTGGACACCAGCGGTGATGAGATCTACACCCTGTTCGTGAAGGAATTGTCCAACGACAGGGTCAGCGAACTGTCCTTCGAAAACTGCGACGGCAGCATGACGTGGGCCAACGACAGCCTGACGCTGTTCTTCGGTGAACTGGACGAGACCCATCGCCCGCACAAGCTCTGGCGCTATCGCCTGGACGGTACCGCCGCCGAAGAAGTCTTCCATGAGCCGGACGGACGTTTCTTCCTGCATTGCTACCGCTCCAGCTCCGAGCGGCAGTTGATCCTGTCCCTGGACAGCAAGACCACCAGCGAAACCTGGGTACTGGACGCCGCACAACCGCAACAGCCGTTCACGTGCCTGGCGCCACGGGTGGAGAACCACGAATACGACGTCGACCATGGCCTGCTCGATGGTCAATGGACCTGGCTGATCCGCAGCAACCGCGACGGCATCAACTTCGCCCTGTACCAGGCCGCCGACACCGGCATGGCACCGACCGAAGCCGATTGGCAGAACCTCATCCCCCACAGCGAAACGGTGATGATCGACGGCCTGAGCCTGAACGCCGGGGCCATGACCCTGAGCCTGCGTGAAGGCGGCCTGCCCATTATCGAAGTTCACCCACAAGACTTGCCGAAGTATCGGGTGCAACTGCCAGACGCTGCCTACAGCCTGCATGTGCAGAACAGCCTGGAATTTTCCAGCGAGCGCATTCGCCTGCGCTACGAAGCCTTGAACCGCCCGGCGCAGATCCGTCAGCTGGACCTCGCCAGCGGCGACCAGGTGGTGCTCAAGCAAACGCCGGTGCTGGGCCCGTTCGACGCCGATGCCTACGTCAGCCAGCGGATCTGGGCGACGGCACCGGACGGCACGCAGGTGCCCATCAGCCTGGTGGTCAAGCGCGAAGCCCTCGGCCAGCCGGTGCCGCTGTACCTGTATGGCTATGGCGCCTACGGGCAGAGCCTCGACCCGTGGTTTTCCCATGCCCGGCTGAGCCTGCTCGACCGCGGCGTGGCGTTTGCCATTGCCCATGTGCGCGGTGGCGGTGAACTCGGTGAGGCCTGGTACCGCGCCGGCAAGCAGGAGCACAAGCACAATACCTTCAGCGACTTCATCGCGTGCGCCGAGCATTTGATCGCCAACGGCTTCACCACCGCTGATCAATTGGCGATCAGCGGCGGCAGCGCCGGTGGCCTGCTGATCGGCGCCGTGCTCAATCAACGCCCGGAGCTGTTCAAGGTGGCGATTGCCGAAGTGCCGTTCGTCGATGTACTCAACACCATGCTCGACCCCGAGCTGCCACTGACCGTCACCGAATACGATGAGTGGGGCAACCCGGAGGAGCCAGAGGTCTATGATCGGATCCGCGCCTACGCCCCCTACGAAAACGTCAGGGCCCAGGCGTACCCGGCGCTGCTGGTCATCGCCGGCTACAACGACAGTCGGGTGCAGTATTGGGAGGCGGCCAAGTGGGTGGCGAAACTGCGCGCCACCAAGACCGATGACAACCCTTTGCTGCTCAAGACCGAACTGGGAGCCGGCCACGGCGGCATGAGCGGTCGCTACCAGGGTTTGCGTGACGTAGCGCTCGAATATGGGTTTATCTTGAAGGTTTTGGGCAAGGTTTGAGGAACTCTGTGGGGTGGCCGGGTCTTAGCTTCATGCGCAAGCTCTGATCCGGCCGAGCCCCCTGTGGGAGCGAGCCTGCTCGCGATGGCGTCAGATCAGCCAGCTTCATTGTTGACTGGCACGCCGTCATCGCGAGCAGGCTCGCTCCCACAAGGGGGTGATTCCAAACTGTAAAGATCACAAGAAAAAAGACCGTGACACCATGTCCGAACCGACCTTACTGAACAAAGAAATCCGTGACTGGCTGATGGACTGCGGTCTGTTCGACCAGTTGCAGCCTGTCGACTTCGCCGCGGCGTCGGGCTATTTCAGCATCAGCGCCATCGCCGAGGGCGAGGCGATTTTCCGTGAGGGTGATGCCGGCAGCTTCATGTGCATCATCCACACCGGCCAGGTGGCCGTGCAGAAAACCGGGCCCGACGGGCAACCGGTGACCATCGCCACCTTGCGCAGCGGCCGGGCGTTCGGCGAAATGGCCGTGCTCGATGGCGAGCGACGCTCGGCCAGTTGCATCGCCGCCAGTCATTGCCAGTTGCTGAACCTGGGCAAGGAGTCCCTGGAAAAAATGCTCAACGACGCCCCCAAAGTCGCCGCCAAGATCATCCGCGCCCTCGCTGTCTCGCTGTCCAAGCGCCTGCGCATGGCCGACGGGCAGTTGTTGTCGCAGCAGGTCTGAAGCTGAGTCAGCCAGTCCATCCATCCTGTGGGAGCGAGCCTGCTCGCGATGGCGATGGATCAGCCAGCATCCTTGTTGACTGACACACCGTTATCGCGAGCAGGCTCGCTCCCACAGGGTTCGTCATCAGTCACACAGGATTGGGCTCAACCGCCCGGCGACTTGGCCTTCGGCGCCTGCGGCTCCATGCCCGGTAGCGGCTGGTCCTTGGGTGGCCTGGGCATTTCGATCGGCGGCAGCAAGGGCGGGCCGGCGCTGCCGGGGCCAGCCTTGGGCACACCGCTGGGCGCGACCGGCGGGTACGGCATCGGTGTCGCAGTGCCGGGCGATCCGGGGATGCTCGGCGGGTTGACCGGAATCGTCGGCTGCTGGGCCCGCGCGCAACTTATTGAGAGCACCGTCAGGGCAATGGCCGTTAGAATGATCGACTTCATCAATGGCTCCGTGGCTACTGTAACCTTCAGGCTAGACGCTACTGTGCCGGTCTGCCCTTCTATGAGATCTCCATGAAACGTTTTGTTCTGCTCGACACCACCCCTATTCCGGATAACGGCGGCGCCCTGTGCCTGTTCGAGTACGGCGAAGACTTCGTCATCAAGATCCAGGGCGGTGACGGCGGGCAGTTGATGAACACACGCATGCACGGTTCCGAAGACGCCCTGGCCGAGATCCCTTGCCGCAAGGTCGCCGGACGTCCTGGCTCGCGCGTGCTGATCGGCGGCCTCGGCATGGGGTTCACCCTCGCCTCGGCCCTCAAGCATCTGGGTAAAAACGCCGAAGTCGTCGTCGCCGAGCTGGTGCCCGGCGTGGTCGAGTGGAACCGTGGCCCCCTGGGTGAAAAGGCCGGACGGCCGCTGTCGGACCCGCGCACGGTGATCCGCATGGAGGACGTGGCCAAGGTCCTGCAGGCCGAACCCCAGGGTTTCGACGCGATTATGCTGGATGTCGATAATGGCCCTGAAGGCCTGACCCAGAAAGCCAACAGCTGGCTGTATTCGGCCGGTGGCCTGGCGGCTTGCGCCAAGGCCTTGCGGCCCAAGGGGGTGTTGGCGGTGTGGTCGGCCAGCGCTGACCGACAGTTTTCCGACAAGCTCAAGAAGGCCGGTTTCAAGGCCGAAGAGGTGCAGGTGTTCGCCCACGGCAACAAAGGCACCCGTCATACCATCTGGATTGCCGAGAAGCTCAGGGGCTGAGCTAAACTGCCTTCAACCGTCATCCGTCTTTTTACCAAGGTGAACCCATGAGTTCGTCAACGCCACCGTCCAACACCGCCAAGCTGGACCGCATCCTCGCCGACGCCCAGCGCGACCGTGAGATGGGCTACCGCGACAAAGCCCTGAAAATGTACCCGCATGTCTGTGGCCGCTGCGCCCGTGAATTTTCCGGCAAGCGCCTGAGCGAACTGACCGTTCACCACCGTGACCACAACCACGACAACAACCCGCAGGACGGTTCCAACTGGGAACTGCTGTGCCTGTACTGCCACGACAACGAGCATTCGCGCTACACCGACCAGCAGTATTTCGGCGACGGCTCCCTGAGCAGCCCGAAAATCGCCAAGGCGACCCACAACCCCTTCGCCGCGCTGGCTGGGTTGATGAAGAAGGACGAATGACCTGAGCCACGGCTACCTCCGTCATCGCGAGCAGGCTCGCTCCCACATTTGAAATGCGTCCCCCTGTGGGAGCGAGCCTGCTCGCGATGACGAGACAACAGTCACCGCCAATCTCGACACTGACCCACCCTCCCCCATTCCCCGTATAATCGCGCCTTTTCCCCAAAGGCACCCCGCCCGTGGCCAATAAACGCTACAGCTGCATCGGTCTGTTCAACCCCAAGTCGCCGGAAAACGTCGGTTCGGTCATGCGTGCCGCCGGTTGCTACGGCGTGGCGTCGGTGTTCTACACCGGCAAGCGCTACGAGCGCGCCGCCGACTTTGTCACCGACACCAAGAAAGTCCACTACGACATCCCGCTGATCGGCATCGACGACCTGAAGAAAATCCTGCCCCTGGGCTGCGTGCCCGTGGCCGTGGAGTTGGTGGAAGGTGCGCGCCCCCTGCCCGAATACACCCACCCGGATCGGGCGCTGTATATCTTCGGTCCCGAAGATGGCTCGCTGGACAAAGACATTCGCGACTGGTGCGAGGACGTGGTGTACATCCCCACTACCGGCTGCATGAACTTGGCCGCCACCGTCAACGTCGTGTTGTACGATCGCATGGCCAAAGGCAACAACACGCGCTCCGGGCCGCAATTCCGCTGACCGGTGCAAAATCCGATTGAACAAGGGAATCGCTCAGGCAGTCAGCTTTATACCCATTCCCACACTGGAGACAGATCATGAGCGATAACAATCCATTCGAGCCGATTGAAACCACCCCTTTCCAATCGCATCCGCCAAAAAACGTCCACGGCTGGGAGCGTATTGGCTCACTGGCCGGCGGGGTGCTGATGATGGGCAAGGGCTTGCGCCGTGGCGGGGTGATTGGTCTGGCTCAACTGGCCATCGGCGGCATGGCGCTGGCGCGGGGCATCACCGGGCATTGCTCGGCCAAGACCCTGCTGGAAAAAAATCGCCAGAACCTCAGCAACGCCCGCGCCCGGATCGAACAGGCCGGCGATGAGCTGAGCCGCCTGAAAGCCAACGCCGAAGCGGCGACGGGCACGGCGACAGTGACAGGCAATGATTCGCTGGTTTCGCCGAAAGTCGGAATCTGAGTTTTTGCGCCTGGGGCTGATGGCCCCATCGCGAGCAGGCTCGCGCCCACATTGACCGAGCCGGCCACAGATAATGTGTCCGCCGCAGATCTCATGTGGAAGCGAGCCTGCTCGCGATAGCGGTGTTACTGAAGCAGCCGGCTATCCAGCACAGTGGAAGCGCCGCCCAGGATGCTTTCACTGAGCTGCACGAACGCCTTGGTATCGACCGTTTCCAAGCGCATCGCTCCCTGCAGTACATCATCCAGCGAACGCTTGTTGCGGGTTTTCAGGCGGATCTCACGGTCCAGTTCCTGCAACAGCAACACCGCCTTTGCCACTGTCGCGGGGCCGACCTGTTCGCCGCGCAAGGTCGTGACACCCTTGCTGTCCCGGGCCAACCGGTCATTAAGGGCCTGATAACGCTCATCGCTCATGCCGCCTGCGCGGCGCAGCAGTTCGACGGCATAGAACTCCGTCAGCCCCTCACTGATCCAGTCGCTGCGATCACGATCATTGACCCGCGCCAGCACCTGCATCAATTCGCGCAACAACGGGCTGCTGCCCCGCTCACTCACCAGGGGCGGACGACTGTGCAGGTAAATCGACTCATGGCCGCCCTGGGCACCGCGCCACAACGGGTCCCCCGCGCCGACAATCAGCAGTTTGGCCGGATGACGCGGCACCACCGCCTGCACCTGCGGCCAGACAAAGGTCAGCAGCGTCAGCACATCCATCCGGCGCATGCCCTGGCCCCGCGGCGAAGCCACGGTGACTTCGGTTTCGCCCAGGCGCGTACGGCGGCTGCCGAGCTTGCCGGCGAGCATCCAGCCCGTGGGGCGGTCGAACAGGCGCGAAGGGTTGTCGATGCGAAAACGTTGCTTGCCGATACGCGGCCACGGCGTCTCGACGCTTTTCCAGCCATCAGGTAGTTCAACCTCCAGGCGAGCCACCAACTCCACACCGTCCTGCTGGTCGAGCTTGGCCGGAGGCACCAGGTCATCACCGCGCAGCAGCGCCCAGGTCGGGGTCATGCGGGTTTCGAAGGCGCCGGTCTTGCGCGCATGGCTGATGCGCACCCGATAGCTCAGGCTCGCCTTGTCAGCGGTCGGGCGCCAGACGCCACGGGTGTGTTTGCCGGGGGTCAGCTGCCACTGGCCGTCGGCCTTGAAGTCGCTGTAGCGGCTGCCATCATCAAGATCGAAATCCAGGCTGCGCACCGCCGAGCCTCGCGCCAGGGTCAGGCGCACTTCGGCCTGGTCGCTCTGGGGCAACAGGTGCACGTGATAATCCAGATCGACCTTCTGCGCTGCCCACACGGGGGCGCACACCGCCAACAGCCCGGCCGCCAGCATCCGTTTCAATCCTGCAGCCATGGGTTCTCCCTGCCAGCGACGCCCGGCGGCTCAGCCGGCGCGAAAAATCAGATAATCTTCCCAATCGTCCTCGGGCACGCTGCCTTCGGCCAGCATGCGTCCGGACTGGGAAATGCGCTCGTGGTGCACCGCATCGCGATCACCGCAGACCAGGTGGTGCCACAACGGCAAGTCCTTGCCCTCGCTGACCAGCCGATACCCGCAGGTTGGCGGCAACCACTTGAACTCATCGGCCTTGCCCGGCGTCAGTTGAATGCAATCGGGCACGAAGTCGCGGCGGTTGGGGTAATCGCTGCACTGGCAGGTCTTCAGGTCCAGCAGTTTGCAGGCGATGCGCGTGTAGTAGACGCTGTTGTCGTCTTCGTCTTCGAGTTTTTGCAAGCAGCACAGGCCACAGCCGTCGCACAGCGATTCCCACTCCTGCGAATCGAGCTGATCGAGGGTTTTGCGTATCCAGAACGGTTCGACTTTGGCGGCCATGGCTCAAGCATCAATATCAGGTGGTGAAAAGGCCGACAGTCTAGTGCCGGGGCCTCCTCAGGCCAAGCATTGGCGACTGTCGGTAGGCGGGGCCTTGCCAGGCCGAACGCCGCCACGTAGGTTGTTTCATCACTTTCCCAAAGCCCTGACAGGTACGCCCATGAGCGCCAGTTCCCGCATTGCCGATTACGCCATTCATCCCCAGTTCATCGAACGCTGGTCGCCACGCGCCTTTACCGGCGAAAGCATTGCCGAAGAAACCCTGCTGGGCTTTTTCGAGGCCGCACGCTGGGCGCCGTCGGCGTACAACTCGCAACCGTGGCGTTTCCTCTATGCGCGCCGTGACACGCCGAACTGGGAGCGCTACCTGGGCCTGCTCAATGAATTCAACCGCAGTTGGGCCCAGCACGCCTCGGCGCTGGTGATCATCGCGTCGAAAACCACCTTCGCCGTGCCCGGCGCCACCGAAGAAACCCCGGCGCTGTGCCACACCTTCGACACCGGCGCAGCCTGGGGCCACCTGGCGCTGCAAGCCAGCCTCAGCGGCTGGCACACCCACGGCATGGCCGGTTTCGACCAGGCACTGACCCGCCAGGAATTGAAGATCCCCGAGGGCTACGCCCTGCATGCAGCCGTGGCGATTGGCAAGCTGGGGGACAAATCCACCCTGGCCGACTACCTCCAGGCCCGAGAAACCCCAAGCCCGCGCCGGCCGTTGAGCGAGCTGGTGGCGGAAGGCGACTTCACGCTGTAGCCCGACACGGAACCCATGTGGGAGCGAGCCTGCTCGCGATGGCGGAGTGTCAGGCAACAACAATGTCGACGGGTAGTTCGCTATCGCGAGCAGGCTCGCTCCCACACTTGGGCTCGTGGTGGACGCAAACTCATCCTTCACCGAAGCCTCCTGTGGGAGCGAGCCTGAAC
>NZ_JAGGOF010000018.1 GCF_018614775.1 Pseudomonas fluorescens
CCTTCAGCTCTGAAAGTTTTTACCGGACACTAGTGACGCTCTGCGTGGGAATGCAGCCCGGGACGCTCCGCGTCCCCAAGAGCCGAACGCAGAGCGTCCGTAGAGGCGTTCCCACGCGGAGCGTGGAGACGATCAGTGCAGCCGAACTTTCGATCGTTCCCACGCTCTGCGTGGGAACGCAGCCAGGGACGCTCCGCGTCCCAAGAGCCGAACGCGGAGCGTCCGTAGAGGCATTCCCACGCGGAACGTGGGAACGATCAATGCAGCCGAACTTACAACTCGATCTTTACGGCCTGCGAAGCGCGGGTCGCCTTGGCGCGGGCGGCTTCGATGGATTCGTCGCGGGCCAGGGCCACGCCCAGGCGGCGTTGGCCGTTGACTTCCGGTTTGCCGAACAGGCGCAGGGCGGTGTCCGGTTCGCTCAGGGCGGCGCCCAGGTTGGCGAAAGCGGTCTGGGTCGACTGGCCTTCCACCAGGATCACCGCCGATGCCGACGGCCCGAACTGGCGGATCAGCGGGATCGGCAGGCCGAGGATCGCACGGGCATGCAGAGCGAACTGCGACAGGTCCTGGGAGATCAGCGTCACCAGACCGGTGTCATGCGGGCGCGGCGAGACTTCGCTGAACCACACCTGATCGCCCTTGATGAACAGCTCGACGCCGAACATCCCGCGCCCGCCCAGGGCCTCGGTCACCGCTTTGGCAACGCGCTCGGATTCGGCCAGCGCCGCCGGGCTCATGGCCTGGGGCTGCCAGGATTCCTGATAATCGCCTTTCTCCTGGCGGTGACCGACCGGCGCACAGAATGTGGTGCCGCCGGCATGACGCACGGTGAGCAGGGTGATTTCGTAATCGAAGTCGATAAAACCTTCGATGATCACCCGGCCTTTGCCGGCCCGGCCGCCTTCCTGGGCGTAATCCCAGGCTTTCTGCACATCGTCGTAGCTGCGCAGCAGGCTCTGGCCCTTGCCCGACGAACTCATCACCGGCTTGACCACGCACGGGAAGCCCAGGGTTTGCACGGCCTGGCGGTAGTCTTCCACGGTGTCGGCGAAGAAGTACGGCGAGGTCGGCAAACCCAGCTCTTCAGCGGCCAGGCGACGGATGCCTTCGCGGTTCATGGTCAACTGCGCGGCGCGGGCGGTGGGGATCACGGTGAAGCCTTCGGCTTCCAGTTCCACCAGGGTCGCGGTGGCGATGGCTTCGATTTCCGGCACGATGAAGTGCGGCTTCTCGGCTTCGATGACCGCACGCAGGGCGGCGCCGTCGAGCATGTTGATCACATGGCTGCGGTGGGCCACTTGCATGGCCGGGGCGTTGGCGTAGCGGTCCACGGCAATCACTTCGACGCCCAGGCGCTGCAACTCGATTACCACTTCCTTGCCCAGCTCACCGCTGCCACACAATAAAACGCGGGTCGCGGTCGGCGACAATGGAGTACCGATACGGGTCATCTGAAAGTCCTCAGGCAGGAGCGGATCATCGAGGGTTGCGCGCCGGGCGAGCTTCCCGTGGGAGAAAGCGCGGCATTTTACATGAACCGCGGGCTTTGGCTTCAGCCCGCGACGGCCTGTTTGCGTAAACGCCAGGCCATGATCAGCCAGACGGCCGTGACCCCGGCGAATTTCGAAGCCAGGGCAGTGCCCACCACGCTCGGCGTCAGGGCGTCGATCAGGCCGAAGAAAATGAAGGTGTCCAAAGGGATGCTCAGGGCCGAACTGATCCACAGGCGGTCATGCAACGGGCGCTTGGTAACGGTGAACACCAGCCAGTCGATGCACTCGGACACGGCGAACGCCGTGGCGCTGGCCAGGGCGATGGTCGGGTCCGAAGTGATGTAGGACAACACCAGCGCCGCCAGCATCGCGACAATGGCGCCGTGGCCGAAGCGGGTTTGCACCATGTCGCGCAGGATAAACACCAGCCCACCCCAGGCCGACCAGATGACGTCCAGGTGCGGCGCGGCGGAAAACGCGTAATTGATCAGCACGACGCTGCTGATGTAGGCGATCAGGAAAAGCATGGGATACCCGGTTCGGCGATTATTCGAAGGCGAATGATAACCTCTGTGGGAGCAAAGCTTGCTCGCGATAGCGGCTTATCAAACACGCTTGTCGATTGACTTGCCCCAATCGCGAGCAAGCTTTGCTCCCACAAATTGACTGCCCGGCGTGAGTCCATAGGCTGGATTTCACTCCTCCTCGCTATCGTCCACCTTCCAATAACCCACCGCCTTCAGGTAATCCTGATCCAGCCCTTTCTCCTCCAACAGCACCTTGCGGATCCGCCGCGACAGCTTGCTTTCGGTGGCGACCCAGGCGTACAGCTTGCCGCCGGGCATTTCCAGTTGCTTGACGGTGGTCAGCAGGTTGTCCTGCCTGCCTTCGCGCAGCACCCAGATCAGCTGGATCTGCGCCGGGCTTTGCAGCACTTGCTGCTCGGCGCCGTTCTCCACTTCCACCACCACCAGCGCACGCCGGTTGGGCGCCAGGCCTTCGAGGCGGCGGGCGATGGCGGGGAGGGCGGTTTCGTCGCCGATCAGCAGGTAGCTGTCGAAGATGTCCGGCACGATCATCGAGCCCCGGGGGCCGGCGATGTTGAGGTATTGCCCGGGGGTTGCCTGGGCCGCCCAGGTCGAGGCAGGGCCGTCACCGTGGAGTACGAAATCGATGTCCAGTTCCAGGGTGTCCAGGTCATAGCGGCGCGGGGTGTAGTCGCGCATCTCGGGCATTGGCCCCTGGGCCTTGCCCGCGCCGGGGCTGATGTTCTCCAGGGCGGCTTGTTCCTCGGCGTTCTGCGGGAACAGCAATTTCACATGATCGTCCGCACCCAGGCTGACGAAGCCCGCCAGTTCCGGCCCGCCGACGGTGATGCGGCGCATGCGCGGGGTCAGGTTCACTACCCGCAGCACTTGCAGGCGCCGACGCTTGACCTCGTGGGTGACGCGATGAATGGTGTTTGGGTCGACTTCAGTCATTGCTTGACTCCGAAACTGATGGACGGTCGAGACCGTCGATGATGGCTTTGGCGGTGTCGTTGAGCAGATCGCGTATCCGCAGGATTTCTTCCGGGTTCCAACGCGCCTGGTGCATCTGCAGCGCTCGACGCAGGTTATCCACCGCTTCGCGGATTTCAGTCGGTCGACCTTGCTCTCGCAGGACGCGTTTGCTGGCTTCAATGCGCATCCGCACGCCGTCCAGCGCCTCGGCCTGGTCTCGAAGGAATAGACGGCCGGCGTCGGTCGCGCTGTACCTTTTTTTTCCACCCTCGGCGTCGCCGCTGACCATCTTACCCATTTCGAGGTGGGTCAGGGTCGGGTAGATCACGCCAGGGCTCGGGGTGTAGGCACCGTCGAACAGGGACTCGACCTGGCGAATCAGCTCATAGCCGTGACAGGCTTTTTCAGCGATCAGTGCCAGCAGCAGCAATCTCAGCTCGCCCGCAGCGAAAACCCGTGGCGCGCGACCGCTGCGCTCACGACCGTGCGGGCGCCGTTCGAAGCCGTCGTATTGAGCGTGTTCAGGAGTGGGTTGGGAATAAGGCACTGTCATCTTTCTGTTCTCTGTTCCGCCTGAATAGAACCGAGATATATCTTTGACTTTAGATATATCTTCACCTATATAGATATATCTTGGTTAAAAGATATATCTTAGTTGCGTCCTACATGGAATGAAATGGGACCTTACCTGAATCCCTTATGTTTGCGGGACAAAACCCAGTGCGCAGTGAGTTTTTTAAGCGCAACTAGCGTAAATGTGGGAAGTCTCTTACATTAAAAGTTACATTTTATCAAAAAGCGCGTCTTTTTCGCTGTTTCGCATGCGCGATTTACTACAAGACTTAGCGAACTTTCCTGCTTATTTTTAATTAAAGAGCGACGATCATGCACCGGCGTTGGAGGGGCACGCCAAGCTGTATTGGCCTGCCACTTCAACCCTTCTCTCTTTATTGCTATGAACAGGTGTTAACAATGCTCATGAAAATCGTAACCGCTGCCACCCTGACTGCCGCGGCCCTGAGTTCTTCGCTGGCCTTCGCTCTGGATGATGCACGTTCGGCCATCCACATCACCGCGAACATCCCGACCACGCAGTTCCATGTGCAGCCCACTAACGCCGAATGGGGTAAGGATGAAACCATGTCCTACAACACGGTCAGCGGCACCCTGACTTCGCTGCGTCAGACCTACAACGTGAAAAACACCGAGGGTTCGGTCAATGCCTACATCGAAGGCGGCCCGGCTTCGCTGTACAACGGCCGCGATGCGATCGCGCTGACCACGGCCTTCAACGGCGTCACCCTGACCGCCCTGTCCCAGGAAGTGGTAGATGACGCCACCTCCACCCCTGGCACCCAGGCTGAGATGACCATTACCCCGGCCAAGCCGCTCGCCACCCAGAATGGGGTGTACACCGCTGACATGACCGTCATCTTCGACGCCGTGCCGCGCCCGTAACGCCATTCGCGGCCCGGTGACTCCCACCTCGTCCCCGGGCCGCGCAGCAGGCCGGCCGGTTCTCCCCGACCGGTTGGCCTGTACCTGAAACACCCCGAAAGCTCGCTGATTATGAGAGTCCGTTGATGTTACCGATGACACCCATCGCGGGTGCGCTCGCGCTGTTGTTGTGCGCGAATGCATGGGCCGCGCCGACTGCCCCCGGTACCACGCCGAGTAGCCTGCTGGGCCAGGCCAAGGGCCTGCCGGCGGAATTTGAAGCGCACTTCTTCGATGTGCCACTGGCCGTTCGTATTGAGCTCAATCAACAGTACCTCGGCGAAGCCATGGTGGTCTTGACGCGGGATGATCGCATTACCCTGCTGGAGTTCACCGATACCCACGACAGCACGATCAAGGCCGTCGAGCGGGACCAGTGGGAGCAGACACTCAAGCAAGGACAATTGTTAGGCGCTTGTGAAAAGAACTGCACCGCAGGGCTGCTTGCAGTGCACTACAGCCTGGAAAACTCCCTGGTGTCGATCCTCACCCGAGATGTGGAGCGCGGCACCGAACCCCTGCGGTATCACGATCAACCCCAGGACGGCAGCCTCGGCCTGATCTTCAACAACCAGCTCAATCTCAACGGTGGTCAGCAACAGGACACCGGTGGGCGCTATGGCCTCAACGCTATTTCCAGCGTGGGCAACTGGAGCCAGTCCCTGGACCTGCAACTCTCGCGCCTGGGCGGGCCGGACGACAAGCTCTACCACGCCGTCCATGAACTGTTCACCCAACGGGAGTTGGAAGGGCATTTTTTCCGCCTGGGTTATTTCACCCCCAGCTCCGATGGCTTGAACCGGCAGATTCGTTCATTCGGTGCCAACCCGGACACTGCACTGGGTGTAATGTACGGCAGCTCCGACAGCCTGGTGGTCGATAATCCGAAACCCAGCGTCTACCCCATTTATGTCACCGCCAGCCGTCAGGCTTCGGTGGAGATTTATCGCAGCGGCCTGCTGATCAACACCCAGGCCGTCAGCGCCGGCTTGCAGAGCCTCGACACCCGCCCGCTGCCCGGCGGCATCTATGAAGTGGAAGTGCGGCTGATCGAGGATGGGCAAACCACCGCCACCAGCCAGGAACTGGTCTACAAGCCGAACAACTGGAGCAGTACCGAAGAGCGCTGGCGCTACAACCTGTTCGCCGGCCGGGAAACCCGGCTCTGGAGCAACTGGGAAGACCAGCCCTCTGGGTTCACCACCGCAGGGCTTGGCGTCAACTACCTGCTGCACCCACGGGTGATCGTCGGCGGCTCCGCACGCCAGGTGCAGGACAAGCTGCAAGTCGGTACGTCGGTGGACTGGACGCTGGCCTCCCACACCAGCCTGTACGCCAACGTCTACCACACCGAACAGTATGGCAACGGCATGGACGTGCAGGCCCTGTACAGCTACGGCCAGGGCAGCGTCGTCGCCAGCCACAACCGCAGTTGGCTGGACACCCGCAATACCTACGAGACCCTGCCGGACGGCACCCGCATTCGGCAACGCAACGTGTTCGTCGGCCAGACCAGCAATTCGTCGCTGTCGGCCACCCATCGCCTGAGCAATAAGTCCTCGATCAACGGCCGGTTGGCCTACAGCGAAGGTAATGTGCAGGGCACCGGCCTGGACCTGGGCTGGACCCAGCGCGGCAAGCTGCGGGGCAGCGATGCCAACTGGCGGCTGTCGGTGTTCGACCGCCCCGGCACATCGAGCACCAACGACCGGCGCAACCGTGGCGTCGACCTGAGTGTCAGCGTGGCGTTGGGCGGGCCGGGCGAATACTGGTCCGGCAGCGTCGGCACCCGCACCTCACGCGAGGGCACCCGGGACAACAACGCGTCGCTGACTTATCGCCGCGACCTCCAGGATCATGTGCTGCAAAACGTTTCCGCCACGGCGCTGGCCGACACCTATGGCGTAGGCCTGTCCAGCATGGCCAGCTTCAGTACCGAATCGCTCTACGGCGACGGCTTCCTGCAGCGCTCGTCCTATAACGACAACCTCACCGGCGGCCTGAACCTGAGCAGCACCGTGGCGGTCGGCGGCCAGAAAGCCGCTTTCACCGGCCTGCCTCACAACCGTGGCGCGGGGATGATCGTCGACGTGGAAACCGACGTGGACGACATCATCCTGCGCGCCGACGACCTCACGGGGGGCAGTACCACGCTGCACCCGGGCCGTAACTTCGTGCCGATCACCGCCTACCGCAACAGCATGGTGACCTTCGACTTCGAAGGCGTCCATCCCCCGGCGGCGAGCATCGAGCCGGCACGCACCCGTTATCACCTGAACAAGGGCGGCGTGGACTACCGCAAGATCAGCGTGATGAAAACCGTGACCGTGCTCGGGCGCCTGCTGGACGAACAGGGCCAGCCGCTCAAGGGCCACCACGTGATCAACCACGCCAGCCGTGGGGTCAGCGAGGCGGACGGGTTCTTCTCCATGGAAATGAACGCCGCTTCGCCGACCCTGGAAGTGCGCTATGGCAACGAGTTGTTCTGCCGGTTCCGTCTTGATCCGGAGAGCGCGAGCGATGACGGCGATGTGTTGATGATCGGTGATCTGCGCTGCACGCCGGACAGTTTGGCGGACAGTTCGCTGGCTGCGGCTGATTCGGCGAAACAGCGTTCTTGAACCCGTGGGAGCAAAGCTTGCTCGCGATGAACGATTACGCCATTCACCTGAAGACCGGGGTGTCTGCATCGCGGGCAAGCCTTGCTCCCACGGTGAAGTATTCCCCCCAACTAGCAGGGATTCGCTTTGATGTATGAGGTTGTATAAATGAAACCCTTATCGGTCACCGTGCGCAGCGTGGTTTCGGTGTTGTTGTTTGCCTGCGTGCCTGCTGCCCACGCCGTGAGCCGGGATATCACTGCGATATTCAGGCCCGACTCTTCGAAGCCTCACGAGAATGTGTTCCTCAATACCACTCCCATTGGTGGTTACTGCCAGCACCAGCCGGCGGTATGCGCGGCCAAGAAACTGTCCAGCATCCTATTGCCCGTTACTTTCGATTCAACAGGACCTATCCAGGCAAATCATGCCGACCCTCGCAAGGGCGCAATGTTCAGTGTTCCCACCCGTTGGCACGAGCTTCAGGTGACTCATTCAGAGACAGGCGAAACCGAGACCGTTGAGTTTCGCTGGGCGGGTATAGGGGCGACCTATCGACTTCCTGTGTCCGCCGTCAGTCTGGTGGGTGGAGGAGTAACCAATCGTACAGCGCATGCAATGTTGTGGGGAGGTAAGACTTGGCAGAATGCGCCTTTACCATGCCAAGACGTTGGTTTTATCGGTATAAGCGATAAAGACTTCCCGTTTATCTGGTGGACGCCGACAGATGGCGTATGCGCCAAAAGGGCTAGTTATGTAGTTCCCAGCCTGAAATATCTTTCGGTGAATTTTGCCTACGAGCTGCGTACACCCAACCCATTGAAAATGTCATCCGGCCTGTACACAGGTTCACTGAACTACACCATTGGACCGGGGCAGGACTTTGACGTCGGGGATGTCATGATTCCTACCGACTCGCTTTTGACTCTCAATTTCAAACTCGATGTCCAGCACACCCTCAAAGTCGAAGTCCCCCCCGGCGGCAACCGCGTCGAACTGGTCCCCCAGGAAGGCTGGCAATCCTGGCTCAACACCGGGCGCAAACCAACACGGCTGTTTCGTGACCAGCGCTTCCACATCTCCGCCTCTTCGCGTTTCAAGATGGCGCTCGAGTGCCAGAACATCAGCGGCAATACCTGCGCAATCTCTGAAACCGACACCGGCCATGCCGTGCCGGTGGACGTCAGCGTGACCCTGCCCGACGGCTTGACGGACGGCGCCGGGCAATCGGTCAATCGCCGCCCATTATTGCGCGATGGCAGCGGCACCGAGCTGTTCCAACCCGGCTTATACGTCGACCGCAGGCTCGGGATGCTGCACTTCGAAGTGGCTCGCAGCAGCGTCGAAGCGATGCTCGATACGGGCGCCACGCGCTACACCGGCGATGTCACGGTGATCTGGGATTCGGAAGTTTAAAGGGCACGGATTGGCCTGCCTGAGGCGAAAGGGAGCGGTGAGGTACACATGAAAGGTCTACCAGTAGCAGTGCGTAGCGTGGTTTTGGGGATGATGTTGGCCTGCGCGTCAACGGCTAGTGCCGTGAGCAAGGATGTCACTGCAGTCTTCAGGCCCGACCCTTCGAAGCCCAACGAGAATGCTTTTCTCAACACCACTCCTAACTCGGGTTATTGCGCACTGTATCCGGCGGTCTGCGAGCGGGAGAAAATGTTCAGCATCCAGTTGCCCATTGCCTTCAATTCAACCGGTCCTATTCAGGCTAATCATGGAAGCGAGCGGCAAGGGGCGATGTTCCATGTACCCGCCATTTGGCGTCTGGCACAGGTGACTCATACCGGTACGGGCGAAACTGAACTGGTTCAAGTGCGCATATCCGGTGTCGGTTCGCGATACCAATTTCCCGGCAGTGTTGTTGACCTGGTCGGTGGCGGCGTCGATGCCGTGACTGCTCACCGGATATTATGGGGGTCTAGTTGGTATTTTGCGCCCGCACCCTGTCAAGGCACCAACTTCGGGACCTATAACTACAACATCTTTAATTTTTTTTGGAAGACCCCGGTCGAAGGCGTGTGTGCCAAAAGGGCCAGGTTTCTGATTCCGAGCATGTCTTATCGCCACTTGGATTTTGCCTACGAGCTGCGCACCCCCAACCCTTTGAAGATGTCGTCCGGCCAATACACCGGCTCCATCATCTATGGCGTCGGGCCGGGGCAGGACTTCGACATGGGCGACGTCATGATCCCCAACGATTCGACGATCACCCTTAATTTCAAACTGGACGTCGAGCACACCCTCAAGGTGGACGTACCTCCCGGCGGCAACCGCGTTGAACTGGTGCCCCAGGAAGGCTGGCAAAGCTGGCTGAACAGCGGTCGCAAACCGACGCGGCTGTTCCGTGACCAGCGCTTTCATATTTCGGCCTCTTCGCGTTTCAAGATGAGCCTTGAATGCCAACACATCAGCGGCAACACCTGCGCGATCACCGAAACCGGCACCAACCATGCCGTGCCGGTGAACGTCAGCGTGACCTTGCCCGAAGGCCTGGCAGACGCTGGCGGGCAACCGGTCGACCGGCGTCCGTTGTTGCGTGACGGCAGTGGCACCGAGCTGTTTCAGCCGAGTGTTTACGTCGATCGTCGTTCCGCAATGCTGCACTTCGAAGTGGCCCGGGGCAGCGTCGAAGAGATGCTCGACACCGGCGCCACGCGCTACACCGGCAACGTCACGGTGATCTGGGATTCGGACGTCTAAGCGGCCTGCGGGCCGCCCTATTCAATGTTTTACGTTTACTGCATGAGGTTGGAAAAGCAATGAAGCATCTCTTGGCTTGGGTCGGGTTTTCTCTGTTTTGCGGTGTGGCTCAGGCCGGTCCGCAGATCGGTGTCGGGGTGGTCTACGACTACCTGGACGGCAACAAGACCACCTACATGAAACGGGTGTTCAACGGCGGCACGTCCACGGCGTTCGTCAAGGTGAACATCCTGGAAATCATCTACAACGAAGACGGTACTTACAGCGAGGTGCCCCTGCAAAACCAGGCCAGTGCCCAGGCCAAGGATGGCCTGATGGCCAGCCCGGCGCGCCTGATCGTGCCGGCCAACGGGGTGCAGGGCACGCGCCTGTTGTTCATGGGCAACCGCGACAAGGAGCGTTACTTCCGCGTGCGTTTCGTGCCGGTGGTACCGGAGGCGGAGGACGAATTTGCCGTCAGCGCGGAAGAACGCGAGGCGTACAAGAAAGAGCGCATCGGGGCCGGGGTCAAGGTGTTGGCGGGTTACGGCACGGTGTTTTTCGTGCGGCCCAAGGACACCCGCTTCGACACGGTGATCGATGACAACCCCAACCGCTACCAGTTGCGCAACAACGGCAACAGCGTGCTGGTGATCGATGAGTTCAAGGACTGTGAAGCGAAGAAAGAGAATGAGTGCCGACCGACCACCAAGCACCACGTCATGGCCGGTCGCACCTTTTCGTTCGACAAGGAAGCGGGGCGTGAATACCGCTTCACCCTGATCGAAGGCAGCGCGACAAAAAACGTCGAGATCAAAGGCTGACGGTGGCTGTCGCCCAGTCGTCATCGACGCAACAGGTAAATCAAAATGATCAAGACACTGCTACGCCCCCTCGCCATGACGGCGCTGGTGTTCCCCGCGGCCTCGGCCTGGGGGGCGGTCGAACGGGAAACCTTCGAGCTCTACGTGACCATCCCGACGGCCGACTTCTATGTGCTGCCCCTCGACCCACAGCTGGTCCAGCGGGAGCAGCGTTTGCCGTTCAGCACCATCACCTCGGACCTCAGTCCGTTGCGGGCGACCTACGAGGTGAAGAACAGCAACGGCTCCATCGGCGCGCGTCTCGGGGAGGAGGCGTACCTGTCCAATGGCCGGGATCGCATCGACTTGCGCGTGCGCTTCAACGGCGTCGAACTGACCCTGGACTCAGCCCAGGTGGTCACGGCCACCGAGGCCCGGCCAGGGCGCCAGGTGCCGCTGGAAATCGCCGCCATCAAGCCCGATGACGACTACAAGCCGGGGGATTACTACGGCACGGTGCACATGGTGTTCGACGCCACGGCGCCATAGGCGACCCGCACATGTCGAGCCAGTACGAAACCTTCGTGGCGAGGGAGCTTGCTCCCGCTGGGTGGCGAAGCCTCCCCCTGCTGTTTCTGCCTTGCCACCGTTGCGACTGCTGCGCAGTCGAGCGGGAGCAAGCTCCCTCGCCACGGGGTTTATCGGTGACAGCGGGGCACTGGCGTTACTTCTCCGCTTTTCAAACACAACATAAAAGGATGTTAAGCATGTTCAAGAAATTCGTATCCGTGACTGCTCTGGCCGCTGCGGCCTTGAGTCCTTCGCTGGCATTGGGAGCCGATGATGCACGCTCGCCCATCCATATCAGCGCGAACATTCCGACCCAGCAGTTTCATGTGCAGCCCAGGGATCCGGAGTTCGGCAAGAATGAATTCATGTATTGGGACGCTGTGAAGAGTCAACTGAGCTCGGTACGCCAGACCTTCGACGTGAAGAATACCGACGGTTCGGTGCACGCCTATCTGCCGGCTGGGCAACCGGCGCTGACCAATGGCAGCAGCGCCATTCCTTTGCTCGTCCGGTTCAATAACGTCACCTTGACCTCCACGCCCCAGGAAGTCGTGGATGACCCAACGTCCACGCCAGGTACACAGGCAGAGATGCACATCCTTGCGTCCGCCGTGCCGCTCCCGGACCATACAGGGCTGTTCACCGCGGACTTCACGGTGATCTTCGACGCCGTGCCGCGGGTGACGCCGTAATCTGCACGTCCCTACTGCCGCGCCACCAACGGCTTGCACTGGGTCTGACTGCCTGGCTGCAAGTACGGCGAAAGAAACGGCGCCATCCCTTTGAGCACCTGCACCGGCAAGGCCGAGGTGAACCTGAAGTTCTGCGCCGAGGCCCCTGGTACGTAGGCGGTGAGGGTGCCGAAATGGCTGTCGCCGATGTAGAACACGAAGGTGGCCGTGCGGTTGATCGACTTGGAGCTGAGGATGCGCCCACCGGCGCCGATGGCTTCGATGCGGTTGTCGCCGGTGCCGGTCTTGCCACCCATGGCCAGCGGCGTACCGTCGGCCAGTTTGAAACTGCCGGCCACCCGTTTCGCGGTGCCGGCATCCACCACCTGGGACAGCGCACCGCGCAGGGCCTGGGCCACTTCCACGGGCATCACGCGCTTGCCGTTATCCGGGTTGCTGACCAGCCGCGTCTCGTAGGGCGTGCCGACGGCAAAGTCGAGACTGTCCACCCGCAGCGCCGGTTGGCGGATGCCGTCGTTGAGGATGGTGCCGACCAACTCCGCCAACGCGGCCGGGCGGTCGCCGGAACTGCCGATGGCAGTCGCCAGTGACGGCACCAGATGATCGAACGGATAGCCGACTTTCTGCCAGCGCTGGTGGATGTCCAGGAACGCTTCGATCTCCAGCATGGTGCGGATGCGACTGTCGCGGGCGCTCTTGTGCCGGCTCTTGAACAACCAGCTGTAGACTTCCTGGCGCTCGAATTCGCTGGCCTTGACGATCTGGCTGAACTTGGCGTCGGGATTGTTCAGCAGGTAACCCATCAACCACAGGTCCAGCGGGTGGACCTTGGCAATGAAGCCCTGGTCCGGCAGGTCGTAGGCGCCCGGGCCGTAGCTTTGATAGAGGCGTTCCAGGCGCTCGTCGGTGAGTTTTTCGCTGCTCTTGACCGATTTGAGGTGCGAGCGCACGAACAGATTGAAACTCTCCTGGCTGTCGTTGGGAAAGAAGTAGCGGTGCACGGCGGCCAGGCGGATGGCGGTGGGGTGCATGCTGTCGAGGAAGGTTTCCAGGCGCTGGCCGGTGTCCTTTTTCTGGTATTTCTTCCAGAACCTGAGCAGGAACGAGGTGCCTTCGCGGTCGGCGAATTGGGCCAGGTATTCCTGGCGGCGCGGGTCATTGTCATCCTTGAGCAGTTCGGCGCTGGAGCTGGGCCCGGCATAAGTGGCGTAGCGCACCAGGTCGCGCATCAGGCGAATGAACGGCAGGTTGATCGACTCGCGCAGGGCGTCGCGCAACGTGGGGTTGCGGCCGTTGTCCTCGTTGCGGAAGTTGTGGAAGGTATGCAATCCGCCGCCGGTAAAAAAGGCTTCGCCGGGGCTGGCCGAATAGGTGCGGTCCAGCGCCGCATCGAGCATTTTCGGCAGGCTGCGGTCGCTGTTCTGGAGCAGATAGTCGACCGCCCAGCGGGACAGGCGGTCCTGCTCGGCGATGTCGGTTTTCTTCAACGCTGCCGGGGTCTGCTGGGCATAGCGATCATGCAGTTCGGCGATGATTTGCAGGTAGGTCGTGAGTACCCGCAACTTGGCGGTGGAGCCCAGTTCCAGTTTGCTGCCTTCGTTGATGTCGAAGGGCTGGTCGGTGCTGTCGGTCTGCACCCGCACCCGCGAGCCGTCCGGTGTCAACTCCAGCAGGGTAAAGCTGTAGCGCACCTGGGTGGTGCTGGTGGGGGTCAGCAGGCGCTCGCCCATCAGGCCGATCTCGGCGGCGAACGCCGGGTCGGCCAGGCGCTTGAGGTACTCGGTGGCCTGGGCCTGCAAATCACTTTGCAAGGTGCTGGTGGCCGAGAGGTCCAGGCGGTCGAGGTCATATAAAGGACGATTGAGCAGGTTGGCGAGGCGACTGCGGGCGGCGCTGATGCCCTTGTTGGTTTCGATGGGTTGGATCGTCGGTTGCTGCACCCAGTCGCGGTAGCTGACTTTGCTCGCCAGCGCTGCCTCGGCCAGGGCGCCATCGATCACGCCGTTCTGGGCCAGCAGGCGGATGTGGCTGTCGGTCAGGCTCGCCAGTTCATCGTGGCCCTTGGTCAGGTAATGGGAAGGGCGACGCTGGGCAATCATCAACGACAGCATCTCGCGCAACGCCAGGCCCTTGTCGGCCAGCGACTGTGGGTCGGTGGCGTTGCTGAACAGCCGCTCATTGGCCCGGTTGAAGTCGGCGCCGTACCAGACCCGCAAGCCTTCAGCCATGCCGTGCACTTCGCCGTGCCCGGGTACGGCGGAGAGCGGCACGCTGTTGAGGTAATCGCGGATCACCCGCTGCCGCGCCTCAAGGGTTTGCGGGCCGTCCTTGTAGGCGCGCACGCTGGCGGAAATCATCTGGCGGATTTTTTCCCCGCCCGACACGGTGAGGCCTTCGGGGGAGTGGCGGTATTTTTCCAGCTGCGTCGCCAGCGTGCTGCCCCCGGCCGATTGCCCCGGCAAACTGAGCAACTTGGCGACTTGCGACCAGGCGGCCATGGCGAAACGCGGCCAGTCCACCGCCGGGTTTGCCAAGGGTTGCTGCGGGTCGAGCAGAAAGCGGTTTTCGATGAACAGCAGGCTTTGCACCACCACCGGCGGAATCGTTTCAAAACTGGCATACAGTTGCTGCGGGTACTTGAACTGATACACCGGCGCGGCGCGGCAATCGGTAATGGTCAGCCCGGCCTGGATCTTTTCCGTGTAGGGCACGAACAGGCCTTTTTCGACGTAGCCCATCAGGGCCGGCGAAAAGCGCGCCTGGGCCTGTATCACGTAGTCACGCTTGAGCAGTCGTGGCAGGAACTCTCCCAGCGAGCTGTAGCCCAAGCGCCGGTCGAACGGGCCCGCACCGGGATAGACGATGGCATCGCTGGGGCCTGGTTGCACCGAATAGCCCAGGGATTCAGCGTACTTGCTGATCTCCCGGGCCTGAAACCGCGATGTGCGCATTTCCTTGGCCACCGCCAGGCCGACCACCACCACGACGATCAACAGCAACAACCAGAACGCCCGCCAGCCATGCCGTACGCGGCGCTTTTTTTGAGGTGAAGACGCTTCTTCCATACGTTCAGTCGGGACCACAGGTTGGTTCGAATCGGTTTGCCATAAAGCGCCCATAGTCGACTGATCCATTCAAGCAGATTGATCGGACTTGCTTGAAGCTTAGACGGTGCTTGGCGTGGGGGGCGGGGAAATTGTGGACAGGCTGATACGCCAGCACGTTGATCGTTCCCACGCTCTGCGCGGGAACGCATCCTGTGACGCTCTGCGTCGCCTGCCCGAAGCGGAACGCGGAGCGTCCCTGGCGGCATTCCCACGCGGAGCGTGAGGAACGATCGCTCAGCGGCTCCGTTGCCTGAACGCTCAAGGCCCCGCAACCTGATCGTTCCCAGGCTCTGCGTGGGAATGCATCCCGTGACGCTCTGCGTCACCTTCGAAGCGGAACGCGGAGCGTCCCTGGCGGCATTCCCACGCGGAGCGTGAGGAACGATCAGCGGCTCCGCTGCCTGAACGCTCACGGCCCGGCAACCTGATCATTCCCACGCTCTGCGTGGGAATGCATCCCGTGACGCTCTGCGTCACCTTCCCGAAGCGGAACGCGGAGCGTCCCAGGCGGCATTCCCACGCGGAGCGTGAGGAACGATCGCTCAGCGGCTCCGTTGCCTGAATGCTCACGACGCTGCAACCTGATCGTTCCCACGCTCTGCGTGGGAATGCATCCCGTGACGCTCCGCGTCACCTTCGAAGCGGAACGCGGAGCGTCCCTGGCGGCGTTCCCACGCGGAGCGTGAGGAACGATCAGCGGCTCCGCTGCCTGAACGCTCACGGCCCGGCAACCTGATCGTTCCCACGCTCTGCGTGGGAATGCATCCCGTGACGCTCCGCGTCACCTTCGAAGCGGAACGCGGAGCGTCCCAGGCGGCATTCCCACGCGGAGCGTGAGGAACGATGGTTCAGCGGCGCCGCTGCCTGATCACTCACGGTCCCGCAACCCGATCGTTCCCACGCTCCGCGTGGGAATGCATCCCGTGACGCTCTGCGTCACCTCCCCGAAGCGGAACGCGGAGCGTCCCTGGCGGCATTCCCACGCGGAGCGTGGGGAACGATCGTTCAGCGCCGCTGCTTGATCGCTCACGGTCCCGCAACCTGATCGTTCCCACGCTCTGCGTGGGAACGCATCCCGTGACGCTCTGCGTCACCTTCCCGAAGCGGAACGCGGAGCGTCCCTGGCGGCATTCCCACGCGGAGCGTGAGGAGCGATCACTCGGCGCCCCCGCCGCCTGTCGGAAATAGCTGCGAACCTGTAAGTTCTGACAGTAGACCGTCCCTGCATGGTGACCTAGCTTTTAAACCCGCCAACGGGTAAGAGCAAGGCTCGACGATGAGGGGATTCTCTGCATTGATGGTCATCGGCCTGGCCAATGGACTGATCCATTGGCAGGTCTTTTTCGTGTTGCGTAGCGCTGTCGGGCTGAGCCAGGCGGTCAGCAACCTGATGGCATTTTGTGTGGCGACAGCGTTTTCATTCTATGTGAATGCGCTCTACATTTTCGAACCTGGGGCGCCTCGGCGTGGTTATTTGCCGCTCAATGCTGCAATGGCTGGCTTGAGCTACGGTATTGGAGCTGCCGGCGATGCCCGAAACCTGCCTGGATGGGTGGCGTTGGTTTCGTTTTCGTTGCTGAACCTGGCGATCGGCTATGGTTTTTTCCGGTTTGTCGTGTTTCGTCGTCGTGATCACGTATGAACGCCTGCGACCCAGTGTTGCAGCCCATGACGGAGGACCGTTCAGCTTCGCTGCCCTTTGTTGTCGACCTGGATGGCACACTGCTCAAGTCTGATCTGCTGTTTGAATGCGCCATGGCGTTTGTCCGCAGCCAGACTTGGCGCTGCCTGAAAGTTTTGGTCTGGGTGCTGCACGGCAAAGCCTACCTGAAGAAACAGCTGGCTCAATCGACGCATGTCGATGTCAGCCTATTGCCCTACAACCAGGGCGTGCTGACCCTGATCGACGAACAGCGCGGGCTAGGCCGTAAGATCGTGTTGGCCACCGCCAGTTATCATTCGTTGGCGCAAAGGATCGCCGAGCACTTGCAGGTGTTCGACGAAATATTGGCGACTCGCCTGGAATGCAATCTGTCAGGTCCGCACAAGCGTGACCGATTGATTGAATTGTTCGGCCAACAAGGCTTCGATTACGTCGGTAACGCACTGGACGATCTTGTGATCTGGCGCTCGGCCAGGCTTGCTTATGTGGTCAACCCTTCAGCATCTGTCGAATTGGCCATCCTGAGCCTGGACAATGTCGTGGGACTGATCCGCTCCGGCACGACGGGGTTTGGCGAATGGCGAAAGGCCTTGCGCCTGCATCAATGGGCAAAGAATGCACTGATTTTCGTGCCGTTGCTGGCCGCGCATCAGATCACCAACCCGCTGCTGCTATGGCATGGCTTGCTGGCATTCATATCGTTCGGGTTATGCGCTTCCGGCGTTTATATACTCAATGACCTGCTGGATCTGGAAGACGATCGAAGGCATCCAACCAAACGGAACAGACCCTTTGCAAGTGGATGTCTGTCGATCAAGTCGGGCCTGGCGATTTGTCCATTGCTGTTGATCATATCGCTCGGCGGCGCCTGGTGGTGGCTACCTTCACAGTTCGTTTTGGTGTTGGCGTTTTATTACGCCTTGACGCTGGCCTATTCGTTCAAGTTGAAGCACGTCATGCCCCTGGACGTGATCACACTGGCGTTGCTCTACACCTTGCGAATCATCGCTGGTGGCGCGGCCTTCGGTTTGGAACTGACGGCATGGATACTTGCGTTTTCCATGTTTATTTTCCTGAGCCTCGCTTTGGTCAAGCGCTATACCGAACTCCTGGTGGTCTCGCGCAACGGCGTTACCGATAAAGCCAGCGGTCGGGATTATTACCCGGGCGATATGGCGATGCTTTCATCGCTAGGCGCGGCTTCCGGTTATCTCGCGGTGCTGGTTTTGGCACTGTACATCCGCGACGGCGCAACCGTTGCTCTGTATGAGCGTTCACAAATCATCTGGCTTGCCTGCCCCTTGTTGCTGTTCTGGATCACTCGGATCTGGATGCTGACTCATCGCGGATTAATGAAGGAGGACCCGGTGGTGTTTGCGCTCAAGGACCGATTGAGCCTAGCCGTAGGGGTGTTGTTTTGCCTGATTTTCTGGAGTGCGACATGAACGATTGTCTTAATGCTGCCGGCCTTCTCATTGATACCGCGCAGTCGTGCCTGCCATGAGCTTATCGGTGAGTTCGTGGGGGCAATATCCCGCTGAACCGCAAATCGCTCATCCCTGTGCCTGGCGAAATGAGCTGGATGATCAGTGGCTGCGAGTGAGTGAAGTCCATGGCTCGACATTGCCGTTCGGTAACGGCCGCAGCTACGGCGACAGCTGCTTGGCCAGCAATGGCCATGTGTTGCACATGCGTCCCTTGGGTCGGTTCATCGAGGCCAATTGGCAAACGGGAGAGATCTGCGCCGAGGCGGGGGTCACGTTGGGTGAAGTGCTGCAGCTGGCGGTTCCTCGCGGGTGGTTTTTGCAAGTCACGCCTGGAACCCGTCATGTGACGCTGGGTGGAGCGGTGGCCAACGATGTTCATGGTAAAAATCACCACTGCCGTGGGACGTTTGCCCACTCGGTCTTAAGTTTTGGATTACACAGGTCCGAGCAACCTCTGACGGTGTGTTCCCCAACGGAAAATCCCCAGTGGTTTGCGGCTACTCTCGGCGGATTGGGTCTGACGGGCATTATCAGCTGGGTCAGCATTCGTCTGCGCAGAATCCAGTCCAGTCGGATCGATACGACCCGGGTGCGATTTGGTCGGCTGAGGGACTTTTTCGCACTGGCGACAGAGCTCGATGCATCCCATGAATACAGCGTGGCCTGGATTGATTGCCAGGCCAAGGGCTCTGCGTTGGGGCGCGGTGTCATGATCGTAGGGGACCACTGTGAGCACGGACCGTTGGAAGTGCCGACGACCCGTGCCATGACTTTACCCGCCCCGTCTCCGGTGTCCTTGGTCAATCCATTCATGGTGGGATTGTTCAACCGCTGTTACTGGCACATGCAGCCGGCCAGCAGGAAAAACCAGACGCTTGCTTACAGTCCGTTTTTTTACCCGCTGGATAGCATTGAGCACTGGAACCGGATCTACGGCCGCAAAGGATTCCAACAGTTCCAGTGCGTAGTACCACAGGCGGTTGCCGAGGAGGCCTTGGCGCAGTTGCTCGAGGTCATTGCCCGTAGCGGACAGGGATCTTTCCTGGCGGTACTCAAGCGTTGTGGTGATATCGCCTCCCCGGGATTGTTGTCCTTTCCGATGCCCGGGACCTCGCTGGCGCTGGACTTTCCCCAAAGCGGCGCCCTGAACAACACTTTGCTGGCGCGGCTGGACGCTATTGTCCATGAGGCGGGCGGCCGGTTGTATCCGGCCAAGGATGCGCACATGAGCGCCCGCGATTTTCGCCAAGCCTATCCCGCCTGGGAGCGTTTGGAGGCAATGCGCGACCCGGCATTGATGTCCCGTTTCTGGCAGCGAGTGACACAATGAAAAAAATCCTGATCGTGGGGGCTGCTTCTGCCATTGCCTGTGCTTGTGCACGACGGTGGGCGATTGAGCAGAGCGAGTTCTTTCTGGTTGCCAGGGATGAGTCAAAACTGCTGCAAACCTGTGCCGATCTTAAAGCGCGAGGTGCAAGCAGGGTTATCCCCTGCGTGACGGACCTGGGCAATATCGATGCACAGGGCATCATGCTGGAGCAGTGCCTGGCTGCGATGCAATCGGTGGATATCTGTTTGATTGCTTATGGATCTTTGCCCAATCAACACGAATGTGAGCGAAGTGTCGAATCGGCCATGGCCGAGTTCGCCAATAATGGCAGTTCGGTGATTGCCTTGCTGACTCGTCTGGCGAGTCTGATGATCGTTCAGCGCAGTGGCACGCTGGCGGTTATTTCTTCAGTTGCCGGGGATCGCGGACGCCCCTCCAACTACGTGTATGGCGCAGCCAAGGCGGCCGTTTCCACATTCTGCGAAGGTCTGCGCGCGCGGCTGTTCAAGTCGGGCGTGCATGTGATCACCATCAAACCCGGCTTTGTCGATACGCCGATGACCCGCGGATTGGCGTTTCCGGCTTTGCTGGTGGCGCAACCGGAAGCAGTCGCTGGTCGAATTGTCGCGGGCATCGAACGCAAGGTCTCGGTGCTTTATGTACCAGCGTTCTGGGCGTTGATCATGTGTCTGATACGGGCATTGCCGCAGTCACTGTTCAAAAGGCTCAACCTGTGAACCCGGCCGTGACTTTGACAGGATGGCGCTATCAGTTTTTGATCGGTTCGGCGATCTGCTCGGCCCTGGCTTACCTCGCCATTTCCCTTTGGGGTGGGTGGACGGCGGTGAGCGGGGCTGTCAGTCGGGTAGGGTGGTGGAACGGCGCGCAAATAATCGTCTTGGTTCTGCTTGGCTATGGGCTGCGTTTTTTGCGCTGGCAGGTTTATCTCAGAGCCTTGGGACATACGTTGCCTTGTTGGCCCAGCTTGAAAATCTATCTGGCGGGATTTGCATTGATTACAACACCCGGCAAGGCGGGCGAGGCATTACGTGGAGTCCTGTTGACACGCTGGGATGTGCCTTATGCACACAGTTTTGCTGCGCTATTGAGCGAGCGGTTTTCGGATTTGCTGGCGATGGTTGTTTTGGCGCTGCTGGGCTTGAGTACTCACCCCAAATGGCTACCGATGATAGTGGCCACTCTGGCGTTACTGGTCTGCGGCGTACTGGTGATGGTGCGTCCAGAACTATTGAGCAGCATTACCCGCCGCATCGACAGAGGAAGTAGCTGGATGTCCCGGATGCTGCGCTATCTCGTTCGGGTGTTGTACCAGGCACGCAGGTGTCATACCCCACGTCGACAGATTGTCGCGACGTTGTTGAGTCTCATGGCCTGGGGGCTCGAAGTGTTGGCGTTCTACTGGATCTTGAGGGCTGTGGGAGCGGACGTAGCTCTCACATCGGTCATGTTCATTTACGCCATTTCCATGCTGGTTGGTGCCCTGAGTTTCATGCCTGCCGGACTGGGCAGTACCGAAGCGGTAATGGTGGCTTTGCTGGTGTCGGGTGCCGTTGCGATGGCAAGTGCAATTGCAGCGACGGTTCTGTTGCGGATGGTGACGTTGTGGCTGGCGGTGGGGCTGGGGGCTGCATGCTTGATCGGGCGGGAACGATCGTTACCTGGACGCCGACGTGGAGAACAATAATGATCATGAAAACAATTCCAAAAAGTGGGCTGATGTATCTATCGTTGGCAGGCGCAATGATCGTCGGTTGTTATTTGAGATTGCATAACATCGATACGCATGGACTTTGGCTGGATGAAGCATTCAGCGTGGCCGTCAGTGATCCGGATAACAGTTTCAAGCGGGTTTATGAACGCACGTTACTGGATGTGCATCCACCCCTCTACCAGGCGCTTTTATGGCTCTTTTATAAAGCCTTTGGTTACGCTGAGATAAGCGGAAGGTACCTGTCGGTTTTTTTCGGTGTCTTGCTGATACCCAGCGTTTTCTGTTTGGGTTGGAAGTTTTTTGGACGACGGACAGGACTGATTTGTGCGTGGCTGGTGGCGGTTAATTTTTATTTGATAACGTACTCTCAAGAAACCAGGTCGTATGCATTATTGGTTTTACTCGTCGTGCTTTCGTTCTTGGTTTTTCTGACCCTGTTGCATAACCCTACAGCCTTGAATGCAGGTGTGTATGCAGTCGTGGCGGCAATGCTGGTGAATACCCACTATTTCGGTTTTTTTCCAGTGCTCGCCCAGATTGGATTGTTTTATCTGATGTATGGCCGAAAAGCTTTTCGAAGGAAGATGTTCTTGAAGTTTTTGGCTGTTGGGCTATTTGTCCTCCTGACCCTGCTTCCGAGCGTTGGGTATATAGCGGCTAATATCGGGCGGAGTGGGTTTTGGGTGCCGGCGCCGGATGATGATTTTTTTATTGACCTATTTGCGCTGTACTTTGGTAATAAAATCCTTTCCGTTATGGTCGCTGTTTTAATGATGTTCGGGCTTTTGGATATTTTCAAAGGCAGTGAGAGGAAAGAGTTTTTATGGTTTTTTATTCTGTGGGTAGGACTATGTGCGATGGTTCCCTATATGCGATCTATATATATCCAGCCTGTACTGACGATGCGTAATCTTATTATAGTGTTGCCTGCATTGTTGATGCTGGCGGGGTATGGCCTCGGTCTTTTGCGAGATCAGGTGCTTTTTTATAGTGTCATGATTGCTGTTTTTTGTTTTTCGTTAACGCCTTTATTCACGGGGAGCAAGCCTGTCCATACTTTTAGGAATCAATTGCCTCCCGTCAGCCAGATGCGTGATGTCATACACTTGATACCAGGTGAATGCGCTGATCGAGCACTATACTCGTTTGCACAGGTGGAGACTCAAGGGTATGCGAAGGTTCTTGGCTTGGAGTTGAAGATTAAGAGCGTCAGTGAAATGGAGAAGGATATTGAGACCGCCGCGCAACCACTGGAATTTTGTTTGTTAAGCACACACGGAATTTGGATACCCGACGCGGAATATAGGAAGAAACATGGTTATCATTTTGTGGGTGAACGTACAGTCGGGGACTCATCAATAACTAAGTACCGGACTGACATTCGATGAGGGGCGTTTGCGTAACACTGGATGCCCGGTGTCACGCAAACTAAGCTGCGGCGATCTCTCCCGGCTCAAAACTGTCCGCCCGCGCCATCTGCCACATCCGCGAATAAAACGCCCCATTCACCTCACCCGTCAGCAGCTCCCCCGGCTTCAGGAACACATGCAACTGGGAAAACAACTTGATCTCCGTGGCGGACATGCGCCGCACCAGGTGCTTGGGTTGCAACTGCGAAGGATGGTCCAGGCCCGCAGCAGCAAGCATTTCGGCCAGGGCCTTGAGGGTGTTGCGGTGGAAGTTGTAGACCCGCTGGGCCTTGTCGGGCACCACCAGGGCACGCTGGCGCAAGGTGTCCTGGGTGGCGACGCCGGTGGGGCATTTGTTGGTGTGGCAACTTTGCGACTGGATGCAGCCAATGGCGAACATGAAGCCGCGCGCGGCATTGGCCCAATCGGCGCCGATGGCCAACACGCTGGCGATGTCGAAGGCGCTGACGACTTTGCCGCTGGCCCCCAGCTTGATCTTGTCCCGCAGGTTCAGGCCTACCAGGGTGTTGTGCACGAACAACAAGCCCTCGCGCAACGGTACGCCGATGTGGTCGGTGAACTCCACCGGTGCCGCGCCCGTGCCGCCTTCCTTGCCGTCCACTACGATGAAGTCGGGCAGGATCCCGGTTTCCAGCATGGCCTTGGCGATGCCCATGAATTCCCAGGGGTGGCCCAGGCAAAACTTGAAGCCCACCGGTTTGCCGCCCGACAGCTCACGCAACTGTTGGACGAAGTGCATCAATTCCAGTGGCGTGGAAAACGCGCTGTGGCGGGACGGCGAGACGCAATCCTCGCCCATCAGGATACCGCGGGTCTCGGCGATTTCCCGGGTGACCTTGTGCTTGGGCAGGATCCCGCCGTGACCGGGTTTGGCGCCCTGGCTCATCTTGATTTCAATCATCCGCACTTGCGGGTTCTGCGCCTGAACAGCGAAGCGCTCCGGGTCGAAGCGGCCATCGCTGGTGCGGCAGCCGAAATAACCGCTGCCCAGTTCCCAGGTCAGGTCGCCGCCGTGTTCGCGGTGGTAAGGGCTGATGCTGCCTTCGCCGGTGTCGTGGGCGAAGTTGCCCAGTTTCGCCCCCTGGTTCAACGCGCGGATGGCGTTGGCGCTCAGGGAACCGAAGCTCATGGCCGAGATGTTGAACACCGAGGCCGAATACGGCTGGGTGCATTGCGGGCCGCCGACGGTCACGCGAAAGCCGCTGGGGTCGCTCAACGGCGCCGGCCGCATGGAGTGGCCGATGAATTCGAAGCCGGTCTGGTACACGTCGATCAGGGTACCGAACGGTTTGTCGGCGCTTTCGTTCTTGGCCCGGGAGTAGACCAGCGAGCGCTGTGCCCGGGAGAAGGGCAGGGCATCGCTGTCGGATTCGAGCAGGTACTGGCGGATCTCCGGGCGGATGCCTTCGACCAGGTAGCGGATGTTGCCCAGGATCGGATAGTTGCGCCGCACCGCATGGCGGCTTTGCAGCAGATCGAACAGCCCCAGCAGGCTCAACAGTCCCGTCACCAGCACCATTGGCCAGAGCCAGTCGTGTTGCAAAAACGGCAGGCTGGCGAGGGTGAAAATCACACAGCCGGCAAAGAAGGCGTAACGGCTCAGCAGCGACAGGCTCATGCGGTTTCCTTGGGGTCGAGCATTGGGTGGTGCAATGGGGTATTCGGGAACGAACAGACCTGTGGCGAGGGAGCTTGCTCCCGCCCGGGCGCGCAGCGGCCGGTCTTGGGGATTGCTGCGCAATCCAGCGGCAGCAAGCTCCCTCGCCACGGTAATCAGTGCTTCATGGCATCGGGCATTCTGCGCTGGCAGCGAAACGCTAGGCAAGCCTCTGGTGGGTAGAGGATTTCATGTGCTGAGGGCGTTATCTGTGGTTCGCTAAATCCCCCCGCCACCCTGAGACCAGGCAGGGCCATCACCCCGCCAACTTCATCTGCCGCACCGGCAACTCCACCCGGAACGTCGTGCCCACCCCCACTTCACTGTGCACGGTGATCTCGCCATTGTGCTTTTTCACGATGCCGTAGGACAGCGACAGCCCGAGCCCCGTGCCTTGGCCGATGGGCTTGGTGGTGAAGAACGGGTCGAAGATTTTCTGCAGGGTTTGCGGGGGGATGCCCGAGCCGTTGTCGGCGACTTCGATCCACACGGTGTCACCGTCGACACCGTTGCGCAGGGTGATGGTGCCACGTTCGGGGCCGATGGCCTGGGCGGCGTTGACGATCAGGTTCATGATCACCTGGTTGATCTGCGACGGCAGGCATTCCACTTCCGGCAGCGGGGAGTATTCCTTGACCACGTCGGCCTTGTACTTGATTTCATTGGCGACGATGTTCAGCGTCGAATCCATGCCTTGCTGCAGATTCGCCATCTGCCATTCCTGAGTGGAATCGACGCGGGAGAAGTCCTTCAGGTCCTTGACGATCTGCCCGACGCGGCTGATGCCGTCCTTGGATTCCTTGATCAGCAGCGGAATGTCCTCGACGAGGAAATCCAGCTCCACTTGTTCGCGCAGCTTCCTCAAGGCCACCAGCTGTTCTGGCGAAGCAATGGCTTGCTCGGCGTTGCCGTAGGCGTTGAGCATTTCCTGGAGCTTGGCGAAATAGCCGTCCAGGGCGCCGAGGTTGGAAGAAATGAAGCCGATCGGGTTGTTGATTTCATGGGCCACACCGGCCGCCAGTTGCCCGAGGGAAGCGAGCTTCTCCGATTGCACCAACTGGGTTTCGAGCATCTTGCGTTCGTCGATTTCCATCTGCAGCAGCTCGCTGGCCTGTTTGAACGCCTGGGTCCGTTGTTCCACCAGGTCTTCGAGCTTGCTCATTTTCAATTGGGCGCGGGAGGTCATCGCCCATTTGGTGGTCAGGGTGTTGGCCATTTGCTGGACTTCGATGTTGTCGAAGGGTTTTTTCAGGATCAGCAGCCGGTCGTGGCCATTGAGACGGTCCAGCAGTTCATCCCACGAGTAATCCGAATAGGCGGTGCAGACCACCACTTGCAACAGCGGGTCGCGCTTCCAGAGTTCTTCGATGGTCTTGGCGCCATCCCAGCCTTCGGGCATGCGCATGTCGACAAAGGCCAGGGCATAAGGACGCTCTTTCGCAGCCGCTTCGAGCAGTTTGTTCAGGCCTTCCTGGCCACCGTAGGCCGAGTCGAGTTCGAACACGGTGGCGACCGGTTTCGGTGCCTCGCCGAACAGCGCGGTTTCCATGTCCTGCAAGTCGGTGTTGGTCTCATCCTCCGGCGTGAGGATCTTGCGGAAATCGTCATGGATGGCCGGCGTATCGTCGATCAACAGAATGCGGCGGTTAGTCAGGTTATTCATGGCTCACCTTCGGCGAGCTTCAGCGGGATCTGCAATTGGAAGGTCGCCCCCTTGCCAGGCCCCTCGCTGTGGGCGGTCAGTTGGCCGTTCATTTCAATGGCCGCCAGTGCGCAGCTGTGCAGGCCAAACCCGTGGCCTTCCTTACGCGTGGTGAAACCGTGGGCGAAGATACGTGTCATGTTTTCCTCCGGGATGCCTTCGCCTTCATCCTTGACGCTGATCTGCAAGGTCTCGCCATTCACCACTGCAGCCTTCAGGGTCATGTTTCGCGCATGGTTGGAAACCCCCGCCATGGCGTATTTGGCATTGCTGATCAGGTTGATCAGGATCAATAGCAGGCGGTGCTTGTCACCCATGATCCTGGGGACGTCGCCATACTCCTTGAGCACCGTAACATGATGTCGGGTCAGGGCGCCCGAGTTCATGCGCAAGGCGTCTTCGAGCAGTTCGCTGACGTTCAGAGGCTCCAGCAGGCTGTTGGCCCCGGCATAGGATTGTTGGGTGGAGACGATGTCCTTGATGTGGTCCACGCTCTTGCTCAACTGCGCCAGTTCGTCGCTCAGGCCCTGCTGCTCAAGGGCGATGGCCTCCACCAATTGGTTGAGATAACCGGGCAACAGCTTGCCTTTCTCGTCTTCGGTAAGGAAATGCCCCAGGTCATGGGCATGTTCGTTGATCAGTTGCATCGCCTTGCCCAAGCCCAGCGTCTTGCTGCTGCGCAGTTTGCGGCTGACCAGGTCGGCGGAGATGTTCACGCTGTTGAGCACGTTGCCGACGTTGTGCAGCACATTGGTGGCGATTTCCGCCATGCCGGCCTGGCGGGCGGTGTCCATCAGTTCGCTCTGGGTGTCCTTGAGCTGGCGGGTGCGTTCTTCAACCCGTTGTTCCAGTTCGTCGTTGGCGGTTTTCAGGGCGTTGTTGACCCGCTTGATCTCGGCGAAGCTGCGCATCAGCCGGATCGCCAGCCAGATCAGGATCATCACCAGGAACGTCGCGAACAGCATCAGGTAGATATGGTTGCGCTGGTGGAAGGCGGCAGCGGTTTCCTGGTCCTTGTCGAGCAGGCTGGTGATGGCGTCGAGTCGATCCGACACGGGGACCGCTTCGATGCCCTGCAACAACTCGTTGACCTGGGGTTGTTCGCGCAGTATCAGCGCGATGTGCCGGGCCAGGATGGTCACGGCCTTCTGGAGCCCCGAGGGCAGGCGCTCCTTGTTGATGTCCAGCCGGTTCAGGCCCAGCAGCACCTCGGCGGCCGTGTCCTGGGTGGTGATCTGGGCGAACTCCATGCTGCTGAGCAGCAAGTCGTAGGTGTCGATGGCGACATTTTGCAACTGCAATCTTTCCTCATCCGAGAGCCGGGCGAACTGGCTCTGGATATCGTCCTCGGCAGCCGGCAGGAAAGACAGGGAGTTGCGCAGTACCGCATGGTGCGACTTGAACTTTTCCACCAGGCGGGTCTTCTCCTTTACCGCTTTCAGGTAGTCGTCGCGCTGGGTGTCCCACAGCGCTGGCGCGTGGCGACCCGGGGCTGATTCAATGGCATCCAGGCGCTGCCACAGGCGGGTTATTTCGTGCAGCGGCGAGACCAGGGGGTCGTAGTTGTGGATCAGGGCGATCCGGGTCTTGAGTACCTCATTGTCCCAGATGGCGTCCTGTTGCTTGAGCTGCCGGACCAGGTCCCGGGATTCAATGTACGAGGCGGCCTGTTGCGCACCCGATTGGATATACATGAACAGCAGGATCGAAAGGAGTGATACGCCAATGAGCACCAGACCCAGGCGGTGAAGGGCTTTCATAGGGGCTTGCCCTCCCATTCGCCGGTCAGGGTCTTGAGGAACTCGACGATCAGCTCCGTATCCTTGCCGACGGGCTCACGGCCCAACTGGTACTTGAACATCACTTCCACCGCCTGTTCCAGCGTGGCCGCCGAGCCTTTATGGAAATACGGCGCGGTGACGGCGACGTTGCGCAGGCTCGGCACTTTGAACACCTGGCGGTCCGCTTCATCACCGGTGACGTTGAAGCGGCCGCCGTCGGCTCGGGTGGGGTTGCCCAGGTCGGCAATGTAGTCACCCATGACGCCGAACTTCTGGAACATGTTGCCGCCGATGTTCACGCCTTGGTGGCAAGCGATGCAGCCGTATTCCTTGAAGCGCTGGTAGCCGAATTTTTCCCGGGGCGTGAGGATGTCGGTGTTGCCCAGCAGGTACTGGTCGAAGCGTGAGTTGGGGGTCAGCAGGGTGCGTTCGAAATCGGCCAGGGCACCCTGGATGTTAGGCAGGGTCACGCCGTCGGGATAGGCTTGCTTGAAGTCCTTGGCGTAGCCCGGGTCATCGCCGATGCGCTTGACCACGGCTTCCCAGGTGCTGCCCATTTCCGTGGGACTGGTGACCACGATATGGACCTGTTCTTCCAGCGTGTCGACACGGCCGTCCCAGAACTGGTGGAAATTCAGGCTGGCGTTGAACACGGTGGGCGTGTTGACCTCCACCGGTTTGCCGTCGAAACCCAGGGACTGCGGTTTGTCATCGGCGCCACCCTTGTCCAGGCGGTGGCAACTGGCGCAGGACAGCGTGTTGTTGACCGACAACCGTGGATCATGAAACAGCCGTTGGCCCAACTGGACGCGCCTGGGGTCCAGGGCTGGAACGGGCGGCAGCGGTTTGAGCGGTTCGTCCAATGGCTCGGCGTGAGCGGCCACGCTTAAGCCCATGAACAGGCCGAGAGCCAATAACAGTCCTGGTGACGCCATCGGATGCTTCCTTGAACATGGGTTGATGGAGCAGGCTATTTCATGAAAACGGGTTCGGGCGCTGTTCCCACTCGGCCATCCATTGGGCGAAGGCTTGCGGCTCCACGGGCTTGCTGAAGTAATACCCCTGGGCCTCCTCGCACTGGTGGGCGCGGAGAAAATCCAATTGCTCCAGGGTCTCCACGCCTTCGGCAATGATCTGCAGGTTCAAGCCCTTGCCCAGACTGATGATGGTGCTCACCAGCTTTGCGTCATTGCTGTCGATGCTCAGGTCGCCGACGAACGACTGGTCGATCTTCAGCACATCCACCGGAAATTTCTGCAGGTAACTCAGGCTCGAGTAACCGGTGCCGAAATCGTCGATGGCCAGCCTTACGCCCAGTTGCTTGATGGCCCTGAGAATGGCGACGGTGGTGTCGACGTTCTGCATCAGCACGCTTTCGGTGATCTCCAGTTCTAACTGTGTCGGGTCCAGGCCCGTTTCCTTGAGGGTGCGGGCGATGCCTTCGACGAAACCGCGCTGGCGAAAGTCGATGGTCGAGACGTTAACTGACAGGTACAGCGGCCGCATCCCCTGGGCTTGCCACTTGACCGCCTGTTGGCAGGCTTCCTGGAGCACCCATTGGCTCAGCGGCACGATCAGTCCGCTGTCCTCGGCCACCGGGATGAAGTCCGACGGGTAAACCAGGCCATGATCCGGGCGGTTCCAGCGCACCAGCGCCTCGACACCGACCACCTTGCCGCTGATGAGGTCGAGCTTGGGTTGGTAATGCAGCACGAATTCCTTGCGTTGCAGCGCCAGGCGCAGACCGGATTCGATGGTCTGCTGCTGGCGGGCCCGGCGGTTCATGTCTTCGGTAAAGAAACGGTAGTCGTTGGGGCCGGTTTCCTTGACGTTGCGCATCGCCGTTTCGGCTTTCTTGATCAGCGCCACGGCGTCGAAACCATCGGTCGGATAGACGCTGACGCCCAGGCTTGCGGTGACGGTCAGGTCATGGCCATCGATCGGTTGGGGCGTGCTGACCGCCGCCAGCAGTTTTTCCGCCACGCCCTTGGTCTGCTGCGAGTCGGCGATGTCACCCAGCACCACCACGAACTCATCGGAGCCGTAGCGAAACACCGAATCGGACTCACGCACCACGGTCGCCAGCGCCCGGGCCACGCGCTTGAGCATTTCATCGCCCACCGGGTGTCCGAGGGCGTTATTGACGCGCTTGAAGCGGTCCAGGCCGATGAACATCACCGCCAGTTGCCGATCGTGTCGGCGGCACTGGGCCATGGCCTGGGTCAGGCGATCGCCCAGCAACATGCTGTTGGGCAGTTCGGTGAGCACGTCGTATTGCAGCAGGTGGGAAACCTTGAGCAGTTCCTGGACCCGTTCTTCAATGGTGCGCTCCAGGCTGCGCATTTTTCGCGCGGCATCCTGGGCCAACTGCCATTTCCAGGTCATGGCGCTGGCCATCTGGCGGATTTCCAGGGTGTCAAAGGGCTTCTTGAGGATCAGCAACTGATCGTCGAACTCGATCCGTTCGGCCATGGTTTCCCAGGTGTAATCCGAGAACGCCGTGCACAGCGCGATTTGCAGCCGTGGGTCAGCTTTCCAGAGTCGCTCGATGGTCTGCAGGCCGTCCCAACCCGGCGGCATGCGCATGTCGGCGAACACCAGCGCATAGGGCTGGCCTTCGGCCTGGGCCCGCTTGACCAGCTCCAGCGCCTCTTCACCCTGGTAGGCCGAGTCGATCTGGAACTGCAGCCGGTTGACCTGGGGTGTGCCGAACAACAGGCTCTCGGTGTCGTCCAGCGAGTCATCATTGCCGGCGCTGGGGCTGAGGATCTTGCGAAAGTCCTGGTGGATGGCCGGCGTGTCGTCCACCACCAGGATTCGCCTGTTCGCGGGTACCGATAATGGGTTCATGGGTTGCTCTCCGATAACTGGCTCGCCGGTCGGGTCCAGTGGTCGGCCACGGGGACGATGGTCCCGGCCTTGAGCAGTTCGGCGGCCTGGTCACTGTCGACCACGGTACTGAAGTAATGTCCCTGGGCCAGCATCGGGCCGCCGCTGGCCATCAGCGTCGTGCGTTGCTCCTGGGTCTCGACGCCTTCGGCAATGATCCCGATGCCCGTATCCCGGGCGAAGTTGATGATTGCCCGCAGGGTCGTGGCGTTGCCAGGGTCGGCGTTGGCGCTGTCGAGAAACCGCTGGGCGAGCTTGAGGTGGTTGACCCGGTAGGTCTTGAGGTAATCGAACGAGGAATATTCGGTGCCGAAATCATCGATGGCTATCTGCACGCCCAATTCACACAGGCGCGGTAGCACGTCGTTGTGGGTCCACTTGGTCTGGGCCAGGGTCCCTTCGGTAACGTCGAAGCGCAGGTCCCAGGGCGCCAGTTCCCAGCGGGCTGTGGTGCGCAGCACGTCGTAGATCAGTTCCGGGCCGGTCTTGAGCTGGGTCAGGGACAGGTCGATGGCGATCACCGGGGGCGCCATGTTCAGGTCGCGCCATTTGCGCATCTGCTGGCAGGCCTGGTCCAGCACCCAGTGCCCCAGGCCAATGATGATCCCGGTCTTTTCAGCGGCCGGCATGAATGCCGCCGGCTCCAGCCAGCCACGTTCGGGGTGGTTCCAGCGCACCTGCACGCCCATGCCGAGGATCTTGCCGGTGCCGAGGTCGACCTCCGGCAGGTAATGCAGGTGCAGCTCGTTGTTCTCGATGGCCTGGCGCAGCTCATTGGCCAGGGCGACGCGGTCGGTGACTTCCTGGTTAATTTCCTCATTATGGAAGTGGTATTGGTTGCGGCCCTTTTCCTTGGAACGGTACAGGGCCATGTCGGACTGGGCCATCAGGCTGTCGGCGCTCAGGCTCTGCGGCGTGTACAGGGCGATGCCGATGCTCACCGAGATCCGCGCGTCGTTGCCGTCCAGGGAGTAGGGCGCCACGAGGGCATCACGGATTTTCGCCGCCAGCGCGGCGCAGTGGGTCGGTTCATGGACGTCCAGTTGCAGGATGGCGAACTCGTCGCCGCCCAGGCGTGCCACCACGTCGTTTTCGCGGGTACAGGCCTTGATGCGCGCGGCGACTTCCTGCAACAGCAGGTCGCCGATGGGGTGGCCGAGGGTGTCGTTGATCCGCTTGAAGTGGTCCAGGTCCAGGTAGAACATCGCGAACGCCGCTGCCCCCCGCCGGGCCGCGGCGAACGCCTGGTGCAGCCGTTCGATCATGGTGGCGCGGTTGGCGAGTCTGGTCAGACCGTCGGTGCGGGCCAACAGGGCGATTTTTTCCTCGGCCAGCTTGCGTTCGGTGATATCGAGAATGATTCCCTCCACCTCCAGCAGTTGACCGTGCTCGTTGCGCACCGGGATGTAGCGGTTCTCCACCCAGCGGAATGTGTCATCACCGGTGCGCATGCGAAACTCGATGGACGCGCCGGCGTTGTCCCGGTCCAGGACGCGGACCATGGCGTTATCGATCTTCGGCTGGTCGTCGGGGTGAATGAGCATCTGCGCCCAGTCCGGCGAGCTGACCAGTTGCGCCGCGACATGGCCGAACTTGGTGATGTTGTGAGACATGTACATCAACGGGAACGGCGGCTCGCCGCGCAGGCGATAGAGGATGGTCGGGCTGTTCTGCACGATGATGTTGGCGTCGGCCAGCTCCCGGGTGCGCTCCTGGACCGCCTGTTCGAGCATGTCCATCTTCAGTGCGGCGTCTTCGGTCATCTGCCATTTGACGGTCAGGGTGCTGGCCATCTGGCGGATTTCGATGGCATCGAAAGGCTTTTTCAGGATGAGCAAGCGATCGCCCAGTTCTAGGCGGTCGGCGATGTCCTCCCAGGAATAGTCCGAATAGGCGGTGCACAGCGCCACTTGCAGCTTGGGGTCGGCGCGCCATAGCCGTTCGATGGTTTCCAGCCCGTCCCAACCGGGCGGCATGCGCATGTCGATGAAGGCCATGGCGTAGGGCTGCCCCTGGGCCAGTGCCGTTTCGACCTTGTTCAGGGCTTCCATGCCCTGGAAGGCCGAATCGAGCATGAAACTCTGGCTGGCGACCGCCACCGGCGCGCCGAACAGAGCCTCTTCGGCACTGCTCAGGTTGTCTTCGGACGGCGCGTGGGGGCTGAGGATCTTGCGAAAATCCTCATGGATCGTCGCGGTGTCGTCGACGATCAGGATCCGCCGATTGGCTCTTTCCGACGGCAGGCTCATGGCCGTGCACCGTGGGGATGCTGACTATGGAACCGTGGGTACATCTGATATCCCTTTCGCTGGCATGAGTATTCTGGCCTGTACATGGCCCTTCATGGGGTAGAGCATAGCCGGCTCATCAGGATGCGCTCGGCCAGTGATGGCAAATCGTGCCTAAATGTTTGCAATCTACTAGCCTGTCTTTCGGGGGTACGGTAGAACGGTTGTCGTGATTAGGAGGGGGTTCCAATGGAAGATCAATCGCCGGATGTTCCGGTAAAGAAGCCGACGGTGCTGTTGGTCGATGACGAAGAGTCTATTCTCAACAGCCTGCGGCGGTTATTGCGCAGCCAGCCCTACGAGATCCTGCTGGCCGACAGCGGCGCCAAGGCCCTGGAAATCCTCAAGGAGCGGCCGGTCGATCTGGTGATGACCGATGCGCGCATGCCCAACATGGATGGCGCCACGCTGCTGGCGCAGATCCGCAAGTTGTATCCATCGACCTTGCGCATCCTGCTCACCGGTTATGCCGATGTGGACATGATGACCAAGGCCATCAACGACGGGGGCTTGTATCGCTACCTCAGCAAGCCCTGGAACGATGACGAACTGGTCCAGGCCCTGCGCCAGGCCCTGGCTCACCAGCATTCCGAAAGCGAACGCCAGCGCCTCGAAGCGCTGAACCGCGAGCAGAATCAGCAACTCAAGACGCTCAACGCCACGTTGGAAAAACGCGTGGCGTCGCGCACTTCCGAGTTGCAGCAGACCGCCGACATGCTTGACCTGGCCTACGACGAACTCAAGCGCAGCTATGTGACCAGCACCGAAGTGTTCTCGCTGATCGCCAACCTGCGCCTGCCCAAGGCCAAGCAGACCAACCGGCAGATCATCGAGTTGATCCGGGTCTACAGCCGTCTGCATTTTCTTGACGAATCCACGGATCGCGACCTGACCATGGCGGCGGCGCTCTACAACATCGGCAAGCTGAGCTGGACCGATAACATGATGACCACGCCGGCCGACTTGCTCCATCACACTGAGCTGGACCTGTATCGCGCTTATCCGAAGCAGAGCGAATCGCTGCTGATGACCCTGGACCCGATGAAAGACGCGGCACGGATCATCCGTCATCACCAGGAGCGCTGGGACGGCAGCGGTTTCCCCGAGCACCTGAAGGGTGACGCCATTCCGTTCGGTTCGCGGCTGTTGAAGCTGGCGGTGGACTTCATCGAGCTGCAGCGCGGGTTGATCCTCGAACGGCAGATGAACAGCGATGAAGCGCTGGTCTACATCCGCAAGTACGCCGGCAAGCTGTACGACCCGGACATGATCGAGGACTTCATCAAGGCCTGTGGCGAATACCTGGAAGACGTGACCTTGTCGGACCCGACGGTGAAGGTCATGACCACTCGGGAGCTGGCCGCCGGGATGGTCCTGGCGCGCAACCTCAACGCCGACAACGGCATGCTGCTGCTCAACGCCGGCAAGGTCCTGAGCGGGCCGCTGGTGGATAAGCTCATCGCCTTCGAAGCGATGGAAGGCGCTCGCTACAGCGTATTCGTCAAGATTCCCGAGGAAGAGGATCCTTCGGTGCCGAAGCCGATGTTGGGGTGACCGCGCTCTGATAGACGATACAGTCCAACCTGTGGGAGCGAGCTTGCTCGCGATAGCGGTGTGTCAGTCAACGGGTTTACAACAGACAATCCGCTATCGCGAGCAGGCTCGCTCCCACAGGGCTTCATGCTGATCCTGAAATCGGGAGCGGGCTTTGCGGCCGCTGCCCCGGGCTGTAATCTTCCTGGTTTTCCCGCCAAGGCCGACCCCATGACAGATTCCCTCATCCACATCGCCGCCGCCCTGTTGATCGGGCCGGACGGTCGGACCCTGCTGGTGCGCAAGCGCGGCACCCGGGCGTTCATGCAGCCGGGAGGCAAGATCGAACCCCACGAGCAACCGGTCCAGGCCCTGGCCCGGGAGCTGGAGGAAGAGCTTGGGCTTGTGATCGACCCGGCGCAAGCTCGTTACCTGGGGCCGTTCAGTGCGCCGGCGGCCAATGAGCCCGGGTTTACTGTGCAAGCTGAAGTGTTCTTGCTGACCCTCGACACCGTGGTTTCGCCGGCTGCCGAAATTGAAGAAGTGCGCTGGATCGACCCGGCCGGTGATGGAGATCTTTGCCTGGCGCCGTTGACAGGTGAAGTGATCCTGCCGTTTTATCGAGCCTCCATCGCCTGACCTGCTGATTCAAGGACGGATTTCATGATCCCATTGCCGGACCTGCTGATTTTTGCCGCCGCCGCGTTGCTGATGGTGCTCACACCCGGCCCGAACATGATCTACCTGATCTCCCGTTCGATCTGCCAGGGGCGCAAGGCCGGGGTTACTTCGCTGCTGGGCGTGGTGGCGGGGTTCTTCGTCCACCTGTTCGCGGCGGCGGCCGGGCTGACGGCGGTGTTCCTGGCAGTGCCCATGGCCTATGAAGTGCTGAAGTGGGCCGGTGCGCTCTACCTGCTGTGGCTGGCCTGGCAGGCCGTGAAACCGGGCGCTCGTTCACCCTTCGAAGCCCGGCAGCTGCCGGCGGATTCGACTCGCAAGCTGATCACCATGGGCTTTCTCACCAGCGCCCTGAACCCGAAGATAGCGGTGTTCTACCTGTCGGTGTTTCCGCAGTTCATCAGCCCGGAACATGGTTCGCTGTTCACCCAGAGCATCGTCCTCGGGCTGACCCAGATCGGCGTGAGTTTCAGCGTCAACCTGCTGATAGCGTTGTTTGCCGCCGGCATCGCCTCGTGGGTTGTCCACAACCCGCGCTGGCTGGCCGTGCAGCGTTACGTCATGGGCTTTGTGCTCGGTGCGCTGGCGCTGCGCCTGATGCTCGAGCAACGGCGTGCGGCATGAGCATTCGACGGCTGCGGGCCGGCGATGCCCCGGCGTATCGCGCGTTGATGCTTGAGGCGTACGCGCTGCACCCGCAAGCCTTCACCTCCAGCGTCAGAGAGCGAGCGGCGCTGCCGATCAATTGGTGGGAGTCGCGCCTGACCAGCCGGGTTGACGTGTTGCTGGGAGCATTCGTGGGCGTTGAGTTGGTCGGTATCGTCGGCCTGGCCCTGGAGCCTCGGGAAAAAGCCCGGCACAAGGCGCTGCTGTTCGGCATGTATGTCGGTACCGCCCATTGCCGCCAGGGGCTGGGCCAGCAACTGGTGCAAGCCGCCCTCGCCGAAGCCCGCCGCCACAGCTTCTTGCGGCTGGTCCAACTGACCGTCACCGCCGGCAACGACTCGGCGGTCAAGCTCTACCAGCGCTGCGGTTTTGTGCTGTATGGGCTGGAGCCGATGGCTATTCGGGTGGACGACGAATACTTCGACAAGATTCACATGTGGCTTGAGCTTTAAGGCCCCATCGCGAGCAGGC